>CAYWRI010000008.1:0-47894 GCA_964461035.1 uncultured Methanosarcinales archaeon | reverse complement strand
GAAATGTGCTCTTCTGTTATAAAATCTATATTTAACTTTTTTCAATCTTAAAGCTAATTCTGCTTCATCTTTAAATTCTGTAAATCCTTTGTAACCTAGTTCTGTTTGAACTTTCAATCCTAATTCTGCAGAAGTATTTGCAGTTAATAAACAAAAGCAGAGTTCAGAAAACCAATATTTATTTTCTTTTTTTCCAAGTTTGATAAATTCTGTTAATTTTTTGTCAACTATTTTTTTTAAAGGACTTTTTTTAAGTTCATTTATTTTTTTGACTATTTTCATCGGGTAGTTTTGACTCCTATTCTTTTACAATATTTTTTGATTGGGCATTTACTACAATAGGGAGAAACAGGTCTGCACAAATTCTGTCCAAATGAAACAAATATCGTGTTGAAAATCATCCAATGTTTTTTTGGCAGTTTTTTTCTTAATTTCATTTCTGTTTCATATGGTGTTTTTGAAACTAACCAACCTATTCTCTGAGGAATTCTATGACAATGAATATCTATACATAAAGCAGGTTTCTTAAATCCAACAGCAATAACCAAATTAGCAGTTTTTCTTCCAACACCTGGAAGCTTAATTAATTCTTCAACAATATCTGGAAGAACTCCCTTAAATTCTTTTTCTAATGTTATTGGAAGTTGCTTAAGATATTTTGCTTTATTTTTATAAAATCCAACAGGATAAATTAATTTTTGAATTTCTTTTTCAGATAATTTTTTTAAATCAGAAATTTTATTCACTTTTTTGAATAATTTTCTTACAGCACTAGCTGTAACTTCATCTTTAGTTCTCGCTGATAAAATAGTTCCTATTAAAACCTTTTCAGGGTCATCAGTTTGTTCTTCAATTAATTCTATTATTGGAAGTTGATGATTTTGAAGATGTTTTTTAAGAATTTTGATAACAATCTCAATTTCCTTTTCTTGTTTGTTTGTCATGGTATAAATAATATTAAAAATTAAAAAAAGAAAAAATTAATTGCTAATCCAAAGCCCATGAACATTACATAATGCTCTTGCTTTTAGTCCTTCCACACTTGCTAAACAGCAAAATTCAACTTGAGGAAGATTTCCTGGTTTAAGTCTTTTACCTGTTACAACACCATCTTTTGAAATCAATTGTATTAATTCAATGTGATGCTTTTCTTCCATTGGATGATCAATAGAACCAACTTTAACTAGTATTCCATTTTCTGTTTTTTCAATAATTGGAACGTGTTTTTCTTTTCCCTCTGTTTCAGCAGTTCTTTCTTCAAGTAAGTTCATTGGTTTTCCACAACAAACAAGTTCTCCTGGTCCTGCTTCAATTACAGAGATAACATTTCCACAAATCTCACATTTATATATTCCGTTTTTCTTAGCCATTTTTACCTCCTACTCAAAAGACATACATTCAGGTTCATAATATTCTTTTGGATGTTTACAACTTGGACATACTTCGGGTGGTTCTGTTCCTTCATGAATATAACCACATTTACTGCATTTCCACCTAATTGGTTTTTCTTTTTTGAACACTGTTTTACTTTTAACTAATTCAAGAAGTTTTTTGAATCTTTTTTCATGATTTTTTTCAACTTCTGCTATTTCTTTAAAGAGTTTTGCAGCTTCCATATTTCCTTCTTCTTCTGCTTTTTTAGCAAAAGTAGGATACATATCAGATGTTTCAAAATGTTCTCCATCAATTGCGGCTTGAAGATTAGTTTCTGTGTTTCCAATTCCTTTCAATAATTTAAACTCATCTTTTGCATGTTGCACTTCATTCTCTGCTGTTTCTTCAAATATTTTAGCAATATAGTGATATCCTTCTTTTCTTGCTATTTTTGCAAAGTAGGTATATTTATTTCTTGCTTGACTTTCTCCTGCGAATGCAGCTTTTAGATTTTCTTCTGTGTTACTCATTTTGTTTTACCTCCACATTTTTTACAAGTTCCATAATAAAGTACTTGCACTTCTTCTGCATTAAATTCTGTATTATCCAGGTTTTTTAATGCATAATCAGATATTTTTTTTTTAAAAACATCAGTTATTTTACCACATTTTCTACAAATGCAATGTTGATGTTTTTGTAAATTTGCATCATAATGGTATTTTTTATTTACTTCAAATCTTAATATTTCAAAGTTTTCTGCCATCAAATTTAAGTTTCTGTATACTGTTGCTAAGGTTATTGTTGATATTTCTTTTTTAACATGTTTGTATATAGTTTCTGCAGTTGGATGTATTTTAACATTTCTAAGATATTCAAATATCTTTATTTTCTGGATAGTTTCTCTCTTCTTAACAACACCCTTATTAATACTCATTATTAATTAGGAATCACTATCAATATATAAATGTTTTGGATTTATTGGTAATAATAAATTAATAAATCTTGATTAACATTTAGTAAATTAGTTTTAGTTATCATTACTAAATGGTAAAGTTTTTAATATGTTGGTTATTTTAATATAAATATGTCTAATAAAATAAAATGCATTATTCATGGGAGCTTTAGAAAGCATTTTGATGAAATTATGAAAGCACATGAAATATTTTCTAAAGCAGATATAGAAGTACTTGCACCTAGTATGTCTAAAGTGATGGGAATAACTAACGGATTTGTTAAGTTAGCAAGTGATAAAAGTTTAGACCCTAGAATGGTTGAATTATATTATTTAAATAATATCAATAAATTAGGTTCAACAGGATTTTCTTATTATATTAATCCAGAAAACATATTAGGGCCGAGTGCAGCTTATGAACTGGGTATAGATCAATTTGCAGGTGTTCAATATTTATTTAGTCATAATCTTAAAGATCCTCAGATATATGTTCCTAAAAATTCTGTATGGTCTCCTGAAAATTTAGCAGATTATATTCTGAAAAATGGGTATTATCCTTTGCCAATTATTCCTAAAAACGAAGAAAATATACCAGGATTAGTTCAAAATTTAGTTTCATCGTATAGTAAGCCCACTGTTGGAGCAATCTTAGTTGATGGTAGTAAGGAGTATAAAAAAGGAGAAGCAAGACGTATTTTGATAATAAAAACAGGTACTTGGGGAGAAGACTTCACAATTGTTGGAGGTGGAGTTAAAGCAGGTAACATATCATATTCACTTGAAAAAGAAATTTGGAAACAAACAGGGTTATGTGCAAGTATTGATTCAAGACCATTACACGTATTTCCTGAACCTAATGGTAGAAGAATTTTTATAGATCATGTTGCTTATGTTTCTGGAGAGGTTAAATTAAATGAAAATGCAAAAGGCTTTGAATGGATTTCACCAGATGCACTTGAAACACATTCTTCAGAAATTGAATCAAATGCATTAAAAACTATAAGAGCATATGCTCAAAATCCTCTGCGAGGTAATTAGATATTTTTTCTATAAACACCATACTAATTCATATTAAATAAGCAATCAGGAAAATAATTTAAAATAGCAAATAATGATTACAAGAAAGATATGAATATATTTATAAATGAGTAATGTGAAAGTTATAATATGATAAGCACAATACTAACTATTATAGGAATTATTTTAGCAATTGCAATAGTGTTCTGGCTGATAAAAAGTTTAGTAAAATCAGTTCTCTTTGTTTTGGCAATTGTAATAATCGCTTTTGTTATTTTTGCAGTTGTGATTACTATTGATGCAACAGCATTTAAGAAGGATATTGCAGAATCAAAAAACACATTTGTTATAGTTGATGATGAAGGGAATTTAGAAGGAATATCAATAAATAAGAATGGAACTCAAGTAATAAGTAAAGAATCTCTAACAAATATGCTAAATAACATTAACGCTGACAAATTAAAGGATGTTATAGCTGATAATACAAATATTGTTGTTGTAAAGAAAGATGCTCTTGGAAATTCGGGAGTTGAATCAATAGAAACAGGTGTTAAAAACTTATTTATCAATTCAAAAGAATTAATTACTAATCTTGCAAATAAAAATATTCAAATTTATCCTAAAAGATCTGTGTTTGAAGTTATTCAGAATATTCCTTTATGGATTGTTAAGACTGTGAATTCTTTTTTAAGAGGTTAAAATGTTTGGTTTAGGAAAAAAGAAAAAAGATGATGATGTTTTTGGTAGTAGTTCAGATCTTGGGGCGCCGCTAGGAACTGATAATTCAAATCCTTTCGGAGAATCATCTTCAGATAGTTTTAGTAATTCATCAACACCTTCAACCAGTTCTGATTCTTTTGGAGAGGGGTTTAATTCAAATAATGGTGGCAATAATAGCAATAGTGATATTAGTGGTAATAGTAGTAATATGAGTAATACGGGTAATTTTAGAGAAGGTTCAAGTTCTAGACCTGAAGGAATTCATGATTTGCATGAAAGAGGATATTCTGATGGTCCTTCTCAAGTTAATGAGGTAAGTTCTGATCAATTCAAATCAACAGATATTGCATTAATAAATTCAAAATTAGATTTAATCAAATCAGAATTAGATGCATTACGACAACACATTCTTAATATTGAAAGAAATCTTGATACAAATAAGAAAAGACCCATGTGGTAAATTTAATCAAAAAATGAGCAAAAGAATTCAACCACATCAATTTTATATAATTCCTCTAGTTATATTAACAATAGATAGAATATTAAAAATTCTAGCATTAAACGGTGTTACTGCAAAAAACTCAATATTTAATTTTATATTATTAAAAAATACGGGTGTTAGTTGGGGACTTTTTCAAGGAAACAATATTGCATTATTGTTTTTATCAATTGCAATTGTTGGTGCAATCATATTTTTCTATAAAGAATTAGCTGTGCAAAAACTTGCAACACATTTTATTTTAATTGGTGCAATCAGCAATATTATTGACAGAATAACTTTTGGTTTTATTGTTGATTATATTGATTTTGGCTTTTTCCCAGTGTTTAATCTTGCTGATGCATGTATTAGTCTTGGCGGTATTGTTTTAATAATATATTTTCTTTTCAACCTCAACACAGAAAACAATAAAAAGAAGTGATTCTAAATTTGATATATTTAGAGAAAATTATATAACTTAGTTGTACCTAGTAATTGATATGAAATATGAAAGTAATACTTGGTATAAAGTTATTTGTAACGCTTGTCATAAAGGTGCAGGAACAAACTACAATCAAATAATATTTTATTATACTTTTTCTATATGTAAAGTAATTAAATTATATCAAAATACGCCTGGTGTTCCGCACAATAAAATTCCAGAAATAACAGAACTTACTAAAGAGCAATCAAGTCAATTAGAGAACTATATTGAAGAAGAATTAGATATTAAAAATCCAAAATATATTGCAAAAAGAACAGGCATACGAATTCAAATGGGTGAATTTCTTATTAAATAAAATATTGATTTAATCCGTAACCATAATACAATAAACTATTTAAAGACTATAATTTATTGTATGTATAATCAATTAAGGGGTGAGAGTATCGTTAAAGTTGAGCATAAGTTTAATAATTATAGGATTAGTGGTCAATCTAATAATGTTTTTGCTCTTTTAAGTAATAATAAAGGTGCTTATTTTTCAATTACCAATAATCTTACACATTATCAGGGGTTTAGTATTTCTAAGAACAACACAATGTTTAAATTACTCGATTCAATAAATTTTAATTATTTTAACACGGCAGATAAAATAGAAAATTCTCAAGGAAGTTTTACTATTTTTAACAAGCAAAGCACACAATCTTATTTTCTTTCAGACACTTTACTATGCGATATTGAAAATTTCTCAGATTATGTGTCAATAGATATTGATATGAGATTTATAGATTCAAGTCCTGAAAAAGGTAGAATATATTCTTTTGAAGTTGAAGATAATATGGTTATAGTAAAATATGAAAAATATACTGATAATACTTTAAGTGAAAAAGAATATGAAATTTACTTAGGAATACTAATCAAAGGAATTGATAAAAATTCTTTAACTGCAAAAAACAATTGGATTTCTAAATTTTACAAAATGGATTCTGATAGGGGATATTCTGGAACAAGATATGTTAACAGAGCAATAAATTTTATGTTACTTAATAAAAAGGCAACCATTATTTTTGCACATGGTAAAAATAAAACTGAATGTGAAGAAAAACTTCATTTTTATTCTAAAAATGAATATTCTTTAAGAAAAAATGTTTACGAATTTAATATTCTTAAAGATAATAAAGAAAGTTCAGAATTTCAATATTTACCTGAATTAAATACTGCAGTAAATTCACTTAATTTAAATTTTCATACAATACCTATAAAACACACACAACTAACTAATTTGTTTGCAGGATGGCCTTGGTTTTTTCAGTTCTGGACAAGGGACACACTTATATCTGTAGGTTCATTAATTTTATTAGAAAAATATGATGTTGTAAAGAATATTTTAAATAAATACTTGAAATTCTTTGATGAAAAAGGACTTTTAAATTCTAGAATTCCTTTTTCAGAGTTAAAATCAATAGACAGCACAGGTTGGTTTTTCAAAAGATATTATGATCTTTTGTTTACATTATCAGAGAAAAATATTTTGTTTGAATACTATACTTATGAATCTCTTGAAAAATTAAGAATTAAATTTGAAAGAATAATTGATAACTATATTGAAAAAAATATGAAAAATAATCTTATTTATTCAGGAAAAAACGAGACTTGGATGGATACAGATTATGATGATTCAGGAAGAACGGGTTATTGCATAGAAATACAAGCATTAAGTCTTGCAATATTTAAAACTTTACGGTTGCTTTACTTGTTCATTAACATAAAATTTCCTGTTCATTACTCAAAACTTGAAGAGAATTTATTAAAGAAAGTTCATGAAAGATTTCATTCTAAGGGTCTTATTGCGGATTATGTTACAGATGAAGAACGATATTTTATTGCAAGACCTAATTTATTTATTGCAAGATATGTTTATCCTCATTTATTTAGTGATGAAGAATGGAAAACTGCTTTTGATTATGTATCTAAACGGCTTTGGCTTGAATGGGGTGGATTTTCTTCAATAGATAAAACCAATAAGTTATTTACTGAAAATCATTCAGGTCAAAATAATAAAAGTTATCATAGAGGAGATTCTTGGTTTTTTGTCAATAATATGGCTGCAATACAACTTTATCTTGTAGATAATAAAGCTTATTCTTCTATCATAGATAAGATTTTTGATGCTTCAATAAATGATATGTATTTTAATGGAGTTTTAGGTTCTTGTTCAGAAATAAGTTCTGCAGCATATTTGAAAGCTGAAGGTTGTTTAAATCAAACGTGGAGTTCTGCAATGTTAATAGAATTAATCTTTGTTCTAAACAAAATTAAACTATTTAATCGATAATTATTTTACCAGACTTAGGTAATATTTTTAATGCTTAATTCTTGAGTCTTTTTATTATATCTTTTAGAACTTTTTCATATTTTACAATCTATTATAAGTGGAATTATTAAATAGGTTGGGAAAATTTATAAAATATTAGTTCTAATTAGTTGACATATAACGTTGAGGTGCTTTTATATGAATAAAAAAGTAAGTCTGAATATAATAATACTAATTCTAATAATTATTACTTTCATAATGATTGAGAATGTAACTGCAGAAGCAATTCCTGACAATTTGGAAGAAAAAACAGTTAATCAATTATCATCAGATGAAAAACTTCTTCAACTTCAGCAAAAACTTGAAAGAGAAGGTAATTTATGGGTTGCAGGAGAAACTGAGATTTCAAGATTATCAGATAGTGAAAAAATAAAGCGTCTTGGATTAATATTAACTGATGAAGAAATTCAGGAAATTAACCAAAAAACAAAAAAAGGTGCACGCAGCACACGAAATAGAGATTTACCTGATTTTTTTGATTGGAGAAACAGGCATGGAGGATTAGATTATACAACTCCCGTTAAAAATCAAGGAGGCTGTGGTAGTTGTTGGGCTTTCTCAGCTATAGCTGCGTTAGAGTCAGGAATTAACATATACTATAATAATGCAAGTCTAGATTTTGATTTATCTGAACAAGATTTAGTTTCTTGTTTTACTGATAATGGTTGTAGTGGTGTGTGGAGTTCCGAAATTGAAGATATTTTTGAAAATTACTTTCAGACTACAGGCGTTGCTACTGAAGATTGTTTTCAGTATACTGCGACCAACAATAATTGTAATAATAAATGTACTAACTGGCAAGATTCTGCTTGGAGAATTAATTACTATGAAAGTCCAGATTTAACGATAGATGATATTAAAGAAGCATTAATGGAATTTGGACCACTTACAGTTGGAATGTATGTTTATTCAGATTTTTATAATTATCAAGGTGGAATTTATTACAATACTTATTCCAGATTTATGGGTGGTCACGCAGTTTTAATTGTTGGATTTGGAATTTATGATGGTACAGAATATTGGATTGTCAAAAATTCTTGGGGTGAAAACTGGGGTGAAGCGGGCTATTTTAAAATTAGAATGGGAGAGGTTAATATAGCTAAATACTATGCCTATGTTGAAATAGAACCTGAATATCTCAATGAAATTTTAGAAAATCCCCTTAGATTATGTACAGATACAGATAACGATGGATACTGTTATTGGGGGATTGGAGAAAAACCAGATACGTGTCCTCAGTGTAATGATTTAGTATATGATTGTGATGATTCAAATGAAACAATTTTTGAAAATTGTGGAGAAAACACTGAAGAAACAGGTTTTTTATCTATAGAAACTCAACCAAATCATGCAAAAGTTTATGTTAGAGATTTAAATATTGACAGTTGGTTTTATCGAGGTCAAACACCTATCGAATTTGAGTTAAATACTGGAGAAAGAGAGATAAAAGTTTCACATTGTGCTAGGTACGATTGGAATTCAACCATAAATATTGCTGAAAATCAAGAGGAAACTTTGAATATAATTTTGGAGCATGATTCTTTATTTCTAGAAGGCTGGCCAGTTTCTGTGGACGGAAGCACCTATATGGCTAAAAAAACTGCTGATATTAATCAAGATAATCACAAAGAGATTTTACAATCAAATAGGAACGGCTTATTCGTGTTCTTAGATAATGGTTCTATTCTTTTTCAGAATCAAATTAGTGAATCTAGAACAAATCCATCAGGGGTAGTTATAGGTGACATTAATAATGATGGCGCTGATGAAATAATTAGTCTTCTAAACGGAAGTGATTTGTATGTCTTTGATACTGAAGGAAATATTTTAGAAGGATTCCCTATTCATTATTTTGGTTCAACCAATAGCATATTTGGTCAAACCATTTCTCTAGGAGATATTGATGGAAATGGTTTTTTAGATATTGTATTTGCAAAAGGAGAGGAAAATTGGGATGATGAAATCTATAATAATTCTGAAATTTATGTAGTAGATTATCAAGGTAATAACTTAGAAGGTTGGCCTTATACATTTTCTCTTGTAGACGATTCACACTTTGTGGCTGCGAATGATGTTGATTTTGATGGTAAATGTGAAATAATAAGTCTTACGGGTTCTAAAATATATGTTTTTGAAGAAAATGGTTCAGTAAAATCGGGATGGCCAATACAAGTTCCACAAGGACACATATCAGGTCTTGCTATGGCAGATATTAATAATGATAGTAATTTGGAAATTTTTTTTAGTCGAGTATCTTCAGATAGCAAATTATATGGATACTATTCTAATGGTACTTCGATAAGTGGTTGGCCAAAATCAACAAATGAACCATTATATGGGTTTCCAGTAATTGGAAATATAGATGAAAATGATGATCTTGAAATTGTTGTTTGTGGAGACCGTAGATGTTATGCGTATCATCAAAACGGAAATAATGTGGATGGATGGCCAGTGTACAATACAATAGGGTGGGCTAATAAGTTTCCGATTATAGTGGATATTGATGGTGATGGAAATGGAGAAATATTTATTGCTTTTAATGAGGAATTATATTTATATGAGGGGGACGGTACACCTATTTGGTCAAAACGATTAAATGGTAGAATACAGGGTCCTTTATTAGTTGATGATTTAGATCTAGATGGGGATATGGAACTAATTGTAAGTGATCGTGAAATTTATGGAGAATACTTTATATATGTTTTAGATTTAGAATATCCCTATTATCCTGAAAATATGCAATGGCCAATGTATATGCAAAATCTTTACAATACTGGAACCTATGATACATCTAGCTCCCTATTTCTAAAAGGAGATATTGATGGAAATAATAACATTAACTCATATGATTCCAGTTTGGTTTTAGAGTATGTTACACTAATCGATACTGATTTTGAAGAATGGCAATTAGTGGCTGCAGATGTTGATTGTAATGATATTATAGATGCATATGATGCAGCTTTAATTCTTAGATACTCAGCGGGAATGATTGAAGAGTTTCCTTGTAATGGTGGAGAAAGATACGATCCTGAAGATATAGACAAATTAGTAAGTTGTATTAGTGATGTCAAATTAAACATTGATGGTAAAATTGTAGATGATTATTTAATAAATTGTTTAAAAGATGAAAAAGTAGAAGACCTCCCAGAAAAAGTATTAAAAAAGGAAAAAGCTGAAAAAATAAGTACTGCAAAAAACCTGGCAGGAGGAGCTTATCAGCAACTTAATTTTATACAGAATATATGGACTGTGATTTTAAACATATTTAGATGAAATTAATTCTTGAGTTTTTTTATTATATCTTTTAGAACTTTTTCATATTTTATATCCGTAGCAAAATTCTCAAGAATGTTTGTAGGTAAATCTTCTAATTCATCTAATATTTCAATCTGTTTTTCAAGTATTGAAATAATAACCGTTTTATCTAATTTATTTAATTGTGTCATTTTATCACCTAATTTTTAAAAATCATTTACCAAAAGTTCTTTTTCTAGTAGAAAACTCTTTAATACATTGCTTTAAATCTTCAATTGTGAATTCTGGCCAAGTTTTTTCAAGAAAAAACCATTCACTATAAGTTGATTGCCAAATTAAAAAATTTGAAGTTCTTTTTTTATTTGCTGTTCGAATAATCATGTCGGGTTCTGAGTTAATATAGAGATGATCTGAAATAAGTTTTTCATTTATGTCTTGTTTTTTTATTTTACCTGAAACTATTTTATCATAAATAGCTTTAAAACTGTCAATAAGTTCCTCTTTACCACCATAAGCCATTGCTAAATTAAGTTTGAATTTATTAAAATCTTTGGTTTTTTGTTCTAATTCACGCATTTTTTTTTGTAAAGATTCAGGAAATAGTTGTATTCTACCTAAGAACTTAACTTTCACTTGGTTTTTTTCTAGATTTTCAAAGTCTTTTCCTAATTCATTAGCTAATTCCTGTTCAAATAATTTGAGAAGATAATCAACTTCAATCTTAGGTCTTTCAAAATTTTGTACTGAAAAGGCATAGAGCGTTAGTTCTTCCATCTCTAATTCTTTAACTTGATCTAGAAATACTTTGAGTGTTTTCAATCCCAAACTATGTCCTTCCCAAGGTTTTTTCTGTAATTTTTGTGCATATGTTCTATTTCCATCAAGGATTATTGCTATGTGTTTTGCTTTATTCATCTTATTATATCTTTGTTTTCTCATAACTTTTTTAAATTTTGTGTATTTATCACAATAATATGAGCAATATTCAATTAAAAGAATGTAAATATTATTCAACAAAAGATAATTATTTAGAATGTGCACTCTGTCCTCATAATTGTAAGATTATGAATGAAAAGACTGGATTGTGCAATAGTAGAATTAATAAAAATGGAAAATTATACTCTTTGACTTGGGGTAAACCCGTTAGCATCTCTATTGATCCAATAGAGAAAAAGCCCTTATTTCATTTTTATCCAAAAGAAAACATATTATCTGTAGGAACATTTGGTTGCAATCTTAAATGCAAATTCTGTCAAAATCATGATATTTCTCAAGCAGATGTTGCAAAAGAATCAGAAAAACTGGAAATTCTAATGCCTAAAGAAATAATTAATCTCTTAATCCAAAAAAACCTAAAACTAATTGCATTTACATATAATGAACCAATCATTTTTTATGAATATATGTTAGATATTGCAAAACTCGCAAAAGACAATAATATTAAATGTGTGATAGTTTCTAATGGATTTATCAATAAAGAACCTTTAATTGAATTATGTAAATATATTGATGCTGCAAATATAGATTTAAAATCATTTGATAATGTATTTTACCAAGAGCTTTGCTCTGCAAAATTAAATCCGGTTCTTGAAACCATTAAAATATTAAAAGAAAATAAAATACATGTAGAATTAACAAATTTAATTATTTCTGGTAAAAATGATTCTCTTGAACAAATAGAACTCATGGCAAAGTGGATTAAAGACAATGTGGGGGAAAATACTGTTCTTCATTTATCAAGAGCATTTCCAATGTATAAATTAAATAATATGATTCCAACACCATTGAAAACTCTGTTAGCAGCACAAAGGATCTGCAAAAAGTATTTGAATTTTGTATTTTTAGGTAATGTTAATTCAGAAAACATTACATTCTGTCCTAAATGTGGAAGTGTAATGATAAAAAGAAATAATTATTCGGTTGAAATTATTAAAACAAGTTGTTGTGGTTTTACAATTCAAACTCAATAAAAAATATAAGAAAACTATGCTTTTTTAACATATAACGTTTGAGTCGGATAAGCTATTTCTAATTTTGCTTTTTCAAATTCTTCAACTATTTTGAAATTAATTTCTTGGTTTGTATCTCTGTAAATATCATAATCTTGAGATGTTATATGAAATACTAATTCATATTTTAATGCAAAGTCTCCAAATTCTATAAAGTGAACTCTTAAAAGGTCTGCTTTTTTAACAGACTTAAATATATCAGTTATTATTTCAGGAATCTTTTTTAGCTTATTTAATTTAGTTCCATAGACGACTCCAAGAGTCATAACAACTCTTCTTTTTTGCATTTTTTTATAATTTTGAACTCGGGCATTTGTTAATTCTTTATTAGACATAATTAATTCTTGACCTTGAAGAGTTTGTAATCTTGTAGATTTAACACCTATTTTTTTAACAGTTCCACTATCAGTACCTATAACAATGAAATCACCTACTTCAAAGGGTTTATCAAGATAAATAGAAAAACTTGAAAACATATCTTCAAGAATGCTTTGAAGCGCAAAGGCAATTGCGATTCCACCAATTCCAACACCCGCAACTAAAGAAGTAACATTTATTCCTGCATTATTCAATATAAATATTGCTGCTATAACCCACAGAATCGCAAGAACCGCTCTTTTTATTATTGGAATAAATTGGTGTGCTGAAGACTTTTGTTTTTTTTCTGCTTTTGGCATCCAATAATCATCTATTAAGCCAACAACAATTTTATGTGCCGCCCAAGCAAAAGTTATAGACCATAATATTGCAAAAATTGTTTTTTTGAATGGTGCAAATCCTTCACTTAAAATGATATAACCAAGACTAAAGTAAATACCTGCAAGAAATATTGCAAACTTAATGGGCTTTTTTAATGCAAGAAATATTATGTCATCAAGTTTTGTTTTTGTTTTTTCATATACTTTCTTTATGATTTTTTCAAATATGACTGCAAATATCCATGCAGCAAGATATGATGCTAAAACTAAACTAATAAATATTAAGTAATTTAAAACCGTATTTCCCCATAATGTATAACTTAATAAATCCATATTCTCTTATCAGAACTCAGACTTTAAAAAGTTGATGGATTCAAGTGTGTATTCAAAATAACAAAAAGTATTGCCTTGGAGCAAAATAAAGCGAAATGTATTTTGTGTAAATCACAAAATCATTGCATTTCATGGTTAAAATTTGGTTGCATAGCAACCAACAGAGCTCTGTAATACACAAAGAATTATTCTGGAAATACGTTAATTGATTTAGAATTAAAGTTTCAAAGTAATGTTTTTTTCTTAAGAATATCATTTTTTAGGGGAATTTTTATAAACTACTAATCTAAAATATATACTAAAATGGTATCCTCGAAAAATAATGATAAAAATTCTTTGTTTGTTGTGTTGATTGTTTGTGTTGTGGCTCTTGTTGCAGTGATTGGAATTATTTCTTCTAACAAGATGAATTATTTGAATGGTTCAGATTTGGATTCTGATGTTAATATTGGTGGTGAAGCGTTTTCTGCTAAAAATCTTGATAGTTCTCTTGGTATTGTAAAAGATAAAGAGGTTCCTCTTAATGATCTTGAACCTAGTTCTTCTCTTATGAAAAAAGGTGAAGCGGTTAAGTTTGATAATTATAATGATTGGGAAGAGTTTTATGAAAAGAGGGGTTATGCAGATAACGATTTTGAGTTTGATGATAATAAACCTATTTTTTCTATTGATTTAGTTAGAACTAAAGTTCCTAAGCCTTTGAGGGGTGAAAATAACATTCTTGAAGATCCTGCTAATAAATATGAATATGAAGTCGGAGAAGATTTTTTTAGTAACTTAATTATTACTAATAATGGATTTGCTTATCTTTCTTTATCTTATGGAACAATAATTTTGACTGAGGATATTGATTTTCCTTACACTCTTGTTTTAGAAGGAACTTCTGGAAATTTAATTTTTGATTGTAATGGACACGAGATTAATGGAATAAATTTTGAAAATGAAAATCCTGTTTTACTAGCTCAACAAAATGTTATAATGAAAAATTGTAAAGTAACAAATCGAATGATTGGATATGAATTAAACACCAATTCAAGAATAGAAACATCAACATTTGACCACGTAAAATATGGCGCGGTGTTGAATGATAACTCAGAAGCAGATGGATGTTATGTTAACGGTCAAGTATTTCTTGATGAAGATGAATGGGTAGGTTTTGTTCTGAGAGATAGTTCATCAATAGTGAATTCAAACATAAAAAATATTAATATTTATCAAAACGCTCATACTTATGTTGAAACATTAATAGGATTTTATATTGCTGATTTTTCAGAAAATGTTGTTCTTCGTAATAATTCCATTCATGATCTTCATTTAGAGTTTGAAAATTTAGAAGAATTTTATGGATTTTTTGGTCAGTCTGTAACTAACGGACTATTAGATTCTAATTCAATTTTTAATGTAAATGTTCAATTTATGAGTGATTCTGAGTTTTATTTTTGGGGGGGTATTTATGTACTTTATTCTGATGGTTTTATGATTGAAAACTCCAAAATTTATTCTAATAGTGTTAATTTTCATCATTTTAATTATAATTCTTGGATTGGAATAGGCGCTTGGACCGATTCTCTAATTATGTTGGACAATAATAAAATTTATAATAATGAATTTGATATTGATTCACCTTACCCACTTAGAGAAGATATTATTGGAAATAGATTTCATGGAATTGATGGGAGTCATATTCAAATAACCAATAATGAAATTCGGGATAATGTAGTTTCTTCATTTTTCAATTACTATATAGAAATTCAAGAAAATTATGCTTTTATTAATAGTAATGATGCAATGGGTATAACTGCACAAAATAGTGTGTTGAATTATAATGTTGTGCGGAATAATTTAGATCATGTTGTAGGTATAGCTATGTCCAATTCGACAGGTCATAATAATTATGCGTCGTATAATAAACTTGGCATCCAGTTGTATGGTGATTCTTATTTATATGAATCTTGGGCAAATCATAATTATTGGGAAGGAATAATGTCGTATGCTTCAATGCTTGAACATTGTGAAGCTAATAATAATGCTGTGGGAATTTATGCTGATGATGAATCTTATGTTTTAAATTCTCATTTTAACTATAATGAATGGATTGGTGCAAATTTATGGCAATCTTTTGGATTTGATCTTGAAGCTAATCATAATGGAATTATAGGTTTTATTGTGGGATCTTTTGATGAAGATATTATTGATTATAATTTAGTTGATTCTCATGCATATTATAATAATAATGATGGGTTACTAAGCTTTTATTTTGCTAAGTCTTATAATATTGACTCTAATTTTAATTGGCGTGGATTTGAGCTTCAAGATTATTCTTTAGTTGAGAATAGCAGGGCTTATGCTAATAGTGAGCATGGTTTTTATTTAAATGCGTGGGAACTTTGTGAGGATTTTCCTCCTGTGCAGGTTCGTAATTGTGTTTCTGATTATAATGGTGAAACAGGTTTTTATGCAGAGTTTGGTGGTTTAGTTAATAATTCTATTTCTAGAAATAATAATGAGTCGGGTTTTGTATTACAAGGTTTGAGTTCTGCTGTTGATTGTAAGTCTTATTTGAATGGGGCTGAAGGATATGTTTTAGAAGAAAATGCTACTGTTAATGATTCTTCTGCATCTATAAATGAAGGTGTTGGTTTTGTATTATCTGATTTTTCTTTTGTTTCTAATTCTTTAGCTAAAGGAAATTTTGGTGGAGGGTTTGTATTAAATAATAATGCGTCTAGTTTTGGTATTGAAGCGTTGCAAAATCAAGGTAATGGTATTGTGTTTAATGATGATACTACGGGGTTTATTTCCGAAGCATATAATAATTCAATTGGTTCTCATATTGAGCCAAATGCAACCATAACTCATTCAAGGTTTTGTGATAATAGTCTTGATTTTGATGCTAATTTTGGAACAACAAAAATAGAATTAGTTGCTACATCAACTCAAGGTAGATGGTATGGTGTAAAAAATTTACCTTGTGAGTGTGAAGTTATTTGTCCTCCACAATATATTATGACTAATGAAGAGTGTTATGGAACACCTTACTATTTCTTTAATTTCATTAATATAGAAGAAAAAAAGAATGTTTGTTGTATTCCTGAAGGTTTCATATTAAAAGTGACAGATCCAGAAAATTGTGAAATAGAACTTGTTCATGTGAATTAATTTTTTTTCTTTTTTAATATATTCTTTTTTTTGTTTAGAATCAAAGTTCAGTGAGATAATTTTGCTTAAGAATATTATTTTTTAGGGGAATTTTTATAAACTTGTAATCTAAAATATATATTAAAATGGTATCTTCGAAAAATAATGATAAAAGTTCTTTGTTTGTTGTGTTGATTGTTTGTGTTGTGGCTCTTGTTGCAGTGATTGGAATTATTTCTTCTAGTAAGATAAATTATTTGAATGGTTTAGATTTGGATTCTGATGTTAATATTGGTGGTGAAGTGTTTTCTGCTAAGAATCTTGATAGTTCTAAATTGATTAAATCAAAGGATAATATTCCAAATTCGGATATAATATCTCAAGATATTCAATATGAAAATTCTCAATTAAAGGAATTAAATGATACTGATTTTGAGAATTTAGAATCACTTGAAGAAGAATTGTATGCTCAAAGCCTTAAGCTTAATGATAAGGAACCTAAAAAAATTGATATGGGTTTAGAAAGAACAGAGATTCCTAAAAATTTACAAAATACTCGTAATAATCCTGAAGAAGATCCGGCCAATAAATATGAATACAATACTGGTCAAGACTTTTTCGATAGTTTGTTAATTACTTCTGACGGATTTGCTTATTTGTCAAGACCTTTTGGAACTTTTACTTTAACTGAAGATATTGATTTTTCTTATACTCTTGTTTTAGAAGGAATAGTTGGAGATTTGGTTTTTGATTGTAATGGTTATGAGATTGATGGATTAAATTTTGAAAATGAAAATCCTGTTCTACTAGCTCAACAAAATGTAATAATAAAAAATTGTAAAGTAAAAAATAGGGAGCTTGGTTATGAACTAATTTCTGATTCTAGAATTGAAACATCTACATTTGATAGAGTAAAATATGGAATTGCATTAAATCACAATACTGAGGCAGATGAATGCTATGTTGATGGACAAAACTTTGTTGCTCATGATAGATGGGTGGGGTTTGTTTTAAGAGATAGATCTTCAGTTTCTAATTCTGAAATACACAATATTAATATTCAAGAAGATGCTGCTAATTATGTTCAAGTATTTGTGGGGTTTTATGTTGATGCTTATTCTTATAATTCTGTTCTCACAAGTAATTCTCTTCATCATATGAATCTAGATTTTGTTGATTTACAAATTTGGAAAGGTTTTTATGTTGATTGGCCAGGAGTTAGTAATGCAAGATTTACAAATAATGCAATACATGATATAAATTCTAATTTTTTAGTTGATTTTGATTGTGGTTGGTATGGTATTTATGGTGGTATAACAAATAATGCTTTAATTGAAGAAGTTAAAATTTATGATAATTCTGTAAATTTTAATCATTTTAATGCCAATAGGTGGAAAGGCATATATTTCTGGGCAGGAGAAAATAATTTATTTCAAAACAATGAAATTTATGCTAATAAAGCTTTTATTGATTCTGCTTTAGAATTAATGGAACCTATTCAGAATAATGTTTTTGTAGGTTTACAAACAGATTATTCTGAAATAACAAATAATCATGTACATGATAATGAAATATCTCCTTATTTTAATGCACAGTTTGATATAGGTCATAATGAACAAATATATAACATTAATTCTGCTATTGGTATAAAGGCTAGTTATGAATCTGTCGTTTATACTAATGAAGTTATAAACAATCTTGACGATTTTATAGGGATATATTTACTTGAATCAGAAGGATATAATAATATTGCAAATTACAATACCGAAGGCATAAGAATATATTCTAATTCTAACTTACACGATTCCACTGCAAACTATAATGTTCGGCTAGGGATTAGATCTTACTCTTCATACATTTATGATTCTGAGGCTAATTATAATATTGGTACAGGAATAAATGCTTATGATGATTCACATATTTATGATTCTGTTGCTAATTATAATGGCGGTACAGGAATGTATATAAAATATTCTAAAGGTGTTAATTTAGAAGCTAATTACAATCACAGAGGTATTTCTGTTGGGGGGCTTGTCGAAAATACTGATTATAATTTAATTGATTCTCATGCTAATCATAATAGTTATTATGGTGTGAGAATAACTCGTTATGCTAAAGCAAATAATGTAGAATCAAATTTTAATTACATGGGATTCAGAGTTGAGAATTCTGCTTTAGTTGAGAATGGTAGAGCTTATAATAATTGGGGTTATGGGTTTTATTTGGAAGAATGGGAACTTGAAGACTCACCGCCTATGCAAGTTTATAATTCTATTTCAGAATACAATGGCGAACATGGTTTTTATGCTGAGTTTGGTGGTTTAGTTACAAATTCGATTTCAAGGCATAATAACGAATCTGGTTTTTTATTACAAGGATTAAGTTCTGCTGTTAATTGTGATTCTTATTTGAATAAAGAAAAAGGTTATGTTTTGGAAGAAAATGCTAGTGTTGTTAATTCTTCGGCTTCTATGAATGAGGATGTTGGTTTTGTATTGTCTGATTTTTCTTTTGTTTCTAATTCTTTAGCTAAAGGAAATTTTGGTGGGGGTTTTGTATTAAATAATAATGCGTCTAGTTTTGGTATTGAAGCATTGCAAAATCAAGGTAATGGTCTTGTGTTTAATGATAACGCTACGGGTTTTATTTCTGAAGCGTATAATAATTCAATTGGTTCTCATATTGAGCCAAATGCAACTATAACTCATTCAAGGTTTTGTGATAACGGTTTGGACTTTGATGCTAATTTTGGAACAACAAAAATAGAATTAGTTGCTACATCAACTCAAGGTAGGTGGTATGGTGTAAAAAATTTACCTTGTGAGTGTGAAGTTATTTGTCCTCCAGAATTTGTTGTTACTTGGGAAGCATGTTATGGAACTCCTTACTATTTTTTTAACTTCATTAATATAGAAGAAAAAAAGAATGTTTGTTGCATTCCCGAAGGATTTATTTTAGAGGTTGTTGATCCTGATAATTGTATTATCGAACTTGTTCCAATTAATTAATTCTTTTTTTTTCTTTCAATATATTATTGTGGAACGCAGGGGCATAATACCCCGACCTTCAAGTTGCAGTGGCACAATTTCAAAAATTCGTTTTTTAGTGAGGAGCGTTAATACTCCAACCTTTAGGTTTTGGATGCGACGAACAGCGAATTTTTTTTATTAAAATGAGTATGTTCATTTATTTCTTTTTATTTTTTTTAAACTAGTTTAATCTAAGACTAAATTTATCATTCTCAAAAACGCTAATACTATAACCTATGCAAAAACCAGCGGTTTTTGAAATCGAAGATTTAGGTTGTTGATGTATGTTTTTTTGTGACTATTAAACTTTTGTTTAATGCTCAAAAACTTGTTTTTGTATGAACATCCTTTTTTTTCGATACCGCAACATTTAGGTTGCGGATAAGGGCAGATCTAATTTATTTAATAAAGAATCAAAGTTTCAAAGTAGTTATTTTGCTTATGCCGTGTTCGTTCATAGAAACACCAAATAAATCATCTGCTTCTGTGATTATAGAATCATTATGACTTACCACAATATATTGTGCATGAATACTATAATCTCTAACTAGTTGTGCAAGCTTTTCTGAATTATGTTTATCAAGAGCAGCATCTACTTCATCAAGAACATAAAATGATGCAGGTTCATGTTCCTGAACAGCAAACAAAAATGCGAGTGCAGTCATTGTTTTTTCTCCACCTGATAATGATCTAATATCTAAAAACCTTTTTCCACTAAGTCTTACTTTTATACTAAGACCTGCTTCAAAAATATCATTTTCATTTTCTAAATACATTGAAGCATCTCCTTTTCTACTTAAGGTTGAAAATATTCTTTTGAAATTTTTATTTATAACATCATAAGTAATCATGAATATTTCTTTTTTCTTAGAATCAATTTCATTTATCAAAAGTAGAACATCTCCTTTTTCTCTAGCTAAAGAAGTTTTCTTTTCGAGAAGAGATTTAAACTCTTTTTCTGCTTGGTCGTATATTTCAAGAGCTTTCATATTAACAGCGCCCATATCTTGAGCCATTTTTTCAAATTGTCTTATTTCAGATTCAATTTTAGATTGTTCTTTTTCTTTGTATGGCTCAATCCCTTCAAATTGTTTCATTTCTTCTTCAAGACCCGAAATTTCTGCTTTTATTCTGGCTGTTTCTATGTTAAAAGCATTTATTTTTTCTTCATTAACTCTAATTGTGGTTGAACTATCAAATAATTGACTTTCGAGTTTTGATATTTCATCAGTCATTTTTGATCTTTTATTAAAAAGCTCTTTAAATTGTGCATAAAACTTTTTCTCTACTTTTTCTTTTTCTAAGAGCTCTTTATCTTGTTTCTTAATGAGTGAAGCTAAATCTTTTTTCTCGGTAACAAAATCTTGATTTTCTTTTTCATGCTGTTTTAGAATTTTCTCAATATTTTCAAGCTCTGGTTTAAGAATACTGGTTTCTTCAGATACCAAATTTTTTGATTCTCCCTGAATTTGAAGTATTTCCATTTTTAATTCAGTTCGTTTTTCTTCTAAAGTATTAAGTTCTGCTAATTTAGTAGGATTTGTAAGTTGGCTTATCTTTTCTCTTAGTTCCTGTCTTTTAATTTTTATCTGAGTCAGTTCTTTAGTTTTATCAGATATTTTATCTTGAATTTTATCAAGTTTAGAATCGAGTTCTTTATCACTTGTCTTTAAATTTTCTTTTACTTTATTATTTGCGTCAAAATCATCAGAATCAACATGAAGTGTTTTTTCAAGTCTTATTATGTCTCCTTCTAATTCTGCTTTTTCAATTCTGAGTTTTTGAATTGTTTCTTCGTTTGCCTCTTTTTTGAATTCAAGACTTCTAATTGTTATTTCAATATCATTAATTTGTTTTTCTAATCTTTCTAGTTGTTCAGATGTTTCTTTTTCCTGAAATCCTAGACCTCTTCTTTTAACTCTATGACCGCCTCGCATTGCACCGCTTGCTTCTATTAGATCGCCTGAAAGAGTTACCATTCTAGTTCCAGATGTTCCACCAACACCCATTTTTTTAGCAGTTTCAATATCATCAACCACTAAAGTATTACCAAAAACATATGAAAATACTTTTTTGAATTGAGCATCATATTCAATTAAATCAACTGCAAGACCATGAACGCCTTGTTTTTTCATAGTTCTTAACTCTGTTTTTATGAAGGGTGCATTTAATTTGTCAATTGGTAAAAATGTTGCAACACCTAATTGTTTTGATTTCAAAAAATCTATGCATGCAGCAGCAGTCTTCACAGAATCAACAACTATGCTTTGAATTCTACCACCTGCCGCAATTTCTAATGCTTGAGAATATTTGCTTTTAACGTTTCCAAGTTCAGACACTGTTCCATAAACTCCTCTGAACTTATCTTTATTCTCAAGTATTCCTTGAATTGCTCTTCCACCTGCAATAGCATCTCTAATATTAGAAGATTTTGCTCTTACTTTTGATTCTTCTTCTTTTTTACTGAGTAATTTGGACCTTGCATTACTTAATTGAAGAGCAAGATTAGAATTTTCAGAGATTTCTGTGCTTAATTCTTTTGTTGTTTGCTTAAATCTTTCTTTGTTTGATTTAAGTTCTTCAACCTTTTCTTTATTTTCCTTACTTATATTCAAGACTTTTTCTATTTTTTCGTCTATACTCTGAAGCATTATTTCTACTCTATCTTTTTCTCGCATTACATTCTGTTGTTCTTCTCTAAGAACATGTAATTCTTCTTGAAGAACGTCTGCTTTTTTATCTAATTCAGAAATTTCTTTATCCACTTCGGCTGCAGAATCAACATTATGTTTTTTCTTAAAATTAGATATTGCCGCTTCTATGTTTTTTATTTCACCGTCTTTTATTTTGATTGTTTCAGCTTTTTCTTTTTTCTGAGCATCAATAATTTTGACTTTACTTTTTATTTCTATAAGATTTAAAGATAATTCTTCTTTTCTTAAATTAATTTTATCAACTTCTGAACTTAAGGTTTCAATTCTTTGTTTATTTAAAGCTAAATCAATACGAAGTTTTTCAACTTCTTTATGAAGTTTAACTTGATCTTTTTCACCTTTTTCTTCTATTTCGTTATTTATATTTTCAACTTGTTTATTTTTAGAACTTATTATTTCCTTATTCTTTTCAATTTTTTCTTTTAAAGAATTATTATTATTAGTAATAGCAATTATTTTGGATTCTGCGTTTTTAAGTTTACTTTCATTTGAATTTTTTTTATAATTTAATAATGTGAGTTTATTTTTTTTAATTTTTTCATCAAGTTCTTTAAATTTCATTGCTTGATTTCTATCTTTTTTTAATTCTTTAATATAAGTGTCTCTTTCAGCAAGTATAACATCTGCTTCTACTAATCTATCTTCAACTCTATCTAATTCTCGTATTGCTTTTTTTTTCTTTTCTTCATAAATAGATATGCCTGCTATTTCTTCAATCATTTTCCTTCTTTGTTCAGAAGACATTTCAATCATGTGAGTTATTTGACCTTGTAGAATTATATTATAACCATCAGGATTTATTCGAGCAGCGCTCAATAATTCAAGAATCTGGCCTCTGGTCATTGTCTTATCATTTATTTTGTATTTGCTTTGACCGGTTTTATTAACGATTCTAGATATTTTAATTTCATCTCCTTCAATTGGAAATTCTTCATGTTCATTAGAAAAATAAATACTAACTTCAGCATTTTTAGAAGGTGTTTTTGTTTTACCACCATTATATACTAGATTAGCTGTTTTTTCAGCTCTTAAACCTTTTGCACCCGATTTTCCAAGGACAAAACAAAGTGCATCAAAAACATTACTTTTACCTGAGCCATTTGGTCCTAAAACACAGTTAAAGCCATTACCAAATAATAATTCTGTTTTGTTTGCAAAGGACTTAAACCCTTTCATCTCCAGTTTTTTTATAATGGTCATCTAAACACCAATTCCCGTAACTTATGTTCTCAATAGAGTATTACTTATCAATTTATATCTGAGAATTAATATAATCTTGCTTAATTACTTTATAAAGATTTTGCATAGTTGACATGTTTAAAGTAGTAATTTAATTTATTATACCCTTTTCTGCCAATATTACGAGAATTCTTATAATACATATCCTAAAATACAAAATAAAGTGATCAATGCGCAAGAAATGTGCCATTCATAATCATCTTTCTTTTTAATAAAGAAAAAATAAAATCCAATAAACACAAATATTAATGTTAATAAAAAATAGGGTAATTTAAAGTTTGAAAGATAACAAAGATATAAATTATTAATGATTAGTGTGTATGCTACTTTTATCGATTAAATCGAATCGTTTTTCTTCGTAAAAATGATATAAAGAAGAAAATATTATCAGAGAAAAAATTAACATGGCTTGAAAAAATAAGTGAAAATATAAACTTATTAAAACAGGAACAAGTAGAAATAAATTACTCCACACTTTAGATTTTAAATTCATATTACACAAATTAAATAAAATATTTATAAATGTTTTTAATGAGCTATTTTAATAAAATTCTTTTTCATTAACTTGCTAACAAACTTCACCATTAATATGATATCTATCCAGGGATTGAGTTTTTGCGATTACTTTATCTCCAAGTTTAAGTTTGTTCTTTAAAACTTCTTCACAATGAAACACAACCTGTTTATACGAATCATTTTTACCGACGAGTGAATTGTTTTTTCCTTTTTCACTTATCAAAACTTGACCTTGCCAAGTTTTCCATTTATCATTTTCTTGTTTAGATATTTCTTTAAATAAATCAGTCATTTCTTTTGTTCTTTCTTTAATCAATAAAGTTGGTAAGTGTTTATAACCTTTTGATTCAACTTCTGTTTGAGGTCGAATCCAGAAGCGAGATACATTTAAGATATCTGCCTTTAACCAAGTAATCAAATCTAATGATTCCTTAAAGTCTTTATCACTTTCTTTTGGATAACCAACAATAATATCTGTTGCTATACACGCATCAGGTAATCTGGTTTTTATTATTTTAATTAATTTTTTAAAATCTTCAACGTCATAAAACCTATTCATGTCTTTTAAGATTTTATTAGAACCTGATTGTACAGGAATATGAAAGAATTTATAGAGCTTATTTTCTTTATCATTTTCAAAAATTTCTAAATAATTATCAATTTCTTTTAGAAACGAATTTGGATTACCCATTCCAACTCTAATTTTAAAATCATATTTTATTTTAATTATTTTTTCTAAAAGTTGAGGAAGACTTGTTTCTATATCTATGCCATAACACGAAGTGTCCTGCGCTGTTAACCATATTTCTTTTGCCCCTGATTTTAATGATTCTTCAATTTTTTTAATTATTTTTTCGGGAGTATACGAATTTATATTACCTCTTGCCTGTTTTGTTTTGCAATAACTACAATTACCAATGCAACCTTCACTTATAGGAATTATCGCAATGAGTTTATTTTCAGGTAAAGTAGAATTATTAATTTTATTAATAGGATGTTTATCATCTAATAAAACAATTCTTTTATTTTCCAAGGTTGCATTAACAACTTTAACAATATCATTTATATTGTTTGGTCCGATAATTGAATATTTTTTTAGTGTTGTTTGTGCAAGCTTTTTCTCTGCTTGAGGAACACAACCGGCAACAATAATTTTTTTACCGAGTTTTTCAGAATTTCTTATTTCTCTGTAAAGTTTTTGTTCTGCAACATTTTTTACGGTGCAACTATTTATTATCACAATATCTGATTCAGTTACATCATTAACTATATTGAATGAATCTGCTTTAAGAATTCCTTTAATTCTTTCACTATCACTTCGGTTTAAACTACAACCAAATGTTTTAACATAAATATTTGCTTTCATTATCTTCACAGTATTTTATTCTATTTTTTAAACTCTTCGGTCTTATGTTTGTTACAAAGTAATCGCTTTTATCTAATATCATTAACAACTATTATCATTGAATCAAGAGATTCATTAATAAAATTAGTCAATATGATGTCCAGTGCTATGTTGTTTAGTATGATGCTTTCTCCAGCAAGAACTGTTCCAACAGATACATCATTCACCTCTAAGGTTGTGTCCCCCGTTATTGCTTCAGCAAATATTATTTCTATATCTTGAATCTCTGAATTTTCTGAATAATTAAACCTGAGATTTTCATAAAGCTTAGTAAATTCATATTCAAAAGGAAAATCTTCAACCAATAAGATGGTGGGAGATGCAAGTTCATGCAAAATGATTTTTAATCTTTGAAATTCATTTTCATCAAAGAAAATATTGTCTAATTGAATATTCAATCCATCAATGTTTGCTTCATTTCCTTCTTCTATAATATCATAATCTCCATTTATTTTGAATAAAGCACTTTTTCCTAACGAATTGCTTTCATTAAATATATTAAGAAGTTCAATTCGAAATTCATTTTCTTGAAAATCAAGATTAATAACTTCTCCTATTTGAATAAACCAAAGTTCTACATCAGAATTTACATTTAATTCTGGGCAGGGAATGCCACTTCTAAAAAACTCGCCTTGAGAATTAAGACACGCATATCCATATTCCTCATCTGAATTTTGAGCTAAGGACATAACTTTCATATTTTCATCAACAACTAAGTCCTCAGAAATATGTGCTTGTTCTGTTTCAAGTTCTTCAGTATAAAAATATTCTGACTCAAGACTTTCAACATCTATGCTTTCTGCATCTATAAAATCAGTAAACAAAGATTGAATATATGTTTCAAACATACTAACTGAATCACTGAATTGAACAAAGTCTTGAAAAATAACTGGATCACTAAAAATAACAAAATCTCTATTATTTAATTTTTCAATTATTTCTTGCTTTTTGGAAGTCTCGTTTACATTTTTAATATTTGTCACTGCAAAAACACTTGCACTAAGAAACAATACAAGTATAACAATTGAAATAATTTGTTTCATTTTATCACCTTTTAATCTAATATTTTTGTGAGTAAATTATTTCTTATAAACTTTTATTACTTAATTCTGAATATATTGTGTGTAACATCGAAATAATAAAATGAAGTTTTTTAAATATTTGGATTATTCTAATTTTGATGAAAAGTAAATATTTATCATTTGCAAAAAACTTTGGAATAACTGCGATTGTGGCAGTGGCTGTAGCTGCAGGAGTTTCAGAATTAGCAAATTATTTTACTGATGATGGACAAATAATTGGAACTGTATCTACAATTGCACAATATGTTACTTCATTAGGTGTGTTTATGCCTTTGCACGCAAGAGATAATAAAGAAATTTATGAAATAGGTGGAAAATTTAATTGGAAACAATTTATCTCAGATAACCTGAAATTTAATGCAGGACTTGCGATTCTTGATGTAGCATATTTAATTGGTCGACCTTTTCTTCAAGACTATTTTATAAATCAAGGATATACTCCTTCTAATTCTTCTTTTGTAACTGATGTACTTGTTGTAGGCAGTTATTTAACAGCTTCATTTCCAGTTGCCAAATTAAGCGGAATAATTAAAGAAAAAAAGAACTGATTTAATATAATTCTGAATAAATTTGTATTTAAACTAGCTTACGTATTAAAGATTTAAATTTCTAGCAGAAGAAAATTTGATTTAAATCAGGATTTAAAGAAGTTTTGTCCTGGGAAAAATTTGAATGGAAAAAACTACAAGTTTCTAGAATCTCTTAATCGCTATTATGTTCTTAGTCTGGGTTGTTTTTAGCGCGACGATGTTGAAGGCAAAAAATCAAAATAGGTGGGTGAGCGAAACATTTTAGGTGTGGATGGTTGAGAATAAGTTCGTATTGCTGAGTGCAACGGTACCTTAGTTAAGATAATTATTGAGCTCTGTCGTTGGCATTGTTGTATCTTTAGAGTGGTGAAAAAGGAAAAGTTTATAAATTAGTTCATTTTTCAATCTTTATATGACGCCCACATTAATGGATAATGACGCATTTGTTGCAAAACACAAAGCTAATTTAGAATATTTAAGTGAACAAGGGGTAAACTTAGATCGTCCTAACTTTAAGCAAGAAGATTTTGTTGCTTTTGCATTATCCTTACCCGTAGATTCAAAATATTGTAAAGTGAATGATGATAGTTTTAAATTGTATTTTAAATTATATAAAACTGGTGAAGTTACTGCAAAAGCAGAAATTGGTAATGAAGATAGTTATTCAGGAGTGCCAATACCTATTCCTGAAGAAATAGTTGAAAGTATGCAAACAATTCAGAACAACATTGATACTTTAAATGAAAAAATGGCTAATCTATTTTGTGGAGGCTTAGAGGGGTTTTACTTCAATTCTGACAAACCTGCGTTTTTGGAGCTGAAACCTAGTGATGAGGAATTAGTTTGTAAAGCAGGAACTGTGGAAGAAGCTTATACAAAGATGTTAACAAAATTGGACGAACTTGTATCTAAATAAATTTCTTAACCAAGCTCTCTTCTCGTTTTAGGATTTATTCTCAATTTTGCATAAAATCTATTAGATGTAAATACCTTAAAAAAGAAGGGAATAAAAAACAGATAATAATTAATTAAAATCATAAATTAATATTTCTTCAGAATTTTTTTTAGTAGAACTAATTAATTTTCCAGTATTTGAATAAATCGCTGTTCCACCTTCACAATTTACTCCCCATGAATCACTAATTCTATTAATTACTAATAACGTTGAATCAATCTCTTTTGCGATATTCTCCTTGTATCCCTTACGAAACATTTCTCGATTATTAGGGAAAAAAACTAGTTGCGGTTTTAATTTCTTAATCGAATTTAAGCATTTTTTAGAATTTCCATCTGCACAAATCATACATGAGCATTTTATTCCTTTAATTGTAAAAAGATCAGGTCCACTTCCAGGATTTAAATAATCTATTTCATTTCTATGTCTTTTGATTTTTGATTCATCTTTTGTTGAATATATCCAAGTTTTTCTATATTTATAGAAATAATTATTTGGTCCAATAAATATTTGAGTAATATATTTTTTGTCATCCTCTTTTTCAAGTGTTCCAAATGAAATAAAAACAGATAATTTCTCAGCTAATTGTTTTATTTTTTGAATAATTGGCTCAGTATTAATTTCCATAGAAAATTGTTCAATATCTCGAACATAATCTGTTAAAGTAGTTTCTGGAAATACTATTAATTCAGCTCCTAATGATTTTGATTTTTTAGTAAACTCAATTATTTTTGTAAAATTGTCTTCAATGTTTTCAGCTATAATTGGTATTTGTATTAATGCAATTTTCATGATAGAATAAACTAATATATTAAACTTTAAATATTTTTATCCTTGAGAATATATTATTGGAGATTCAGAAACTTCACAAATTTTCCATTCAGGGAAAAACTTCTTTTAACTACTCTGTTAGATACAATACTAATTAAAAAAATAGAAAAATAAAATATTATGTAAATGCTTGTTGATTATCTATTTGTTTCTTTTTAACATAGTCTACTACAGCCCACCAGAAGAATATGTAAAATACAATTTCTAATACTGTTGGCGGTATTACCAATGCAATTCCCACAGAACTAATTGTGGCAAAGTAGATTATATAAGTTATGATATCAATTCCTAGTGCAGCACCAAAACTTATGTGTGTCCATAGAATCGCGCTTTTTTTCAATGTGAAAAAATGGAATATCATAATTCCTCTTAGAACAATTAATACTAATTCTACTACTAGCGAAACAATAATTAGCCCGCTTATTGCAATGCCTGCGGCTCCCGAAATTATTGCAAAAAATCCAAACAATTCCCATAAAATTCCTAACGATATAAGAATTGCGAATACCCAAACTACACCTGGTCTTTTCATAAGTATCACCTTTTATTGATTTACTAAGTTATAATTATTATTTTTTATAAATCTTCTTATTAATTTTTTTGAAAGGAAAATTGCCTTCTTACGTTTTTAGGACTTCAAATTTATTGAATATAAAATTTGTTAGATACAATGTCTATTAAAAAAAATAAAATTAATTTCTTTTAGCGAACTCGTAGTCTTCTAGAATGATTGCGTCAAGTTCGTCTGTTTTTTTAATTCCATAAAGTCTTCCATTTCCAATGTTTGCAATTTTCTCTGCAATTTTCTGTCCTTCTTTTTCAAGATTTATTCCGATTACAGAAGTTGTTATACCTTGAGCAAATGCGGTTGCAGTATTCTCAAAGATTTCGATTTTTGGTTTTTCTCCAACATTGGGCATTGCATCAGATAATATTACAATGTGTTTTGTATTTTTGCTTTTACTCAACATTCTTGTTGCAGTTTTTATAACCTCATGAATATTAGTTTTATTTTTGGCTTTAATTATTACAAGCTCTTTCAAGATTTGATTAAAGTTAATTGTTAATTCAATTGTTTTTCTTATTTCAGTATCAAAAACAATAATTCCAACACGGTTTTTATCAAGAATTGCTTTATATGCCAGTGCGATTCCAGCTCGTTTGCTCATTCCAATTCTTTTTCCTTTCATGCTTCCGCTTGCATCAATTGCATAAATTATATCTAGTTTACCTTGTTTTTTTCTTTCATATATTCTCATGTCATCAATAGAAATATTATTGTGTGCTCTTCTAACAGCAGATTTTATTGTCTGTGTTATTGAAACATCCTTATATTTGGATCCTCTTCTAAATAAAGCATACTCTTCTTTGGAACCATTAATATCTTTTTCTTTTATTTTTTGGTCTCCAACGCCTTTAATTTTGAGTTTATCTAATTCAGTTTGACATATGTGAACTGCTGCAAGTTCAATTCCTGAATCAGTTAAAACAAATTCATTATCAACTATTCCGTCAGATTGAAGTTTTTTTACATTTGCAGCAATATTTTTTTTAATTTCTTTTTGAAATTCAGGAATTTTAATATTTTTTTCAACAAATCCTGGTTCAAAATCAGTTAATTCTCTTATAATAGTTTCACCATAGAGTTTTTTAGCATTTTTGTAATTTCTAACCATGTTTTGAAATAATAAATCAGGAGTAAAACTGCCCATGGAATTATTTATTGATTCTTCTGCAATTTTTCCATTATTATCTTCTGCTTCTCCAGAATCAACTGTGGACATTAATTTTTCGTCTCCACTATTATCTTTTTTCATATCTCCAGATAACTCTGTTACTTTTTCTTGACCTTTAACATCAGGCTTCTCATTTTTAGAAAATTGGGCGTCAGGTAGACTGTTCTATTTTTTCTAATAGCTTTTCATATTGATCTCTTAGAAATTCTTCAACTGTTTTTGTATATGCTACAGATGGTTTTAATTTTATTCTATGCGCAAGGACAGATACAAAAACTTCATTTAAATCTTCAATTGTTGCAATATTTCTGCCTGAAACAAGAGCATTTGTTTGAACTCTTTCATATAAACCAATTGTTGCTCTAACTCCCGGATGTTTTTCTAAGTTTTTAGATGAACGTAGTTCTTGAATAAATACAACAATAAAATTAAGTAAATCTTCAGAAATTTCTGCATAATGTATTTTTTTGTTTTTTAAGATTTTTATCTCCTGTTCTTCAGTTTCAGGATAATCCATATATATCATATCAAATCTATCTACAAAAACATCGCTTAAAGGTTCTGTGCTAGAATCTTCAGGGTTCATTGTTGCAATAAATATCATATCAATATCAAAATCAAAACTATAACTTCCAACAGTTATTTTCTTTTCTTCAAGAACTTGAAGTAGCGCGTTTTGAAGTTTTTCAGAGCACCTATTTATTTCATCAAAAAACAATATTCCATTATTTGCTTTGAATATTTTTCCAGGATTAAAAGCTTCTAATGATAAAGAACCATGTTTCATTGCTAAGACAGGATCAATATCTCCTATAAGGTCTTCAGCAGTTAAATCTGGTGATCCTTGAACTCTAACAAATAAATCTTCAGGATTAATTTCTTTTGTTTTTATTTCTTCATTTCGTTTTTTCTTTAGAATACACTTAGGACAAATTGGTTTTTCAGGTAAACAATTAAAACCACAATCATTAAATTTAGTTTTTGGAATAATATCTAAAATGTTTTTTGCAAGTGTTGTTTTTCCAATTCCAGGAGGACCAACTATAATTATTGGTCTTTTAGCATAAAGTGCTGATTTTACTTGCTTTTTTGCATTTTTATTACCAACAATATCCTTGAAATCAAATTTTAATAGTTTTTTTCTGAGTTCATCTAACATTTTATTTCCTCCACAATATTAATAGAGTATATTCTAATATTTGCTTAATATTGTCCGATTATTATTCATATTTTCTTTTTTTTAATGAGTGGTTATCAATTCTTGAAATCTATTTATCTAAATTACATCTCTACGGAAGAAGAAAAGATATTCTTACCTATTATAAATGTTTCTGTATATTTATTATCAATGTGGTTCAATTTAGAGCTAATTTAGTAGGACTAAATAAAAAACTTAATAAACTCAGTTTATAAATATTATAATATGGATGTTTGGGAAGCTATTATAAAACGAAGAACTGTGAGAAACTTTAGTCGAGTTCCTGTTGAATTTGATAAAATAGCTATGATGCTGGAGGCTGGAACTTATGCTCCAAATTCAGGAAATCTTCAGAATTGGAAGTTTATAGTAGTTACAGATAAAGAAATAATAAAAGATATTCATAATTATTGTTTAGATCAAGTTTGGATTAATACTGCATCTGTTTTAATAGTTGTTTGTGGACTTCCTGACTTAGCTTCAGAAAAATATGGTATTAGAGGTGAAAGATTATATACAACACAGAATTCTGCAGCAGCAATAGAAAACATGCTTCTTGTTGCTGAAACACTTGATTTAGGTACTGCGTGGATTGGTGCTTTTGATGAAGAAAAAATTAAAAATATATTTAGTATTCCTGAAAATGTCAGAGCTCAGGCAATCATTGCAGTAGGATATGCGGATTATGAAGCACCCGAAAAAATAATGCAACCCTTAGATTCACAAATTTATTTTAATGCATACGGTATGAATGTTAAACGGCTTGATGTTGCTTTATATGATTATTATCAGCGTGTTAACGAAATCGCAAAAGATATTTCTAATTACATGGGTAAATCAAATACAAATGCTGCTAAAGTTTTAAAAGAAAAATTTGAAGACTTCAAAAAGAATGTTAAAAGTTTACTTGAGCTAAAGTAGGTTCTTTCTAACTGAAATTATTATTAATTCTTTGTATTTTTCTGTTTCTTCGCCATAAATATTTATATTAGCTAGTAAAGCCCTAGTTGTGAACAAAAGTTTCGGAATATTATGTTGCATTCTCGCCGAATTGCTTCTTTTTTCGAAGGTGATGTAGTCCCATAAGGGGCAATCCCTTGCAATGTACTTTAAGTTGTTTTTTAATCAGCCGCCCTAAGTGTAACATACTAATTGTTAATGTCTGCAATTACTACATAAAAAAATTTATAAACCACTTCATAGTCCTTGATGTTTATATAGGAGTTCAATTGAAATGGAAAAAAAAGCTCAAGAAGTAAAATGTATGTCTTGCAAAAAACCTCTAACAAATTTTACAGGTTCTGTGAAATTTCTTTGCCCAAAATGTGGAAAAGCAGAAATAATAAGATGCAGGAATTGTAGGGAAATTGTGACAAAATATACTTGTCCTAATTGTGGGTTTGAAGGACCCAATTAGTTCCAACTTGGAGGTGTAAAATGGCAAATGCAATACTAACTTTTAAAATAATGCCTGACTCAGTAGAAGCAGATTTTGATGATATTAGTAAGAAAGCTTCAGAAATAGCTAAAGAAAATGGTGCAAAAGGAGATTTAAAGGTAGAAATAAAACCACTGGCATTTGGTCTTAAGGAGATTAATGTTTTAGGTATGTATGAAGTTTCTGATAATGTTGATTTTGATGCTATAGCTGCAAAAATGCTAGAAATAGATGGAGTTCAATCTGCAGAAGTTGCAGCAATGGACTTGGCAATTGGTTGATTTTTTTTCTCTTTTAAAATTCTAATTCTGTAATTAAATATTAGATTTAAGTAGATTATTCAATCTAATAGTTAAAGAAATAACTTAAATATCAAACTTAATAGAAATTTATTAAAATAAAAAAAATAAAAATATTAAAATTATTGTATTTTTAAAATTCCTCAGAATCCATTTCTTTACTAACTGGTTCTTCTTCAGAAGAATTTCCTTCAGATTCATTGTTTTCAGAAAAATTTTGATCCTGAGTTGAAGAATCATTATTTCTTACTTCATTTCCAACTACGATGTTTCTAGCTTGCATACCTCTTTGAGTTTCTTCAGTATCAAAAGTTACCTCTTGATTATCTTTCAAAAACACGCCTGCAGGTAATGCAGTTATATGGACAAAATAGTCCTTTCCATCTTCTCCGGTTATAAAACCGAAACCTTTTTTTTGGTTAAAAAATTTTACTGTTCCTTTCATTTACTTTTTCACCTAATTACTTAATACTCTGAAATACATCTTAAATTTAACATATTCCAAATATAAAGAAACTTAATTGATTTATAAATTTAATGAATAGCAAGGGTTTATCCCCTGAGAGGAGGCATTTACTGCCTTAGAGCGAGCTGATTAAAAAACAACTTAAAGTGTGTTGCAAGGGGTCACTTCCTACAGGACTATAACACCTTCGAAAAAAGAAGTAATTCAGTGAGTCCTCAACAATTCCTTTGGAATTTTTGGGACATTTTGCTTGACAAATAGAAATGTAAAATGTGCTCAAGGGGAAGAGAAGAATTCTCAAACTCTTGACACATTAACAAGTTAATGAGGATAGTATACCTTTTTACTCATTTTGAGATAGATTCGCAAAGAAAGGTCATTATAAATTATTTTAATAAAAGCCTCTGATGAGATTTGAACTTTTAGTTCAAATCTGTTGTTTTTAGAAGGATATACTAATCAAATAGGATTAACTGTTCACTCCTTGTATTTTATGCTTCAGGTTTTGGTGTTTTCTTGATTTTTTCTCTTTTCTTGATACTTCTTATTTCCAATTATATGTGTTAAGCATTGTTTATATAGAATGTTAGGTAAGGTAATTTTAATATTAAATAGTTTTCTTGCGTTTATAAAAATATTTTTAAAGTTTAGATTCTATTTTGATTGTTATGAGTAAAATATTATTATTTATTGTATTATTTCTATTGTGTTTTAGTAGTGTTAGTGCTTCAACAATGACAAGGTATGGTTCTGATTTTAAGATTGTTGGTGCTGAGATTTCTTATAAGGTTAATGATAGGTTGGGTAGTGATAGGTTAACTATTAATGGTGATAATATTAGTGCTGAGTCGAATAATTTACCTTATGGTCAGCAATTAAAGAATAATGATATGAAGTTTGCTTTTACTGGTAAGGAATTGGATGATACTGATAATTATTATTTTAATGCTCGTTATTATGATTTTGATTCTGGTAAGTTTTTGGGTGTTGATCCGGTTTCTGATAATCATGCGTATGCTTATGTTTCTAATAATCCTATGAATTATGTCGATCCTAGTGGAATGGATAAGGCTGATGTGAAAAAGTATAAGAAATATATTAAGCAAAGAAAGTCAACTAAGTTTGGTGAGCCTTTAGTAACAGGGTTGCAGTATTTTGCTTATGGGCTTATACCTGATGCTACACTAGAGAAATTGAGTGAGGGTAGACTTAGGCCATTAAATTTTATTATGAAATATTTAGCAGGTAAGGGTGGATCTTTAGACGTAGAGTATTCAAAAGAAGAGTGGGATTCAATAATTTTAAATGCTAATAAGAATACGGTTTGGAAGGAATCAATTGATTCTAATTTTCCTGCTGAAGAGGGATGGGAAATAGCTAGTTCCTTTGACTCATCTGACTGGCAGAGTAAGGTTAATCGAATACACCCTGTCTGGGACATATTAGGTAAAACTTCTTTACTAAGGAAAAAAACTGGAAGTGATAAAGAAGGAAATAATATTTATTTTTATGGTATTTATGGTGAGGATTTTGATTTTGTTGGTGGTGCTGGTGAATTCGGAACTAGTATTGGTAACTTTTATAAGGGCAATGGAAATCGATACAAAAATCGAGATTTGAGAATGGCGCAGTCTAGGTGTATAAATAAAGATTTTTATAATTTTATTAAAGAAAAAGTAGGAGGTAAAGAAGCGTTAGAAACTTTATTTACTGTAGCAAAAAAAGAAACATTTGTTGACGGAAAATTTGGTTATGATGACCAAATATATAATATTTTTATTGATGCAGAGGCAATTAGAACTCATGGGTCTTCAATTGCTGTTTCGGCTTATATTGATGGTTATGTAGAAGAGCCTAAAGAATAATATTTTATTAAAAAATAAATAATTTTTGTGTTTATAACAACTTTTTTAAATTTGAGTTTCTATTTTGTTTGTTATGAGTAAACTATTATTCTTTGTTGTTTTATATTTCTATTGTGTCTGGGGGGGGATATCACTCTTTTTCGGTAATATGAGAATTAGCAAGTCTAGTTAAGGTTTAATTTACTCTTTTTGAGTATGATTGAATCTTTATTCTTCTATTTAATTTATAAGAAACTAAGCCTCTGATGGGAGTCGAACCCATGACCTGCGGATTTCTGTTTAAAATACAAGTCCACTGCACTAGCCACTATGCTACAGAGGCATAATTGGATTTTGAAATAGAAACAGGTTTCTTTTAAAAATTTTACTCAATTGTTCTTAAATTTAGTATCTAATTAGTCGAATTTAAGAATTATTTTGGTCTTGCCACAATTTTTATTTGACTCAACTCATGTAAACCATATTTACCATGTTCTCTTCCTAATCCTGATTGTTTGTATCCTCCAAATGGATTACTCGGAATAACATAGTTTGTATCATTAATGTTGATCATTCCAGACTCTAGTTTTGAAATTAGTCGACTAATTCTTTCTTTATCATTTGTAAAAACATATGCTCCTAATCCAAATTGGGTATTATTAGCTAATTTTATTGCTTGTTCTTCAGTTTTAAATGTAATTATGGGCAGTACAGGTCCAAAAACTTCTTCCTGACAGACTCTCATTTTTTGATTGACATTTTTTAGTAAAGTAATTTCATGAAAAGAATCATTAATTGCATTTCCACCAACAATGACTTCAGCGCCATTGTCAACGGCGTCTTTGACTTGAGATTTTAATAAATCAACTTGTCTTTTAGCCACTAAGGGTCCGACATCTGTAGATTTCTCTTTCGGATTATCAATCTTTTTATTTTCAATTAAAGATTTTAATTTAGTGATTAGTTCTTCAGCAACAGTCTCATGAACAATTAATCTTTTTAAGCCATCACAAATTTGTCCACAATTAAAAAATTTATATGAATAAATACTTTCAGCAATTTTATCTACATCAACATCATCAAAAACAATTCCTGGAGCTGAACCGCCCAATTCTAAAACAATTTTGATAAATTTTTTGGCTGCAATCTCATAAAGTTGCTTTCCTACTTTTGTACTTCCTGTAAACCAAATTAGATTAATATCTTGATTAATCAATACATGACCTATTTTTCCATCACCATAAACTTCAGAAAAAACCCCTTTAGGTAAACCAACACTTTCAACAATATTGTCATATAACTTTCCAGAAAGAACACATTCTTCAGAATGTTTAAACACAACAGTATTTCCAACAACTAAATTAGGAATTACTCCCCAAATAAAATTAGAAAATGGAAAATTCCAGGGGGTAATTACCGCAGTTGTTCCAATAGGTTCATATAAAATATAATGAATGGATTTATCATCTTCATGAGTAATTTCTCGTTCTAAATATTTCTCACCGTTATCTAAATACCATTTGAAATATTCCATACCACTATCAAAATCATCAGAACTTTCTCGTATCTGTTTACCCATCTCTTTTGTAGTAAGTTCAACAATCTCTTCTTTTCTTTTAGAAAAGTTATCATAAAGTTTTTTTAATAATTGTATTCTGCTCTTAACTCCTAACTCTTTCCAAGATTCCTTGCAGGAGTTTGCATTGAAAACTTTTTGTTTCACATCTTCTTCTGTTGAGATATCTACTTCCCCTACTAAGGAATTGTTCGCAGGATTAATTGATTGTAATTTTACCATTAGTATATTATAATCTGAAATTATTTATAAATTTATTTACAATTCTTAAGCTCTATTATTTACTTTGTTACGTAGAACTTAGGATAATTTCAATGAGACTTATGCTTAAAATAAATACCTTTTGTATTCAAATAAAAATTATCTCATGGTTGTAAAACCAAAAATTACTTTGAAAACCATGTATAATATTGCGAAAAAAGATAATATATTAACAAATCCCGAATTAACAAAATAAGATAATATTAGAACAAACGCGATGAAAATATCCATAACAACACTTGCAGATTTATAATATTCAAGCATTTTTTTAAATAATAATGTTTTTATTACAAGATAAATAGCAAGACCAAACATTGGAACAATTGGAAAGAAACCTATTGCTGTGAGAATTAAACCTAACAAGGTTATAAAATCCATTATTGCTATAAATTTTTCTGTTGCACTCATTTTATTAAAAACTAAATAAGTATTGTATCTTAATCTTTAAAAGCTTTTTTATTATAATGGTCTATCCTAAAAGATGTGGTATTTCGACTAATTACAAATTCTTTCATAATATAGTATAATCTAACGAAAAATTTATTAAACAATTCATTAGACTACCAAAAGGGTGTTAAAAAATGGGAGAATTATCAAGTCATTTCAAATCAAGAAATCCGTCAGCTATACGACTAGCACAAATAGAATATGCTAAAAGAACAGATAACGTCGGAGTTGTAAATACTGCAATAGGAAATGTTTCTTTACCTATGCATCCTGCAATGCAGAAAAGAATGTTTAATTTAAACTCTGAAAATTCACCTTTTCGAGGAGGTGTTGTTAAATACACTGCAACTATTGGTTTAGAAGAAACAAATAAAGCTTTTTTAAATATTATTTCTTCAAGCGGTTTTGATACTCAAAAACTCTTTTCTCAAATAACTGATGGTGGAAGTCAATCAATGGAACTTGTTATAATTGGTTGTTGTGGTAGACCCGGAACGAGTGAAAAACCATTATTGCTCATAGATGCAGCATATACAAATTACAAGGCAATGGCTTCTCGACTCGGAAGAACTACTGTTTCAATTGTTAGAAATCTAGACGAACAAGGAAAATTTAGTTTACCAGATATTGAAAAAATAGAATCTGTTATTCAAGAATTTAAACCAGGCGCCCTTGTAGTAATACCTTATGATAATCCAACAGGACAGTTTTATGATTTAGAAATATTTAAAAAATTAGCAGAACTCTGTGTTAAACACAATATGTGGTTAATTTCTGATGAAGCATATAGGGAATTACATTATGTTAAACATGATACTGTGAGTGTTTGGGGTATTACCAATAAAGAAGTTCCAGGAATAGAAGGTAGAAGAATAAGTATTGAAACAACTTCTAAAGTTTGGAATGCTTGCGGTCTAAGAATTGGAGCGTTAATAACTGATAATATTGAATTTCATCAAAAAGCTATTGCAGAAAATACTGCTTCTTTGTGTTCAAACTCAATAGGACAATATATTGCGGGTGCACTTGCACATGTTCCTCATAATGAACTAAATGAATGGTATGAAAAACAAAGAGCATATTATTTTAGTATGATGAAACAAATGACTCAAGAGTTCAAAAATTTAATGCCTGACATAATTATTTCAAATCCTGAGGCGTCAATATATTCTGTGATAGATGTTAGAAAGATGGTTGATGATGATTTTGATTCACTTGATTTTGTAAAGTATTGTGCAACAAAAGGAAAAGTTGAGATGGATGGAGAATTTGTAACTTTGCTTGTTTCTCCAATGGGTGGTTTTTATTCTATTAAATCTGGTGAACCAAATCCTGGAAAAACTCAAATGAGAATAGCCTATGTTGCTTCGCCTGCAGAAATGGCAAAAGTTCCTATGTTGTTTAAAGAATTGTTTAATCAATATCTAAATTTGAATAATGATTAATTTTTTCTTTTTTTAAAAATTTAGAATAAAATTAAAAAATGTTAAATTTTTTCTCTACAAATTGTATTAATCCTTGATTTCCTAATTTTTATAATATTCGAGTGCTTTATTCTGAGCGAAACAATGGGATTCACCACTCTGTCTCGTTATATCTGAATAATTATTAATTTTTTCTATTTCTTAGAATGTTGGTATTGTCAGAGATTACAGGGGTTCATATAATTCTATTGGTAATCCATCTGGATCTCTCAGAAAACAAAACCATGCACAGGTAGTGCCTTTTACAGGTTCATCAATATCAATATTATTATTTTTCAGCTGTTCATATTTTTCTTTTACACTTTCTACTTGTATCCCAATATGTTTCAATCCAATGACTTTAAGATTTGAAAAATCGTCTTTCTTATCAATTGGATTTTGGAACTGAAACATTTCAAACTCGAAATCATTTAATTTAAGAATTACAGCATTACCTTCACATCTTGGTTTTGTAAATCGATTTATCTCTTCAAATCCAAAATTTTCTTTGTAAAATTTCGCTGATTTCTCTAAATTCTTTACAGATATAGCAATGTGATGAATTTTCATGGTTTTATTAAATCAGTTTAAGTTTATAAAATTTCTGGCAAAATAAATTTTGTATAATATACACTAACCACTATAAAAATACCAATATTTATAAGATAGTTATTTCTAAGCATTATTTATGAAAAAATGCATTTATATGTTAGCACCAATGGAAGACATAACAGATTCGGCTATGAGGCGATTGTGTTATAATCATGGTGCAGATATTACCTTTACTGAAATGGCCCGAATAGAAAGTTTAGCAAAAAAAGAAAAAACAATTCTTGTTAAAACTGAAATACCTGATAATACTCCAACCTGGATACAACTTGTTGGTTCAGATGAACAAAAATTGAAAAAATATTTACACGGATTTGAACCGGCTAAAGGATTTCTAGGATTTAATTTTAATTTAGGGTGTCCTAGCTTAAATCTTGTTAATAATGGCGTGGGTTGTGCAATGATAAAAAGAATTGCAAAAACAAAAAAAATAATTAAAATTGTTAAAGATAGAGGATATAATTCATCCATTAAATTAAGATTAGGGTTAAATAATTTAGATAAAAAAAATAAAGTTTATCTTAAATTGATAAAAAATGTCGATACAGATATGTTCATAGTTCATAGTAGAGTTGGTACCGATTATTATGATTCTCCTCCAGACCATAGTGTTTTAGAAGAATGTTCTGAAACTGGTAAAAAAATAATTGCTAATGGCGATATAAAAACTAAGAAAGATGTTTCTAAAGTTTTAGGTTATGGTGTGAAAGGTGTGATGATTGGTCGTGCAGCAATAACCAACCCGCTGATTTTTGCAGAACTTAAAAATGAAACTACGCCAACATTAGATCAATTAAAGAAAGAATACTTAGCACTTGCAAATAAATTTAACTCTCCCTTCAAATATCGTAAAAATGTTCTTAAACGTCTTGAAAACAAGGATTAAGGCAATCTTTTAAATCGTGTATTACCTAACCACCATTCTATAAGAATTGCTAATAATGCAAGAATTAATAATATTCCTGTTAAATCTTTAGATAAATAAACTTGTTTAGTATTCGCAACCATATTCTTCAGTGCATTAGAAAATGTAGTTATGTTTTGTCCATCAAAAAAATGACCTTCAGTAAAATTAGCAATATACTCTAATTGTTGCGAATTATAAATTGCACTTATATTGTAATATTCAGGAAGATAACCTATTGGTCCAGAATTTGAACCAATACCCACAGTATTTATAATAATATTACTATCCTGCGCATAATTCAGAGCAACTTCCATCGCTTTATTATTATATGCATTAACAGTATTACTTCCATCACTTATTAAAACCAAAACTCTTCCTTGATCAGAATTAATTAACATATTTGAAGCAGTTATTATTGCACCAGCAATATCTGTGCCACCTATTGGAACAATATCTAATTTATCAATTGCTTCTTTTAATTTTGTCTTATCTTTTGTAAGTGTTTGATCTATAAAGGTGGAACCCGAAAAATCTATAAGTCCAATCTTTGAATTATCAGAAACAGAATCAACAAAATAATGTGAGTTTTCTTTTGCAAATTCAAGTCTAGTTGGCTTAAAATCTTGCGCAAGCATTGAAGCACTAGTATCAATTGCTAAAACAAAATCTTGATTATTACTTTGGCTATTAAACCAAACTAATGGACCACTTATTGCAACAATAACACAAAAAAGAATAATTAATCTTAAAAAAAGTAATAACCAATTTCTAGTCATCTTTTTCCCAGGATCCGTTCCAGTTATTCTTTTTATAGTTTGAAAATTTGAAAATTGAATTGCTTTATATTTAGCATTTTTCAAAAAAAAGAAATGAGATATAATCAGAAAAGGAATAGTTATTAAATACCAAAGATACACGGGATTGGAAAAAACTATTTTAATCACTTTTTAACACCTTGTAAAGTAACTCGTTTATTAAAAAATTGAACAAGTTTTAAAAAACCATCGTCAGTTGTTTCAAGTTTTAAAAGACCTGCTTTAGCTGCTTTAAACTTTTTCATAATACTTTCTTCTTCTTGCAAAACTGCATCATGATATCTCTTAGCATATTGATTTGCATCAACATATATTTTTTCATTGCTACTAGGATCTTGCAAAACAATCTGACCTCCATTGAGAGGCAAATACCTATCCCTATGATCTTTTATCATTACACCTATAAAATCATATTTTTGATTTAATATTTGAATATATCTTTCCCAATTATCTTCTAAACCTATGAAATCACTTAAAAGAATAATTACAACTTTTTCTCCTGCAGCACTTGTTAATAATTTCATTGCTTGTAAAAAATTGAATTTTCCACCATAATTTTCCGGTTTCAAAAGTTCAGATTTTATTTTATGAATGACTGCAGGACCAATATTAGGTTCAAATTTTTTTTTTATTTTATCTGACATCATTAACAGACCAACTGCATCTCCTGACTTAAGAATTGATTTAGCCATTCTATAAGCTAATTCTGCAGAATATTCAACTTTCATCTTGCCATCTTTTCTTGAACTAAAAAGCATACTATCACCAACATCAAGAACTAGCAAAACCCTTGCACTTCTATCACGAGTATAAACTCTAACCAAGGTTTTACTTGCTCTTCGAGTTGCTTTCCAATCAATAAAACTAGCATCATCACCATAAACATACGCTCGAAAACCAGAAAACTCCAAACCTTTTCCTTTGTAAAGAGAACTCCACTTACCTTCAAGAATCTCAGATAAAAGTTCTTCTCTTGTTATTATGTCAAAAGGTCTAGTTTTAATATCAAAATTCAAATTAAGTTTCTTAGGTTTCATTATTTAATACTCCAATTTTATTTTAATTATTCTTAAAAAAGCCAATACTATAACCTATGTAAAAACCTTTGTTTTTGAAATAAAAAATCAATGATTTTCAGTCATGCTAACGCATAAATCGAAGATTTAGGTTGTGACGGATGTCATTTCAAAATTTTAGTGAATAGTAAACACTCTCAAGATGTGTTCTATTTCATTCTGACTAAATAATTGGAACTTTTTTTAGTAATTCATCAATTATTTCATCTGTTTTAATTTCTTCAGCTTGACCTTCATAATTAAGCATAATTCTATGTCTAAGAACATTATGTGCAATACCTTTTACATCATCAGGAAGCACATATGATCTTCCATTAAGTGCAGCATGTGCTTTTGAAGCTATAAATAACGCAATTGTACTTCTTGGACTTCCTCCGAATTGCATATATTTTCCTAATTTTAAATCATAATTCTTAGGATTTCTCGTTGCATCAATTAAAGTCACAATATACTTTTCAACTTTAGGATCTAAATAAACTTCTTTTACAACTTTTTGCATTTCTAATATTTTTGCTTCTTCAAGTATTGGTTTTAATTCAAATTCAGATATGTCATGAGTTGTCATGTTTTTATGAAGTATTTGCAATTCATCATTCATACTGGGATAACCTATTAATATTTTAAATATGAACCTATCAACTTGCGCTTCTGGTAAAGTATATGTACCTACATTTTCAACGGGATTTTGTGTTGCCATAACAAAAAAAGGTTCTGGCAAAGCAAATGTTTCTTTACCAATAGTTACTTGTCTCTCCTGCATGGCTTCTAGCAATGCAGATTGAACTTTTGGAGGAGCTCTGTTTATCTCATCTGCCAGAACAAAATTAGCAAAGACAGGTCCTTTTATACTATAAAATCCTTTACCTTCTTCATACATGGTAAGTCCAACTATGTCAGTGGGAAGAAGATCTGGAGTAAACTGAATTCTAGAAAATTGACAGCCTGTAACTATGGATATTGTTCTAACTATTAATGTTTTTGCAAGACCGGGAACACCTTCAACTAGAACATGACCCTTTGCTAAAAGTGCTTCAAGAAAAAAGTTTACTATATCATCTTGACCTACTACTATTTTAGCAATTTCTTTTTTAACAACTAGCATGAGCAAACTTAATTCTTTAATTTTTTTCTCTGTTTCAGGTGTAACTTTTTGATCTGTAGAAAAATCAATAAATGCCTCTTCATCCACGATTTCATCAGGTTTTGATTCATCAATTTCAATTTTGTCAGATTTTATTTCTTTATTTTTTAAATTTTCAGAATGTATTTCTTCTTCTGTAAATTCATTATTAAAAGTGCCTGTTAAATCATTTATTTGATTATTATTGGTTTGACTACTAAAATCATTAGACCCCTTTGATTCATCAGTAAAACTATTTGGAGATTCTTGAAATGCCTCAAAATTTTCTTTTGATTCTTCATTATTTATTTGATTATTTTCTTCTTCCATTTTTACACTTCAACTCTTTTTTCTTGTAAAACATTTTTAATACTTTGAATATTATACGCTTCTTCAGATTTTTTAATTTGAAGATATATCTTTTTAAGATCTTTTTGAAAACTTTTTTGGTTTAAATTAGTTAAGTTTCTAAAAACAATAATTGCTTTCTGATAATTTTTTTTAACTTGCACAAAATTATTAGTGTTCATAGCATACTTCATCTCTTCAATGAGTTTACTTAAATATAAAAAGTGAGCAACTTCAACACTCTCTTCATAATTCATATCAGTTGTCTTCATAGTACATTCTAATTTTTTAATTCTTTTCCCCATAAAATTAAGATGATTTTTTGCATCATTTATCAAATGAGAATACAGTTCATCATCATCAATAGTTAAAGAAAAATCATTATTCTGATTAAAATTAATTGAAGTGGTATCAAAAGATTTTGAATCAGATAATTTTATGTTTTTGTCATTTTGAAATTTCAAATTATTTAAATAATTATTAAAATTGTCTTCTTCAAGTTCAGTAGAAATCATCTTTTTTCTTATTTTTTCTTTTCTTTTAGAATCTATTTCTTGAATTCCTTTCTTCAAAGTGTTTATAGTATTTTCAATATTAATGATTTCTTCTAGTAAATCTGACACTTTTTTTTCATTTAAATCTTTTGGTTCACACTCTTTCTCTTCAGAATAATTGAAGTTATCGGACTCAGATAAACTTAATTTTTTATTTTTATTTGCAAGAATATTAGAATCAGAAGAATCTGTGAAAAATCTTTCATCAATTGAATCTGAGTCAGATTCAATAGTAATATTTGAATCTAAATTCATATTTTTAATTGGTTCTGTGACTTTAATTTTTTCTATAGATTCAGATTGTGGTTTAGTTAAATTTAATTGAACATTAGTCTTCTTTGTTTCATTCAATATCGGATTTGAATTGTTAATGCTTTTTGTAGAAGTAACATTAGATTTTGTTTCAAGAGAATTATTTAATAGATTTATATCTTTTTCAAATTCAGATATTTCTGTTGAGTCAACTGAACTTTTTGTTTCAGGAATAGATTCAAGACTTTCGGAATTCATGTAACTAGAACAATCTTCACGAACTTCTTTTTCAGAAACTGATTCTGATTCTGCTAATTCAAGAACAGAATCTAATCTTTTTCCTTCAGTTTTCAGATGTTGATTACTAGATATTTTTTTGATTGGAACAGAATTTTCTTTATTATGTTTTTCAAGATTATCTAAATAGTTTTCGTCAAGTTTATTATTGTTATTTTGTTGAACAATGGGCTCTTGATTTTTAGCAAAATTTTGATTATTAAATTCTTTGTCATATGATTTATTACCTTTAGAATTTAATGTTTCATCAGCACTATTTACAAAATCTGATTTTTTATTCAATATATTAACAGCATTATCTTTATTATTTTCGATAGGTTCTTTACTCATATTATTCCTATTATCTGTTTTAGAAACAGTGTTTTTGGATTTACTGAAATTGTTATCTTCTAATAAATTTGAATTTGCAGATAAATTGGTTTTAGTAGAATCTTTTTCTAATTGTTTATTATTCAAATCATCATATGCAGTTCCTTTTGTTAATCTGTTATCAGTTTTTACACTATCTGATAATACTGTGGTGTTTGATAAATCTTCAGACCAATTAATTTCATTGTTATTTTCCAAAGACGTTTTTTCTGTGTTAATTTTTGAATCACTTAACTTATTTGTTTGTTCTGGCTTTAAATTTGAATTTAGTGATTTTTGTTCTACTTTGGTTAAATAATTAGCAAGTTCTGTTGGTTCTAAACTTGCTGGCTTCAAAGAATTTGTTTTGTTAAAATTATTCTGCTTCTTAGGTAGATTTGCATTTGCTTCAGGTTTTGCAAATTCATTCGAAGACTGATTATTAGTATTAAAAATCTTTTTTGTTTTGGAAGCTATGCTTTTTTTCTTTATATTATCTGTTTCTATATCAACTTTAGTGTCTTGCTTTGTATTAGATAAAATAAAACTTTGAGATTTATTTAAATTATGAATATCTTCATCTTTAAAATTTTTAGTGTTTTGATTAACATTGTCTTCTTTTTTCTTAATTTTTTGATTATCAGATATTTCTGTGAGTTCATTAACTATTTTTTCTCTTGTAGTTAACGGAACCACGTGTTTAGATTTAGACTTTTGTTTTATTTTTTTTGTTTTATTTAATTGGATTTCACCTTTTCTGATAAAAAGTTTTTTTACAAAAGGAATACTAAGTATCGATTTTGCGCTTTCTTTCATAATTGTGGTATCTTTTTTCCTTGTTGAAATTGAATCTATCAAAGACTCAAATTCTTTTATTAAAATTATAAGACGTTTTTGAGTTGTTTTTTTTCCAGAATAAAGACCGCTCATAACAGAATGTAATAATTTTGAAGCATGCTCCTGTGTTTCAGTAGACATATCAGATTCTATTATCTTTTTTTCAATATCTAAGAATGAAAGTTCATAATTAATTTCAAAAAAACCTTTGAAAAATAACTTGATAAGTGAATATACTTCATCTTCAATAATGTTCTTTTTGGAAAGAAGATACTTACATTTCTTTAAACATAAATTTTTTATTTCTTTAAGTAGTTCTCCCCCCTCTTTTTTATTCGTCTTCACCATCTTATTTAAATACATATTTTATTTTTAAATTTATAAAGTTTCTTAATATAAACCATTTAATATTACTCGTTTAAGCTTTCTTTAATTATTCTTTCTTTCTCTGTTCTATTCAAAATATCATTATTTCCAAAGCCCTTTTCTTTTAATTCTTGTTTTGCTAAAAATTTTTTTCTAAGTAATATAAATAAAACAAATATTGCTGTCAAAAATAATATTACGCCTAAAATGTAATACTTATTTACCCATAAATCATTAAGAAAATCTCTATCTATTAATAGACTTATTCGTCCAGGATTTCTATTTAGGGGTTCTTTCTTTGTTTCAAGCAAATATTTACATCCATTAATAGCGACATCTAAGTATTTGAAAGCTGCTTCACTATCACCCCTATTTTTACTTTCTTCTGCCAAAGAAACAAATTCTTGGAGCTCAACACATTCTTTATTTGTATTTAAAAAATCTTTAACAAAAGAAAGTTTTGTTTCTAAACTTTCATCATTATCATTTGCTTCAAGAGAATTTATCATTATTATTGCCTTATCATTATATGTCGGATCTGAAACA
>CAYWRI010000007.1:31200-52848 GCA_964461035.1 uncultured Methanosarcinales archaeon | reverse complement strand
TTTTTAGGGGCTTAGAAAAAAATAGAAAGTGACTTTGGCTTAAGAATATATTACTCAATACACAAACAAAAATAATATAAAGAATTGATTTTATTTAAATATTATGGACAAAAAAAGAATACTATGTTTTGGCGATTCAAATACTTGGGGGGTGTATTCCTGGAACAAAGTTTAAACGGTTTTCTGAAGATATTAGATTTCCAAAATTACTACAAAAATTATTGGGAGACAATTATGAGATTATTGAAGAAGGATTATATGCCAGAACTTTAATTTCAGTATATCAAAGACCAAATAAAGAAGGTAGAAATGGAAATACATATCTGATTCCTTGTCTATACTCTCATGATCCTTTGGATTTGGTGATTCTCATGCTTGGAACAACTGAATTGAAAGAAGAATTCCATAATTCACCCGAAGATATAGGAAATATGTTGGATGAACATTATGCAAAAATAATACTAAAAACTAAATCACAAGATAAAAATACTTATCCAAAATTATTGATAATTGCCCCTCCAATAATTGATGACCAAATTGCATCTCCAAAATATTTGAACGGAGCTGAAAAATCAAGACTATTAAATAAAATTTACTCAAAGATCGCCAAAACAAATAATTGTGAATTTGTTGATGCAAGCCAATTGGGAGTTGGCTCTGATGGAGTTCATATGACTAAAGAAAGCCATATTAAACTTGCAGAAATTCTTGCAAGCAAAATAAAATTAATGAAATTCTAGTGTGCATTGAACTGCATCACACTATGCCTATGCTTCGCTTCGGCTTTTTTCTTGTAGAAAAACTATTTAACGCAAATTATAATGAAAATTCTTGCAGAATTTTGCTCAAATTTTCTCCCTTCGGTCAGAAACTTCTCAGTTATCCAAATGTTTAATCTTGAGAATATAGTTTAAATTCGGAATTTTTTTAAAAGATAATCATTAAAGTAGTTTGATTGGTAAATTATGTGTAATTAATTAAAGAACTTAATTAAAGTAAGTGAGGTGTAAATATGCAAGAGGTATTAAAATTAATTTTAGAAAATTCAATTAAAGAAGAAAATTATTTTTATCATTTTTATTTGGAATTATCAGAAAAAGCAGATAATCAAGAGTTAAAAAAAGAACTTAAAAAATTAGCAGAATATGAAAAAATTCATGAAGAGAAATTAAAAACATTGGATTTTAATAAACTTAGAGGAAAAATAATTCCTGAAAACTTTGAAAATCTAAAAGATGTTAAAGAAGAACTAAATATTCCTCCAATAGAACAGTTTAAAGATATGAAAGCATTAATTGAATTTGCATTAAAACAAGAGATTCAAGCAAAAATGCTTTATGCCGATCTTGCAAAATCTATTGACGACCCTGAAGCAAAGGGCTTATTAGAATTATTATCTTCTGAAGAAGAATTACATGAAAATATCTTAAAAGAAAGATTAACTAAGCTATAATTTGTTAACGGGTTAAATAAGATAAATAATATCATGAAATCGCGGTGAATGAATAATGAATAAATTTATGGAAATTGCTTTGAAAGAAGCAGAAAAAGGTGTTAAAAAAAATAAGGGCGGACCTTTTGGAGCCGTTATTGTAAAAGATGAAAAGGTAATTGCAAAAGCATATAATTCGGTTCCTTCAAGCAAGGACGCTACTTGTCATGCAGAAATGAATGTGATAAGAAAAGCTTCGAAAAAACTCGGACGATTTGATTTAAGTGATTGTGAAATGTATATAACTTGTGAACCCTGTCCAATGTGTTTTTCAGCTATTTGTTGGGCAAAAATTAAAAAAATATATTGGGGTGCAACAAGAAAAGATGCTGCAAATATCGGATTTGATGACGAAGTCATTTATGATGTTATTAATGGAACAAAAAAATCACCCATTAAATCTTTACAAATAGATAAAAACATATCTGAAGAACTTATGAAAAAATGGATCTCTAAAAAAGATAAAATTTCTTATTGAATTATGTTTTTATTATTACAAAGAAGACTTGCACCAAGTATTGATGTTTCTCTTGACGTAGAAAAAAAGATATTTACTCTTTGAAATGATTCTTTTCTTGAATTAGTTTTAAGTGCAAGCATCATTGATTTTTTATAAAATCTACTAGCGTTTGCAACACTTCCCCCTAAAACAATTGCTTCAGGATTAAGTGAGTTTACTATCATAGATAACGCTTCACCAAGATGAGTTCCATATTGTCTGAATATTTCAAGTGCTTCTTTGTTCATCTTTTTTGCTTTTTCAAATAAGTCTTTTCCATCATATCCTTGACCCTTAAAAAATTTTCCAGAACAATAATCTTCAACAGTCTTATATTTGAAAGTTATTTCTCCAAATTCTCCTGCAGCACAATCTTTTCCACAGAAAAGTTTTTGATTAAGAATTATTCCTGCGCCAAATCCTGTTCCTATAATTATTCCAACAACATCATCATACTTTTTTGCTGCTCCGAAAAATTTTTCTCCTAAAGCCAAACAATTGGTATCATTATTAACACTAACAGGAACAGCGTATTTTTTTTCTAAGAATTTTTTAATATTAAAACCATTTAAATCAGGAATATTAACTAATTCAATTATATTTCCTTTAATAATATTTAAAGAACCTGGAACTCCAATTCCAATAGCTTTAACATTTTTATTAAATAATTTATCAATACCCTCTGTTAACGCTTTCAATACTTTAGTTTTTCCTGTTTTTGCATTAGTTGGAACAGCAATTCTTTTTTTAATTAAATTTTTATCTACTAATCCCATATCTATGGATGTTCCACCCATATCAATCCCAATTACGTCCATATAATAAGTTTCTATGTTCGTATTTAAAAACATTTTGGCAATTTCAAATATTTTAGAATAACCCATAATAAACAAATGCTACCGGATCATGCGAGAATAAATATAAAAGTGATAAAAACATTTTAATTTTCGATGTTTTTATAAATTCTAAATATTTTATTAGAAACATGCAAGAAAAAACAGAATTGAAATTAATATTTTGGTTCACAATGTGTTATCTAATTATTTTTACAATATTGGCAATAATTAATAAAAATTACGAGTTTCTTTTTTACACATTAATAATATCCGCGTTAATCTTTGTTATTGTTCTTTATCATAAAAAAATACATTTAACCAAAAATATTATTTTAGGTTTAACAATATTTGGAGCATTGCATATTTTTGGAGGTAACATTTATATTTTAGGTACTCGTCTTTATGAACTTTGGTTAATTTCACCCAACATTCTTAGATATGATAATATGGTTCATACTTTAGGAAGTTTTGTCGCAACATATGTTGTTTATAGTTTTGTACATCCTCATCTTGATAAAAAAATCAAGCATAATGTAATTTTACTTTCTTTAATACTTATTTTAATTACAATGGGAATTGGAACTTTTAATGAAATCATTGAATTAACTGCAGTTGTATTTCTTGGAGCCACAAAACAAGTTGGAGATTATCTCAATAACGCATTAGATTTATTATTTAATTTATTTGGCTCAATAATTGCTTGTTTTTTTATTATCAGATACCATAAAAAGAACTAAATTTTAATAGAAATAAAAAAAGTCATCTACTTGATAATTATTGGAGCCAGTATTGTCTTTTTCCTCCAATACATGCTGTCTTTTGGAGGATTTACTTTACAGGATTCCCATTTAATATTTTTAAACCCTGCTTCCTTCAATTTCTGTAAGTGTTCTCTGGAGAATCTCTTTGCCTCGTCAGAATAATATGTCAGCACACCACCTTTCTTTAATAATCTATATGCTTCTTTAAAAAAATGACATCCTCCCCAACCTAAAGGTTGGGGTATCCAACAAACAGGATGTCGTCCAAAAAAGCCTACATCTACAACCTAAAGGTCATAGTATTGGCTTTTTTGAGAATAAAAATGATTTTTATGAATTTCTTTTTCAGTCAAAGGATATGTATCAAATAAAATTCCATCAAAAGATTCTTTTTTCAAATTTTTTGTAACATCCTGCCAATATCCTTGAAGTAATTCTAATTGCTTTACTTTTATTTCTTTAGCAAACATTTTTCTAGCATACTTGCAAACTTCAGGGTGTGCCTCAATAATTATATGACTTTTTATTTGAAACTTAGATTGAGAATATTTATATTTTTGAATAAAATGTGCACTAATTCCCATTCCAAACCCGAGTTCTAAAACTTTCCCCCCGTTTTTACAAATAATTGACGCAAGTTTTTTCATGTAGTTAGTCTCCCATCTTTGCATTATTTCATGACCTGCTATATCAAGAGATTCTCTAGTATAAATGGCATGATTCTTTAGAAATAAAGCTTTTGTTGGGAATCCCAATCTTGTTCTTACTGAAATTGTTTTGTCCATTATCTGTAAATATATTTTTTAAAACTTATAAATATTCTTATTTTAGCAGCAACTCCTTTTTATTTCTACTAACATAAATCATAATCAATAAAACTACGTTTTATAAGAAAACCAGAATTTCTTAAACCAATATTAGAAAGAAAATGTTAAAAAAATATTTTAGATTATTTGTCATACTTAAAGAATTGATTCAATTGTTCTGAACTTAAAATACCCTCTTGAACCACTGTTTCTTCTATCGGATTTGTTGTTTCAACACCAAGTTTAATCAATCCTCTTTCAGCCCTTATTGCTGCTCTCAACTTACCACTATTTGAAGTATGAATGTTTGTGTTTTCATTAAATATTCCAAGAGCCATTCTGTAATCAGTTTCTGCTAAATTGTTATCACCTTTTAATCTGTGCAAATTACCACGATTACTATACGCAGGTAAAAATTGTGAGTCAAGTTTTATTGCTTTATTTAAATCAACAGCGGCTTCATCAAATTTTCCTGATAATGTGTATGCAAAACCACGATTACTATAAGATACTGCATCTTCAGGTCTAAGTTTTATTGCCTCAGATAAATCATCAACAGCTTCAGGAAATTTTCCCATGAATGTATAAACAAAACCTCTATCATTATACAATACTGAAAGTTGTGAATTAAGTTTTATTGCCTCAGATAAATCATCAACAGCTTCAGGAAATTTTCCTAATGTAATAAACGTAGAACCACGATGACTATAAGCTATTGCATCTTCAGGTTTAAGTTTTATTGCTTCTGTAAAATCATCAACAGCTTCAGGAAATCTTTTCAATAACGTATTTACAAAACCACGATTAATATAAGTAATTGAATTTTTTGGATTAAGGTTTATTGCATTTGTAAAATCATCAACAGATTCAAGAAATTTTTTTAATGAATTATTTACAAAACCACGATTAATATAAAATGCTGAACTTTTTGGATTAAGCTCTATTGCTTTATTTAAATCAACAAGGGCTTCAGGAAATCTTTCTAATGAATTATAAACAGAACCACGATTATTATAAGTAACCGAATTTTTTGGGTCAAGCTCTATTGCCTTCGTTAAATCAACAAGGGCTTCAGGAAATCTTTTTAATAAACTAAACACTAAACCACGATAACTATAAGCCACTGAATGTTCTGGGTCAAGCCCTATTGCATTTGTAAAATCATCAACAGCGTCATTTAATGATCCGGATATACACCTATATACATTACCACGATTAATATACGCTTCTGGATTTCCCGAATCAAGCTCTATCGCATCTGTGAAATCATTAATAGCTTCAGGAATCTTTTTTAATAACTCATGAGCAGAACCACGACCATTATAAGCTCTATACACTAATGAATCTTCTGACTTACATTTATTTATTACTCTACTAAACAAATCTATTGCAATCTCAAGATAATCTTCATCATTTAACTGCTCACCTTTATTTAAATTTTCATCTGCAGAAGCCAATATTAATTCTAAATCCATTCTATTGTATCAGAAATATATATTATTTATAAAATTTTTGATAAACAACCATTATGAAATAGTAAAAAAAATTCTTGTTAATGAATTTTCTAAATTAAACTAACGTGCTTAATCAATTCTAGTGCACAATTCCAATTAGCCACATTTATAAGTAATATTTAAATAGATTTATATAGAAATCTCAATTCTAAGCAATTTATGGCAAGATTTGAACAATCAAAAGAAAGAAATGAAAGAACAAATAACAGAGATTCTACTAGCAGTTATTCTTCAAGAAATAATAAGTCTGATGGCAGTTTTAGAGATGATTCCCGAGGAAGACGAGATTCCAGTAGTTATACTTCAAGAGATAGAAATACAGGTGGAAGCTCTAGAAATGATTTCCGAGGAAGACGAGATTCCAGTAGTTATACTTCAAGAGATAGAAATACAGGTGGAAGTTTTAGGGATGATTCAAGAGGAAGACGAGATTCCAGTAGAGAACCAAAGCGTTATAGCAGAAATAGACGGGATTTTGAAATGACCAAAGTTATTTGTTCTGCTTGTGGCAAGGAATGCGAAGTTCCATTTAAACCAACTTCAAATAAACCAATCTTCTGTGATAAATGTTATGCAAAGCGAGATAAAGGAAATTTTGACAATACTTCAACTAATAAAGATTTTAGTAAAGATTTTGAAATAATCAACAAGAAACTTGACAAAATTATTAAATCTTTGAATATTGAATAAATTCTTATTTTTATTTTTATTTAATTCTTTTTAACTATGTCATTATCATCGTGATTAAGATGTAAAAATTTATGTGCAACATCACTGCAGGGTTCTTTTAAAAAAGTAGAATATAATTTTTGAATATCTTTATTTTCATAACTTCTTCTTATTTTATTAGCAGAGTCATTTAAATAAATACTTTTCATTCGAGCATTTATAATTTCAACATTTGTTGGTTTTGGTTGACCACCTCCACCAATACATCCTCCAGGACAAGCCATTACTTCAATAAAATCATATTTGTTTTTACCATTTTTTAGTTTTTCCATAAATGGTTTTATATTTGATATTCCATGACAAACTAAAAATCTTACTTGTTTACCATTAAAATCTATAGTACCTTCCTTGACAAAATCCAATCCTCTTATTTGATCAAATTCAAGTTTTTCAAGCTTTTGGCCAGTTTTTAATTCGTATGCTGTTCTTAGTGCGGCTTCCATAACTCCACCAGTCACTCCAAAAATTGTTGCTGCACCACTTGATTCTCCAAGAGGATTGTCAAACTCTTCTTCTTTAAGATGTCTGAATTCTATTCCTGCTTGTTTAATCATATCAGCTAATTCTCTTGTAGTTATTGATATGTCAACATCACCTTTATTACCTTTTTTTAGTATTTCATCTTTTTTTGCAATACAAGGCATAATACTAATAACTTTAATATTTTTTTTATCGATTCCTTGAGTTTTAGCATAATATTCTTTTATCATTCTTCCGAGCATTGCTTGAGGACTTTTAGCAGTTGAAAGATATTTTTTAAGTTCAGGATAAAAATTATAAATATAGTTTACCCAAGCTGGACAACAAGAAGTCATAATAGGAAGATTTTCTCCTTTTTCTATTCGCTGAAGTGCTTCTGTTCCTTCTTCCATTATTGTTAGATCTGCACCGGTTTGAGTATCAAATACTTTATCAAATCCGATTAATTTAAGTGCAGAAACTAATTTTCCTGTTGCTAAACTACCAGGTTCCATTCCAAATGGTTCTCCAATAGCCACTCTTACAGCGGGTGCAACTTGTGCAACAACATGCTTTGATTTATCATTAATTAATTCCCAAACTTCATCAACTTGAATTTTTTCTTTTAGTGCATTAGTTGGACAATTTAAAACACATTGACCACAGTTTATACATTTTGATTCGATTATTGTATTGTCAAAAGGACAACCAGGTTGCATGTCTGCCCCACGATCTCTTAATCCAATTGCATAAACTCCTTGAACTTCTGCACAAATATGAGTGCATTTTCCACATCTTATACAAATGTTATTATCTCTTGAAAAGCAAAGACTTGAATTGTCTTTTATTCTTTCTTTTCCTTTTATTTGAACATATGGATCAAAATCGATTTCATAATCATTAGCATAATTAAATAATTTGCAAGATGTTGATTCAGAGCAGGTCAAACAGTTATTACCATGATCTGCTATGAGTAATTTTAATATTGTACGTCTTGAATCCATTACTCTTTTTGTATGGGTGTAAACTTTCATTTCAGCTTTTACAGGTGTTGTACAACTACTTAATAATGTGCGTGCTCCTTCAACTTCAACAACACATAATCTACATGCACCAAGAGGACTAATCAACTCATAATTACACAAAGTTGGAATATCAATACCTATTTTTTTGCAAGCTTCTAAAATTGTAAAGTTTTTAGGAATTAAATATTCTTTATCATTTATAGTTACTTTTACTTTTTCATCACTCGGAATTTTTATTTGCATCATTTTTTCTTTTTCCGTTCTATTGCATTAAATCTGCAATTCTCAAAACATTTATCACAATGAATGCATTTATCTTGATCAATTATGTGTTTTTCTTTTAATGCACCTGATATTGCATTAGCAGGACATACTTTTGCACAAATGTCACAACCAATACATTTATCAGTTATTGTATATCGTAACATTTTTTTTGCATCAATTATCTTTGAAAGATATTCATTTTCAAAATATCGTATTGTGCTAAGAATAGGATTTGGTGATGCCTGACCGAGACCGCAAAGCGCTGAATCTTGAATAACTTTACATAATTCTTGAAGTTCTCTGAAGTCTTTTAGCATTGCTTTTTTTTCAAGAATAAGATCAAGGTATCTTATCAGTTGTCTTGTTCCTTCTCTACAGGGAGTACACTTACCACAAGATTCTTCAGCTGAAAAGTTAAGAAAGTATCTTGCAACATCAACCATGTCTGAAGTTTTATCTAAAACAACAATTCCTCCAGAACCCATTATGGCCCCTTTTTTTGAAATGCAAGAATAATCATAATCAATATCAATATCGGATTCGGGAATACATCCTCCACTTGGTCCACCTATTTGGACTGCTTTAAATTTTTTCTCAGTTCCACCACCAATATCAAATATTATTTTTTTAAGACTTGTTCCCATTGGAACTTCAATTATTCCCGGTCTTTTTATTTTTCCAGTAAGACAAATAACTTTTGTGCCACCTGATTCCTGAGTTCCATATTTAAGATAGTTATTTACACCCATTTGCATTATTGAGGCAACATTTGCAAGCGTGCCAACATTATTTATGTTTGTTGGTTTACCCCAAAGACCTTTATCCGCAGGGAAGGGCGGTTTTGCTCTAGGATTTCCTCTATTTCCTTCTATTGAAGAAAGTAATGCGGTTTCTTCTCCACAAACATATGCACCCGCACCCATTTTTATTTCAATATCAAAATCAAAACCTTTACCAAGAATGTTTTGTCCAAGAAGATTATTTTCTCTGGCTATTTGTAATGTTTTATTTAGCCTTTGCACAGCTAAAGGATATTCTGCTCTAACATAAATAAATCCTTTAGTTGCTTTAATTGCATAAGCACATATTGTCATTCCTTCAATAAGTCTAAATGGATCTCCTTCAACTAGAGAACGATTCATAAATGCACCAGGATCTCCTTCATCAAAATTACAAACTAAGAACTTTTCTCCTTTTTTTTGAGCAATAAAGCTCCATTTTAAACCTGTTGGAAATCCTGCTCCACCACGGCCTCTTAATTTTGATTTTTTTATTATTTCTATAACTAAATTAGGTTCAATTTTTAATGCATTTACAAGACCTGAATATCCCTTTGTTTTTTTATATTCATCTAAAGATAATGGATTAATAACGCCACAATTTTTTGTTATTATTTTAATTTGATCTTTAAAAAAACCATGCTCTGATTTTAAAGGAATATTATTAACTTTTTTCTTTTCAGTATATTCAACAAAATCTGTTGGGATTTTATTCTGTGATAATTTAGTTAATATTTTTTCTACTTGATCTTCGTTTACTTTAACAAGCATCATATTTATTTCATCTGATTTTATTTCGACTAAGGGTTCATTATAACACATTCCAATGCAACCAACAGCTTTAAGTTCAAAATCAAGTGATTTTTCTTTTATCAACTTTTCAAATTTTTCAAAAGTCTTTCCTGAGCCTGCAGCCAAGCCACAAGTTGCCATTCCAATAAGTATTTGTGTTTTCATACTATATTCCCATATTTTTGAGGATTATTATTTTTATGTTCAATTAATAAATCATTTATTAGTTGTTTTATTTTTTTGTCAATCATTTTTCCATGAACAATTCCATTAACCATAACTACAGGCGCAAGTGAACAAGCACCAACACAATTAACTGTGTCAATAGAAAATATTTTAGGATTTTCACAAACTTCAATTTCTTTTTTCAAAATTTTTAAAAGATCTGACGAACCATTAACATGACATGCAGTTCCAGTACATAAATTTATTACATATTCTGTATTTTGTTCTAATTTTAAAGAATTATAAAATGTTATAACTCCATAAACATGAGTTAAAGGAAGGTTTAATGCATCAGAAACTTTTGAAGCAACTTCCCGAGATATATGACCTTCTATTTTCTGAATTTCTTCAAGAAGTTGAATTAATTTTGATTTTCTTTGAATAAAATCAAGATTATCTGGAATATTGCTACAGAATTCTTGTATTATTATTTCTGCAGTTTTTTTATTTTCACCAACCATTTTATCAACAATACTAATCACAAGATTGACCACAGGGACAACTACTTATATTAACTTCACCATTACCAAATCCATAAATATATTTTGTACCATTTACAACAGAAATAACATTTCCATTTTTATCTTCAAGAATTATACAAAAATCTCCATTTAAACCTAAATCTTGCTTTATTGCATCATAATCCCCGTTTCTATAAAGTTCTTCAAGCTGAGACATATTAATTTTATTACCATCAACAAAAGTGTTTGTCATGCCAGAACTTTTAGAATCTAATGAATTTAATACTTTATGCCCACTATTTTTCATAAGAGTTACATCTGCAGAATCACTTTTTGATAATAACATATAAAAAACACTTAATATTAATACAAAAATTACTATTCCCAGAATAAGATCAAGTGACCAGTTTTGGGCCTTTTTAGTCATTCTACTCATTTTAACCTCTTTTTTTAATTCTATAACCTATTTCAAAGTTTAACTTTAAAAATGTTTTTATAAGCATAACCATATAGCTATTATACGAATAACCCTGTAGCAATAATAGTTAAAAATACAAAAAACTATTTAAAACTAATAAGAATTTTAATATCAATGGAACACAAGTTATTAGAAATACAAGAAAAATGGCAGAAGAAATGGTCAGAAGAAAAAATCTTTGAACCAGAAGTTGATAATAATAAACAGAAATTTTTTCTTACTTTTCCTTATCCTTATATTAATGCGTATTCTCATATAGGTCATGTTTATACTTTAGCAAGAGTTGATGCTTTTGCCAGATTCAAAAGAGCTAAAGGTTTTAATGTTTTATTTCCTCAAGGTTGGCATGCAACTGGTTCTCCAATTGTTAATGCTGCTAAAAGAGTTAAATCAAAAGAGCAAAAGCAAATGAAAATAATGGCGGATATGGGTATAACTGATTCTGAAGAACTTAAGAAATTTGAAAAACCTGAATATTGGTTAGAATTTTTCCAACCAGAATTTAGAAAAGATTACAAATTAATGGGAATGTCCATAGATTGGAGAAGAGAATTTCACACAACTTCATTAAATCCGCATTATGATAAATTTATAAAATGGCAATTTAATACTTTAAAAGAAAAAGGTTATGTTATCAAAGGAAAATTTCCTGTTGTTTGGTGTCCTAAGTGCAATAATGCTGTTGGAGACCATTCGAGAAGTGAAGGTGAAGGAGAATCAGCCCAAGAATTTACATTAATAAAATTTAAGTTAGAAAATTCTAATGAATTTATTGTTGTTGCAACACTTAGACCTGAAACAATGTATGGTCAAACTAATATTTGGATTGGTTCAGAACAAGAATATGTTAGAGCAAAAGTTGATAATGAAACGTGGATAATATCTGAAGTATGTTCTCAAAAATTGCAACAACAAAAACATGAAGTAAAAATAATTTCTAAAATTTTAGGTAAAGAACTTATTGGTAAAAACGCTTTAGCACCTTATATTAATAGACAAATCCCAATTTGGCCTTCTAATTTTTGCAAACCTGATAAAGGAACAGGAATTGTAACATCTGTTCCTAGTGATGCACCAGATGATTATATTGGTTTAATGGATTTAAAGAATTCTCCTGAATTATGTCAGAAATATGAATTGAATAATGATGAAATAAAAAAAATCGAAGTTATTCCAATTATTGATGCAGGAAAACTTGGAAATAAAGCTGCTGAAAAAATTTGTAAAGACTTTAATATAACAAATCAAAATCAAAGAGAAAAACTTGAAAAAGCAAAAAAGATCGTATACAAAAAAGGATTTTATGAAGGTAAAATGCTTGATAATTGTGGAGTTTATTCTGGAATGCCTGTTGAAAAAGCAAAAGATGCAATGAAACAAGAATTACTTTCTCAAGGTTTAGCAATAAAATTTTATGAACTTACAGGCAAAGTGGTTTGTAGATGTTTAACGCCTTGTGTTGTAAAGATTGTTGATAATCAATGGTTTTTGAATTATGCTGATGAAGAATGGAAAAAATTAACTCATGAATGTCTTGATAATTTAAAATTATATCCTGAAAAGTCCAGAGACCAATTTCATAATGTTATTGATTGGCTTCATGAATGGGCTTGCACAAGAGAAGAAGGTCTTGGAACAAAACTTCCATGGGATGAAAAATGGTTAATCGAATCATTATCAGATTCAACAATTTACATGGCTTATTACACAATAGCACATAAAATAAAAGATATTGAACCCGAAAAATTAGATGATGCTTTTTTTAATTATGTTTTTTTAAACAAAGAAACAGAAATAAAAGTTGATAAAAAAATTGCTGATGAATTAAAAAAAGAATTTGAATATTGGTATCCTGTTGATTTTAGAAATTCGGGAAAAGATCTTATTCAGAATCATTTAACATTTTACATGTTTAATCATACTGCAATATTTCCAAAAGAAAAATGGCCTCAAAGTATTGGAGTTAATGGGTGGGTAACTGTTAATGGAGAAAAAATGTCTAAGTCTCTTGGAAACATGATTCCTTTAAGAGATATGGCTGAAAAATATTCCGCAGATGTTTCAAGAGCGACAATTCTTTCAGGCGGAGAAAGTCTTGATGATCCTAATTGGGATAGCTCACTCGCTAAAACTTTGATGCCTAAATTAGCTCAATGGCTGGAATTTTCTAAAGAAATATATGATACTGGAAGGGATAATATAAAAGAAATTGATATTTGGATGACTTCAAAGCTTAATGAAATAATCAAATCTTCTGAAGAATCTTATTCTTTAACTCTTTTTAGAACTGCTTTTCAAACAGCTTATTTTGAATTGTCAAGAGCATTAAAATGGTATCTTAGAAGATGTAATAATTCTCCAAATAAAGAAATAATCAACAGAGTTATAGAATCTCAGGCAATAATGGTTAGTCCTATAGTTCCTCATGTTGCTGAAGAATTATGGAATTTAATTGGTAAAAAAGGTTTTGTTTCATTAGCTGAATGGCCTGTTTATGATGAAACAAAAATAATTGAAGATAGTGAATGGATTGTAAGTAATCTTATGAATGATATAATTCAAGTTCTAAAACTTGCTAAAATAGATAAACCTGCAAAGATAAAATTATTTATTTCAAGTTCATGGAAATATAACTTCTACGATATTTTATCCGAAAAGTTGAATGAAACCAGAAATCCTAAAGACATTATTTCTGCAGTTATGCAAACTGATTTGAAAAAACATAGTAAAGAAATAATGAAAATAATTCCTAAAGTAATAAAAGCAGGTTCTCTTCCAAAATTTGTTTCTTGTAATAAAGAAAAAGAACTTATTGAACAATCAAAAGAATTCTTAGAAACAGAATTTGGTTGCCAAGTCATTATAGAATCTGCAGACAATTCTTCTGAAAGCAAAGCATCTTCTGCAACACCTAGCAAACCGGCCGTGTTGGTTGAATGATCACAATACTCACTATTAAGTAGTTAATTGTAGAAACATTTATAAATGAAATAAGATACACCACATCTATGAATAAAGATAGAGATGTAAATTTATTATTAGAATCTATTAATAATGAACTAAAATCATATATTTTAGGTTATGCCTTATCAAGAAAAGAACCAAAGACTATTGGTGAATTACATAATGAATCAAATGAAACTTTAGAAATTAAATTAACTGAAACTGATTTCAGATCTCATTGTGATGAAAGACATTCTCATTCAAAAATAGATAATTTTATTGATAAAGATTATTCAGATGGTGAAAGAAAATGTCTATTAAATGATTTTGCTATTGAAACAGAAATTGATTTAATAGCACAATATTTTCTGGCAATGACTAATAAATATGGATTTTCTATGATGAAATTTTTTGGTCATGCAACAAAGAACTCCCCTAAAAACTCTGTAGATATGCTAAGAATAATTAGCTTTAAAGGAAAATTACAAAAAAAATATTTAGTTGAAGAATTAAAGATTGCTGAAGGAACAATTTTTGATAATATTAATAAGTTTAAAAAATTAAACTTAATAGAATATTCTTCTATAAGAATGAATAAAAAAGGACAGATTTTCTATCAAATTTCAAATGGTAAAATTAAAGATTATCATAAATTAGTTGAAGAGCTATCTTTAGATGCCAAAAAAGTATTTAATCAATTGATGTGTAAATCTGGTCAAAATTATGTTGAAATAACTGAAAAAATAGGTTTAACTAAAAAAAGAACAAGAAGTGCAATTACAGAATTAAAAAATTCTAATTTAATAGAGCAATTGGAAAATGACTGGAAACAACATGAAAAATATTCTACATTAGAAATAACTGAAAAAGGATTAGATTTCATACAAGATTTAAATTTAGTACTAAATTTTTATTCAACTTCCCGTAAAAAAAATAAAAAACATGTTCAAAAATTTATCCGTAAGTATGAAAATATAAATAATTCTCTGAAAATATATCTTTCGAGTAAACCTATTAAGAAAAGTCTTGAAGAAAGAAAACAAGATGTTTTAAATTATCTTAGTGAATTTGGTGAAACTACTTATAAAACAATGAGGACAGAAATAGATTTAAAAGATCAGAAACCTTTAAGAAGCTTAATTGATGCAGGTTTTATCGAGAAAGTTGGTAGAGGAGTATACAGAACAATAGAAAATAAAAAATTAAACTGATTTTAACAAACTTCTAATTTTTCAATTTAAAAATCTTTCAATACAATCTCTTTAAACTCTAAAATCCTAATTCTTCATTGATGATTACAAGCGTCATTCTATCAGGCATTTGTCTTTCTATTATGACTGTACTATGACATATTCTATCAGGAGCATCACAATCCATACATCTTCCAACACTTGTACAAGGAGTTAGTTTATTTAATCTCTGAGCATTTTTAGGAGCAGCAATGTTTTCTATTCTTTTTAATGCAGAATCAACATTATCAACTATTTTGTTTTTACCTACGACAACAATCACTTTCTTAGGACCAAATAACATTGCAGAAACTCTATTACCATAACAATCTTTATTAACAAGTTTACCATCAAGAGTTATTGCATTTGTTCCACAGAGATATATATCTGAAAGCATTGCATTTTTGAAGAGCACTTCATATTCAGTAGTTCCTTTTTCTACAGATTTTCCATCATAGAAAACGTAATTATTATTTTTTATTCTATCAAATATTCCTATTTGTTCAAGTGTAATGCTTTCAGAATGTCCAACTTTAGAACCTTGAGGAATCATACTCATTATTTTTTCTACTGCATCTTCTTTGCTTTTAGCAATTACTACATTAATATTGTGTTTTTTAAATATATCTATTATTTCTTGTGCCATAGTTCAAAGTTTAGACCGTCCTCTTATAAATGTTTAGTTTTGCTTTCTTGTAAAAATAAGAATTACTTTTGTTTGATAAGTGGTGATCTCTTTAGCTTTTTTCCAGAAAGGAAAGAATCGTAAAATTTTGTATTAATGAAGCCCAAGAACAATTTCAGTCTCTCTGAATTAGAATATTCTTTACCCTCAATATATAAATTATGATTTCTGAATTTTTCATTTTCGACAAGATATCTTTTTTCATATCCTTCGCTTATAAACTGTGACAATTTTCCAGATAAATCTGTGTGATCTTTCAATACAGAAAGTCCTAAAATGTCTCCTCTATAATCCCAAGGGGATTCTATATTAAATAAGCGATCTTGTAAGATGTCTCCTCCTAATGAGAACAAATACGCCCTTTCTAATGAAGAATCTAAATCGCCCATCATTTTTGGAATGCTAACTCCAAGAATTCTTAATAGAGGTATAATTATAGAATTAATGTGGTTTTTCCCTGCTATTTTATTATGTGTGTATTGAGCAGCAAATACTGCAATGAAATGAGTCCAGGAAATTTCATTTTTCTCAAATAATGTTTCTCTATACCTTACATCATTTCTTTGAATTGTCTTGTTTTCATTAGAATATTTTAATCCGCAGGATTCTAATAATTGTGTTAATTTTATAGAAGGTTTGTGGAAGAAAACATTTCTGTATTTTGGTCTATCTCCCCATTTTAAGTAAGAAATTGCGTTTGCCACTTCAGCCCCCGTATATGCTGGAGAGAGATTCTCTAGTAGAATTAGGTTTTCAAGCAACTTCTCAGGATATATTATCTCCATAGCAAATCAGTAATGTTCATTTATTTATAATTCTTATCAAATCTCGCGTTATAATAATTTATTCTTTAAAAAAGAAACTTTTTAAAAAAAATCAAGATTTAATACACTATGACTATGAAAATAGTACTGGATAGAAATTTTCTTATGTTGCCAATAACATTGAAGAAACTTTATTTCCTCAATCATCTTTGTTAACAAGGTTATCATCAAAAGTTATCACATTTGTTCCACAGAAATATATATCTGAAAGCATTGCGTTTTTAAAATAAAAAATCCTTGATTTTTAGTCGTGCTAACGCATAAATCAAAGATTTAGTTTGTGGGGAATGTTATTTGTAAAATATTTGAAAATAATTTAATTTTTAATTCAAAAACTGTTTATTAAAAAAGATAAATTTATATAAATTAACTTGTTTCTAATAATAATGGCTGAAACTTTAAATAATGCCAATTTAGAAGTTAAAATAAATAATTTTAGAGAAAAAATTATGGGTTCTGATCTTTCAGCAGAATATCCTATTAGAGTTTCTAATGGTGATGTTTTAGAAGAAAAGGAAATTTCTTTAAGTGATGGAATAAAAGTTTTCGGAAAAATTATTTATAAATTCATGATGCCTTTGCGTGGAGATAAAGCTTTGCAGAGTATATTAATTTAGAAGTTGAAATAGATAATGATAGAAAATTAGCATCATGTGTTGCAGGTGCAGGTTTATTTATTTCTAAATATGCTTTATTAACTAATGTTCTTTATATGTTTTAGATAAAATTTTCTAATTTCTTAAAAGTTCAAAAAATAAATCAACAGGACAAGCACACAAAAGACTTATAAAAGGATTTACAATACTTTAGTAAATGATACTTCTATCCTCTCTGAAATTTCCGTATCCAAAGATTAGACCTATGCAGGATAGACTAATGGCCAATGTGATGAGAGCCATAAAAAATAAAACAAACTTAGTTGTTCATGCTCCAACAGGACTTGGAAAAACTATTGCAACTCTTGTTCCTGCAATAGAATATGCTAAAAAAAATGATCTTAAAGTTCTGTTTCTTACTAGTAGAAATACTCAACATCTTCTTGCAATGCAAACCCTTAAAGATATAAAAAAAGAAACACCGCTTATTGCAACAGATTTAATTGGTAGAAAACATTTATGTAGTCAGGCACTCCCAAATTTTTCTGCAGGAGAATTATCAGAATACTGTAAATTATTAAAAAAAGAAAAAAAATGTTCTTATTATTCAACTTTTGCTAAAAGCTCAGGTAATCTAACTGTTGAAGGAAAGTTATTAATGGAAGAATTACAAAATAAGTCTCCACTTTTAGCATCTGAAATGATAAAGATGTGTGAAGTTAGAAATTCTTGTCCTTATGAAGCTGCAATTGAATTAACAAAGAGTTCAGATGTTATTGTCGCAGATTATCAATTCATATTTAATACATTCATAAGAAAGAATCTTCTTGGAAAGATTAACAGAGAACTTGATGATATTATTTTAATAATTGATGAAGCACATAATTTGCCAAATAGAATAAAAAATCAGGCAAGTAGTTATTTAACAACTTTAATGTTAAAAGGTGCAATTAATGAAGCAAGAAAATATGATATGAATGAAATTGAAGAACAACTTAAGAAATTTGAATTTATTCTTAATTCAATGTCTAAAAGATTAAAACGTGATGAGCAAGAAATGTATATTACAAAAGAAGATTTTAATGATAGATTAAAAAGAATTAAAGATATTGATGAAATAATTATTGCTTTTGAAGTTGCTGCAGAGTTTATTAGAGAGAAAGACAATCGTTCTAGAATTGGTGGTGTTGCTAATTTTTTAATAGAATGGCAAAATCAAGATAAAGGTTATACGAGAATTCTTTCAACAGATTCTGAAAAAAAGAATAAAATAGTTCTTGCATATAAATGTCTTGATCCGAGTATTGTAAGTAGTCCCATTGTTAATAATACTTATAGCACAATAATGATGTCAGGAACATTAACACCAACAAAAATGTTTACAGAATTAATTGGTTTTAATGAAACGTATGAAAAAGTTTTTACCAGTCCTTTTCCTGAAGATAATCAAAAATTAATAATTGTTCCTAAAACAACAACCAAGTTTACAAGAAGAAATGAAAATGAATATAAGAATATTGCAAATGAACTTAAGAAAATTGTTGAAGCTATTCCAGGTAATATTGCAATATTTTTCCCAAGTTATTTTGTTCTAGAGAATGTGAGTAAATATTTTTCTATAATGACTTCTAAAACCACATTTACTGAATTTTCACAATTAACTTCAGATGAAAGAGCAGATCTGCTTGATAATTTTAAGCAATTTAAAAAAGTTGGAGCGATTTTACTTGGTGTTTTAGGTGGAAGTTTTAGTGAAGGGATTGATTTGCCCGGAGAAAATCTTAAAGCAGTTATTATTGTTGGTTTACCATTACAAAAACCCGATTTAGAAACAAAGGCATTAATAGATTATTTTGATAAAAAGTTTAGTAAGGGTTGGGATTATGGTTATTTGTTTCCTGCTTTCAATAAAACTTTGCAAGGTGCTGGAAGATGTATTAGAAGTGAAACAGATAAAGGTGCGATAATATTTCTCGATGAAAGATATATTTGGAATAATTACAAAAGATGTTTTCCTGAAACTTGGAATATGAAAGTTTCAGTAAACCCCGAAAAAGAGTTGAAGGAGTTTTTTAGTTAAGTTTTAAGAATTCTAGTTTACAGATTGTGGAAAGTATTTATGTTGAGCTTCTGGAGCCAAATAAAACATTGCATTAGTATTCATTCCCGCACCAACTGAAAATAAACATATTACATCATTAGAGTTTAATCTATAAATAAGCTTTTTATTTTCTTTATCACGCTTTAAAGTATATTTACTTAAATTACCCTTAACCAACAAATCTAATAATGTTGGTATTGTTGCAACTGATGAATTTCCTAATAAGTTAATTGTTAGAGGAGTTAAGCCATAAATTAAATCGGACACATGACCAGTTAATAACTCTTTTAAAACATTTTTATGTAATAACTTTTTAATAATATCAGCATCTAATCTTTCATTTGCCTGATGTGCTAAAAACATATTTATATCTTTAACTTCAAATTTATCTCCAAGATATTTTTTTGCTTCTTGCAGACTTTCTTCAATAACGGATGTAACATATTTAACAGCATATCTATATACTTTAGGACCAATCATTCTTAAGAGTAATTCATTTTGATCATAATCAGGATTTACAGAAGGTACCATTGTTAATAAATGAGATTTATCTGCATCAGTTCTTCCAGCATAAGAAAGAATTCCTTCTTTTTTATCAGATTCAACTGCACTAAGAATTACTGCACCTGCGCCATCTGCAAAAATTGTACTATCTTTATTATGAGGATCAGAAAAGTAAGATAATGTTTCAGCACCTATAACTGCAATCGATTTAGCTTTTCCTGCTTTTATCATACTATCGGCTATATCAAGTGCTTGAAGCCAACCAGGACACCCTCCAAGTAAATCAAATGTTTTTACATTAGGATTAGTCAATGCTGCTTTTCCTTTTACTCTTGAACTAATACTCGGAACTGCTTCTCCTTGCTTAGTGGCTTCGTTAAAATCACCAAAATTATGAGCTACAATAATCATATCTAAACTATCTAAATCATATCCCGTATTTTTAAGTGCAAAAGCAGCAATGTCTGAAGTAGTCCTACCCTCTATAACATATCTTCTTGATATAATTCCTGTTTTTTCAGAGTATTGATCTGCAACTTCTAAACCAGAAGAAGAATCTCTAACATAAATTCCATTTTTATAAGTAAAAAATTGATAATCTTTAAAATGAGTATTGGGGATTTCTCTTTCTGGAATATGCGATCCTGTTGCAACAATGATTGAGTTTATGTATGACATTATTTTGAGAAGAACACTTATTCATTTATATAATTATGTGATTTATTCAACAATACAACTTCAACATGTCTTCTTCGATGAAGTGAAGTTTACCAGGAATAATAAGAGAATGTAGTGGTGAACCAAAGTCTTCTTTTAGAAGAACTGATACTTTTGCATATTTTATTTTATAATCATTCGAACCGATTCTTGCTACACCAATGCACATTGTGTCTTCTGTAAAAACATTTTCTTTTCTTTTTTCTCCTATTTTTAAAAGAACATTAATTGCTTCTGCAATAGTCATAAATCTCGACTTTTGAGATACATCTTTTTCTTTTAAAATATCTTGTTTTGTTGGCTCAGAAACTTTAATATCCAGTAAACACAGAGTGTGTAATCCTAAAGTTTTATTTGATTTAATAACCTCGTAAGGTGTTTCTGGAAGCCAATTATCATCCGGGAAAACAATGCTTGTTGTTTTTCCATATTTATATAATTCAAGTCCAACTATGCCAATCGCATTTAGTATTGAAGTATTATTTATTATTTTAATAGGAATGTTTTTTTCTTTAGCTCTTAAGAATAAGTCTGTGTGAGTTGTTGCTCCAAAAACATCTCCTACAACAAGAAAAGCAACATCTTCATTTGTAGCATTATTAAGTATTTCATTAGAGTTTTTTTCAACCATGTATCTATCTGCTAAGATTATTTTTTTATCATAAAATTCTTCTAGTTCTGCTTTATTTGTTTGCAGAATTGAAGTATAATTCTCTAAGTAAACTCGAGTGCACTTTTTTATTGCATTCAATCCTTTTATAGTTATATCTTCTTTATCATTCAATCCTATTCCTATCAGGTATAACATAATACTTTAGAGTCTTGTTTTATTTATAAAATTTTATTAAAGTTATTAGGGCATATCATTAAAAAAGTATATAAAGATGTATATAAATGTGTGTGATATGGAATCAAACAAAGATAATAAA
>CAYWRI010000007.1:0-31100 GCA_964461035.1 uncultured Methanosarcinales archaeon | reverse complement strand
GTATATAAAGATGTATATAAATGTGTGTGATATGGAATCAAACAAAGATAATAAAGATAAATTTGTAAGGGTTGGTGTTGGAGTTCTTATTATTAAAGATAATAAAGTTTTATTTGGTCAGAGAAAAGGTGCTCATGAAGCAGGAACTTGGTGTCCTCCTGGAGGAAAGCTAGACTTTGGAGAAACATTTGAAGAATGTGCAAAAAGAGAGACTTTTGAAGAAACAGGAGTTCAAATAAAAAATCTAAAACATATTGGAACAACAAATGACATATTTGAAAAAGAAAATCAACATTATATAACAATAATAATGAAGGCAGAACTTGAATCAGGTATTCCTCGACTAATGGAACCAAATAAATCTAATGGTTGGGAATGGTTTAAATTTGATAAACTACCTGAAAATCTATTTTTACCAATGAAGAACTTTCTTAAAAACAATAAGATAGAATAAGCAAATAATATGAAACTAATTAAAGAAGGAAAAGCAAAGATTTATGCTGATGAAAAACATGAGAAAAAAATCTCTAAAGAGTTAGAAGTATTTTATAATCCTAAAATGGAGATGAATCGAGATATTAGTATTCTATTTTTAAAATCTATAAGCAAATTAAAAATTCTTAAAAAAGAAATAAGTGTCGGTCTTCCTCTTGCAGGTTCTGGAATTAGAGGAATTAGATTATTAAAAGAAACTAAATTTATAAAATATATTTATTTAAATGACTATGATAAAACCGCTGTAAAAAACATTCAAAAAAATATTAAATTAAATAAAGTAGATAAAAATAATATTCATATTTCAAACAAAGATGCTAATTTATTCTTGTTAGAAAGTAAGGGTTTTGATTATATTGATCTTGATCCATTTGGTTCACCAAATCCCTTTCTCGATTCTTCGATTCAGAGAATGTCAAGAAATGGAATTTTAGCGGTTACAGCAACTGATACAGCTGCATTAACAGGCACTTATCCTTCAACCACAAGATGGAAATATTGGGCAACAAATTATTTATGTCCAGAAAAGCACGAATTAGCTTTAAGAATATTAATAAGAAAAATTCAATTAATTGGAACTCAATATCAAAGAGCTTTAATTCCTCTGTTTTCTTATACTAAAGAACATTATTATAGAATATTTTTTATCTGTGAAAAAAGTAAAACTAAAGCTGCAGAAATAATAAAACAACATAATTATTATACGCCCTTTTTTCAGTCTAGAAAAATTGGTCCAATGTGGACAGGACAATTAGTTGATGTTAATGTAATTAAAAAAATGATACAACTCACTAAGAATTCTGAATTAGATAGTTTTCTTGAATTAATAAAAAAAGAATCAGAAATTGATAATGTGGGATTTATAGATTTACATGAATTCGCTAAAAAGAATAAAATTGAAGGTTTAAAACACGAAGTTTTCATGGAAAATCTTAAGAAAAAAGGATTTAAAGCAAGTAGAACTCATTTCTCTTACAAAGCAATTAAGACTGATGCACCATATACTGTTATGATGAAAATCATAAAAGAAAAATAAGAAACTAAAATAGACTATTCTTTTTATCATACGTATTTTTATATTCTGAAACATTACTACCTTCTGAAGTACTACTAAACTTTGAACTATAATCAGAGGGTTCTGAAATTGAATTCCAAGAATTGAATATGATTTTTAATAAATCTTCAACATTATACTTTACACCGTCTTGATACAAATTTGTTTCTTTTCCATTAAAAGAAAATAGCATAAAATTTTCACCGTTTGAATCTAAAGATATTTTAGGAAGTTTACTTTCAAAATAAGGTATTATTCTCTCAAAAAATTTCATGGTTTTTGGTTTTCCATCCATAAAAACTTGATATTTAGAATTAAATGTTGGATAATTCGGAAACATAGTTGACTTCAGACCAAGAAATTTTGTTAAACCTTTCATTCCAAGAACATTGTAATCAATCGAAAACTTAGGTAATTTGTTTTCTAAACTATCAAACAGAATAACTGAGTATCTTCTCCTATTACGTCGGCTCATTCTATGTACTTTATAACATTCCAAAAATTTAATTTTTTTACCTAATAATAAACCTGTAAAACTTAATTTAGCTTCTACAAAATGAGTCTTAAATTTTTTTAAACTTTTCAAAACTTCAGCATCATTATTAGTATTAATATACTGAAAACCATTTTTATGACAGAATTCCTTAATTTTTTTTTGTCTTCTTTTTTCAAAATAAATTACTAAAATAATTACTAAAAGCAAAATTATAATTCCACTGAATTTAGATAAATCATATAATATTGAGGAAGACATATAATTATCATCTTCCTACCTTTTTAAAAATTTTTATATAAATCTATGATTTAAAGGTAATCTCAACAAATAAATGCAAAAAGAAAAATAAGAAAATAAACAAATCACAAATCAAAACCAATGCCAATCTTTTTGGATTTGATTGTTTCTATGGCAGAATGTTTGCAGTTTTCTGAAGAAGCATAGGAAACTTTATCTGCACCAACTTTTACAAGTAGAGTTGATTCATATTTTTTCACATCAGTTAATTCTTCAGGTAAAGTAAGAACTAATTTGATTCTGTCAGACTTATTCAATCCCACAATTTTTCTTAGATTCTGAATTCTTCTAGTTATTTCTCTAGTAAAACCTTCTATTTCTAATTCAGGAGTCATTTCTTGTTTTAAGTAAACTGTTCCAAATTTGAATTCAGAAACTGCATATCCCTCACAAAGTTTTTTTATCTCAAACATTTCTTGTGTTAAAACAATTTCTTTATCTTTAACAGTGAATTTGTAATCTTTATTTTCTTTAAATGTTTGAGCAATTTCTTCGTTTTTGCCTTTTATTGCAACTAAAACATCTCCTGTTTCTGTTCCAAAGTCTTGACCTATTTTTTTATAATTAGGTTTTACTTCAATATTGAATTCAGGATGACCAAATGTTATTGTTTTAACATTTAGTTGATTAAGAATCATGTTTTCAACTTTATTTATTGAAGTTTTATTTTTTGAATCGTGTAATGCAATCATTAATTCTGGTAAAGGCCATCTTAATCCTGTTTGTGATTTGTCCCTTGCAGAAAGTCCTGCTTCAATAATTGATAAACTCATTAAAAATTCAGATTCTAAGTTTTCATCAATAAATTTTTCATTTGTTTCTGTCCAATATTCAAGATGAATTGATTCTTTACTTACAGCGTTAATATTTTTTAAGTTTTGATAAATAGCTTCTGAAATAAATGGTGTTATTGGCGCTAACATTTTTATTATTCCATCTAATACTGTAAACATTGTGTCAAGAATTATTTTCTTTCTTTTATCGTCTGCAAAAGTCATATCGGCTCTTACTATTTGAATATAAACTCTTGAAAGTTCTAAAAACATTTTTTCTATTTCAGAAGATAACATATCTATTTGAAATGAATCATAATATTCAGTAACTTTTTTCAGAGTCCTGTTAAGTCTACTCAAAATGAATAATTCTGGTTTTTCTAAATCCTTAGTATCTTTTATGAGTTCGGGTGTTTTTGCTATTTCTTTAGAAAAATTAATTATTAAATTATGAACATTCCAAAGTATCATCAGATTTTTATATGCTAAGTCTGCTTCATCCCATGAAAAGTTTATATCATTTCCTGCTTTTGTTCTAGACATGTAAAATCTTAATGTATCCGAACCATATTTTTCTGTAAGTTCTTCAGGCCGCATAATGTTTCCTAAGCTCTTACTCATTTTCACACCGTCAACATCTGTTAACATTCCATGCATATAACAAGACTTAAAACTATTTTTGTCAAGAGCAAGTATTGAAGCAACCATTAACAGATTAAACCAACCCCTAATTTGTTCTCTTGCTTCAAGAATAAAATCTGCTGGAAAGAATTTTTCAAAGTGTTCTTTTGTTGTAGGATAATGTAAGCAATTCCACGAAGCTGTTCCTGCATCAATCCATACATCAAGAATGTCAGGAATTCTTTTCATTTCTCCGCCACACTCAGAGCATTTCCAAGTTATAGTATCAATCCATGGTTTGTGAAGATTTTCAGGAAGAACTTTTTGTTTTTTTTCCAATTCTGCTCTTGAACCAATAACTTCTACTTCTCCACATTTATCACATACCCAAATAGGAACTGGTGTTCCCCAGAATCTTTGTTTTGTTATTGAATTATCTCTAAGATTTTCAAGCCAAGCTTCAAATGCATTTCCTCCTGTTTTAGGAATCCAATTTATTTCTTGATTAAACTCAAGCATTTTTGGTTTAAGATCTTCAACTTTGAAGAACCATTGTTCTGTTGTTCTAAATATAACGGGAGTATGACATCTTTCGCAAGTAGCATAATCATGAACAAAATCTTGTTTTGCAATGATTACTTTATCATCTTCCATTGCTTTGATGAATTTTTTATCATCTACTTTTGCGGTCATTCCCGTAAATCTACCATATCCTTCAGGAAATACACCATATTCAGTTATTGTATTAAATGCAGGAAGACCATTTCTATATCCAACTTCATAATCTTCAGGTCCACAACCAGGTGCAGTATGAACAAGACCTGAACCTGTTCCTAAAGTTACATATTCTTTACTTTCCAGAATTGTAAATGCTTTATCATATTTATCTTTAATATCTTGTAAGTCTTTGATTTCATCTTGCCAAACATGAATATATTTTTTACCTGTAAGTTCTTTACCTTTAACAGATTTTATAATTTTATAATCTAATTCTATATGTTTCATTACTGAATCAACAAGTTCTGTTGCAATAATCCAAGTTTCTTTTTTTATTTTATTATGAACTTCCACATAAGAATAATCAAAATCAGGGTTAACCATTATTGCAAGATTGAATGTTATTGTCCAAGGGGTTGTAGTCCAAATCACAAAAAATGTGTTTTTATCTTCAACTGTTTGAAATTTAACATAAATACTTGTATCTGTTAATTCAACATATTCTTGTTCGTGTTTTGCAAGAGCTGTTGCACAATCTCTACACCATGAAGTTGTTCTTAAACCCTTGTAAAGTCTATTTTTTTCATGAGCTTTTTTTATTAAATACCAAACTCCATCAATATACTCTTGGGTTATAGGCAAGTAAGGATTTTCATAATCCATCCATATTCCCATATCAAAAAGTTCTTCACTCATTAAATCAGCATATTCTTTGCTTAATTTTATACATTCTTCTGCAAATTTTTCATAACCAAATTCTGCAATATCTTCTTTGGTTTTTAGATTGAATTTTGCTTGAACTTTTTTTGCAGTTGGAAGACCATGCATATCATATCCGGCTCTATCCCAAACTTCAAATCCTTTCATTCGTTTATATCTCATAATGAAATCTTTCATCGAATTATTCCAAGCATGAGCAATGTGAAATTTTCCACTTGTATATGGTGGACCTTGAAGAAAATAAAATGGTTTTTTATTATTTGATTTTTGAAATATGATTCGGGATTTAGAGTAAATACTATTATTTTTCCAAAATTCTAATACTTTTTTATGAGTTTCCACGCCATATTTTTCTAAATCCATAATAATTCACCCATTCGTTATTTGTAATTATTCTTTAATTTTTAATATCAATTAAAAATGTAATATTATTTATCAAGTTTCTCATATGCCCCAAACGGGATTGTTTTTTCTCCTAAGATCTGCAAATTCTTTTAGAATTTCAATTTCTTCTTTTGATAATAATTTTGAATACTTTTTTAATTCTCTGAAATCAGATTCAGGAATATCTATTAAAAATATTTCTCCTTCTTGAGCTTGTCGTCCTATTGTCAAATGAGGAACACTAATTGCTACTCTGTCTTTTTTCACAGCAGAAGAAACATTATCTTTATTTTTTTGAATACTTTTTATAGAACCAATATTTTTACCTGTTTCCGCATTTATTAAAGAAGTATTTGTTTTTATTTTACCTGCAAGAATTTCAACTCCAAAAACAGCAGGGTTACATTGTCTAAAAATACAGTTTTGTAAAAACTCAAGTCTTGCAGGTCTAACTACAGAATCAAGTTTAGCTTGTTCTTCTTTTTTCTTCGCAGCATCAACATATTCTTCATATTCATCAAGAATTTTATAGATTATGTCCGATTCTATTATTTTTACGTGTTCAGAAGCATAATCAGTATCTATTTTTGAATTAAATGCAAGAATAATACAAGTTTTAGGATCTTCTTCATAATTAGCTTCTGCATCCATAATATCTTTTTTAGATATGTTTCCAAGTGTTGCTTTTTTTATTGGAACATCTTTTTCTCGGAGTAAAGTTATTAATGCTTCCAATGAACCAAGATTGTCTGCTTTCAAAACTATTCCAACACCATCTGTATCAATAGTTATTTCATTAATTTGACTTTGAACACAATCTTTTGCAGAATTTATTGAATCTTCATCGTTTAAACAAGATATTATTGGCATTCCTGAACTTACCCCTTCAATATTAGGTGCAGATATTTTAACTCCTGTTGCAGCAAAAACCTGTTTTTCATGCTTAAAACTACTTTTTTTATCTCTCATCTCTTGTAATGGAAGTGGTTGAAGTAATGCCCTAATTTTTGTAATAATTGGCTCATTCATTGAACCTATCACAATCGTATCATTAACTTTTAATGAACCATCATACAAAATTATTTCAATAGTTATCCCTAATCCTTTTTCTTCTTTTACTTCAAGTATTGTTCCTTTTCCAGGACCTCCTACAGTAATATGAAGATTGTTTTCTAGAAATCTCTGTGCTAAACCTGTTACAACCATTAACAATTCTGAGATTCCAATTCCGCATTTTGCAGAACATGGAACAATTGCTATTTGCTTTGTAAAATCAATTCTATCAAATCTATCTGAAGATAATTCAAATTTTTCATGAAGTTTTCCAACAAGTTCATACAGTTTTTTATCTACTGTTTCAATAACTTCAGGAGTTTGAGCATCTATGAGTTTTAATAGACCCTTACAATTTTGATTAGCTTTAATATTAAATCTTGGAATAATATCTAGTTTATTAGCTGCAATGACAAAAGGAGTCTTGCTTGACCTTAGAATTTCTATTGCTTCCAAGGTTTGTGGCTTAAACCCTTCATTTATGTCTATAACAACAATAGCAATATCTGCAAGTGCTCCACCTCTTTTTCTTAGTGAAGTAAAAGCAGCGTGGCCTGGTGTGTCAATAAATAATAATCCAGGAATTGTTAATTCCATTTTTAGAGCTTCGAGAAGAGCTCCACATTTCTTTTTTAAGATATGTAAAGGAACAATACTTGCACCTATTGCCTGAGTTATTGCTCCTGCTTCAGTCTTTAAAATATTAGAATCTCTAACTGCATCTAAAATACTTGATTTTCCATGATCTACATGACCTAATACTGAAACAATAGGACTTCTTATATTATTTCTAGTATTCTGAGTATTATCCTTTGACATTCATATAAGGAAAATATTACTTTTTATAAATTTGATTGTGTGGTTTGAGTTGAATGGCATATTCAACTTAGTAAAAGCGGTTTTAAAACGTTACAGATAATTTTAAATAATGTTATGGATTAACACTTATGTATGAACGCTTTTAATAACTCAGAAAGATGGAATGATCTTAAAAATCAAATAATTTCTAATCCTGTTTTAATTGATTTAGTAAAAAATATTTATATATTAAAACATAATGAGTTTTACAGAAATAAAAATGAAAAATTACCTGTAAGAAATATTGAAAATCAGATTGAAGTTATTGGTGCAGGAAGAAGTAGAGAAGTAATAAGATTGGGTAAAGGTTTAATGTATCCAATAATTGTTGATGGTAAGAAAATAACTCTTGTAAGTAAACTGGGATGGGTTTATTCTGAGCTTTCAACTGCAACATATTCTGATGAATCAGATTTTGAAACTACTTCTTGTTTTCATGAAAGTATCAGTTTGTCTTTATTATGTAAGGAAGGAGAATATTTTAAACAATATGCTAAAGACGGGAAAAATATTCCAGGGGTTACAGGAATAGTTGCAGGTTATGGTGTTGTAGGCATTTTAACTCAAGATTTGTCTCATGGTGGAAAATATGCTGTTGAGCGAGAAGTAGCTATGAATAGATTAAAACTTTCTTCAAACAATGAATCTATAGAAGTGTTTCATGATTTAAAATATGCTAACGGTTTAAGAAGATTTTCATATGAATATTTATTAAAAACTTTATCTGAAAGATTACAAATTGATAAAGTAAAATAAATTAAACTGATGCTTGAAAGTATGATTCAATTAATTCTTAGTTATACACAATTATAAGAATCCTAAATAAGCAAATATTACAAGAAAATCATCTTAAAATAATTTGTGCAGCTTCAATTAAACTAGTCACAATATGGACCCTTTGAGAGTATTTTGGATCTTCAATCATTGCGTTCACTCTCTTATTTGTTCTGTTAAAAGAAGAAGAACTACGAACAATATTAGGACTATTTACTAATATTCCTGAACCACCCGCATTAGTACCTGTTCTAACATCACTATGTCTATCACCCATTACGTATATTGAAAGATTATTTGTTATTAATCCTAATTCATAAACAACTTCACTTATCATTCCAATTTCAGGTTTAATTAATTTACTTCTTAAATCTTTTTTTTCAAGAACATAATTATAATTAATAGTTTCAACCCCTTTTCGTTTCCATCTTCTAGCACCTCTTAATGAAGAAAACGGACAATATTTCCAAGAATCAATGTTTACACCTTGTTTTGTTAATAGTTCGTTCATATATTGGTTTATTTCTTGAACTCTTGTTTCAGTTAAAACTCCTCTGGCAATACCTACTTGATTTGATAAAACTGCAAGAGCAATTTTCGGATTTTCTGAAAGCATTCTCAATCCTTCAATTGCTCCAGGAACAAATTCTAATTTTTCTCGCCAATTATCCTGGGATCCAAAGTATGAGTCTATATCTTGATTTATTGTATTATCTCGATCAATTCCTACTAAAATTTCAATGTTATGATTCAAGTCAAACATAATAATTTGAAAATTTATAAGATTTATAAGTTTTTTTGCCATGTAACTACCACAGATTAGTAAAAATGGAATAATTTATATATTAATCTTCGTTTCTGTGCATAATATAAATAAAACTACAAATAGCACTGTGAAACTGCAAAATGTCATTAGAACAAAAATTAGAATTAAAATCTGGAAGTGAAAATGAACGTAGATTACTTAAAGAAATAGAGTCTGCAATTCCTGAGAACAGAATCGAAGAATTTGAAAAACTATATAATCAATATAAAGGAAAATCAGACCACTTAGAAAAGTTTCTTATTAATGCAGGAACATATAATGTTTTTGAAGCTGTTGCGAGTTTAGAACTTGTTGATTTTTACATTCCTACTGAAAAAGAAAAAAATCAAATTAGACAAGGTGAAAAAGAAAGTTTAGGAATTGCATTCTTGGGTGGACGATTAATAAATCAAAACTTTAAATATGCAATAAGAGGAGATCATCAACAGCTTAAATCAGCAACAATTAATACTGGTTTTGATGCTATTAATCATTTAATGATATTTGGTTCTAATGAACAAAGAAAAGAATTATTTGATTCAAAGAATTATTCTGAAAAAAAGAAACAATCTCTTGTCAGGAAAAGAATTGAAGGATTTTCATCTGATCTTAAAACTTCAAGAACCATAAAAAGAAATATGGGCTTGGTTAATTATCTTAATGAACAAGTCAATAAAGAGCTAGGTGTTGTAATTGAAAAGTTACTTGACTTAAGACAACAACACCCAGACATGTATGAAAAATCAATAGAAGAGTTTACAAAACCTTCAATAGGTGGAACAATTATAGGCTGGTTTTTAAAAGATGAAATAAAAAAAGATTTACCGAAATATATTCAGAATTATTTAGGACAATTAAAACACTTAAAGTTAAATGAAGATAGAACAGATATAACTAAAATTAATGAGATTTATGGTCTTTTATTTACATATTATCTTCAACATAACAAAGTCAATTCCAAAGCACATCTTGCTAAAAGACTTGATGATTTAGAATTTATGATTGAATTATATGATTTTCCTGGAAAGAAAACTCAAACTTTAGATGACCATCATCACTCAAAAAATAGAAATATTGAATTTTCTCAAAATTTAATTCAAAAAATAGAAAAATATGATAACCTAAAAAAATTCACAAATGCTGTTTTAAAAATGAGATCTGCAGTAAATACTAATATTGGAAGAACTGTTTTTCAAATCGCGGATTTAATTGATATTTATCCCGTTGTAGAATTAAGAAGAGAGGAAAACCTTGCTTTAACTCATAAAAAGAATATTAAAGGTGAAGAATTAAAAGTTGAATTTCAAAGAGCTTTTGATTCTTTTAAAGATTTATTTTATGATGAAAATAACAGATTAATGGAAGATTGTACAAGAAATAGTGTTCCAAGAAGAATATCTTCTATGAAAGAAAATCAACTTTCGTATGTTATTAAAAGAGACGATTGGAAAATTATAAAAGAATATTCTAGATTAACACAGATAACTTCTTTTAATCCTGAAGAAGTTTCAGATTTATTTGCTGAACCTGAAGACTTAGCGCAGAAAAATGATATTTTAAGTGGAACAAGTATGCGAGAGTTCAGAAATATGTATGAAACAACAATTCTTGCTAATAGAGTTAGAGGATTTATTCAGAGCTATGAAGAGAACATTTCTGAATATTATGATACTCCTGAAAAAAAAGATGATGAATTAAAAAAAGTTTTACATTCAAGAGAATCAACTAAAATAAATTTTTCTGAATTAAAATTGGGTGAAAATTTTGAAAGTGATTATGGAATAACTTTTGAGGAATTAGCAAAGAGACATAATAAACTTGATTTTTCTTTTGGAGACTTATCCGCTAGCAGAATACAAAAAGATTTATTTTTATCTTCATTAAATAATAATATTTATTCTCCTAAAATTGTACAACAATTTAGAAAAACTTTAGCAGAGCTTAAAGAACACAAAAAAGTGAGTGAACTCGAGGATGAAACTCTTGTTAATAAACTAGAATTATTGGATTCTGATTTTGGTACTGCTTTAATTGGTCAGCAGTATGTATCAGGCATATTAACAACTGCTGAAAAAGGTTATATTAAACCACATAATTTAAATAAAGTTGCTGAATTATATAATGCTGCAAACAATAAAAAAAATAAATTAGCAGATGTATTAAATCAAACTGACTTAAAAGAAAAAGATGTTCTTGAAATTTTTAAAGATGAATCATTTTTTAAGGACAAATATGTTGTTGAATATCAAAACATGCCAACATATCAAGAATCAAAAAGAATGATTGAATCTCAAGGAAAGAACATGCGAGAGGTCTTTAAATATGCAATGAATGGAACTCAAACCCATTTTGACGGTGAAAATAAAATGTGGATAAGTGAAAAAAGAGATACTTTAAAAATATTAGATTTAATGGATAGAGTGAACAGAGTTAATATATTGTGTAATACGGAAATAAAACTTAAAATTAGAGCAGAATAAAATAAATTAATTACTTGAAGTTATCTCATTAACTTTTTCAAGTAATGCTTTTGCTTCAGGGTTTTCTTCAAAATGTTTTCTTATAGGTTCAAGAAGTTCATTAACGTATTTTGAAGCAGAAGTCTTTAAGTCCATAGGATGTAATTCTTTAGCTACAAAAGCTGTTTCAAGTTTATCATATGAATTATACGTAATGTTTCCCCCAAACTTTTCAGGTCTTTCTATTTTAAAAGAATTAAATTTCTCAAATATTATGTATTTACAATATTCTAAAACAGGATTATTTTCTATAACTCCTTCAGGACAAAATGCTTTTTTGAATTTTCTATCAATTTCTTCTTTTGTATCTGTCATAAATATTGCGGAATTAGGATTTGATTTAGACATTTTCTTTGCTATTGCCGCATCTGCACCTGTTAACTCAGTGTTTTTTGGTTCAGTTAAACCCATTAACATGTGATGATGAATTGCAATTGGTTTTTTTAATCCAAGTTTTGGAGCAACTTCTCTTGCTAAAACATTAACTTTTCTCTGATCCATACCAAGTTGAGCAATATCTGCATCAAGTTCAAAAATATCTGATGCTTGCATACAAGGATAAAATATTTGTGCTCCAGATAATTTATCGGATTCGCACCTACCCATTATTTGTGCACATCTTGTTATTCTTGTAACAGTATTCATTCTTCCAATTTTAACAACTCTTAACCAATAATCTTTATTCATGTTTTCAGAAGCCCATAAGAATTCAACATTTTCTAAGTCCATACCACATGCTTTCCAGACTTCTATAAAGTATTTTCCAACAATCTTTATTTTTTCAAGATCTCCACCCATTTTATTATTCATAAGTGCAAACCAATCCGCAATCCAAAATTTAAAATGTATTCCTGCTTTTGTTAATTTATTTACATTAATTGTTCTTAGAAGACCTTGTGCAATATGAATTCTTCCTGATGGCTCGAATCCATCATAAGCTATTGGAGTTTTTTTAGAATTAAGTAATTCTAATAATTCTGTTTCATTAATTATTTCTTCACCAACTTCTTTTATTAAATTTAATCTTTCTTTTATATCCATTTTATATTACTTATGCACATTATTTTAAAAATTTTTAGGTGTGTAATTGATTAATATGCTAAAATCAGGGTGTGTCCCAAAAGGTATAAAAAAATATACTCCCTTTCGCAGAATCGCTTCTTTTTTGGATGGTGCTATCGACTTGTAGAGTGCGACCCCCAACGACGCACTTGATGGTTTTGTTTTAATGGCAAGGGCTCACCAGCTAGGCAGTAATTACGTTCCTTTTGAGACATACCCTAAAATCCTAAACATTTAAAAAAGAAACATTATTACTTATCTCTGTGCTAGACTGGGTGGTTCTCCCTCACCTGTTACTGCAAACGGGAGTTGGTAGAGTCGAAGCCTGAAAGGCGACATAGCTTGCTTGCAAAGGTCTTTTTGTGGACTGCGAAGCCTTGTCTTTTCGGATCGGAGATTTATTGAATCAGGTCAGACCTTGATCGGAGCAGCCTTAAAATGAATAACTGGTGCTGAAAAGGTAGCAGGGTGGAGAAAGTGAAAAGGTAGCCAATGTCTGCTTGATGTGACCACTTTCGGGCGTGCACAATTATGTTAAACATAAAAGATATTAAATAATAAAAATAACTATTTCTTGAACTTATATTTACCGAAATGTGTCATTTTTTCTGTTTTTTCTTCTGAATTTAATCTGCCCAATATTTCAGTTTCACAATTATATCCACAATCAATGTATTTTGCTAAAAGAGGATATTTTTCTTTAATCTTAATATACATTTGATATGCTATATTTCTATAAGATTCATGAGCCATTGGTGTTGTTCTGACTTTAACAAAATGATGTAGTTCACGAAGATTCATTGTCATAATATACCTTTTTCTAAAACCTAAGGGTAAAATATACTGTGCTTGTAATGGATGTCTTTGTCTAATTTTATTATATACTTTTTTAGCTTGTTCCATTGCAATAATATATTCTTGCTCAACACCCGCAGTTATTATATCTTTAGGAATATCATACCCAAGATCTGCTGTTAAAAGTTGATTGGTTTGTGTTGTTATTCTGTGTCTTTGTAAATCTCTAAATGCACCGTAATCCATAACAATATCAAACATAAAGTAAATATGTTCAAGTTCTCTTAGCGGAGCATCATGTTTTCCCATATTTTTCATATAAGTGTCAAAAATTTTTATTTTTTCAAGTTTGCTTAATGTTTTAACTTTTTTCAAAATATTTGAAAAAGAAGAACTTTTATATCTATAAAGAATGGATGCAATTAGTGTATCTTCTGCATCTTTAGGCATTTTTACTAAAGAAACATTATCTGTTTGTTTTGGCACACTAATATAAAAATTATCTGCTATTAAATCCATATCTTCATCTGTTTTTTCAAATAGTTCTTTTTTATTTGCATAATTTAATAATGATGGAAGAACTTTAGATGCTTCTTCTTTTATTAGTTTACCAATTTCTTGAACTTCTTTTAAGGGATTGGATAGTAACTTTGATACTGCGTGTTCTAATTGCCTTGCATTAACTGTCCAACCTAAACTAGTCATTGTTGCTGTTGGTAATAAATATCTTATTGCATCAAATCTTCGTGCTGCACAAGATCTTAACCAGGCAGATTCATTAGTTTCTTTTTTACAAGGACTAATTTTTTTTATGTGAGATAAAACAGGTTGATGCAAATTAATATATGTTTTAAACAATAATTTGTATAAATCTTTAACATCTTGAGAATATTCAGATTTTTTTAAGTCTGAATCAAGATAAAAAGAATTTTCATTAAATGATACATATCTTGTGGATTTTTCAATAAATGAACTTAATCTATTATCTTCAATGATTTTTGTTGCAAGTATGCTAACTCCTTCAAGACAAATTCCAATAACTGCACCTTCTGCAACTGAACTATGACCAAAACCAAGAACCCATTTTTCCATAAATTCAATTGCTTTTTCTGTTGCATGCTGAGTTTCAATACCGCCATTTGTTTTTTTTATTTCTTGAACTAATTTCTTGAAATTTTTAGGATTTTGTTTTAATAAATTTAGAAAGCTATCTCTGAGACCTTCAGAAGAACGACTGTATCTTGCTTGCATTAATGCCCAAACTTCTGGATGAAAGTTTTGAGTTGCAAATATTTTCTTGTTTAAGTTTGTAAAAAAATAATTTAAAACAGTTTTATCTTCTTTAGTATATCTTATTGTTTTTTGCATCATAATACCCCATTTAATTAGTAGTAATCAATTAATAATAATAATAATCTTAATAACTAACCCTTAAAAAACTTGAAAATACTCACATTATTTAAAGTTATCCTAAAACTTAATTATTACGTTGAACAATATATTAAGTTATGCATGAATCCAGAATAGATTTATACGAGTCCATGAAAAACAAACTTTATAAATAGTTACTAAAATCTTTCGAGTAAGATGAAATTAATAAAGGATGTGTTAAATGCTGAAAAAAAAGCAGAAGAAAACATATGCAAATCTAAAGAAAACGCCTTGAAAGAGTTTAACCTAAAAAAAGAAAAACTTATAGGCGATTTTAATTGCAAAATAGACATGTCTATTGCAAAAAATAAAGAATCTATTCAAGAGTTAAATACAAAACTAAAAAAAAAATTTGTAAAAGATAAAATAAAATATGATAAAAAAATACAAGCGTATGATAATATTTCTGATAAAGAAATCGAAAAAATTGCAGATAAAACCTTATCAATACTTGTAAGTGATATGAAATGATTGAATCAATGTATAAAATAAAGGTTTTAGGTTTGCAAAAGGACAAAGCTAAGCTCTTAAAATTTCTTCATGAAAAAGGTTGTGTACACATAAGTGAAATTGAAGAGATAGAATTAGAACAAAACCTTCAAAGAGATTCTTCTATAGAAGCAAGTGGAAAAATGTCTGAAACACTTTTAGAGCTTAAATGGATGGAAGAAACACTTAGACCTTTTGCAAAAAATAAATACATTGATCCAAATCCCATAAATTATAATTTAAGAAATGATTTAAATCGTTTAAAGCTACTTAAAAGAGATATTCATAAATCCCTTTCAGATAATATAAATAATTATAATGAAAATATCCTTAACATTGGTAGATTAGAAACTCAGCTAAATTTACTTAAGAGTCTTCCATTTAAATTAAATACTGAAGATATTCAACAGACCAAAAAAACTTTTACTTTTGTTTTAAATTATGAAGGTGCGGATGATTTTTCTGCAAAAACAATATTTAAGGAATTTCTAAATGAAATTACGCTTGTTCAAAGTGGTTCTCATGTTTTAATTCAAGGATTAAAAAATATTATTAAAAAAATTGAGGATAAAATCATAATGAATGATTTGAAAATACTTGATCTTTCTTTTATTGAAAAAGATGTTCTTACAGATGTAAAACATCAGAGTAATCAATTATTAAAACTTAAGAAAGAAAATAAAGAAATTGTTCAAAGATTAAAAGATATTGCAGATAATAATTATGAAGTTATAGTTATAACTCAAAATAATATGAGTATGTTCAATGAAAGATTTGATAAAGTAAAATCAATGTTAAAAACTAATGAAACTTTTTTTCTTGAAGGTTTTATACCTGAAAGAAATTTAGAATGTATGAAAAAAATAAATTCTAAAGTTCATATTGAATGCGAAGCTGTTGAAGATGCACCGATTAAATTAAGAAATAAAAAATATTGTTCAAGGTTTGAATTTGTTACAAAAATGTTTGGTCTTCCACAATATAAAACTCTTGATCCAACACCATATATTTCAGTGTTTATTCCCTTCTTTTTTGGATTTATGTTTTCAGATGTTGGTTATGGTTTAATGCTATTATTTGCATCAATATTTTTATATGCTTCAGCAAAGCCAATTAATAAAATTATGAAAGATGCAGGTATTGTTTTGATGACTTCTGCAATAATGACAATTTTATTTGGATTTTTGTTTGGTTCTTTTTTTGGAAATTTAATTAAGATAACTCCCATATTATTTGATCCTTTCAAAAATGCAAAATTAATTCTTGTTGCCGCATTAGTAATAGGTTTAATACATATAAATTTGGGCATATTTTTATCTATTTATCTATCTCTAAAAGTTAAGAATTACAAAAAAATTTTATTTGATAATGTTTCTATTCTTCTTTTGGAAGTTGGAGGACTTTTTTTAGCTATTAACAATAAACCTCTGGGATTAATTTTAATAGCTATTTCAGTAATATTATTAGTAATAAAAAATTCATTAATGGGTATTATGACTATAACTGGTTTTTTTGGAACTTGGTTTAGTTATGCAAGATTACTCGCATTATGTTTAGCTACAGGTGGTATTGCTTTAGGCGTGAATATAATTGCAAGTCTTTTTTCAAGTATATACATTTTAGGACCTGTACTTTTTATTATCTTTATTATTGTGGGTCATACTATGAATTTTGCACTGAATGTTTTGGGTAGTAGTGTTCATTCAGTCAGACTACAATACATAGAATTTTTCTCTCAGTTTTATACTGTGGGTGGAAAACAATTTAAAAATTTTACAACAAAAAAAATAAATGACTCTTTTTAAAAGAGATTAGGAGGCAAAAAAATGGTTGAACCAGGATTAATTGCGATTGGAGCAGGACTGGCTATTGGTATAGCTGCATGTGGCTCAGGTATTGGACAAGGTATTTCATCAGCAGCAGGTGCTGGTGCTACTGCAGAAAACAAGTCATTATTTGGTACTATGATGGTTTTCGCAGCACTTCCTGAAACACAGGCAATATATGGTTTTGTTATTGCAATACTGTTAATGTTTGTATTTGGTGCATAATAGGTGAATTAACTTGATAATAGTTGATAATAAAGAGCACATCATTAAACAAATAGAAAGCAATATGCAAATTGATATTCAAGAAGTTGAGAAAGAATATGATCAAAAGTTATTGGAATTTCAGAATGCATTAAATAAAAAACTCGTGAAAAAGATTAAAGAATTAGATGTTCAAATTGGATTAGAACTTATTAATACTGAAAAACAACGAGTTAATAATTTTGAGCTTGAACAAACACACCGAGTGCTTTTGAAACAGAATGATATTTATTCAAGAGTGATTGAAAAACTAAAACAGAAAGCAATGAATAATAAGAAAGTAATTAATTTAATGATAAAAATATTAGAAAAAAACTCTGATGAAAAAATCAAAGAACTTCGTGTACCGAAATCAATAGATATTAGAAAAAACACAATAAAATCTGAACTTGATGAATTTAAAGTTATTGGAATAGTTAATAAGAATTTTAGTTTGGAACTTGATTTTGATGATTTATTAGATTTACATCAGAATGAATTGAATAAGTTAATAACAAAGGAGCTGTTCTAGTATGGATCCATTAGTTCTTATTGGCGGTGTTGTAGGCCTTTTAATATTATTAATAGCTATGTCATATAAAGCTATAAGTCTACTTCCCTATGTTTATGGTGCTACTAGACTTAGGGCATCTAGAACTAGATTAATGCGTAAAGAAGAACTTGTTACACTTACTTCTCAAAGTTATAAAAGTGCAATACTTAAACTTGAAGAAAAAGGTCATTCTAATCTCTTAGATTTTATAGACTCAGATTTCAGAGAAGAACTTGTTCAAAAAAGAATTAGAGAATTATACATAAAAGAATTAAAAAGAATAGAAGCCTATACTCCTGATGTTCATAAAAAGTTTTTTGAAATTCTTGAAAATAGAGAAGAACTTGAATTTCTTATATCTGTTGTAAGAAGCAAAATAAATCCATTTTATGGAAGACACATAATAAAAGATTTGTTTTTAGAAACAAGATTTATGAAAAATTTAAATCTGGAAAAATTAGAGTCTATGACTCTTGATGAATTTTTAGCTTATGTTAAAAAAAGCAATTATGGAATGGTTGTGGATAAACATTGTGAAGATATAAAAAAAGGAAATATTACTAAATTTGAGCAAGCGATTAATGAAAAATATTATCATGATTTAAAGGTTGCTGCTAAGATGAATCCTGTGCTGAAAGAAGTTGCAGAAAGATTTATAGATATTCATAATATATATCATGCAGCTTATTTTACTTCTGAAAAACATTTTTTATCAGAAGGTAAATTAAATTCTAAAACATTAAATCAACTTCAAAAAGTTTTAGAAATTAAAGATCTTGTTGCAATTTTAGAAAAAACATACTTAGGCGATTATGTAAAAAATGCTAAAAATATTAACGAGCTACTTATTGCATTATATGTTGAATTAAAAGATTATGCAAATCAACTTTTAAGTCAAAATCCTCTTGGAATAAATCAGTTTGTTTCATATTATATAATGAAAAAAATTGAAACTAAAAACATTAGAACATTACTTAAACTTATAAGTGTAAAATTTAATCCTGAAGAAATAAAGAGGTATTTGATATGATTACATTAATAGGAACTTCAACAACAATAATTGGTTTTGGTTTGTGTGGAATAAAAAATATTATGGAAGTTTCACATAGTATAGATTACAAAGAATTATTAAAATTATATTTGCAAGTAGAGAGCAATATAATTATGATTGATGAATTACTATATTCAAAAATAAAGTCAGATATTAGGACTAATGATAAAATAATAATTCAAATACCTGATAGGTTTAAAGAATCTCAAGAAAATAATGAGATTCAAGAACTTGTTATGAAAACAATTGGTACAAATATAAATATATAATTGAGGTTAGAACAATGACTGGAAAAATAATTAAAATATCAGGTCCTGTAGTAATTGCTAGAGGGGTTGAAAGTGCAAAAGTTAATGATATAGTTAAAGTAGGAAATGAAGAACTATTGGGTGAAATAATTGAAATAGTTAATGATGATTCAACAATTCAAGTTTATGAAGAAACAGATAATTTAAAACCAGAAGAGCCTGTTAAAAATACGTGCCAACCCTTATCTGTTGAATTAGGTCCGGGATTATTAACTACGGTTTATGATGGTATTCAAAGACCATTATATGCAATAAAAGAAAAAGTAGGAAATTTTATTAGTAGAGGAATAACGGTTTCAGCACTTGATGAAGAAAAAAAATGGGAATTTATACCTACAATAAAAAATGACTCTATTGTTTCTGAAGGTCAAATAATTGGAACTGTTAAAGAAACATCCTTAATTGTTCATAAAATTATGATTCCGATTGGAATTTCTGGTAAAATAAATGGATTAAAAAAAGGCAAATATACTGTTAATGAAGCTGTTGCACACATAGGTAAAACACCTATTTTTATGAAACAAAAATGGCCTGTTAAAAAACCAAGACCTTATATTAAGAAAGAATCTAAAAATGTTCCTCTAATAACAGGTCAAAGAATTTATGATTTCTTTTTTCCACCTGTAAAAGGAGGACAATGCGCAATTCCAGGACCTTTTGGTTGTGGAAAAACAGTTACACAACAGGCAATTGCAAAATGGTGTGATGCACAAATCATTGTTTACGTAGGCTGTGGAGAAAGAGGGAATGAAATGACTGAAGTTCTAAGAGAATTTCCTGAATTAAAAGATCCTAAATCAGGAAAACCTTTAATGGATAGAACAATACTTATCGCTAATACTTCAAATATGCCTGTTGCTGCAAGAGAAGCAAGTGTTTATACAGGAATAACTATTGCAGAATACTATCGTGACCAAGGTTATGATGTTGCATTAATGGCCGATTCTACTTCAAGATGGGCTGAAGCAATGAGAGAAATATCAGGAAGACTTGAAGAGATGCCTGGAGAAGAGGGTTATCCTGCTTATTTAGCTACTAGACTTGCACAATTTTATGAAAGAGCAGGAAGTGTTAAAACACTTTCAGGTAATGATGGTTCGGTTACTGTTATTGGTGCTGTAAGTCCTGCAGGTGGTGACTTTTCAGAACCGGTTACACAAAACACTCTAAAAATAGTTAAGGTATTCTGGGCGCTTGATTCATCCTTAGCTGCAAAAAGACATTATTGGGCAATAAATTGGTTACAAAGCTATTCTTTATATGCTGAAGAAACAGATCACTGGTTTAATGAAAATGTAGATAAAAACTGGAGTTCTTATAGAATAGAAACAATGAGATTGTTGCAAAAAGAGGCAGAATTAAATGAAATCGCACAACTTGTTGGTAAGGATTCATTACCTCAAGAAGAACAGTTTATTTTATTAGTTGCAAAAATTATTAGGGAAGATGTTTTGCAACAAAATGCGTATGATGAACAAGATATGTATTGTCCTGTTAAAAAACAATTTATGATAATTCAAAATGTTATAGAATTTTACAAAGCAGGATTGAAAATAGTTTCTGCTGAAAAGAAAACTGTTAATGATATAGAAAATTCTAAGTTAATACAGAGTATGGCTCAGATGAAATATTGTGATAATGATAAATTTACTGAAATTCTATCAAAGACTCATAAGGAAATAAAAGACTACTTTAAGGAATAGGTGTTAAAAAATGAAAGTATACAACAAAGCTAAATCAATTAAAGGTCCTCTTCTTGTAGTTGAGGGCGTGTCTAATGTGGCATATAAAGAAATGGTTCAAATTACTCTACAAGATGGAAGTATTATTAATGGACAAGTTTTACAGATAGATGAAGATAAAGCAATTATTCAAATATTTGAAGAAACAAGAGGTTTATCTACTAATAAAATTAAAGTAAAGTTTAAAGGAAAAACTGCAAAGATTGGAGTTTCTAAACAAATGCTTGGAAGAATATTTGATGGTATGGGAAAACCAATTGATGGTATTGAACATCATGCTGAAAAAGAATTAGATATTAATGGTTCTCCAATTAATCCTGCTGCAAGACTCACACCTGATGAATTTATTCAAACAGGAATATCTACAATTGATGGAATGATTCCCATTGTTAGAGGTCAAAAAATTCCTATTTTTGCATTGTCAGGTTTACCAAATAATAAACTTGCTGCACAGATAGCAAAACAAGCAGCAGTTCTTGATGGAACAGATTTTGCAGTTGTTTTTGCAGCAATGGGCATTAGCCATGCTGAATCAGAATTTTTTAAGAAAGAATTTGAAAAAACAGGTGCATTAAAAAATACTGTTCTATTTCTGAATTTGGCAAATGATTCTTCTGTTGCAAGAATTATGACTCCAAGAATTGCTTTGACTACTGCAGAATATTTGGCTTTTGAAAAAGACATGCACGTTCTCGTAATTTTTACTGATGTAACTAATTATTGTGAATCTCTTAGAGAGATTGGTGCAGCTCGACAAGAAGTTCCTGGCCGTAGAGGATATCCAGGGTACATGTATACTGATCTTGCAATGAACTTTGAAAGAGCAGGTAAAATAGAAGGTTGCAAAGGTTCTGTAACTCAAATTCCGATTTTGACCATGCCTGCAGATGATAAAACTCATCCAATTCCTGATTTGACAGGATATATAACTGAAGGTCAAATTATTATGGATAGATCTCTTTTTAAGAATAATAAAAATCCTCCTATTAATGTTCTAGGAAGTTTATCTAGAATGAAAGTTGGTAAGGGTCAACTAAGAGATGATGCTAGACCTTTAGCAGATCAGCTTTATGCTGCTTATGCAACAGGAAGAGAATTCAGAGAATTAGTTGCTGTTGTGGGGAAAGATGCTTTAACTGAAAAAGATCTACGCTATCTTGAATTTGCAGATGTATTTGAAGAAAGATATGTGAATCAAGGATTTGATGAAAATCGTACAATTAAACAAACTTTAGATTTGGGTTGGGAACTTTTAACAATAATTCCAAAAAAAGATATAAAGAAGATTAAACAAGAATTTATAGATAAATATTATCCTAATAAAAAATGAGCGAAGATAAACTTAATATAAGTCCAACAAGGTCTGCACTTATACAGATAAAGAATAAAAAAAAGTTAGCTATTAAAGGACATGGATTACTTAAAAAAAAACAGGACTTTTTAATAAATGAATTTTTTGAACTAATTAAAGAATATTCTAAATTCAAAAGTAATATTCTTGATGATGTGAAACGAGTATATAATTGTTTATCTTTAGATATTGCATATTCAGGTATTTTTGTAGCCCGGTCTGTTAGTTATGCTTCTGAAAAAAGTTTTGAACTAACAGATAAAAAAAAGAATATTATGGGAGTTAAAATTCCTGAATTAAATGTTAAAATAATTCCAACAGAACAAAAAACTTATGAAAATTCTCCTTTACTTAATAAAGCTAAAAAAGAGTTTCAAGTTTTATTTGTTCAATTGATAAAGTTGGCCAGTTATAAACTTGCATTAAAAAAATTATCTTTTGAAATAAAGAAGTTAAAAAGAAAAGTAAACTCTTTAGAAAATGTTCAAATACCCAAATTAGCTAATACTGAAAAATATATTATTTTTACGCTTGCAGAACAAGAAAGAGAAACATTTACCAGATTAAAAATAATTAAAAGAAAAATTGAAGCAAAACAATAATAAAATGAACGAAAGACCCAAACTTATAAAAGAAAAAAAAGATTTTTCTATTGACAAGTTTACTGCTTTTTTTATAGTTCAAAGAATTGCTTTTTTTTTAATGATTATTGGATTTTTCTTAGTTGTTGTTCTATGGTATTTTAATCAAGTATAAAATTATAACACACAGTTTATTTAAGTCATCAATTATATGTAATAAAAAATTATAAAGAATTAAGTGCATTTTTAAGATCTTCTGCAGTTTTATCCCAATCAAAAAGCCGTTTTATGCTGGCTCGCGCCTTTAATCCAAATTCTTTTCTTTGATCAGGATTTTCAATAAAAAAGTCTAAAGCTTTATGTAAATCAAAAGGGTGCTTAGAAGCTATTATAAAACCATTTTTTTTATCTTCTAAATAATCAGGAATAAGACCAACACTTGTTGATATAACTGCCAAACCACAGGACATTGCTTCTATCAATGATAAACAACTTGTTTCTGTTTTACTGGGCATTATATAAATATCCATTGCTTGCAAATACGGAATTACATTTTTCTTTTTAGAAATAAGAATTGCTTTTCGACTTATCACATATTCTTTTAAACTATTAAGACCTTCACCAAGAAGTAATAATTTTATATTAGGGTATTTACGTTGAATTCGTTTTACTCCTCTAACAAGAAATTTAATATTTTTTTCATTTGCTAATCTTCCATGATAACCAATAATTATATCGTTTGGATTAAGACCTATTGATTCTTTAGAATGTTTTATATTATCGGTTGGTTTAAATTTTGAAGTGTCTATACCCATCTTAATAGTTTTCATTTTTGTTTTTATCTTATACCATATTAATTTTTCAGAAATAGATTTTGAAGGAGTTAAAATAAGATTAAATCTATTAAATAATTTTACTGCAAGGAATTTTACAATTGAACGAATGATTTTAAAAAAATATTTACTATTTATTGAACTTGGAACAAGATCCCATTCTATTACATGTTTGTATGTTACAATCTTTTTTTTATAATGTCTAGCATAGAAATAAGTTAATAATCCTAGAGAGCTTACTGTTTGAATAAAAATAAGGTCATTATTTTTAACTGCGTTTTTAATACTTTTTAAAGCAAATTTGGAAACATCAAAGTCACCTATGCGAATAGAAGAAAGAGGAACAGAAATATGAGTTTCAGAAATTGTTTGAGGTCCTAAGTCCGGTGATAATGTTGTTATTTCAAATGAATCTTTTAATCTAGTAACAATCTCAGAGATAAATCTGGATATACCATCTATTCTTGGTGGAAATGTATCTGAAACTATTAATAATTTTTTCATTGTTCTTTTATGAAAACCTCTGCAAATCTATAACCATAATTTAAACCATTAAAAAATGCGTTTATATATGTTTGTACATATGGAAGGGACATTTGCATTTTTTGACTTTGAAAAGCATGAAGTGCATTTATTTTTGTTTTCCAAGTATCAGTTATATCTATTACTAATTTAGGACTATCATTTAATTTATTCATACCTTTTAACATATTCCAAACAGTGAACGTGTAAAGAAGTGTGTCTTTATTTTTCACTAAACTTTTAACAAGTTTATGAGTGAATATGTGATCTGGATGAGCATCAAAAGAAGAATGTGTAAATATTGTTTTAACTTTTAAAATATCAAATAAGTTAAGTAACTTTTCTTCAGCATTTGTTTCTTTTGCACAAGTCTCAAATTTTCCTTCTTTAAGTCCCAAAAAAAATACTTTTTTACCTTGAATAATATCATTTGCTACTTGTGCTTCTTTGACTCTTTTCTTAATAATAAATTCTTCTTGTATGTGTGGATGACTTTTTTCACCATATGACATTATTATAGTATATACTGGAATTCCTTTTTTTGCAAATTTAGCCATTGTGCCTCCACACCCAAGTATTTGATCATCTGAATGTGCACATATAACAAGTATTGCATCTTTTTCTTTGATTTCTGATTCTGATTCACTTAACATATTGATTAAATATTTGATAATATTTATTAAGTTTGTTGTTATGAATGTGTATAAAGTAAATTATTCTATCCTCTGAAGAATAAAAACGCTAAATACAATACATAGAGAATAAGATAGATTATTCCTGTTTTTTTTACTAATTTATGTTTCTGACCAAGGAATAAAGAAACAAATAATACTAAGGTTACAAAAATCAATATAATACAATCAACTAATAGTGTACTAGGAATGATTATTTCTTTGATTATTGCTGAAAGTCCTAAAACAAATAAAATATTTATTATGTTTGAACCAATTACATCACCTATAATAAGATCAAGTGCTTTTTCTTTATGCCTTTTAATTGCTGTTAAAGCTGTAACTAATTCAGGAAGTGATGTTCCTATTGCAACCACTGTTGAAGCAATTAGTATTTTACTTAATCCAATAATTTCGGCAAGAGAAATAATGCCTTTAACTGTTAGTTCTCCACCAGCATATAATAAAATAACACCTAATAGTATTTTCCATAAATAATTGTTTTTGTAAGGATGTGCTTTGACTTCTGCAATTGCTTCTTCAACACCTAAATTTGTTTTAGCATTTTTATTGGATTCGACTAAATAATATAAGAATATTATTAAAAATATGAGAAGAATAATTCCTTCTGATAGAGTTATAATATTTATTGAAGAACCAGTAAAGTAAATATCTGCAGATATAATAAATAATACGATTGCAGACATTAAACAAAAAGGTATTTCTTTCCAAATTGTTGCGTGTTTTAAGTATAGTGGTTGAAGTATTGCACTAATTCCTAATATTAATAGAATATTTGAGATGTTACTACCAATTATATTTGCTAATTGGATACTGGAAGAATTATTCATACCTGCAATTAGTGATACAAACAATTCTGGAAGCGATGTTCCAAGAGCAACAACTGTGAATCCCACTAGTAACATGGACATTCCTAGTTTTTTTGCTAGTTTAACAGAACCATCTATTAAAAATTCACTTCCTTTAACTAATAGATATATTCCTGCAATCATCATTGCAAAATACAATATAAAATTTAACATATAAGCTGTTTTTATATTTGTTCTTTAAATAGATTCTGTTTATACGTACACTACCGAAAGAGAAGGTATTTAGTACTTAGATGATGAACTCACAGCATTAAAATTGAATAATTTAGTGCATCGTCAGAAATTGTCAACAATAAAAAAATTAATAAATAGATTTTATAAATGTAAGAACATATTTAATAAAATGTTACGAACTTAATTTATTTTTATTCGCAAAAAAGCCAATACTATAACATTTAGGTTGTGAATATAAACTTTTTGTGACTATTAAACTTTGTTTAATGCTCAAAAACTTGTTTTTGTATGTACATCCTTTTTGTTGGATACCCCAACCCCTGCAAAAACCATTTATTTTTGAAATCAAAGATTTAGGTTGAGGAAGAGGTCATATCATTTAATAACATATTATTTAAAGCTTACATTATCATAACTTATTGTGTAAAGGGGTAAAGAATGAAACTTAAAGTAATGACTGAAGATATTAAAACTGGTAATACAAATATTGCAATTCTTAATGAAGTTGATGCTAAAAAACTTGATCTTTTTGCAGGAGATAGAATAATAATAAAAGGTAAAAAGAATAGTCTTCTTTGTATTGCAGATATTGCATATTCAATTAGAATTGTTCCTGATTCTTACATTCTGTTATATGATGAAGCAGTTGAAAAATTAAATGTTCAAGATAATAGTGAAGTTACTATTGAAATTGCTGAAAAACCAGCTTCATTAAATATAATAAAAAAGAAACTTTCTGGAAAGGCATTAAATAGATTAGAATATAGAATGATTGTTGAAGATATTGTTAATAGTAGATTTACAGATATAGAATTTACTTATTTTGTTGCTGCATGTTCTGCGCATAATCTGTCTTTAAGAGAAGTAAAATATCTTATTTCTGCAATTGTTGGAACAGGAACAATAATAAAACCCAAAAGTAAAATTGTTGTCGACAAACATTGTGTTGGCGGAGTTGCAGGTAATAGAACAACAAGTATTGTAGTTCCAATAGTTGCTGCAGCAGGTTATACTTTTCCAAAAACAAGTTCAAGAGCAATTACAAGTCCTGCAGGAACTGCAGATACAATGGAATGTTTAACAAATGTAAGTCTTTCAAAAAAAAGAATAAACCAAGTTCTTAAAGAAGTTAATGCATGTATGGTTTGGGGTGGAGCACTTAATCTTGCACCGGCAGATGATAAAATAATTAGAATTGAACATCCTTTGTCAATAGATGTTAATGGTCTTTTGTTAAGTAGTGTAATGTCTAAGAAAAAATCGGTTTCTGCAACACATTTATTAATTGATATTCCTTGGGGAATTGGATCAAAAATAGAAGATAAAACTAAAGCAGAGGGATTAAAATCATATTTTGAAACTGTGGCTAAAGCACTTAAAATAAAAATAAAAGTTGTTCTAACTGATGGCAGAAGTCCAATCGGAAATGGAATTGGTCCTTTACTTGAATCAAAGGATGTAATACAAGTTCTTAAGAATGAATCTGATGCACCTCAGGATCTTAAAGAAAAAGGTATTAGATTAGCAGGAGAAATATTTGAGCTTGTAGGAACATCTAAAAAAGGACAAGGTCATCTTTTAGCAAGAAATATTCTTGAAAATGGTCAGGCATGGAAAAAAATGCAACAGATAATTAAAGCACAAGGTCAACCCCTTCAGAAAATTGGTCCAGCTAAATTCAAAGAATATATACACGGAACAAAATCAGGAATTATCAAAAAGATTGATAATTCATTTATATCAAAAATTGCAAAGATTGCTGGAGCCCCGAATAGTAAAGCTGCAGGAGTTTATATTCATTTTAGTGTTGGTAATAAAATCAAAAAAGATAATATTATTCTGACAATTCACTCTAATAGTAAAAACAAATTAGAGTATGCTAAGAAATTCTGTCTGAAATATTTGCATAAGAACATTTGCGTTTAAAACTTGTTAAGAGGACTGAAGCTACGAACAAACGGGTATGGCGTAAATACAAGTTTTCTTACTACAATAAATTTCAAATAGGTAATATAGTTTTTAGATATTCTGAAAAAACAATAAATTTAGAAGGAAATAGATTAGATTACCACTCACTAATAATAACCGAACAACAAAATTTATAAATATTCTCTAATTAATATAATTTTATGAGTAATCAATATTTTGGCAGTTCACTTGGTAAGAAAATACATTTAAATTATGCTGGTGAAATTCCTATTTTAAATAATGAATTTTTAAAATGGAAAGATCAGATAATTTTAAATCTAGAAAGAACTCAAAATACAAAGAATGAATATGATTCAGATGAAGAAAATGAACTATTATTAGAATGTCGTAAACATGCTGAACAGTTTAGAAAACCAATTGAATCAGAAAATGTTCTAATACTAGTTCATCCACTTTATTTACATTTAAGTCATATGAATAAAGTAAATCATCAATCTGAAAAAGAGGCTAATGAATACCTTGAAAAATTAATGAAATTATTAACCCAAAAAATTCCTAAGAAAAAATTAAATATTGTTCTTGTTGAAACATTATATCATTATGCGGCAGCATCAAATATTTTGGTAAAAGAAGGTTTAGTAGATAAGGTTGTATTTAGTCAATATGATGAAGGTTATCCTGTAACTGAAACTGAATTATCTGAATTAAAAAACAAAAATATTTATTTGGGTGGAGGATATGCAGGATATTGTTTAAATGACACAATTTCAACTCTGTATCGTATTTGCAAAAAGAAATTATGGGCTGTTTCAGATCTTGTTCTTAAATCTCCTATTAGTCACAGTTCAATTAAAGTTAAACCCTCAGAAAAAATAGATGTGTACATGTCTAAATCAAAAACAATCTCTTTAGATGATTTTGTTAATAAGATTATGAAACCCTGATTTTTTTCTAGAGTATGTAAAACTGAGTTTGTACCGTTGAAGGGATGTTACACTTTCTTTTTTTATATTATTAGTTAATAATATGTATTCGTTTTAAGTTTACTGACAAAAAAAGTATTAAGAAGATTGTAGCTACAAACCATCAATTATTTTTATTTCTTTTAATTGAATCTTTTGCTTTTTGATATAATTCATTAAGCTTATCAATAAATGAGTTCTTGGTTTTTTCTATTTTGCCTTTAACACTTTGTTCATCGTATTTATTTCCAATTATAGAATCTATTCTGTAAGTTATATCTCCAATAGCCATATTTTTGTAAATTTTAAGTTGTTCTCCTGTTGCAGTATTTACAAGATATGCATAAACAAGATTATCAATAGATTCTTGTTTTACATAAATATTATAGGGTGTTTCTATTGCATTGACAGGAGTATAAAATTGTTTATTATTATGTAATTCAATTATTTTCTGATGGCAAGTATATGTGATATAAGAAGACAATATCGCAGTAGATAGAATAATTGAGATTGTTTTGATTAAATTATTATATTTAAATTGTTTGTTTTTGTTTCTTTTGCGAAAATTTTCGAGATTAGTGTTTTTTTCTTTGATTTTTTCTTTTAATGTCATAATAAAGAGTAATATGTTCCTCTTAAAAAGTTTAATTGAGTAAATATCTGAGTTTTTTCAGGTTTTGCTGAAAAAATGATTCTTGAATATCTTTAAAACAATAAATATCCCAAATAGATTTTTATTACATATTATGTGTAATTTTTTAGCAACAATTTTTTAAACTATTTAATACATCTAAGTTATATGACTAAAAATTACTGTTTATTTTGTGATAGAAACAACCCTGAAAAACATTCTATCATTGAAGAAAATAATTTATTTTATGCGAGATGGGATAACTATCCCGTCTCAAAAGGACACGCTGAGGTTATTCCTAAAAAGCATATTGAATCTTTTTTTGACTTGAATAATGATGAATTAATTCAATTATTTGATTTAATAAAAAAAACAAAAAAAATAATTCAAAATAAACATAATCCTGATGCATTTAATATTGGAATAAATGATGGTGAAGAAGCAGGTAGAACAATTCATCATTTGCACGTTCATATTATTCCAAGATATAAAGGAGATGTAGAAAACCCTAAAGGTGGAATTAGACATATTATTCCTGGAAAAGGAAACTACTAAATTATCACTAAAAAAACTTCTCTGTTTCGCTCAAGGCTAGATTAAGTTATAATAATATAAATTCAAAGTAGTATTTTTTATCCTTCTGAACACACCCACAAAATATAAAGATTTATAAATACTATTTAGTTACTATGGAATAATATTTAGCATTATTTAGTGATAGTTAAATAGGAGAATTATAATGGGAAGAATAAAAACACAGTTGATAAAGAGATCTTCAAAAGAGTTTATTAGTAAACACAAAGACAAAATTAAAGATAATTTTGATGAGAATAAGAAAGTAGTTCAAGATAATGCTGAAATAAGTTCAAAAAAGCTTAGAAATATTATTGCAGGTTATGTTACCCGTTTAAAGAAAAAAGACAAATTGATGTTCAACGATTAGTAAGTGAATCAGAGGTGCAAAAGTGGAACAAAAAACAGGTGGATCTGATAATTTTATTTTTATTGGAGAAAAACCATTTATGAATTATGTGACAAGTGTAGTTATGCAGTTTACAACTAAGAACGCATCAGAAGTAGTAATAAAAGCTCGAGGAAAATTCATAAGTAGAGCTGTTGATGTTGCTGAAGTTGCAGTGAAACGATTCTTGAAAGATCAAATAAAAGTGGGAGACATCATTATTGATTCTGAAGACTTTAAAAATAAAGAAGGAAGAGAAGTTCGAGTTTCCACTATTGATGTTAAACTCACTAAAGTATAATTTATTTATTTTATATTTCTTCATTTATTATTAGTATCAGGTTATAAGAACTTTTTCAATTAATTTTTTAAAAGATTAAACTATTTTAATTAATAATATGTGCTGGGCCCGTAGCATAGTCTGGAATATTTAAAATATTTTAAATATGGATATATAGTGCTTTCGGCTTCGGACCGGACAACGAGGGTTCGAATCCCTCCGGGCTCACCATATTTTTATTTCTAGATT
>CAYWRI010000006.1:27710-62026 GCA_964461035.1 uncultured Methanosarcinales archaeon | reverse complement strand
TATTTAGAATTATTTAAAAGGCTTTGTCAATTTCCAGAAATCTTCAAATATTGTTTTGAATGTATCTGTAATTTCCTGATTAACTATTTCTACTGCCAAAGATTTTGTGTTCTGAAAATCAGGGTTTTCCTGAAGAATAATTGTTGTTGTATCGTTGTATATGAAAAACCACGCAGGCAGTTTTAATTTTTTATGAAAGTATCTTGTATCGCAACCTTTGTAACTGTTTCTATTTTTCATGATTTCCTTGTTAACATTAACATCAAAAAGCATTTTTACTTTTATTTCTTTTTTTATCCTTTCAAGATGATCTTTTTTCCAATAATTATGAAAAATCTCCTTTTGTGTAGGATAACCACCAAAAATCATATATGTGTCTCCTTTTGATAATTTATCTTGGTGATGTTCGAATGCAGTTATAATTCCTTTAAATCCTTCATACATTTGTATCTCTGTTTTTGGAGACATTTTTTGTAAAAGCTTTAATCTTGGAACAAGTTTTTCTATTTCAGTTTTACTTTTATCAATATCTTGTTTTCTCTTTTCAAGGTAATCAAGAATTCTCGATGGTTCTGCAGCCTGATAATGTTTTGTTTTATCTTTTATAACATAAGAAACTAAACCTTTAGTTATTAGATTATTTAAGATATTGTATGCAAAAGATCTTGCTACTTTTGATTTTTCTATTATAGGACCAACACTAGAGTTTCCTATTTCTAATAATGCAAGATAAACTTTTGATTCTCCTTCTGTAAGTCCTGCTGCTTGTATGAGTTTTTCTTCAAACATACCACTAGTAATGGTGGGCTCATATTTAAATATTTCGGTTTATTTATAACTACTAGCTAAAAGTAATTGATGAAATTGATTACTTGGAGAAAATAAAAATGTTAGAATTTGAAGAATTAAGTAAAAGAAAACTTGAAGGTTTAATAGATCAAATTCCGAATCAAGGCATTAGAGCTATAAAAGGATTGGAAAACTTTAGTCTTAACTCTGAACAAGGTAAAGACTATTTTAAACAATATATTCAAGCATTGATAGAAGGAAATAATCACATATTTGATGACATCCATGATAAGGGGACTCATAACTTCGCAAATTTTGCAATTCAAGGATTTAAAAGTTTGCCTATAGATGAGCGAAAAGAATTAGGGGAAGAATATTTTTCTTGGCAATTCTCTTCACTTAATGAAGATATTTCAATTAATATTTTACAGCAATACTTACATCTATCTGTAAGGGAAGGTCTTTTGGAAAATGTTTTTAGTCTTGCAAAAGAGACTAACCTGGTACCTGAGTTTTTAGAAACTACTCAATCATATATAAATAATAAATTTTCTTCTTTAAAAGATTTATCTAGAGAAACAGATAAAAAAGCAAAAAAGTTGGCAGATTTAGTTAAGCATTTTAATGTGGTTAGAGAAACACAAGATTCTGCTATGAAATATTTTCAAAGAAGATTAAAAAGCGTAAAAAATCCAACTTCTGTTAATGATTTGAATATGCATATTTTATATTATTTAGCAGAAACATATGATTTACCTACAAATTTGGCGGGATTAAGTGATCTAGATTTGGCGACAAAGTTTTTCTCATATTCTGCAGATCTTTTATGGGGTGACTTGGTCTCAAGTTCAGAAAAAGATAAAGAACAAGGAGTGGAAAAAGCTTGGGAACTTGCTCAAATACTTTGGGAAAAAACTCCTGAAGCTAATTTTGGAAATCTGATTAATAATAAGATATTTCAAAAAAAGTATAGTTCTAATGAAACTGCAAAGACAATTGCTAAGTATGTAATTGTTGAAACTTTGAAAGATGAAAAAATTAAAAGAGCTAAAGAACTTTTTGATATATATAATCTATCTGAATCAGATGAAATTGTTGAACAAGGAACAAGTGCATCTCTAGAAGACGGGCACTATCAATTAGCTGAGCAAATTGCTGAATTATTTAATTACGAAATTCCTAATGAAGTCTATGGTAAAGCTAGATTAGCACTTGAAAGTAAAATCAATGATAGTACAAATGCGGGAGATTTATATGCTGCAATTACGGCAACATTAAGACTTAAATCATTTGATCAATTTAGACAAGAAGGTATTGATGTAGATATGCTTCCAGAAGATAACCTTTCACTATATGCTTCTGAGAACATCATTATCTTAGAATTTCAAAGCAGAATATTCTTAAGATCTGATAAGAACTCACACAAAAATATTTATGAAAAATTCTGCAAAGAAGTTAATCTAATGGGATTCGCTGGAAAACCTTCTGTAAAAGGTGGAGCAAATATTACTTATTTTGATGAGACTAGAAAACTAGAAATTTGTGCAGAATGTAAAAAATATGGAAAATGCAATAAGGAAGTTCTTAAAAATTTTGTACAAAAAGAATTTCCTAATGATACTGTTGAAATATATATTTAGTTACGAATTAATTTAGGAGGAAATAAAAATGGGAATAAAAGAATATTTTGGAAAGAATTTGAAAGTAACAAAAGCCATAATGGCTGAAGAATTTAAACAATTTGGGAAATCTATTGTAGATAATTTTAGAGCAAATCCTGGTAAAGTGGTAGTTTCTTCACTTATTTTAGGGGGAGGTTTTTTAGCTCCAGCAGTAGATCAGGGAATAGAATATATTAATGAATTATTTAACAAAAATCTAAACATACCTGCAATGGTTCAGACATTAAGTGCTGATGAAGTAGAAAATAGAAACTTAGAATTAAAAATAGGTTTTAATGCTTTGGAATCAGGAATTGCGTGCAACAATGGCGCGACAGACCCAAGTTTAAGAACAAGATTGTATTCTACAATCGGAATAGGAATTGATGACTTGCAACTGATTTACGAAGGAGTAAATGAATGTGAAGGAACAAGAGATTCTCACTTTGGAAAACACATTTTTGCTTTAGGTCAGAAAGAAGGTATCAATGTTGTAGGTATGGTTAAGACTTTTGGTAAAGACACTATTGATAAAAAAGTCGGCCTTAGATATGCCCACGACAGTGGAAAAATAGATTTAACTTGTGGTAATAATGAAATAGAACTTCAGGTAAAACAGGTTGTTCCAATAATGGATAACACTTATCTTATATTGTTTAATGATGCAAAAGTAAAAGATGGTGAATGGAATAATTTTTTAGAACCTACAATAGAGTATTCTCCGAAAGATAAAAATTATGGACTCTTTTGCAGAGCAGAGATAAATGGAGTACAAAACCCTGAAACTAATATTGTTGCAGGTGTTATTTTGTATCTACCCTAATTTTAACAGCCACAATGAAATCAGATTTTGCAGAATTAGACTACGGGCTGTTTGCTGAAAAATATCCTATTTTTCAGGAATTTCAGCAGGCTGTGGCTGGACCTATTTTAAGGCATTATCTAAAATTAGGAACTCAAAGAAAATTAAATATTTTAGAGATAGGTTCTGGAGAAGGTGCAACAACTTCAGAAATATTAACTCTTGTTCCTAATTCAAAGATAGTCTGTGTTGATACAGATTCAGTATTGATTAATTCTGCAAAAAAAAGATTAAAAGGTTATCCAAATTCAATCGCTTTTTTGAATGAAGATATATTCAGCTATTTACCTCAGATTGAAGATAATTATTTTGACGTGATTGCTTCATGTTATGTTATTCATAATTTTGAAGAAACTCAAAGAAGAATTCTTCTGAAAGATATTTATTCAAAGCTTAAAACAGGAGGTTTATTTGTTAATGGAGATAATTATGCTTTAGACGATAATCAAAAGCAATTCAGAGCTTGTATGTGGACAGTAAAGCAACTTATTAAAATGTATGAAGATCCTGCTCTGCAGTATAAGTGGACCAAACACAGATTTAGAGATGAACAAATAAAATGGACAAAAAACAATGCTTTTTCAGATTTTAAAGAGTCAGGGTTTATTAATGTTTCAGAAACATATCGTTCTAAAGATAAAATCGGTAGACTATTAATTGAATCAGTTATAGTGGGGAAAAAAGATTAAACAAACAATTTATTTTATTTCTTTTTCTTGCAAACGAAAATGCAATGATCTTTTTCAAGAGGGTCAAGTTCTTTGTAGTCGACGATTTCTACATGTTTCTCAAGTTCGGTTCTTGCCTCTCTAAAAACATGTTTTGGTTTTTTTGAAACATCAATACTTCTTGCTTTCAATGCAAGAACACCAAAACCGCCCTTTCTTAGAAACATGAAATTTTTAAGAAAAATATCTACTTGAGCTCTTTGAGAAATATCCATAAAAATCATATCTACTTTGGGAATTAATTCAGCATAGTCTTCAGGAGCATTAGCGTTTGCCATTATTGGAGACATATTTTTTCTTTTTTGGCAAAGCAAGTATAAATCTTTGACAACTCTTTGAGCAAAATCAAGACAAAAAACATGACCTGTTTCACCAATCATATCACTAACATATGATGGAGTAAAACCATGACTTGCACCAAGATAGAGAATTTTTGAACCTTCTTTTATTCCTAGTTGCGATATTCTTTTAGCTATTGCTGAACCAAGCTTTGACCTTTGAACATTCCAACTTCTAAGGTTCACATATTCATTATCAACATATTTACGAATAACTCGCTCATCAAAATAAGATTCTTCAGGTTTAAGTGCTTTTGTAAACAAATCAATCCTACTTCCTCTAATTCCAATATATGTATTTGGAAATTTTATTTTCTTAAATTCTATTTTCGCCATCTTATTTGTTAATTAATCTTTATTTATTATATCAATTTTCTTTTCAAGAGCCGCTTTTATTTCGTCCCCTTTAAATTCTCCTTTGAAATAATCTATTTTTGCAAGAATTGAAGTTTTGTCTGCAAGCATTCTTGCAACCTTTCCTCTTTGTCGAGGTTTACTTTTAGCAATATAAGGATGATTAAATAAATGACCATACTTAGGACATCTTGCACCTGTTTTCAGATGTCTGAATAATGCTGTTTCTGCACCCAATGTTTGTACTGTTGAAGCCGGAAATCTTGATAACCTTAGGAGTGAACCCGCATTTACAAGTAATTTGGCTGTTATCATAGTTCCTAACAAAGAATGAACATTAGGCATGTGTGTTTTAAGAACATTATTAAGATATGCTTCATATTTATCTCTTAAATTAAACAAATCATTTATTTGTTTTGCTAAATCAATCATTGGTTCTACGTCATTATCATGCATATCTGCTCCAATCGTCTTAGATATTTTAAGATCATTCATAAGCTCTTTTTTAGATTTACTTGAAACAAGCAATGCAAATCTTTTATTATCTTTAACATTAGGCATTAGTTCTGGAAGATAAAGACCATAATATTCATCAAGTCTTCTTGATAACATATTACTTATTTTATCTAATTCCATTATTGTGGAAGCTGTTTGAATTATGAAATTATCCGGATTAACAGATGATTTTAAGATTCTTGATGTTTCTTTAAATCCTGCATTCCTATAATCTTTAGCATAATTTTCAAAATTTTCAAGAAAATAGTCTCTGGCTAAGTCTTTTTGAAGATCATTAGCAATACTGCATTCATGTTTTTTTAATAAGTCTTCTTCAGTTTTAGCACTATCAATCATAATTAATTTATTTTCTGTATCAAGATCAAATGCAAAACTTCCAATTTTACTATTATATATAAACATATAACTTTGGAACTTGCTTTTCTTTTTAAAGTTTCTTAAAAATCAAGCATATTTAAAATAAATAAGTTACCGGTTTAACTCAGAATCATATTTTTGAAGTAAATAGTGCATTCCACTAACATGTGCTGCACCAACAATAACAACAATACTTTTATCAGGATTTCTTAACATTATATTGTGTAAATTTGTTGCCATGTATTTATTTCTATCATGAACAAGAATAAAATACATTGAGGGATAAATAAACTTAAGTTTTTTCATAAGTTCTTCTATTATATCTTGATTAGGAATATCACTTATACTAAAACCTTGAGAGTTAATGGCAAATAATCTTGTAGTAACATAATTTTTAATTTTTTTAGACTTAAAAACCTTAAAAAATAATTTTTTACCCAAAATTGCCAAAATAAAACTCCAACCTAAATCTGTTCTAAAGTTTTTCTTGTCTTGTTTAGATATTCTGTGACTTATATTCCAAAGAGTTTTTTGTATATTTTGATCAATTAGTAATATTTTTGCTTTCTTTTTTTTAGCTAACTCTGCTGCAGTTCGCATATCAACTCCTGATTTCATACCTAACTTTTTAGCTAAATGTCTTTGAATAATTCCGCCAATTAATGAAAACAAATAACCTTTAAATCCAACTTTGGATATTAATAAAGGATTTATTGATGGACGAGTATCTTGAAATAAAGCAGGATATCTATATTTATCAAGTTCAAGACAAACAATATCTGGATTATTCTCATCAAAAACCTTTTTTATTTTTTCTATTGACTTTTTTGATACGTGATTTGTTCCAACCAACATAATATTTTTATATTTCATATTTTTTCAATTCCTCTTCAACTTCTTTATCTGAATTTAATGCTAAAGGATAAAGTAATAATAATTCGGAGTCATTATCCGTTTTTTCAATATCTGAATATTCTTGAGAATATGCTATACTATCTATGTCTTTTTCTTTGATAGTTTTGTATATGTTCTCTTTATTAATAATTCTTATAGGATTGTAATTATTATACAACTTCAACATATCTAGTGTTTTAGGATTATTTTCAAATTCATTATTTATTAAAAAAATAATACTACCTCGTTTCATGAGTAAAAGACAACAAAGTAAACTTCTGTTATTATTATCAAATTCTACTGCGATTTTTCCTGCTGAACCTAGTGGTAAACCACCAAAACAATTTATTAAATTTGAATAAACATATGCAAAATCTGAATGAATTTCAATGCCCATAGTTATATCTGGATTTTTAAGTTTAACATTAACCTCAGGAAAAATTTCTATTATTTCAGCACCTATTACTTTGTTTATTTCTATTGAATTCATATTGAATGATTTATCAAGTCGATGTGTTTCGATTTTAAAGGTTTTATTATCTTTTTTTATCAATTTAAAAACTTCAACACATTTATCCTTTATTACATCAAAGTTTTTAGGCATTTTCAGTGCTTCACTATAAGAAACAATACCAAATACGGGACGTAAATCAATATCTAAGTCAGAATCAACTTTATCATCAAATTGCACATCCAGTATTATTCTACCTCTAACTGAAAACAATTTTGAATTAAGACTGTATCTTTGTTTAAGATATTCTCTAATGTTATTTTTTAATATTGATTCAAAATTTCCTCTGTTTTTTCCTTTTAATGCAATTTCTCCATATCTAACTATATAAAAAACCATCTTACATAAGAACTTATTCCCTATTTATAATGTTTGCTTATTTAAAGTTACATACATTAATAATTGGAACTGTGCACTAGTTGACGAGTCCTTACCATTAAAACTAAAACTTAAAGTGCGTTGTTAGGGCTTACACCCTGTGGGACAAGAGCACCATATGTGCTTACAGGTTTACAAATTAATAATCTATTTTTCTTTTGAATTATTAAGAAAAATTTAAATAAACAAGCTCATTAGTCTCTTTATGAGTTATGCAAATAAAGAATTTTTAGATCGTTGGCTTGATGTCAAAAAAGAAATTTCCAAGAATCCTAATTTGATTCAGCGAATCGCAGACAGTATTAATCAATATTATTATCATGCTGAAAATAATCTTATTCCTTTAGGTGAGGGAACGCAGCATATTGTTTACTCAACAGGGCTGTTTGTTAAAGTAGGTTCAAGAAAAATTCATATAGCTACAAAGTTGCGTCGAATAATACCTGCTTCTGAACTTAAGAATACTGCAAGTGTGTTTACAGAGCAAATAACAGGATTTGATGATGCATTCAGAAATAAATTATATTCTTTTATGCCTTATTTTATCGGGCTTATTTCTTGGGGCAATAATTTGGCCTTGTTAACTGAAGATATTAGTGAAGCTAATTCTTACTCACTTGAAACTATTGTTCGACCAGCTAATCTTGAAATTACTCATGTAAGAAGAAGAAAAGACAATAAAACTCAACTATTTTTTGTTGACCCTAATTGTTATGATACAACTAACGAAAAAGAAATATTTAATGAATATATTGATAAAAAATATGTGCTTCCTGAAAATCTTATTCATATTCCTGGTAATGATAAAATTTAAAGAAAAGATGTTTTTATATATTTAGTAATTCAGGCGCATAGTTTTATTCAAAATTTATAATGTCTTCAATTCTGAAGTTACTAGATCTATTTTTTCTGAGAATTCAGGACCGATTGCTCCACAAGTTATTGTGGGACCAGAAAAAACAGTTTTTCCTGCATCTGTTATAGTTGAAGTGGTAATCCCTTGAACTTTTCCTTTATCCATATACTCCTGAAGAGCTTTTAAGTCATCAACTTTTAAACATACTTTTTTCATACCTTGTGATTTCCAAAGATTAACTATTTTCTTACCTGACTTAAGAACTGCATCAACACTTGCATGTGCAACTTGAACTGCAAGTTTACCTTTAGGCATATTCAAGTCTTCTCTAACAAGAATAACTTGCTTCAATTCTCCTTTAAATATTTTTGAAAATAACATTAGTTTATTAGTATCTCATGTATTATTTTAACTATAAATATTAGCGAAAGAGTTATTATTAACCAATTTTCAACAACATATGGTAATCCTATGTTGAAAAGAGAATACTGGTTTTTTAAAGCAATAAATGAAACTGTAAATGTACAGAAAAAAATCATCATCATTGCAAGTAGTGAAATTATAAACTTTTCTCTATGTTTTGTCATTTAAACACCCTTAATAATCAACACCTCTAAGATTTAGATATACTTTAACTATAAAAACTTTGCGATTATATAAGCGTGGTGTAAAAACCATATTTTTTGTAAAAAAGAAATCAATTATTACATAAAATCTGAGAAACCATAATTTTATATACTATTTTATAATTACAATAACAAAATGGAAACTAATTTTATGCCGATGGGATCAAAAAGTAATTCAGATAAAAAATATATTGTATTTCAGAAATCTGATATTGAAAACAAAGACCCCTCAAAAATTCTTAGTATGTATTATGGTCCGCAATTAAATATAGAATCAAAATTAGCAATTAATAAAGATCAATCATTAAATACGCGCCAAGAATCTCAAGAATTAAGTTCAATTATTGCAGATTGTACACGTCCAGAATTTCAAAAGGCTTACAATCATAGTTATTCTTCAATGATTTCATATCTTAAAGAGTTTGAATTATATGATGACCAATTTGTTATTTGTTCTGTAACAAATCTAATGCAAAAGAGTCCTAATTGGGATAATGTTTGTGATTTACCTGAAGGTGAAATAATTGACAGGCCTAAATATAGTCAGGGATTTCCCAAATGCTATGGTGAGGCAATATATAAAATTATTTTAGTATCTGGTGCTCGTTGTGACGCAAATGTTAATAGTTCTAGAGAGTTTACTGAAGGTCTTGACTGGCGTTTAGTTAAGCGAGAAGATAGAATTAAGTATGGTTCTCCTGTTGAGAGTTTCAACGTTGTTGCTTGGAAAGATCCAGATAAAGTTCAGGAATAATTTTTAGTTATGAATAATTTTTTTCTCGGAAAATATTTATGATTCTTTAATTTCAAATTAAATAAATCAATTTTTATACAAAGCAGATTGTGTGTGTAATCAGAATGAGTTATAACCTGAGTTAATTAGAGTTAAATTTAATTAGAATGATAATTTGGATTATACACTTTTAAGAAAACTTGAACATCTGCTCCATGAAAAGTTAAATGTACTGATTCATACTCATTTGGTTGTCCTTTATTACCTGTTCTTGTATCCCTAACATTGTGTTTTTTAATCACTTCCGCATCAATTAATCTTGTTCGTACATGAGGATACAAATCAGATGTTGCTATAGCTTCATAAGACAATTGAATGAGTGATTCCGTTTTTAAAGAAATTAATCTTAAATTTCTAAGACTATCTAAAGATTCAAGTTTTTCAATTCCAGAGGTACTGTTTCTTAGTACATCTCTTACTTCAGTATTATTTAAAACATCGTATATAATTTCAGTTACATTCATAATAATTTTAAAATGAATTAATACTTTTTAAACTTTTCCGTTTTGTAACTACTATCAAATTAACAAGTAAGTTTGTTCTAGATGTTTATATTTAATGAAAATTAGTTTTTCCAAATAGGCTTCGCTGACTTCTCTAAATTTTAATCTTAATATTGAACACATTTTCAACATAATGGCAAATAACTCCTGAAAGGTAGTTAAATAATCGAAACATTTATATATGAGTTATGTCTACCTAGTAGTAAAATGTGGGGAATCACATCTAAACACCTCAAACACACACCCTTCGTTAATTTTCTTTCCCCACATCTTTATTTTTCTTTGATTTAATTTATTCATTATTAAATTACATAGCAACTAATCTCTTAGGTATGTTCAGAATAGAATTTTTTATACTGTGAAAAGTTGTTAGCCACTATGTGACTAAATTTTAATTGTGAAATACGATAGTTTTGAGTTTAAACACAAAATGTATTTCACTTAGTGTATTCCAAGACAGTATTTTTTATTATTATAGACATACTCAATCTGTCAATACTTTTATAAATAAAGAATTCTAATAAATGACTATGGTTACAAAAAGAGGTGCTAAAACTACTTCTAGTGTTAATGAATCAAATAAACTTCACAGGGTTTTAGCATTAATGCTTATAATAATTGTAGGAATATTTTTATTTTATGCACTTATTCCTTACATTAATGCATTTTTTGGAGCCTTCATATTATATATACTTCTAAAGCCAGTTTATACTTATCTTAATAAGAAATTTAAAATGTCAAGATCTTTATCAGCACTTTTAATAATATGTATATCTGTTATTATTATTGTTATTCCAATTATATTAATATTGAACGCAACTTTTAATGAAGTGAGTAATGCATATGAAAATCAAGATCAAATTATAGAAAAAATTAGTGAAATAGATAATTTGATTCCAGGAATAAATTTAACTGCAAATGTTACACAACAAGTTTCTCAGTTAGGAAGTACTATTGCAGGGTTTATTATGAAGAGTATTCAAAGTTTTACTAGAATAGTGATTAGTATGGTTATTATGTTTTTCTTACTTTACTATTTGCTTACAACTTCTACTAAAGTACGTTCAAAATTCCAAGATTTATTACCTTTTAACAAATCTAATTCTAAAAAATTAGTTAAAAAATTTGATCAGGTAACATATGCTACTCTTATAAGTTCAGGATTAATTGCAGTAGGTCAAGGTGTATTATTGGGAGTTGGATTTGTTATCTTTGGAATAAAAGGTGCTTTTTTATGGGGATTTATAGGTGCAATTCTTGCATTTTTACCAGTTGTGGGAATTTCATTTATAGGCTTGCCTGTAGCATTCATATATTTACTTGAACATAATTATTTTGTAGCTATAGGAATGTTAATTTGGACAATTATAATAGGTAATGCAGATAATTTCATAAGACCATATCTTCAAAGAGAATTTGGAAAAATACATCCATTAATATCCATAATTGGAATATTTATAGGAATCCCTTTCTTTGGACTTTTCGGAATTGTTGTTGGACCTTTACTTCTTTCATATTTTCTATTAATAATAAAAATGTTTAAAGAAGAACATTTGACTTAAAAAAATACTGCATTGGAGCAGGATAAGTGAAATACATTTTGTGTGTAAACAAAAAATTATCATATTTCACGATTAAAATTTGGCTACTCAATGGTCAACAAATGTCCGCAGTATAGAAAAAGATTTGTTCTGGATATACCTGAAATAATAAATTATTCTTTCAATTCTTTGAGAAATCTTTTCACAGTTTTTGTAATGTGCTCTTTCTGAGTTTTTAATATTTTTGCAGTTTCAATTAGTATATCTCCTTTAAATATATTTTCAGAATGTAATTTTAATATTTCATTAGAAACACTTTGATTCTTTTTTTTAAGTTTTTTAGCTTGTTTCCAATTATTAAATAGTTCTTCAACTCTTCCGGGTATTTGCTCTTTTGTACAGTTCAACAATTTTTCAAGTTCGTCAATTGTTTTATTTTTATCTAATTCAAAATTAACAGCTGCTTGACCTGCAGTAAATTCTATTCTTACAATACTGTCTTGTAATTTTGAAGTTTTTAAAATTCTTATTTTAGCAGTTTCACTTGTAGAATTCAAATGAGTTCCACCACAGGCTTCAACATCGATTTCAGGAATTTCAATTATTCTTAAAACTTTACCAGGAACAGCTCCACCTTGATATATTCTAAAACCATATTTTTCTTCAGCAATATGTCTTGGTAATAATGCACTATTAATTGTTAAATTATCAGAGATTATTTTATTAGACAGTTCTTCAATTGCCTGAAGTTCTTCCTTAGATATTTGTTTATAATGAGTAATATCAAGCCTTGCTTTTTTAAGAGTTTTAGAAGCTCCCGCTTGCCAAATATGATTTCCAAGAATCATTCTTGAAGCACCATTCACTATGTGAGTGGCAGTATGATGTTGAGCTAATTGTAATCTTCTATCAAAGTCAATAATACAATGAACAATTTCTTTTTCTTTTAAGTTAGATGCATCATCAACAACATGAACAATGTGTTTTTTTTGCTTGAAAACTTTTATTACATTAGCATTTTTAATCTTACCTTTATCATGAAGTTGACCTCCAGATGTTGGATAAAATGCGGTTTTATCTAAAATAATATTATTCTTTTCAATTTTTAAAATAATACTATTAAATTCGGTAAAAGAATAATCATCAAAATAAAGAATCTCAGATTCATCAATTCCTTCAAGATTAAGTGTTGAATCAACTTTTGTTTGAGTTAATTCTTGTTTTTTTTCATGTAAATCTGAAACAAGTGCATAAAAATTTTTGGGAATATTTATTTTTATTTGTTCACTTATTTCATAAGGTGTTATTCCTTTTGAATCATATAATTCAAGAAGCATTTTTGAGTCAAGATCAATATTTTTTTTAGCAAGATTTTCAATTGTTTGTTTGTTTCTTTTTAATGATTCATAATATTTTTCTGTTTCATAATCAAGTATTTCCTTGACTTCTTTTATATTTTCTTCAAGTTCTGGAAATAATTCTTTAAGCTCTGTTGCATTCCATTCAGCAACTTGACTTAATTTAGTATTCCACTTATATTTATTTATAAAATTTAAAGCTCTTCTAAGAATAACTCTAAGATTATATCCTCCCCCAGTATTAGATGGAAGACCACCATCAGTTATTGCAACAAGTAATGTTCGAGTATGTTCTGCAATACTATAAATTGCAGTCATGGGCTCTATTTTATTTTTTAATTCAGATAAAGAAATATTAAGTTTTTCAGATATTTTCTTCCAATTTTCATCAATATTTTCAGCTTCATCAACATTTAAAAGAGATGCATATGGAGCAAATTTTGAATACAACTCTAAATCAAATTTAACACCTGTTTTTTTCTTTAATTTTTCAATAGTTTGTGGAAAAACCGCATCATACATGGTGGTTGTTCTTTGAGTAAACCAAGCAATTCGTTCCATTCCTAAACCCATATCAAGAATCTTAAGTTTAAGAGGGATATCTTTTTTCTCATGATGTTCAAACATCATATAAACCTGATTAAATAACTCAATACCTCGACTGAAAAATTCAACGCAAGGTCCATAATTTCCGCCGCCTGCCCAAGCATCTTCATGTAGAATCAGTTCATTCTTTGGAAGTTTAACAATATTAATTAAATACTCATATATATCTTGAAATAATTGTTCTTGATTCCATTTTTCTTGAGAAACAAAAGCGTGTTGTCCAATCATAACAAAACCAGTACAATGACTTCCTGTAACTCCAACATTATCAATATCTCCAAATCTTAAACAAAACTGAGGAATTACTAATTTATCTGCAGGAGGCTCAACTTCTCCACTTACAACAAATGGTTGAAAAGCAGCAATACTAGCTATTGTAAAATCTACTGTTGCATTCCATCTTGCAACAACAGGATATCTATTTATTGAAACATAATCTCTTTTTTTAAAAAATTCACAGTAATTATACCATACTTCTGCATAACTTTGTTTTTTTATATCTAGCTTTTCTGAAAATAAAGTTATTTGACCAATACATTCTGAATCTCCACATATTTTTCTAGTTTTATCCTGTGACCAAAAGTGTTTTCCGCATTTTTCACATTTTCCCCTAAAAAATCCCTCACTCTTTAGAAATTTAATGGGATAATACTTTTCAGCATGATCTGAAAATATTGGTTTAAATTTTTTCTTAAGTTCTTTATCAGTAAGCATCTTCATTTTAGTATGTGAAACCCTTTATTTAATAAACTTTTTTAAAATTAAGTCTATTAAGTTGCAGACATAAGTTTTTAATATTATAAAGAATCTACTATAGACTGTGTTTATCTTGCTTTAGCAATTATTTCTCCAGTGAGATACTTTGGAAATGTTTCATCTTCAATGGTGTATTGAACTTTCACATCTATAATTTCTTTATCTTCTTTAAGATTTCCAAAAGTAGTTAATATGCAACTTTGAACCACAACCTTTCTACCTGCAGATGTAACTATTGGTAAATGTGCTGAAGCACAATTTGCAACAGTTCCCGCTTGACCATTTACAACAAAATCTACATTAGTAACTGTTATGGTGTTTGGTTCAGGATTATTAAATTCAAATGCCACCGTTATTTCTGTAGCTGAATTTTTTGTAACTTGAAAACCTGAACAACCAGTTTTGTCAAAAGAACATGAATCCTCCATCAAATCTGAAGGTGATAAATAAAAATAACCCAGAGCAGCCACTGCAATAAGCATTGCTAGGATAGCCCAACCATAAGTAGTTAAGAATTCCATTGCTACTTGAGCTTTTCTGTTTTTATTTTTCATATCATTAAATATAGAACACATTCTTTAAAAAGTTAATGCTTGATTAATTATTTAAGGAATAAATTCGTTTGGGCATATTTTAGATTATATTTTAAAATTCATTAAGATTCTTTTGAACTTTAAATTTTTGAAGTTTAGAAATTTGAGTTGTTAATATTTTTTTATTTGTATCTTCATTGTTTATTATTGCTTCACCATAAATACCATCATAACCTGGTTTTACAGTTATTTTTCCTTGACGATTTTGAATTATTATTTTTGCCAGTCTATTATCGACTTTTGATAATTCTTCCAGTTTTGCATCAATAAGAATTTTGTTTTCAGTTTTAAATTCAGATAAAAATTCGTTAAACTTTGCCCAGACAAATTTTGTATTTATGCCTTTATTGTAAAATTTAGATATTAACTCACTTAAAGGAAGCATTTCGTAAAATGGTTTTACATTTTCTTTTTTTTCACCAGGATTTCTATCTGCAAGCTCTTCAATCCTATTTAATACGCCAATTGTTAATGGTTTTCCACAAACAGGACAAATATTATTTAATTTGTTTGATTCTTCAGGACTTAAACAAATATTGCAGGATCTATGGCCCGTATAATGATAAATTCCATAATTAGGATTAACTTCAATTGTTCCTTCAAGACCTTTACCTGTTTTTATTGCAGATAGAAGAGTATTGTAAGTTAATTTTTTTAAATCAAATATGTTTGCTTCTCGCCCTATTCTCCAAGGCCAAAAACTATGTGCATCACTATTACTAATTAATTGATATTTATCTAATTCTTTAACTCTCCAATTCATTGGAGGATCAGAGGAAAGACCTGTTTCTATTGCATGAATATGCTTTGTTTGATCTTTGAAACATTCTTGTATTGAATTAAATCCAGACTTACTTCCAAGAGCACCAAACCAAGGTGTCCAAATATGTGCAGGAATCACTTCAATATCTGATGATATTTTTTTGAGTTCATAAACAAAGTCTTGTGAATTTATTTTGAATATCGGTCTACCATCATAATCTACTCTGCCGTGTTTCTTAAGATATTCTGTTATTTGATCAACAACATCAAAATTTGGTGCGAGAATAACATGATGAACTCTTCTACCTTTTCCATCTTGAGTATAAACTAAGGATATTTCGGTTTGAAGAATGAAATTCATTCCGGTTTTAGTCTTGTAAATTCCCGTATCATTATCATCAGAAAGAGATGTTTTGAGTTCCTGAATCCATTTTGGATGAGTAAAATCGCTTGTTCCCACAAGATCAAGACCTTTAATTTTAGACCACTTTTCTAAATTAGTTATATTTGAATCTTTACTCGTAGCTCTACTATACTTTGAATGTAAATGAAGATCTGCAAATATTCTCATAATATTTGATGATGTTTTTTTAATCTTTATAAATTTTTATTGATACTTGGCTATTGTGAAACCCTTTCTCTTTTACATATTTTTTTGTACTATTCTACGGACGACAACTCCACACTTCGTGTGGAAACATCGTCTGCTCCATCTGGCCTGCCACCATTATCTCCTTTTCAAGTCGAAAATGATGACATTGGTGGCACAGACGCACACAAAAATACGGAGGGTTTCACAATAGCCTTGATACTTACCATAATAATAATTAAACAACTTAAATAAATAATGAATAATTTAGTTAGAAATTACAAATCTCCTTTTACTTCTTTATTTAATCTATCAAAGAATTTTATCATGAAATCATGTCTTTTCTCAGCAATCTTTTTACCTTCATTAGTTAGCATTCTATCCTTTATTTTTTTTAAGTTTACAAGGAATTCCCTATATGCTGTGTCTTCTTTAGTATATTGCTCTGTTTTACCAATATCAACATCTGGATTGTGTAATCTAGCACCAATTTCTCCTGAAAATAAAAAAGCTCTTCCAATTCCAACAGCACCTATTGCATCCAATTTATCTGCATCAAATAATATTTTAGCTTCTTTAGAATTAGGAATATTATTACCTCTAAAACGATGAGTTTTTATACAATGCACAATTTTATCAATTTTTTCTTTATCAATTTCAAATGTAGATAATAAATCTCTAGCTAATTCTGCACCTTTTTCTGCATGACAAATTTTTCCATTAGATTTGTCTTGATTTTCTCTTCCTATGTCATGTAAAAGTGCGGAAATTTTAAGAATTGGCAAATCCGCATTTTCTTTTTTACCAATATGTAAAGATAACTCATAAACTCTAAGTGTGTGTTCCCAATCATGACTTCCCCTTGAATTAGAAAAGATTTCTTTAGCATGTTTTTTAATTTTTTCAATAATTAAATCCATTTTAGCTCATATGTTCATTCATATTTATAAAAATTTCTTTTTAGTCATCACTAAGTTTATAAAATAAGATAATTCCTCATATCGTATGTCAAGATTTTGTCCAAAATGTGGTAAAACTATTAAGGAAGGAGTATTTTGTGAAGATTGTAAACCTCGTATTATTGACTTTAAAAAAAGTGAGATAAAAATATGTTGTGTTTGCGATAAAATATTTTCTCATGGAATTTGGAAAAAAGTCAATAATTTAAGAGATGCAGTAATAAAAGAAATTAATTCAAAAATAAAACAGAAAGATATTATAATTAATATTGATAAATTACCTGATTCAAAACCAGGAATAAAAGCAGAGTGTGTTGCTGAAATAATTCAAGATAAAGTAACTCATGAAGTCCCATTCACAATAGAAATGACTTATTGTCCAAGATGTTCTAAGCAAGGAACTCAGTATTTTGAAGCAATACTTCAAATAAGAAATATTTCTGAGTCTAGGAGAAAAATAATTGAACAAGAAATGAAAAAAGAAGCAAAACAAGGAAATATTGTTAATAAAGCTGTAACTCAACCCAAAGGTATTGATTATTATATGACTTCAAGAAGATCAATGCCTAAATTAGCTCAAAGAATCCTTGAAAAAACAGGAGGCATTTCAAGTTTAAACCCTCGTCTTTTTTCTCTTGATCATCAAACAGGAAAAGAAATTTATAGATTAAATGTTTTTCTCGAATTACCTGAATTTGATATTGGAGATGTTTTTCTATTTAAGAAAAAATATATTTTAATAACTGATTTAGGAAAACAAATATCTGCACGGAACCTTTTAACTAATAAAAAAGTGCTTTTCACATATAAAGAGTTTAAATATATACAAGAAAGAGATACAGAATCAATTAAAAAGCTAAACAAAAAAACATCTAAAATAATAAAAATTTATCCATTACAAGAAGTTCTTCATCCAGATACATATCAACCCATAAAATTATTAAATCCTATTTTAGAACCTGAACTTGATCAAAAACTTGATATTATTATTATTGATAAAGGTGCCATAACTTTAAATTAATAAACTGAATTTAATTTAATAGATTTATTCAAGTCCTAATCTTTTATCAAGTTCTTCTGCTACTTCATCAAGATTGTCAAGAGTTTTTGTAACATTTGCTCTTATTCTTTTTATTAAACCTTTTATATTATCAACATTAAGAATATAATTACTTCTGTAATTTATTACAATTCCTGCGTCCATTAATTTGTTTAAATGATGAACAACAGTTCCTCTTGATAAACCTGTTTTTAATGCAATTGTGTCACTATTAAGTTCATCTTTTTTTAGATTTTTGAGAAGAACTATGAATATTCTAAAACAGGATTTATCCTTATCTCTTAAATTAAAAAGACCTAATGATCCTCCAAGCATTTGAAGTTCTTCATTAAGTTCCATTTCTGAAGGGAATTCAGTTTTTATTATTGTTATTTTTCTAAATTGCATTTCACTTACTTTCTCCAAAAGATAATTCAATCTGAATAAATCTTTTGTATTAAATCCGATTTTGTTATTATTCCTGCAGGTTTTCCTGTGTCATTAATAACAACAAGGGGATAAGTTTTTAATAATTCTGATAATATTTTACTTGATGTATTCATTGAAACACTTGGAGGTGGTTCTTCCATTATATCTTTCACTTTTAAACATTTCTTACCTTTAAAAAGATTTTCTAATATGACTGTTTCAGATATTAAACCCATTATCTTTTGATCATCTATTACAGGTAACTGTGAAATATCGTGTAATTTCATTTTAATGGTTATATCTTTTATACTATCATTGAGTCTAGCACATATCATGCCTTTTTTTATAAAGTCTTTAGCAACAGATTCCTTTTTATCTCTTATTAACTCAAGAATCGAAAATATTTTTTTAGCATTAGTATATGCAGGATCAAGACGTCCACTTTCAACTTTAGCAATCATTGATTGAGATAAGCCTGATTGTAATGCTAACTCTTTTTGAGTCATTCCAATTCTTTTTCTAACATGTTTTATTTGTTCTAAATTATCTATCATTACATTTCACCATATAAAATACTTCGCATCTTAATGCAGATCATTTTTGATTATTGTGGAACGCAGGGGTATAATGTCCCAACCTTTAGGTTGCAGTGGCACAATTCCAAAACATGCAAAAATCGTAAGATTTTTGAGTGCCAAAAACTTTGTTTTTGAGCAATTCGCTTTTTAGTGAGGTGCGTTAACACCCTCACCTTTAGGTTGGGGCTGCGACGAACAACGAATTTTTCTTATATTAATATGATTTTTAAATATTTATTAATTTTTAATCTCTCTTTTTAACAGATAATATTTCTCATTTAAAAATATTCCTATAAGAATATTTATGTCAGAAGAGTTTATAAACTTATTATGTGATTTGTAATATAATTTAAGTAAATAATACCTATTTACTAAGTATTTATTAAATAGTGTGGGGGAATAAATATGAAAGAACTTTTTACTTCAGAAAGTGTTACAGAAGGACATCCTGATAAAGTCTGTGATCAAATCAGTGATGCAATATTGGATGAATGTCTAAAACAGGATCCTGATTCAAGAGTTGCTGTAGAATCTGCTGCAAAAAATGGTTGTGTTTGGGTTTTTGGAGAAATAACAACTGATGGATATGTTGATGTAAACAAAATTGTTAGAGATACATTAAGAGGAATAGGATATACAAAAACTAGTTATGGTATAGAATCTGAGAATTGTGGTGTTTTATCAAGTATAATTCCACAATCTCAGGATATTTCTCAAGGAGTTACAACAGATCAAGGTCTTCATAAAGAACAAGGTGCAGGAGATCAAGGAATGATGTTTGGATATGCCTGTAATGAAACTCCTGAATTAATGCCTTTACCAATAATGCTTGCTCATAAACTTGCAAAAAAATTAGCAGAAGTAAGAAAAAAAGGTGAATTACCATACTTGGGACCTGATGGAAAATCTCAAGTCACAATTGAATATGTTGAAGGAATTCCAAAAAGAATTGAAGCAGTTGTTGTATCTAATCAACATGATAAAGATGTGGAATATTCAGTTTTAAAAAATGATATTATAAAAAAGGTCATTGAACCAATTTGTAAAGAATATATTGATGAAAACACTAAAATCCATGTTAATCCAACAGGTGCATTTATTATTGGTGGACCACAAGGTGATGCAGGGTTAACTGGAAGAAAAATAATTGTTGATACTTATGGTGGAATGGGAAGACATGGTGGTGGTGCATTTTCTGGAAAAGATCCTTCTAAAGTTGATAGAAGTGCTGCTTATGCTGCAAGATATATTGCAAAGAACATAGTGGCTGCAGGAATTGCAGACAGATTTGAAGTTCAATTATCTTATGCAATAGGTGTTGCTGAGCCAGTCGGAATTTGGGTAAATACTTTTGGAACAGGAAAACTAAAAGAAGATGAAATAGTTGAATTAATCAAAAAACATTTTCCTTTAAAGCCTGCAGAAATCATATCACATCTTAAACTGAAAAGACCAATATATCAAAAGACTGCTTCATATGGACACTTCGGAAGAGAAGAGCCTGAGTTTACTTGGGAATTTACAGATAAAGTTGATGTCTTAAAGAAAGACGCAAAATTATGATTTTATTTTTTATATTCTTTTTTTGATTAACAGAATTAATTATGTGCTTAAGTCCTATTTTTTATCATATTTTTTTTCAGGTTCATTACTTTGTATTTGAATATCATATCCTTTTTCATTCAAGTCATTTATTGTTTTTCTTAGTCCTATTTCAGTATTGATTCCTAATTTGTGTTTTAAATTATTATTAGTATATACAATTTTATCTAATTCAATAAGATTTTCAAGATTAGACTTAATGATTTTTATACTCTCTTCTTCTGACTTTTTTTCTAGAATTCCTTCAATATATGTAAAATAAATTCTTTTCTCTTGAGAATTTAGTTCAGCCACATTTTTAAATAAGTTATTATTTTTTAATTTATCACAGGGTGTATCTTGACTTAAAATCTCTATAATTTTATATGTTGAATCTGTTTTTTCATTATGTCCCACATTTAAGAGTAATTCGGTAAATGAAATAATTTTGTTCAAATATTTCTCAACGCATATTTCTCTTATTTTTTTATTTCTTTTCTTTTCGGTATATTCTGTGTTTAACTGCATGAAAATATTAAATAATTCAGAATTTGTTCTAATTTCTTCTTGATCAAACAATCTTATCATTCCTTTAGCTGGAGATTCTTCTTTTGTACGATTGCAATAATGCATAACTGTTTCTGGAATAATATGAGTTTGAGGAAAACCTAAAACTTCAATAAAAAAATTTAATATTTTATTTAGTTTTGATTTATCTAATATTTCTGCCTCAGCCGTTCTAAGTATTTTGCTAAGTTTCTCTTCTTCTTCAATTGTATAATCTTCCTCTCTTTCAAATTTATGTATTAAATTATTATTTTCTCTTAATTCTTTAAATTTAGAATATATGCCTATAATATTATCTAATTTTCTACAGTCTAAACCTTTTTTAGTTAAATAAATCAAAGGTTTATTTGTCTCTCTTAAATCTAGAAAAAAGTTTTCATCAACATTTACTGCCCATTCAACAAATAATTCTTGTGACTCTGAACTGTTTCTACTCATAAATGGATAAGAATTAGGGGCATTATATAAATCTTTTTAAATTCTTAATTCTTGAAACTAATTAAAATGGTAATTTATTTTATAACTGGGAATAAGTCTAAATTTTTAGAAGCAAAAGAAATCATTCCTCAACTTGAACAATTAGATATTGATGTTGAAGAAATACAAAGTCTTGAACCTAAAAAAATAATAGAACATAAACTTAAATCTGCAATAAAAGAACATTCTGGAGAATTTATTGTGGAAGACACTTCATTATTTATTACTTGTTTAAATGGATTTCCCGGACCATTAATTAAATGGTTTTTAAAATCATTAAGTACTGAAGGAATTTATACTTTAGTAAAAACTTATTCTAATACTGGTGCTACAGCAATTACACACATTGGGTATTATGATGAAACAAATATTAAATTCTTATCGTCTGAAGTAAGTGGAAAAATTGTAGAACCTCGAGGAACTAACGGTTTTGGTTGGGATTGTATTTTTCAACCTGAAAACTCTAAAACTTGGGCAGAAATAACTTTAGAAGAAAAAAACAAAAGTAGTATGAGATATAAAGTTTTAAAACAACTCAAGAACTTTTTAGATTCTAAAAAAATAAAAAAATAAAAAATTAGCTAATAATTAGCTTAACTTTTTCTGGATCATATTTCCACTTAGCTTCAAGAACTTTATTTGCTTTGTAATATTTTGCAAGTCTTTTTATCTTAGATTCTGTTAAATTAAGACCTCTTTTAGCAGTTTGATCTTGTCTGTTTTCTTCCATGTGTTTTCTTATTAGAACAGCTTTTTTAATTAATGCCATTAAATCTTCAGGAATGTCTTTGTATAGTTTTTTCTCTTTCATTATTTGACTAATATTTTTCCCAACAATTATTTTAACATTAGGTATTCCATACTCATCTCGTAAATAAAGTCCTATTTGTGCAGAAGTTTTACCTTCTTTAGCATATTTAACTATTAATAATTCTATTTCTTTAGGTTCGTATTTTACCCATGAAACTTTTTCTTTTTTCAATGGATTATGACTTCTTGATCGTCCTTTATCCCTACTGTGCATTCTTGCCATTTTATCACCTATTATTCATATTATTCATAAACTAAGAAATGATTGATATCGTCAGATATATGTGAGCTTTCACCAACATATTCTTAGCTTTAACATTAAGGGGTAAAGAGCCATTTATAAATATATTTATCTGTGACCTATTTTTTCAAGAATTCCTTTAAATCCTGAATAAACTCAAAATTAGGAGATATCTATATACTTTACCACAACAAACTTTATAAATAAACCGAACCCCCTTGATTTACTATTAGAAAGGTGTAAAAAGATGACATTAGATGAAATAACCAATCAAACAACTCAAAAATATAAACTATTAAAATCAAAGAATAATAAATCCGAGTTAGATTTAAGACTTTATAGTATGATGAAACATGAGCTTGGAAACCTAGTTAATCCAGTAACTATAATTCCTAGCGCATTACATGATTTATTTTATTATGATTCCAATTTAGATTCAAAAGATTATGAAATTCTTTTAAAAAAATCTGAAAATATAAATAAATTATTAACAAATTTAATGAGATCATTTGATGCCTGTTCAAAACCTGAAAGAATTAAAGACAATTATGAAAATCCTATTTTTTCAGAAGACGTGATTAATTATTTTAAATGTGTTAATGGTACATTAAATGATGAAACTTCACAAGATCCTATTAACTTTGAAAATGAAAAACCTATTATTCATTCTATTATTTCATCAAGCGCAGTTCATATTAATGATGTATTTAAAAAAGTAGAAGATGAGCTTGATGAAATAAAAGACTTTATTGATGAAAATTATGAAGTTCTATTAGATTCTTTTGAAGATAAAGACAGTAAAACTAGTTTCAAAAAAAAGTATTCTCAGATAACTCAGCATATTCCTAAATCCATACACATTGCAAAATATGCTGGTGAAACAATGCTTAGTTTATTTGATGAATCCCTTTCACATACATCCGAATTTGATTTAAAAGATTTAATTGATTTCTCGTTATCAGCATATGAAATTCAGGACAATGTTAACTTTAATTTTACCAATGAATTTAATAATTCGGTAATAAAGTCTCATGAAGGAATTTTATACCATGTACTTAGTAATGATCTTAAAAATGCCTATGAAGCACAATCTTATTTACTAGATAAATCCATAAATAATTATGTAACAATTAATATTACTGAAAACTATGACGATTCTGAAAATCCATCTATTTTAATCAATATTGAAAATACTGGAATTCCACCTTTAAAAACATTTGAAGAACCTGGTTCTCATAGGGGATTAGGAACTTATGTAATATCTCAAGCAATTAAAAAATTAGGTGGTACTTATAAATATGTTATTGATGATATTAATAAGACAACAACACTTAAAATAGAATTACCCTATAATTCTAAATAATTTTTTAATTTTTTTAATTTTTTATTCTTAAAAACCAACAAGATTTATAAAAAACACAATTCTACTTAGCTATATGGTGAAAAGTTTTAAGATTAAACATCATTATCCCTATGTTACATTAGTTTTATTATTTCTTTGTTTAGGAATTCTTTTATCAATGAATAGTTCTCCAAATCTTACAGGAATGGCTGTAAAAGATGTAGCTACAGCTGTTGATCAATCAGAACCAGATTATACTCTTGATTTAGATATAGTTGAAGAATTAAGAAGTTTAAAATTATCAGGAGAAATTATTGGTGCAGGAAACACTAAAGTAATTTTAAAATATGATTCTGGAGAATTAATAGTTATTAATAAACAAACAGAATCAGATATAATTCTGGAAAAAGTTTGTGAAGAGACATGCGACATAAATATTACTTCAAAAAAATATACTCTTTTATTCTATTTAGAAAAAACTAAATTAAATCTACAAAAAATAACTTATTTATTTCCAAAATCTGAAACAGAAACACTTGAAAGTGAAATAAAAACTCAAACAATACAAATAACTGAATAAAACTTTTTAACCAATTGATTCTTAGGCATAAATTAAACAGAATTAAAAAATTCTAAAAAAATAAAAATTTTAAAAAAATAAAAAACTATTTTCTTGCTTTTTCTAGCTTTCCTCTAAGTAAAGCATTTAATGACTGGTCATTAACTTTAATAACTTTCCATCTAACTCCAGGAATATCTCCTTTAGATCTTCCCATTGCTCCACCAATACATTCAATAACAACTTCATCGTGTTCATCAACTATTTTTGTTGCACCATCACCAGGCAAGAATGCAGTAACTTGTTTTCCATTTTTAACAAGCTGTACTCTTACACATTTTCTCATTGCTGAGTTTGGTTGTTTAGCTTCAAGTTGAACTTTTGAAAGTACAATTCCTGATGCTTGTGAAGCACCTTTTAGAGGATCTGCTTTGATTTTAAGATTAAGTGCTTTTTTAACAAACCACTTATTAGCCCAAAGACCTTTTTTCCTTCTTTTCTGCAATTTCTTTGCAGCACCTATACCTTTTGATTTCTTTGCCATAATATCACCAGAAACTTTATTTCATTTATAAATTTAACTTAGTTTTTTATCAATTTCTCCTTAATTTCATAATATTGTTCATCTTTTCTTTAATTTTAGTAATATTTAAACTACTTTTAATTCGACTACATTTGGAAAGTATTTTTTAACAATTGATTCAGTATTTCTAAGATTTTGAGCTCGAGCACCAATTATTAAACCATTTGTTTTCATATCTTTACCTTTTATGGTTATAATTCCTGCATCATTCATGTTTATGTCATTTATTCTTAGAGGATAAATGATGTTTGTAACAAATTGAAGAACATTTTGACTATACTCAACAATTTTTATTTTTGTTCCTATTTTTTTCTCAACATGTTGTACATGAACATTATCCTTGCCAAGTGCTCTTTTTATTTGACCAGGCATAACTATAAAAAGTATTTTGCCTTGATTTTCAAAACAATCTTTCAAAGTTGTTCTTGTTATTGACTCAAAAAGAGCTCTTTTTTGTATGAGTTCAACATTATATACTGTTCCAGCCATGTTTATTCTTTTAATTCTCCGACAACAGCAATATGAAATGGTTTTCTACAGTAAGTTCCTAATTCATCATTTTCCATGTCTAATTCAACAATTTCTACAGATGTCATTTTTGCTATTTTTTTTAGGTCTGCTTTTGTAGGTGCAGAACAATTTTTAGCCATAAATATTTTATTCAATTGATTATTTTTGAGTTTTTTCATAACTACATCTGTACCAATAATAAGTTTTCCCTTATCTAAAATTTCTTTTATTTCATTCATATAAATCACCCAACACATTATTATAATTTATTTTTTTACTCTTATTATTAAACCCGGTAAACCAGTTCCTAATGGAACTACTTGATTAAGCATTACATTTTCAATTACACTATTTAGTGGATCTTCAGCACCAAGCAAACCTGCACTTATTAAGTGTTTTATTGGAGTTTCAAAAGATGCTTTTGCAAGAATACTTTGTTTTTCTTTAACAATACCATATCTGTTTATGCCCATTATTTTTCCAGACATTGTAGTTGTGTCTGCAATAAGCATAATATGTCTTACATTTACATTCAAACCCTGAGAATCAATAACTGCATAAATTTCATTAATAATTGATTGTCTTGCAGCTTCTATACCTAAAAGTGATTCAATTAAATAGATATTATTAGAAAAAGTTCTTTCCTTATCTACAAAATCAAGTTTCATAACATCTTCGAAATTAGTTCCTGATGCCATTATAAGATATTCTTCACCACGATTTATTGGCAAAACTTGATTAATACCTTTTATTCCTCCAACATAAACTCCTTTTATTCTTTCTTTTAATTTGTAGAGATTATTAATATCAAATTCCTTAGTTGTTTGTTTTACAGAAACAGTTTCGTCTTTATTTAATTTAAATGAAAATCCTCTAATACTTTTACTTAAGTTTTTTACAATAGTTTTAATATCAAGATCAGACGACTTAACTTTTTTATAATCCAAAAGAATAGTCATTTGAAACTCGGCAACATTAATATTTATTTCTTTCAAATATTCTTTCAATGTTCTTTCTTTAACTTTTTCTGCAACTTTTTTAATATCTTTTCCGGTATTAAATGGCTTTTTTAAGTAAATAGTTAATATTTCTGTTGATAACTTTTTTCTTGCATCCAAAACTTCTATTATTCTTGGAAGACCCGTAGTAACATTCATTTCCGCAACACCTGCAAGATGAAATGTATTAAGAGTCATTTGTGTACTAGGTTCGCCCATGGACTCTGCAGCGATTAAACCAACAGATTCTCCTGGATCTGCAAGTGCATTGATATACTCATTTTTTACTTTTTCAGCAATTTCTCTCGCAAACTTTTCAGAACATTTTGTAGGTAAATTATTTTTTATGTCATTTAATAATGAACCGGGTAATATGTTATCATATTCTTGCAGTAATGCTTTGATCTTCTTATCATCCATTTTTATTGACCTCAGCTTTTCATCGACTTCTTTTTAAGTTCAAGTTCGATAATTTTTTTAACATTAATTATTCCGCCTTCAGTTTTAGATACATCCAGACCATCTTCACCATACTTAAACTGAACTATTCTATTGGCTGCATCTCTAACTGTAAAATCATATTCTACTTTTAGATCTTGCATTGAATTAGCTAATCTTCTGTATAAGTATCCTGATTTTGGCGTTCTTAAAGCAGTATCCATCAGAGAATCTCTTCCAGTCATTGCCATAAAGAAAAATTCATAGGGTGTTAATCCACTTTTAAAACTATTATCAATAAATCCTCTTGCAGCAGGACTCAAATCATCTTTTTTGAAACAAGATAAAGTTCTATTTTTATAACCATGTTTAATTCTGCCTCCTCTTAAAGCTTGTTGACCTACGCAACCAGCCATTTGTGCAAGTTGAATTATGTTACCCCTTGCTCCAGATTTAACTAAAGTCATCATGCCTGTTTCTTGAGGAATGTGTTTTTCAACTAATTTTCCAATTTGATTTCTTGCATTATTTAATCTTTCAAGAATTCTTAATTCAAGAGTTTCTTCTATACCTCTTCCTGGAAGATTTTCGAGTTGACCCGATTCAAATTTCTTTATTAATTCAATCACATTTTTGTAAGCGTCTGATTTAGCATCTTGAATTTCTTTAGCAGCTTCTTGATTTAAATCAATATCTGAAAGTAAAACTGAAAGACCATATCTAGTAAGCACTTCAATACCTAATCTATACATATTACCTAAAATAGTTAATGTTTTATCAGCACCATATTGTTTATGCAAATTTCTTAATAAAAGACCGGAACCTTCACTTAAATTATTTTTATCTAAAACTCCTGTTAATTTTCCGTCCAGTATATGTACTGCATTTCCTGCTTTATCTGATCCTATAAAATTAAAATCTTCAGGAATTAAGATTGAAAATAAATCTGCTCCAGTTAATATTTGTTTTTTAGATAAGTTCTTGAAATCATTAATACCTATCTTAAAAAGTATATCAATTGCTTCTCTTCTGTCAAATGATAAATATTTAGTTAAAAGATAATTTCCTGCAACACTATCTTGATTACAACCTATAACTGAAAGACCATATCTTGGAGATATAATTTGAGTTTGAACTTGCATAAGAATTTCTGCTTCAGCTCTCGCTTCAGGAGTTTGAGGTATATGTAAATTCATTTCATCTCCATCAAAATCTGCATTATAGGGATTACATACTGCAGGATTTAATCTTAATGTAAGTCCTGGAAGAACTCTTATTTTGTGAGCCATCATGGACATTCTATGAAGAGATGGTTGTCTATTAAAAAGAGCTATGTCTCCATCCATTAAATGTCTTTCGACAACAAATCCTGGTTCAAGTTCTTCAAGAATCTGCTCTTTATTATCATCATTAATCTTTTTTCTTCTACCATCTGGACGAATAATATAATTTGCACCAGGATATTCTTTTGCGCCTCTTTCTACAAAAGTTTTAAGATAATCTTTATTCCACTCTGTAACATTTTGTGGAACAGTAAGTTTTCTGGCCATGAGAAATGGAACACCAACTTCATTAAGTTCAATCTTAGGATCCGGACTGATAACAGTTCTCGCTGAAAAATTAGTTCTTTTTCCAACAAGATTATATCTTATTCTACCTTGTTTTGATTTTATTCTTGCAGTTAATGTTTTTAATGGTTGACCACTTCTATGTCTTGCGGGTGGTAATTGAGCTACTTCGTTATTAAAGAATGTTGTTACATGATATTGTAATAAGTCCCAAAGATCTTCAATAATTATTTCAGGAGCTCCTGCATTTATGTTTTCAAATAATCTTTGATTAATCCTAACAATATCACCTAATTTGTGAGTTAAATCATCTTCACTTCTTTCTCCTGATTCAAGAGTAATTGAAGGTCTCATAGTAACAGGAGGTATTGGGAGAACAGTTAATATGAGCCATTCAGGTCTTGCCACTTTTGGATTAATGTGAAATATACTTAATTGATTATCAGGTATTTTTTCTAATCTTGAACGAACTTCAATAGGATTTAATCTTTTTTCATCTTCATAAAAAGAACTTGGTTTTTCAAGTCTAATTTTTTTCTGTTTTGCTTGACAATGAGGACATAGAGTAACTCCTCTCAAATCAGAGATAAGTCTCTTTACAAGTTCCATTCTACCAATTATTCCTTCTTTTTCTTCTATATCATTTAACTCTTGTTTTAATCTATTCAAATCAATTTTTGAAAGTAAAGCCATACCACAATTAGAACAAGTACAACGAAGCAAATTGTAAATAACTGTAATAAATTCGATGTGAATAACAGGTCTTGCCAATTCTATATATCCAAAATGTCCAAGACATTCTTTCAATCGTCCACCACAAGTTTTACATTTTAAACCTGGATCAATAACACCCATTCGAATATCCATAAGACCTCCATCTACAGGGTAACCTTCTTTATCATAAAGTTCTGGCGTTACAATTTTTGCAGTTGATATGTCTTTAATTTGCTTAGGACTCATAATTCCAAAACTGATGCTACTTATTTTTTTGAATGTATAATTTTCCATCATGTCACCTCAGTATTTAGTACTCAATCTCATTATCGGATTTATGAGTAGACTTTTTGTTTCATCCATAAATAATTTGAATGCATAACTTATTGAAACAGTTGATATGTTATTTGTTTCTCCACACATTGGACAATATGATTTGTTCTTTCTAATATCTAGAACCGCGATTGAACCACATTTATCACATATTGGAACAAGAGTTTCGTCACTATTGAATCTTTCTTTCAATAGTAGAGATGCACCGTGTGCAACAAAAGTATCTTTCTCCATTTCTCCAAGTCTTAAACCACCTTCTTTTGCTCTACCTTCAGTAGGTTGACGAGTTAAAAGTTGTATTGGTCCTCTTGCTCTGCTTTGGATCTTATTAGCTACTTGATGTTTTAATTTAAGATAATAAATATTACCAACAAAGATTTTTGCTTTGAATCTTTTTCCAGTTCTTCCGTCATACATTACTTCTGTTCCATTATCTCTAAAACCTAATGATTTTAATTCAGCTCTAAGATCTTTTTCTGTTTCAGAACTAAATGTTGTGGAGTTAATGAATCTTCCATTTAATGAACCGACTTTTCCACCAATAATTTCTAAAAGATGAGAAACAGTCATACGGGTTGGAATACCTTGTGGACTGAAAAGTAAATCTGGAGTAATTCCTGTTTCTGTAAATGGCATATCTTCTGAAGGAACAATTAAACCTATAACTCCTTTTTGTCCATGTCGTGAAGTAAACTTATCTCCTATTTCAGGAATTCTTTGATCTCTTATTCTTACTTGAACAAGTCTGTTACCTTCAGTATTTTCAGTTAAAACAACAAAATCAACAATTCCTTTTTCACCATATTTCATTGCAATACTTGATTCTCTAGTCATGTTAGTTGTTAAATTATATTCATCTGCACCACTAAGAAATCTTGGTGGACTTGTTCTTCCAACAATAACATCTTCTTCTGTCACAGAGGACTCAGAAAATATTACACCATCATCTTCTAAAAGTCTATAATCTTTTTCTGTTTTATATCCTTTGACTTCTTTATCTGGGACACCTATTTTATCAACTAAACCACCACTATATCTTAATTCTTCAGCGACGATTGGCCTATAATAAGTTGATCTTGCTAATCCTCTATCAATAGAACCCTTATTAATTATAATTGCATCTTCCATATTATATCCTTCATAAGCAAGAACTGCAATAGTGAAATTCTGTCCTGAAGGATGTTTATAATAATCCGAAACATCATACATGAGTGTTGTTACTATCGGAACTTGAGGTGTATGAAGAATATTAACATCCATATCCATTCTGTTCAAATAATTTGCTGTGTAAAAACCAATACCTTGTTTTTGATTTTTTGCACCTTGTAAAAATCTTACACCTTGAATATGATCGCCAAATGGAACAAGATTTGCTACAACACCTAGTATATCTACAGGATTAATTTCAAGATGTGTATGTTCTAAAGTTAAATCTTTTTCATTTAATGCAACATAAGTGTTCTCTTCTTCTGCAGCATCAAGATATTCTATGACACCTTGTTTTACAAGATCAGTAAACATAAGTTCATTTTTAGCAAGTTGATCAATATGTCTTTTTGTCAATAAAGATTTACCATCTTTTACGATAATTAACGGTCTTATTGCTCTACCTTTACCAGATTCTATTTTAACTTGCTCAATATCTTTGTCATAATATATGTTAACACCTGAAGTTATTTTACCTATTCTTCTTTCTGACAAAAATTTATCAATAAAATCTTGAGGATTAGGAACATTTCCTATAAATTTGCTATCTAAGAATACATCAGTCATTTTAATTCACCTCAGTCTTAAGATTATTAGTCAAATTAAGACCTAATTCTTTGAGTTTTTTAATTAAATTATCATCTTTTGAAGTTTGACTCACAGTACATAAAAGTGCAAGATTCTTTCTTAAACCAATATTTGAACCTTCAGGAGTTTCACTTGTACATATACGACCCATATGTGTTGCATGTAATGCTCTTGCTTGAAAATTTTCTTGACTTGCACTTAATGGACTCACAACTCTCTGTAAATGTGATATCATTTGCAAAAAGTTTAATCTTTCAATTCTTTGAGATATACCTTTTCTTCCACCAATCCAATTACCTGTAGCCATTGCACTTTGAATTCTTTGAGTAAGTAATTTTTCTCTAATTATAACTCGTATACTCGGAAATTTTCCTCGTTTCACAATTCTTTGAAAATTATATAACATATCTCCAATTAAAACTTTAATATTAACTCTTAGTAAATCAGCTAAAGAATCACTACTTAACTTCAATCTTTTATTCATATAGTGATCTTTATCGTCTGTAGGTATTTTGCCTGAAGAAACAAGTAAAAATCTTTTTAGCATTTTACATAAGTTTTCCGCTTTGAATAATGCTTCTTCATCTTTTATTCCAAGATTAGGAAGAAGATATTTATCCAAAATATCTTTAGTTCTTTCAACCCGTATTTCTTTAGATTGAGATATACCTATTTTTTTAGCAATATAATCTAATGCATCTTCTCTTGTTTTTATATCAACACATTCAAACAAATTAATAAAAATTGTTGAATCTTCACCAAGACCTATGCATTCCATTATTTCTTGATCTTTAAGCATACCTAATGCTTTGACTATTGCAATAACAGGTACTCTTTTAACTCTTGTAAACGATAAATATAAAATTCCATCTTTTAATTTTTCTAAAGTGTGTGGAATTTTGTAAGATCCTGCTTCACTAAATATTTTTCCAACATATTCTGAAATTCCAAGTTTTTCTTTAGTTATCAACATTTTGTTAGGCGCTAAATCTTCAACTTTTATTATTGTTTTTTCAGAACCATTAATAATAAAATATCCTCCTGGATCGTCAGGATCTTCACCATGTTTTATTAGTTCTTCTCTTGAAGAATTACAAAGATGACATTTTTTAGATTTAATCATTATAGGTAAATTACCTATTTGAATTTCAAAACTTTCTCTTTGTATTCCATTTATGTGCGAACTAATTTCAAGAAGCATTGGAGCTGCATATGTAAGATTTCTTAGTCTTGCTTCAACAGGATATATATCTCTTTTTGAACCATCAGCCTCTATAATTTGTGGTTTTTCAACTTTTATTTTATCAAGTCGAATTTTAAATTCATCAACATTCGGTGGAACAATTGTTGGTTCAACCTCCTTATTTTCGTCGATAATTTGTTGTAGTTCTATATCAATAAAATTATTGAAAGATTCTAAGTCAAAGTCAACAAAACCTTTCTCATTAAAATAATTCTTTATTAAAACTTGCGTATTAAGTTCGTCTTTACTCATTTATAACCCCTCTGTAAAATATTGATTTTTCTGCAGTAATACTATTTCTTTCAATTTTTATAACATCATCTACTTTTGGTTCAAGATGTTGAATTGCAGGATCTTTGAGCATTATCTTAGGTAATTCTTTAGTAGTTATATTGTATATCTTGAATAGCTCTTCTTTTTGTTTGTTGGATAATAGTGTGTGTTTGGGTACAAGAACATGTGCACAAACATCAAATTCTGTAGAAGTAAACTTAGTTTTTTTACTTGCGCCTATTACTTTTTTTACTTTGGGTTTAGAAGTTTTTGTAGATTTTGATTTTGTTATTTTTTTTACCATTGGCATATCGATCACCTAGCTTGTTTATTGGGTAATAATTGGGTAATTTTAATTTGAAATAAATAAATGAACAAAATTGAGAGATTTGTTCTCAAAAATTTCAAAAAGTTTTTGGGAATCAAAGTTCAAATCTCTGTATAGGCTGTACGGGATTTGAACCCGCGACCCTTCGCTTAAAAGGCGAATGCTCTGCCGAACTGAGCTAACAGCCTATGAAATGCTCCTAAGAGCTAAACGCCCTGACCGGGATTCGAACCCGGGTCGCAGCCTCGACAGGGCTGCATGATAGTTACCGCATGCATATGCAATGTGCCGGGCTACACTATCAGGGCATATTATTATTAACAAGACCCTCTCAATTTTTATACAGTTATTTATACTAATGTAAAACTATTTAACCTACTCTTTGCTTACATAGAATTGAATAACTATTGAGGATGATTTAAGAGCCATTGTACGAAAGTAATGCAATTTATCTCCAATTGTGTTGTTTGGATGATTTTAACATTTTTTTGTAGTAATATAAAATTAATATACTTGCTACATTCTAATTTAGTGAGTTTAGGGAACCGCAATCCATTTAAAAATGTTTTGCTTTAAATGGT
>CAYWRI010000006.1:3910-27610 GCA_964461035.1 uncultured Methanosarcinales archaeon | reverse complement strand
AAAAAAGCTAAAAGATTTTCGATTTAAAGTAGCAAACAAATATTAAGCAATAACTATTACAAATAATTATGAAGTTCAAATCATATTTGTTATTGTTTTTATTGTTTTTATTATTTCTAGTTGAAGTAATAAATAATAATGCCGAAATATCTATAAATGAGATAATGGCAAATCCTCAGGGAAGCGATAATGGTCGAGAATTTATAGAAATAATTGGAACAAACAATCTTTCAGATTTTACTATTGGAGACAATGTTCAAAACGATACCTTAGAAATTTTACAATTTTCTGATCAATGTAATTTTTCTTTAATAGTCGAAGAAAACTTTGATTATTCAAATTTAAATTGTTCAATATATAATGTGGGAAACTCAATTGGTAATGGTCTTTCAAATGATTTTGATGATGTTTATCTGTATTATAATTTTTCAGTGGTAGATCATGTGACTTACACTCAAACAATTGAAGGGTATTCTTATTCAAAATTTAATAATTTTTGGAACTTTTCAGAACTAATAAATGGAACTCCCTGTATATCAAATTTATTGGTAGAAATAGAAGATAATTCTTCATATAATAATACTAATATGAATCAATCAGATGAACTAAATTATACAACAAATGAAACTATAAATAATTCAGATTTTTGTAATGTGAGTATTAATATTTCATTAGATGATGCTCAAGCGATTTATTTTCAAGGAGATAAAATAAAATTCAAAAATTTACTTTCCAATAATTCCTTTGATTTTATTATAGAATATTGGATAACGGATTATTTTAATCAAACACTAAAATCAAAAATAAACACATCTAATAGCAATCAAAAACAATGGACTGTTAATATAGATTCAACTTTTAGTATTATTTTAGTGAAAAGTAAACTTGTTTATTTGAGTTGTCAAAACATAATAGAAAATGCTATGTCCGAATTAGTTTTAATCGTTGCAAATTCCGATGAATTATCAAATGAAGAAAATAATAATACAACAAGTTCAGATAATGAAGATGAAACTTTCTCTGAAAACAGTGTAGTAACTTTTGAAAAGATATCCTATGATAATTATAAAGTATATACTATAGGTAATGTATATAAGGGAAATACTGCAAAAAGATTATTCAAGTTTTATATTGAATGTCAAAACAATAAAAATAAATCAACAAGTTCAGAAGAAATAAAATTTTACTTAACTAAATATGAAACTCTTGACTTTGATGAAACAATGTATATAACTGAGTTAATTGAAGAATGTGTAACTCAACCAATTTTAGTATATGAAGGATTAGAACTAAGTGGAAGCGAAGAAATAAACGATTGCAATATATCTAATGATGAATTAAATTCAAATTTTATTCAAAACAATGATTTAAGTTTCGGATTGCAAATACAATCTCAATTACAAAATATTCCTGAATTAATTTTTTCTTATAATTCAAATGAAATTGTTAAAAGTGATTATTTCACAATGATTCAATCTTCAGAGTCTCAAAATAAAAATAATTTAATAACAGGTAATTTTGTTAAATCAATATTTGAAAATAATAATTTAGATAATACCTCACTTAATATAGAACCAAACTCAAAAAAAATTATAAACATTGTTATTATGAGTTTGCTAATACTTTCTTTAATTTTAATTTTAGTTAAAAAATAATATTGCACAAAATCATAAAATAAGTGTATTTTTCAACTAAGATTTGGTTGCATATTAATCAACAATAATCTATAATCTATCACCTTTTTATTCTAATCCTTGCAGTATTTAATTATTTTAAGTTTATTTAATCAGGAAAAAATAAGAACATATAAAAAGGCATTTATAAATTAACTGACTAAAAATAGGAATATTTATATAGTAGTTTTTAAATTCTCTTAAATAGCAGTTTTTATTTAGTGACTTATTAAGGTTTATTGATAAATTGTCAATGAACTAATAATTGATTAAGATTGTTTAATGTGATACTATATGATAGAAAAATATAATGAAATATTTTCAAGTATTTTAACAACTTTAAGACCTGAAAAAAAATATTCAGATAATTTCATATCTGAAGTAAATAGGGTTGTATCTTGGTTTAATGTAGCTATTCGTGCAGAAAACATTGTTACAGAATGTGTTAAAGGTGGTAGTGTAGCTAAAGGAACATATCTAAAAGATGATCATGATATAGATCTTTTTGTTAGATTTAGTCCTGAGTATAATGATAAAGAGTTACCTGATATACTAGAGAAAATTTTAAAACTTGTTTCAAATAAATTAGGGTTCAAATATACTCGTTTACATGGGTCAAGAGATTATTTTCAATTTACATATAGAAATATGGATTTTGAAGTTGTTCCTGTTCTAAAAATATTTAATGCATCTGATGCAGTAAATGTTACTGATGCAAGTCCTTTACATGTAGGATATATTAAAAAACAAATACATAAAATGCCTAATTTAGCAGATCAAGTAAGATTAGCTAAACAATTTTGTAAGGCAATTGGAGTATATGGTGCTGAAAGTTATATTAAAGGTTTAAGCGGACACAGTATTGATTTATTAATAAGCTTTTATGGTTCATTTATTAATTTCATATCTTCAACAAAATATTGGCAGAATAAAGTAATTATAGATGTGGATAATAAATTAAAAGATCCTCTTAAAAATATAAGTTCTGCAAAACAAAAAAGTCCGATTATTTTAATTGATCCAATTGATAATAGTAGAAATGCTACTGCTGCATTAAGCAAAGAAAAATATGAACTTCTTAAACTGAAAGCTCAAGAGTTTTTAGATAATCCTAGTAAAGACTTTTTTAAGATAGAAAAAATGAATCTTAAAAAAGTTAAACAAAAACATATTAAAGATTGGTGTCTGTTTTTTAATGTTGAACCTTTGAAAGATAAAACAAAAGATGTCCAAGGTTCATTCATTCTTAAAGTAAAAAACTTTATTGAAAAAGAACTTAAACATCATGATTTCCAAATTAAAGAATCTGGGTTTGATTTTGAACACATTTATATTGTTATTACCAAAGAAAAGCTTTCAGATTATGTAGTTCATCCTGGACCACCAAAAAGACAAAGGAAAAACTGTCAAGATTTTATTGCTAAACACAAAGGCAGAAAAAAAGTTTTTGAAAAAGATAAGAGATTATACCTGAAAATAAAAAGAAAGTATAAAGATCCAATAAAACTTGCTGAACAATCGTTAAAAGATGATTACGTAAAATCTAGAATAAAAACTATAAAAATTCTTAAAAGATTGAGATAAGGTGTGCAAGTGATAAATTTTTTTTTAAAAATAATTCTTTTAACGCTTATACCCACATTTGAATTAAGAGCGGCAATACCTTATGCGTTTTTTGCAGTTTCTAATCTCACATTAGGTTGGTTATATGGAAGTATTGTAGCTATAATTATCAATATATTGCTAGGACCTATTGTTTATTTCATAATTGATAAATTTATTAATTTATTGCGAAAAATAAAAATAATTAATACTTTGTATGAAAAAAAGGTCGCACACATTCAAAAAAATATAAAACCAAAAGTAGAAAAATATGGTCCATTTGCATTAGCCCTTTTTATTGGAATACCTTTTCCAGGAACAGGATCTTATACTGGTGCACTTGCAGCGTATCTATTAGGAATAAAACAAAGAAAATTCTTTTGGATTAATCTTGTTGGTGTTGTAATTGCAGGAACCCTTGTTTGTTTGATTATGCTATCTGGTAAAGCCATTTTTTAAATATTTAAGTCTGCTAAAGTTTTATTAAAATATTTCTTAATGTTGTCCCAAGTTACATATTTCTTAAAATTATACCAACTTATTTTTGCGTGCATTATATTATCTTTAGTAGTAGCTTTATTAGAAATAAAATCTTTATTTTCATTACCTGTATCTTTTATTATGCTTGGTTTATCATCTTTATAGCTTAAATCTTCTATTGTTTCTAATTTAGATTCAACAGAATTTAAATTTTCGGGTTCATAATTTTCTAAAAAATAATGAGATATATTTTTATTAAGTTTATTTGAATTATTAACTTCTATCATACGATGTTTGTTTTTTATTTGACTGGAAATTAAAGAATAATTATTAACAGATAAATTATTAATAAAACTTTTTGGACTAGTTGTATTAGGTTTTTCAAAATTAGTTTCATTATAAATTAAAGAATATTGTTCTTCAGATAAATTATCTACAATTAATGATTCGATTTGTTCATTAGCTTTTTCAGTAATTTTAATAAAATATGAACTTATGTTTTCATATTGTTTACTAAAGAATCGATCCATGGTAGACGCATTTTCATAACCAAATTTTCCCATTTCAAAAAGCGCTGCAAAAAGACCTATAACTCCAAATGTATTTCCAATTATTTTCCAACCGTTTGTTTTTTGTGATTTTTCAATATCTTTAATTAATGATTCTATTTTCTGATCTAATTCTTCTTTTTTTTGTAAAAAATGAATACTTTGAGAACTATTTTTCCCTTTTAATTTAGACACTTTGTTAATTTTTTGTCTTATTGGTTTATAATGATCCAGGATATGATTTTTTTCTTTTTTATAGTATTTAAATGATTTTCTCCATTTCTTATTCGCTGAAAAATCTGTTTCAAATTTAGAAAGTAAACCTTCAAGATTTTTTATTTCAAAATACAAATTATTTGTAGTTTCCTGAAATCCATAATCATTATAGAGTTTTTCATGATTCGTTGATTGATTTTCAAAATCAATTTTAATTTCATCACCCATTTTAAATCAGATAATCTTCAGACATTATATTTGAATTTTTAGAATATTTTTCTATCACATTCATTATGGTGTCATCTGTAATATTGCTAATATTTTCTTTCAAAACTTCTTGCACCGAGTTTATTTTTTTATGCAATAAAGATGTATCAAGTTGATTCAAAGTATTCAAATATATTTGTTTACAAATATTTGCAATATCTCTTCCTTGAAAATTTTGAATTACACAAGTCTGTGCAATTTCATTCCAATCTGAAACATTGACTTTTTCTAATGCATCAAGCTTTTTTAATTTGTTATTAAAAACAGTTATATAATCTTGTCTAGATTCTAAACCTTTAACATACACAACATTTTCCATAAGTCTAGATTTTAATCCGGAATCAGTATTCAAATTTCTATTTGAAGTTACTAATAACATAAAATTACCCAGATAATTATTTATTCCATTAATACATTCTAAAAATGTTCCAGTAAAAGACAATTCAGAAGAAGATGACAAAGAACCCATATTTCTTGAAAAAACTTTAGTATCAATCTCTTCAAGACTCATTAAATAAATTTGTTCACCTCTATACATAATATCAAATCTTTCTTTTAAATTTCTCTGAGAAACACCATGATATTCACTTTTAATAGTTCCATCTATTGGAACAAAAGAAAATGCTTTATTTAATTCTCTTGATTTAGAAAATAAATATTTAATAATATGATTTATCATCATTGTTTTACCAGTTCCTGCAGGACCAATCATTGTTACTATTTTTGGAACATCTAAATAATCCAAAGTAGGATTTTTTTTAGTTTTAATATCATAACAGAGAAGAAGATCTGCCATAATTCTGAGAGTTTTAATCGCAGTCTTATTACCTGCAATTTTTTCATCATTATAAGAATTTATTTTATTCTCTGAACTGATAAATGCTGAACTTATATCAATTGAGGTTTTAGAATTTATTTTATCTTTATCAAGTTCTAAATCATTTGAAAGAACCTTAAATTCTAAACTGGGATAAACAAAAATCGATTTATTTCTTTGAAAATTTATTACATCTAAATTTGAACTATTATAAGAAGTTAAATATTCTTTTGTCTGTTTTTCTAAAGAGGTATATATAATTGAATAACTATTATTAAAAGATTTTATCTTTTCAAATCTGGAAAGATTATGTTTTATTATATTGGTTGTTGAAGATACAATATCTGAAACATTATTAAAATGTGTTTTAAAATTCATCTTAAAACTTTCAGTTGTTCTTGTAAAATTTGTATAAAGAATTAAACAAGAATACAATGCGAGATTATTACAAAATTGCATATTATATTTCATATCTTCTTTTTTAGCATAGTCATTTAATTGATGTAATGCAATAGAATATGCGTTCATAAAGTCTGAAAATTCTGAATCCTTAAAATTTAACAATTCAGAAATCTCTTTATCAATTTCATTTGTGTTTTCTTCAGATTTGAAACTACTTGGAAGAACTAGATTTATCTCTGTTTTCATATATTCCGCCTTTCATTTCTTCTTCTTGCACAAATTTTTTCAGTGCATCAAGAGATTCTGTTGATTCTAATTTTCTAATTAATATATTAGGTCCTTCATTAATCGTAAAATCATTAGAAAGCGAAGAAGTTTCTTCTCTTATTCGAAAAATTTCATTTTGTAAAAGTTTACATTCATCTTCTCTTTGTTTATTATAATTTCCTAAACTCGCACTTATTTCTATCATCTTACTTGCTTCATTATACGCATCAGTAAAAGAAAGTCCTTTACTTGCTCTGATTAAAATATTATTGAAAGTATTTAATGATCTTCTGTTACCTCTAATTATATCATTATATAAAAAATTCAAATTCTGTGATTTAATTATTTCTTGTTTTGTTTCAAAATAACTTAATTTAAGATCATGAGAATTATCTATTGCATTAGTCGATCTTTCTTCTAAATTCATTATTTCTTCATATCTCTTATCTATTTCTGAATCCAATACATCATCATAATCATTTATTTTTAAAGACTCGAGATTATCTTTTTTAACTTCTGAAAGTTCTTCTAATTTTGAAGACTTATCTGAAGAACTATTTGAAAAATCTATTTTTGAAACATATTCATTTTTTTGAGTTTCTAAAGTCTTTATTTCAGAATTAAGTTTTGATACTATTTCAGAAGTTCTTTCTGCTAAAGTTATAGCACTTTTTATTTCTCTAAATAAAAACTTTACTTTATTTTTATTACTAGATAATAATTTGTAATTTTCTTCTTTTAAATTTATAGATCTTTTAAGATGTTGTTCAATATTTGATTTGGTATTATCAATATACTCTACAAAATTACTCATATGTACTCTTTCATCAAGAGATTCTATTGCTTTTATATTATTTAGGATTTTGTAAAAAAATCTCGATATTTTTTCTGATAAAGTAAACTGACTAAGATAATCCTGATTTTTATTGATTAAGTTTACAAGATTTTTAAGAGCTAATTTTTCTTGTAATGCAAGTGATTCTAAACTTTGCAGACTTTTCTCATAACCATTTGTTTTTAATTTGTATTTATTTTCTTCCATATATTCATATATGTTTACATCATTTTTAAGTATGGAATTTAGAAATACAACTGCAGAACTTTTTACATTATAATTTTGGATAGACATAATATTGCTGATTAAATTTTCAATTTCATAAGGAGTTAAATCATATCCTTTTTTAGATAATATTTCTTCTAGACTTTTTGTTTCTGTTTTATTATTTGAATTGATTTGTTCTAATTCTTTTTGTTCAAGAGTTGTTTCTTGTTGAGTTGTCATAAATATGAAAGAGGCATAAAACAATATATAATTAACTTAGATTTTTTCGAAGAGATTCTGACTAAATTCGAATATTATTCTCAAAAAGCCAACACTGTAACCTATGCAAAAACCTTTGGTTTTCGAAATAAAAAATCCTTGATTTTTAGTCATGTTAATGCATAAATCAAAAATGTGTTATTTTTGGTCATTATTGATTTTTAATCAATAATAAATCAAAATTGAAAATTTTGGTCATGTTAAAGCATAAATAGAAGATTTAGAGTGGGGAGGAGGTCATTTTTTGATTAGAAATAAATAAAAGGTCTAACTAATTTATAATCGTCCATTTTTCAGATATTCATTAATATCATTTTCATCCATTTCAATGACTTCATTATAATCAACATCAATAACATTAGAATATTTTTTCTTTTGATGTGGAGAAGTAAAACTTTTTCTAAATTGTTTTTTTGTTTTTAACAGATAATATCCATAGATTATTCCCACCATGAGACCAACAAGATGAGCATAATGTGCAATTCCAGTACTTAGTGGTAAAAATGCTCCAAATAAATCAAATAATGCAAATATAATTCCTGCAGTTCTCATGCTCATAGGTATAAAAAAGAATAATAAAACAGGTAAATCAGGTAATAACATTATAACAATACCTATGATTCCCATTATTGCTCCACTTGCGCCAAGTGCTGCATCATAAAAAGGAATAATTGCTGCAAGAATTCCTGCTAAAAAGTACACTGTTAAAAATCTCTTTGTTCCTATTTTTGATTCTATTAACGAACCAAACATTAGCAGTGCATACATATTAAAAAAAAGATGAGTCAAATTTGCATGTAAAAACATGTGTGTTAAAATTATCCAAGGTCTTGCAAGAATATCTGAAGATACAAGCATGAAAGAAGCAGTAAACCCATCTCCTAAAATTGATTGTATAATAAACATAAATATATTAATACCAATCAGTGGAAGAACCGCATTACTAAATTTAAACAATCTTCTTTGTCTCATTATTTAGATAGCAAGAAACTTTCACTTAAAAACTTTGTTAAAAAGTTATTATAATAACATAACAACCTTTAAAAATAAGAGCGATTTCATAGATGAAATTAGTAAAATAGATTAAATTAATTAAGTAATCTATTGTGACTGGTGATGTGTTTGAGTAATGTTGAGGTATTTAAATAAAATGGTAAATTGTATTATTCTTGGAACTATTGGAATAGATAATATTAAAACTCCTGCTGGAGAAAAAGAAGTATCTATTGGTGGAAGTGCAACATATTCTGCTGTAGCAGCATCATTTTTTACAGAACCTGGAATTGTAAGTATAATAGGCGACGATTTTCCTCAAAAAACCTTAGAAATACTGAACAAAAGAAAGATTGATATAAGTAAGATAATAAAAAAAGGAAAAACATTTGCTTGGAAAGGACTGTATACTGGTAACATGAATGAAGCAAAAACAATAGATACAGAACTTAATTCTTTACAAGATTTTGATGCAGTTTTACCTAAAGAATATAAAAATGCAGAATATGTTTTTCTAGGAAATTTATGTCCTGGACTTCAAATTAAAGTAATAGAACAATTAAAAGCACCCAAAGTAATAATACTTGATACTATGAATTTCTGGATAAGTTCTGAAAAAGACTCACTTTTAGACGCAATAAAAAAAGTAGACATCTTAATACTTAATGATGCTGAAGCAAGAGCATTATTTGAAGAACTAAATCTTAGAATTTGTGCTCAAAAAGCACTTGATGAATTAGCTCTTAAAGCAATAATAATAAAAAAAGGTGAACATGGTGCAATGCTTTTTACAAAAGCTCAAACATTTATCATGCCTGGTTTTCCATTAGCTAATCTCAAAGATCCAACTGGTTGTGGAGATAGTTTTGGAGGAACAATAATAGGTTATATTGCTAAAAATGGTTATTCTCCTGTTAATTTAAGAAAAGCAATGCTTTATGCAAATGTTATAGCATCTTTTAATGCAGAAGAATTTAGTTTTGATAAGTTAATAACATTAACTGATGAACAAATTAATGAAAGATATGAACAAATGAAAAGACTTATGAAAGTCGAGTAAAATTAATTATAAGGTAAAAATGGAAAACTACAAAATAAAAGATATAAATTTAGCAGACTTTGGAGAAAAAGAAATCGAAATAGCTGAAAAAGAAATGCCTGGCTTAATGGCAGTAAGAAAAAAATATAGTTCTGAAAAACCACTTAAAGGTGTAAGAATTATGGGTTCATTGCATATGACTATTCAAACAGCAGTTCTTATTGAAACACTTGTTGAGCTTGGTGCAGATGTAAGATGGTCATCATGTAATATTTTCTCTACACAAGATCATGCTGCTGCAGCAATAGCAAAAATAGGAGTTCCTGTTTTTGCATGGAAAGGAGAATCACTAGAAGAATATTGGTGGTGTACAAAAAATGCATTAGATTTTGGAGAAGGAAAAGGACCCCAACTTATTGTTGACGATGGTGGAGATGCAACTTTAATGATTCATAAAGGTGTAGAAGTAGAAAAAAATCCTAAGCTTCTTGAAAAAGATTATTCCTCTGAAGGAGAAGATTTTAGAGAACTCATGGTAATATTAAAAAAAGAATATGAACTCAATAAATCTAAATGGACTGAAATATCTAAAGAAGTAAAAGGTGTTTCAGAAGAAACAACAACAGGAGTCCATAGATTATATCAAATGATGAAAGCTAATAAATTATTATTTCCTGCAATGAATGTTAATGATTCAGTCACAAAATCAAAATTTGATAATTTGTATGGTTGTAGAGAATCTTTGGCTGATGGAATTAAAAGAGCTACAGATGTGATGATTGCAGGTAAAGTTGTTCTTGTATGTGGATATGGTGATGTTGGAAAGGGTTGTGTTCAATCTATGAAAGGATTTGGTGCGAGAGTTATTGTGACAGAAATTGATCCAATATGTGCATTGCAAGCTGCAATGGAAGGTATTGAAGTAATGACTATTGAAGATGCACTTCCAATTGCAAACATATTTGTAACTTCTACAGGAAATCTTGATATTATAACATTAGATCATATGTATAAAATGAAAGATCAGGCCATTGTTTGTAATATTGGTCATTTTGATAATGAAATACAAATAGAAAAACTTAATGCAGATTCTAATGTTAAAAGACTAAACATAAAACCTCAAACAGATAAATATATTTTTCCTAATGGCCATGAAATTTTTGTTTTAGCAGAAGGAAGACTTGTGAATCTTGGATGTGCAACAGGACATCCTAGTTTTGTTATGAGTAATTCTTTCACAAATCAGTGTCTTGCACAAATAGAACTTTGGAAAAATGATTATAAAGTTGGTGTTTATATTTTGCCTAAAAAATTAGATGAAGAAGTTGCAAGATTACATTTGGCAAAATTAGGAATAAAACTTACAAAAATGTCTCCTGAACAATCAAAGTACATTGGTATTGAGATTGAAGGCCCTTACAAATCAGAGCATTACAGATATTAAATTTATTACAACGCCCCTGGTTTAATACCTTGCAGTTTTATTGCGGTATCCAAGTTGTAATGGCCAAAAATTCGTATATGTAGAGATTTGCGTAATACCTTTGAGCTCTGCTTCGAGGGGATAGCAAATCAACTGAATTTTTGTGTTTATTTTTTATTTTTTTATAAAAGTTTGAAATATGATGTGTGAACTTACATGAAAACTGCAAAAAAATTCAATTTTACAAAACTGTTTAAAGCAGCATCTAATCCAAAACAAAAATCCATAAATGAATTTGATGATTCTGTGAAAAAAGTTTTAGCTTTTGGAACATTTGACATATTTCATCCAGGTCATGAATTTTATTTGAAAAAAGCAAAATCTCTTGGAGATATGCTTTATGTTATTATATCAAGAGATGAAACTGTAAAAAAAGTTAAAGGTCAATTTCCTGATTTTGATGAGAAAAAAAGGCAGGCAAAAATATCATATCTTAACTATGTTGATAAAGCTATTCTTGGAAACAATGGTGAAGATAAATTAAAACTTATAGAAGATATAAATCCTGATGTAATTTGTTTGGGTTATGATCAAAACTTTTTCACTGAATCTCTAAAAGAAGAACTCGAAAAAAGAGGAGTATATCCTGAAATTGTTAGAGCAGAGTCATTTAATCCTGAAGAACATAAAAGCTCTAAACTTAGAATGATTAATTCTTGAACATCAAGCACTAATTTTCCACAACATTTTTATACTCCTTTTCCTAAATATGAATTATTCACATTAAAAGTGTGAGGTGGAGGAATAATAATGAAAATGAATTTAAATTTTAAAAATTTAAAACTTTGTGATATAAGTATGATTAAATTGTCAGTTTTATTTGCAACATTATTTTTAGTTTCTGTATGGAGTGGTCTTGCTACTTGGGCAGTAAATACTCATTGGGCATGGTTTTTAATAGCCTGTTTACTTTTAGCAATTAAACCTATACTAACTGTTTTTAAAAAATAAATTATTAAGTTATTATTTTTATTATTTATAATATCTTAATTTTCTCATTAGGATATTACAACCTTTTTTTATAGTCTTTAAATAAAACTTACAATTTTATAATTGTGGTTAGCGATTTAAGTTTTAAATAAGTATTATGTGCTCTCACTGAATTTATGTGTTATTCAAAGGTGCTTTCAAAATGCTCTGGAATTCAGTTACAAACACAGAGAGGCTAAGAAAAACCACAACACTTTCACTTTACAATACAATATAAACATTTATATATTCTACTTATTTGATTATGTGTATGGTTAAACTGGTTTGTTATAATATTGAATATTGTGAAGGAATGGAAGGTCTCTGGTATCAATATCTCGAATTTTGGAAAATATTTTTCCCTCCAAAAGAATTAGACCAAAAAATAGTGGATGCACTTAAGAAAATTAAACCAGATATACTTGCTTTAGTTGAAGTTGATATTGGTTCTTTTCGAGCAAAGAAGGACGAAGTTGTTTTCTTTGAAAAGAAATTAGGTATGAAAAGCTTTGTAGAAAAAATTAAATATCCTTTGCAAGGGTGGCTTAAACTATTTCATTATGTACCTATCTTAAATAAACAAGCAAATGCAATTATTGCAAAATTTAAGATGTCTAAAATTAAATATCATCTTTTCCATGAAGGAACAAAAAGAGTTGTTATAGAAACAACAATCCATTGTCCTACAAAAGTTACTTTGTTATTAGCTCATCTTGCTTTAGGTCGAAAAACACGTGCAAATCAGATTGAAGAGCTTATTAAAATTGTGAATTCTATTAAAAATCCAGTTATACTTATGGGAGATTTTAATACTTTTAAAGGGGAACTTGAAATAAAAAAACTACTAAAAGAAACTCATCTCAAAGACATGATTAAATTGCATAAACAATCAATTGGATTAACACAACCAACATGGCATCCTATGAAAAGATTAGATTATGTTTTAGTATCTTCTAAAATTAAAGTGAATCGATATGATATACTTAACTATCCATTTTCTGATCACTTGCCTTTATTTGTAGATTTTGCATTGAAATAATTTATTGTGTTAAAAAAGGTTTATTTAACTTTATTAAAATATTTTAATATGATATTGTATGCTTCTTCTAAGTTTTTGCCGAACGCGATTATACCCTCAACATGTCCTCCGAAAACCGCGATTTTTTTAGTCTTGAAATTAGTTGTATTGTATAGTCTTTTTAATTCATATGCAAGTTCAGGAGTTCCAAAAGTTGCATACTTGGGTGTTGTAGGAAGTTTATGTAAATATTTTTCCCACATTTTTTTATTATGAATATGAATAACTGCGCCAATATTATTATTACATTCATAGACAATTGCATGAGTCATTGATTCTGAAGATGCTTTAGTTGCACCTTTACAAGTCAAAGAATTTAAATTTATATCAAATGAAATAACCTTACTATACTGTTTATTGTTTAATTTTGAGTAATTTCCTGTTGTTGAACCAGTTATTATGAAATCATTTCTATTTCTAACACTTATATTTCCATAACCTATTTTATTAGAATATGCGCCAATTAATTTTAATTCATATAGTTTATTTCTGTAAACATTCAATTCAATTATTTCTTTAGGAGATAATGGTTTTTTATTTTTAAGAATACATTTAAATTTAATATATCCTTCATTTTGAACAAAAGCAAGATTTGATTTATCAATAATATTTAACACTTGAGATATTTTTTCAATTTTATAATTTGGTTTTTTGTAATCTTCATTAAATGTTTTTGCAAGAATGCCTTTCTGTAATAATACTGTGTCCAATCCAACAAAATTAGCACCTTCAATATCTGCAATAGAATTATCTCCAACCATCATTGCTTCGGAGGGAGATACTTTAAGTTTGTTTAGCGCTAATAGAAACATTATTGCATGAGGTTTTTCACTTCCTGCTTCTTCAGACGTTACAAGAGCATCAATATATTTGCTTATTCCTAATTTATGTAATTTTCTTAATTGAATATTTGTTGTTAAATCTGAAACTATGGCAATCTTAATGTTTTTTTCTTTAATCTGTTTTAATGTTTCTAATACACCTTGATTTAAAGTCATATTTTTTAAAAGTGTATCCCAATAAATATTATGTAATTTTAGAATAAATAATGAATCAACATGTTCATGAGTTTTTTCTATTAATCTTTGAAAATAAAGAGTTCTATTGTGAGCAGAAGCAGTTCCTGATAATTCTCTATGAATTTCTTCTCTTGATAATTTGAATAAATATTCAACTTTCTTATACGATAACCCTAATTTTTCTTTTAATAATTTGTAAACTTCTTTTAGAGCAATCTTATGAACTTTAGAATAATCATACAATGTATCATCTAAATCAAATAACACAGCTTTCTTTATCATATACTCTCATTTAGAAACTTGATTTAAAAAGATTTTCAATTAAACCTAATTTTAAAATAAGTAAAAATTATTTGACCGCCATTTTCCAAAGAAGTTTAAAAAACTTTTATAAGAATCTGTAACTTGTGTACTTCTCATTAAAAATGCTATACGTTCTGATGACCAATTAATAACTGCAATCTTATCTCCATAAACAAATATTGTGGACGGAGAAATATGTAAATCAAGGAGATACTTAATCTGAGCTTGTTTCAGTTCGTTGAGCTCGTGTTGCTTTCTAAGATTTTCATTAAAAATTATTTTCAAAGTTCTCAATAGTTTTTTAAACATTAGATGTTTTTATAGTATAAAATGGTAAAACAAAATGTAAATATAAATCAAAGTGTCGCAATACTGTGCGATGGGAATAATATAGAATTAAGCATTCACACTGAAGCTGATAATAAGAATACTATGATAAACTTTGATACTCTAATACCTAAATTATTAAACGGTCGTGGATTAAATAGACTAATATATTTTAGAGAAGGAAAAGCAATTTCTGATAAATTAGCAGAGAGATTACATCAAAACTTTTATGGTTCAGTAATTCCTTGTCATAAAACTGCAGATATTCCTCTATCAATTAAAGCAACACAACTTGCTTCAAAGGTAGATACAATAATTATTATGTCTGGAGACTCTGATTACATCGAGTTAGTTAGACATCTTAAAGCAGAAGGTGTAAGAGTTGAAATTGCCGCAGTTAAAAATACAACTTCACATATGCTGATTAAAGAAGCAGACTATTTTCATACTATAATTAGGGAAGATTGGTTTGTTTTTAATTCTAAACAAAGAAATCATCCAAAAAGAAATCATCCAAAAAGAAATCATTCTAATAACAAGACACAATTTGTTCCTATTAAGGATGAAGTGAAAATTCCTGTTATGATGGATAATAATGTTCTGGTAGAACCACCAAAGTTAGTGACAAAAGATGTTAAATCTGATTCTGTTGTTAAGAAAGATGTTTCTAAGGCTAAGAAACCTAAAAAGGATTTTGTAAAAGAAGTAAAAAAGAAAGTTGCACCTAAAAAGGATTCTATTAAACCAAAGAGTTTAGTTTCAAAATTAAAAGATAAGATGAAAAAGAAGTGATTTATTTTCTTGTTTTTTAGCAATTTTCCGCAACATTTCAAAATGTCTTTTATAACTTTTAGCTAAGTCTTTTAATTTTATCTGTATTACTTTTTTTTGATTGAATAAATGTATATATATTTTATCTCCATAAATTATTGTTGGTGTCAAACCACAAAAGACCAAGTTGTCCAAACTTTACTTTATGAACAAATTTATGGCAAAAACCCCTAGAAAAATCAAAAAAATAGGTGATATGGGAAATATTTTTACACAAATAATTAAGTTATATCCTCAGGAACAAATCCGAAATTAAATTGGTGATTTTGTTATTACTTTTAAGTAAAGAAACATTCATAAATACTAACTGATTTCTTATAATTACAATGTCAAAATTAAATATTAATGAAGTCATAGGTAAAAGAATTTCAGAAGGAAATATCCAAAATGAATATGTGAATTCTGAAGGAGATCATGTTTGTGCAGAAATTATTGGTTTTAATATCCAAAGTATAAATAAAATATCTGTAATTAACTCAATTTATCCATATGACGAAAGATTTGGACATTTTAATCCTAATTTTGTGGAATATGTGGGTGAAGATTATATTATTATTGAAAGTAATAATTGGGGATCTCTAAAATATGTTTTTGATAATGAAGGTAATTTTGTAGGTTTTGAAAGTGATACTATAAAAAAAGAAGGAGATGAAATTCATACATATCTTAATTCAACTAAACTAGGTGAAACAGAGTATATTGATCAAGTAAATATTATTTCAAAAGAATATCCACTTATCCAAAGCCATATTGATGGCAGATTTAAAACACCTGAAGAGGGTTCACTTGAAAATGATTCCCCTGAAGGTCGTAACAAAAACTATGTGCAAAAAATATTATCTAATGTAGGCGATAAATACATAGAACTTATTGATGCACCATTCTTAATTGACGGAGAAGAAGAATATACCTTGAGAAAAATATTTAAGAATATAACTGATAAAATTCCTTTGATAGACTCTCAGGCTAAAGAAAACGATAATATTGTTCCCCAAAAAACACTTATGGAAAAAGTAAATGAGTGGTCAAGTAGGTATATAGATTGCGAAGGAAATGTTGTGAGATCAGATGTAAAAGGTTTTAATTTAAAAGAAAATGCAGGAGAATTAATAACTGGAGATGGATATATTATTGCTAGATCAGGAGCAGAATTTTACCTGCTTGATAAAAATCAAAAACCTTTAACAAGAGGAACACATGGATTATGCCTGGAAGGAGATAAAATAATTACAACATCAGGATTCGATGAAGGAGAAAGATATGTCAAAGATTTAGTTCCGCTTGCAGATTCACTTGGTGAAATGGTAGATATTGACATAGAAGATTATCGTTCAAACTTACGATTTTCAGAAACAGTCCGAAAGAATTCATGATTTAAGGGACAAAATTCTACAATGTGAATAATAAAACTTGCATAACAAGACAGCCCATTAAGTAAGATTTTGCAACATTAAGCTTAGAAGCCGTTATTCCAATAATTGTTGCAAGAAGAATTATGATTAAGCCGATTGCACCATCAAATAAAACACTCATTATTAGTATTGAAATTATTATACTTAAAACAAGTTTTTGGTAATTGACTTTAACAATCATTTTAGAAAAACCAATGCATAATTGCATTCCTATAATTGTTGCAGCACTTCCAACAATTAATGCACAGGCAAATATCAAAAGTAAAGTATTAAGATTTATTTCACCAATAATACTTTGCAAAGCAACAATGCTTCCATTTCTTGCTTTACTTAAAGTATAAAATGTGATTAGCGAAACTGTCATATTAACCGTATTTAATCCACCCATAAATGTAAGAAAAACTTTTGGATCATCAATATCTTCTTTTTTCATTAAAGTCATTCCAATTATAGCTGTTTGACTACTACCAATACCTGGAAGAAATGCTGCTACAACACCCATTATGGTCGATAAACCAATAGCAAATTTGTGTCTTACATTTATTGTGATTTCTGTTGTTTTCTGTTTTGTAATTTCTCCTGTGCTTAAACTCAAAGCTAAATTACTAATACCAAATAATCCTGAAAACATTAAAAATAATGGATTTTTCAGGTTCATATCTAAAACAAAAATTCCAAAAGCTGCAGCTAATAAAAAAACAAATAAACTTTTTGGAATTCTTTTAAAATCTTTTAAAAATAATATTATAAGAAAAACTAAAATTATGTATCCAATATAATCCTTAATTGAATTATAAATGAGAGGAATTGCATAAATGAGAATGGGTGAAAATATTATACTAAGAATCAAACCGCCTAATGAACCATAGAGTGTATGTTTGATTGCTAATTTTCCTTCTCCATCAAGAAGCATTCTGTGTCCTGGTAAAACCGCTAAAGCATTGGCGGGATCAGGAGCTCCAAGAAATATACTTGGAATTGAATCAAGAAATGTGTGAGTTATACTCATTGACATAATAAAAATAATTATTAATTCTGCAGGAATTGTTTGACTAACAGATGCATAAGACGCAACAACTATTGTTGATATTAAATTAATATGCACACCAGGAATTAAGCCTGTTACAATTCCGGTACTTATTCCTGCAGTAATCGCTAATAATATTGATAAAAGCATATAAACTATGTATCGTCAATATTTATATGTGTCATGGCTTTAAAACCGAAATTTCTTCAAATATATTTTAGAAGAAAAAAGAATTAGTGCGTGGTTTCTATTGAGTGAAAACTCCTTTGATAAATTTGTCCCTTGAAAGTAATTCTAATAGAAACATTTAAATAATAGTTCTGTTCACAAGATTAATTATGAGACTTACAACCAATATAAAAGGTGGTTGCCCGTGGCAACATAAATAATTTTTTCTTAATAGTTACACGTCTCAATCAACAATTAAATATACAAAATAGAGATAAGACTATTTTTAATTCTTTAACTTGGCATTGGAGCTAGATCAATCTATACAGTTTCACGGAGATGTAATTTAATGATAAAATTTTCGGCTCCAACCCGAAAGATCTGAGTTCAAATCTCAGTGTCTTCATCCAAATAATATGAGAGAGGTATTTTAAAATGAATAAAAAAATAGAAGTTAAAACAGCGAGTAACAATAATGTTGAATTAAATAATGCTTATTCTCCGTGGCGTTATCGATAGTTATCAACTTGGAGGAAAGGGCTTTCATCTGAAATTATTGGAACAAGGACAATTTAATATTCCTAAAACATATTTTCCTGATGAACTTGATAAACTTCAAAATGAGGTCACATATGTAGTTAGAAGTAGTTCTGCAGAAGAAGACGGACAAAATGCTACTGCTGCAGGTAAATATCTTACCCTTAAGGGGGTTCGAAGAGAAGATGTGATTTCAGCATGTAAAACAGTGAAATCACATTATGTAAATGGAAGTGTTGTTATCCAACCGGATTTAAGTAATGTGATGGAATTCTCAGGGGTACTTTATACAAATTTGAATGGAAAAACAATAATTTCTGGAGGATTTGGAAGTTATGTTCAAAAAATTGTAGAAGGAGTTGAACCAGAAACAGAAATTTCAATTACGTACAACAAAATATCTATGAGTGGAAAAGCTATTAAACCATCTTTTATAGATAAATTAAAAGAAACATCAAATAAAATAGAAAGTTATTTTGGAATTCCTATGGATGTGGAATTTGCAATAATTAATGATGATGTAACAATTCTTCAAGCAAGACCATTACCAAATCCAACCATTAAATCACTTAGAGAAAATGAGCTTCGAAGAGTGAGAAAAAAAATTAATCAAAATGGAATAGAAGAGATTGTACTAGGGGTTGGTAACTATAGAGAAATATTGGGAAATACTGATGCAACACAATTAAGTACTTCTTTTTTTAATTATATTTTTTCAGGGGATGGAAAAAATATGCTTGGTGGAATGCAACTTGGAAGAAATGAGCTAGGATATGACATAGGAACGGAAATTGCGCCTTGGGTTATTATGACTGGAGGTAAAGTTTATTATAACTTTGCAGGTGATGCTTTTCAATTTCGACCAAACGGTCTTAGTAAGAAGGACTTGCAGACAGTTATCAATAAATATTATTTGCCTATGATAAACGGGAATCCAGATTTACTAAATTATCCTGAACTAAGAATGTATATTCAATTCCCTGAACAGGCTGAAGTAATAGGTGTGAATCCAGAACCATATAAAATACTTGTAGAGAAAAATAGGAACGCACTTCGAAAAATAGTTTCTCCAAAAGAACCACCAAAAAAAAGAACAGCAGAACACTTTAATTCATTGGAGGATTGTCTTGATGAAATAAATTTAACTGCAGATAATATTCGAGTAGGAACTGCGAGAGAATACTCAAAGGCTGCAAGACTAGCTTTTTTTGCACTTGAGGATGTACATGAATATATTATTGAATTGGAGAAAATTAAACCTGAGATATTTAATAATCTTTGCGAGTTATTTGGAAAAACTGAGTCAGAACAATTGCGTGATACAATAGTATACGATGAGAGTATAGCAAGTTTTGAAGTTGAAGAAACTGAAGAATTCAAGTATCTGGGAAGTTTCGAGTTAACCGCTCCAAGAAGTTATCCTCCAAAACGTAAGTTCAAAAAAGGCGAAAAAATACCTGAAGCAGGACTTGAAGAATTAGTTAAAGTGACACGTAATGTTCTAGGATACAGGGAAAAAGTTAAATTCTCATTATTTAAAGATTATGACTATTTAAAACAGCTTTTCGGACAACTTGAGAAACGGAGTAATCTTGGTTCTAATCTTTATTATTTGGAGTATTCAGAACTACCCCTTTTGAAAGATGTGCCTATTCTTGCAAAATATAGAATTGGATTACGTAAGGGAATGAAAAAATCCAATAATATTTTTCCAGATCCTATTTTTTTCTCAGATATGGAACAGGGAGTTATACGAACTATAGAAACAAAACCACATTTGGTTTTTGGTTCTTTAGAAGTTGAGGATTTGCTTGTCACAGTAGGGAATGAAGCATATGTTGTGAACTCGGTTGATCAAACTGTAAGTATTCCTGAAGGTACTCAGGTAGTTTTGGTTCCAAATAATGTAAGACCTGGATCTCATTTGTTTACAGTTCTTTCAGATTATGGACTTCCTGTAATAGGCATTCAACAATCAGAATTAGATAATCTAAAAGGTTCAGAAATATTTATACAAGATAAAGGAGATTATGTAAATCTCAGGAGGAAAAAATGAAACGATTAATTTTTATGAGACATGGGTTTCTTGCGGGAAAATATAGTAACTATGCAAACCTATCTTTTGAAGATTTTGAGGAACTTCTCTTAAAAGAAGTTTCTCCGCATATAGACAAAAATAAATCATTGGGAAAGTTAAATAAATTATCTTTTATTTATGAAGTAGATTTGATATGTTGTTCTTCAAATACTAAAAGAAGTAAAGATACAGCGGTATTAGTTAAACAACTTAAGAATGTTGAGATAATTCAAACACCGTTGCTTAATGAAATTAGTTTCGTTAAAGGAGTAATTTCTCGAAAAGATACTGTGAATTTTTTCAGTTTACGAGAAAAGATACTTACGAGCATATATAATTCAGAATATGCTGAAAGTCTTGAGAATATTAAACGACGTTTATATGAATTTTTCAGAATGGTAAGAAATTTGGAAGCAGATACCATATTGTGTATAACTCATGCTTGGTTAATGCGTTTTATTTCTTTGTACAAACAGAAAAAATTGGATAATTTATCATTAGAAGATCTTCTAAATGTTAAACCTGCTAATTTTTTGGAGGAGATAGTGGTGGAAATAACTTAATAAATTTTATAATTTTTATTTTTTTAATCAGAAAGTTTTTCAGACACAACAATTATTTTAAATCAATAGTGAAAGATAATAAAAAAGAAAAGAAATTTCAATTAGAGTTTAATCTTATCGATTTCAATATGTTTTTCTCGGAATGCTTATACCTAAGGATGTTCCTGAAGAAGTAGCATCATATTTAATTGCCGTAGTTCCTTTACATTTCGTTAAATCTCCTAATGACTCAGTCTCATATAAAAATTGAGTAATTTCATCTAAACCTTGTATAGCAATTATGCTTTTCGCACGGGTTCTTGGATTTTTAAGATGAACTCTTAATCTTGTTAATCCATATTTAACAGAGTTCTTATTAAAACCCACTTTATTAATAGTATCCATAATTTTAGATTTATCACTAATTACTTGAAAGAAATAAGCATCTGTTATTTCTACAGTATATTGAACAGTTGTGTCTAAGTCTTGTTTTGATTCCTTAAAAAATTCATTACGATAAATATTCATTCCATTATATTTTTCGATTTTTATTATTCACCAATTTACACTACAAAAGTAATTCAATCTACGAGTAAATAATATTACCATATAAATCTTTCGTTTCTGTAGTCATTTATTAGTGATTAATTAATTGAAAAGCGCTTTTTCCAGTAGATAAATTTTTTAGGTTGATTAAATACAACAATATCAACGCCTAATCTGTTTTATTATTAGATATAGAATTACACTTTTGTACATCAATTATTTCTAAATTAATAACCCTAATATAACTATTAATGATTATATATCAATACCGAACTCATTAAGTTTATTTTCTAAATCTTTAACAGTTTGGAATAAGATAATATTCATACCAACTTCTTTTGCAGAAACAAGATTTTTAGCTGCATCATCTATGTATATTATTTCTTCAGGATTTAAATTGAATTTTTCAATGAATTTTCTATAAATTTTTACGTCAGGTTTTCTTACATGCGCTTCAAAAGAAAATAATCCTAAATCAAACAAAGAAATAAAACCATATTTTTCATCTAGAAAATCTGATCTGTCTTGAGGACCATTAGATATGTATCCTAGTTTAAAATTTTTATTTCTAAGATTTTTTAATAATTCAACAGATTCTGGATGAGGATAATATGATTCAAAGAAAATCTTTTTAATTCCTTCAATATCCTCAACTTTAAGATATTCTTTTGCATTTTTCCAGAATTTAGCTAATCCTATAGTTCCTATTCTATATTTTTCAGCAAATGAACCATTAAGAACAAATTCAATTATTTTAGGTTCTAATTGATATTCTTCACTTATTCTTCTAATAGCTTCCTTTAAACCGTTATTAAAAAAAACTCCACTTAAGTCAAACACAATCATCATATGAATAAATAAACATAACTTATTAATAAATATTCCCCAATCAATTTAAATTATCCCGAAAAGTTAATAAATAACAATGTTAATAGGATAAGATATTATAAAAATATTATTCGGGGGGATAATGTGGAATTCAATCAAATAGAGTTTAATGAGTTTATTGAAGAAAATAATATTTATGGTTTTTTTGAAGAACCTATAACCTTAAAGTCAGGTAGAAAATCTCATTTCTATGCAAATTGGCGAAATCTTGTTGAAGATGCCTTTTTAACAGATAAACTTGCTGATTTTTTAATTGAATTTACAAAATCTAATAATATTAAAGTTGATACTTTTTATGGCGTTCCTGAAGGCGCAACAAAATTAGGAATAATAACTCAGTTCAAATATGCTAAACAATCTGATTGTGAAAAAGGAAGTCATGTTCTTGCTATGGGTAGAGTAAAACCAAAAGATCATGGTGCTCCTAAAGATAAATTCTTTATTGGAAAGCCTAAAGGAAAAGTTGTAGTTATTGAAGATGTTACAACAACAGGAGGTTCTCTTATTAAAACTCTTGAATTTTTAAAAGAATCAAAAATAGATGTTGTTGCAGTTATTAGTTTGACAAATAGAATGGAAAAAAGAGATGATGGATTAAGTGTTAAAGAAAAAATTAATGAAATGGAATTTAAATTTTTTAACATGAGTTCTGCTATTGAAATGCTTCCAATAATGTTTAAAAAACTGTCTCCTTCAAGTAATATTGGAAAATCTATTGAATCCGAATTTGAAAAATATGGTGTTGAGAAAATAAAACTTATTGATAAGGTGTAGTAAAATGAACGCGCTTCAAGAATACAAATTTTTTAATAAAAAAATTTCAGGACCATTTACGATTCCTTCAGGAATTATAACCACTAATATTAAT
>CAYWRI010000006.1:0-3810 GCA_964461035.1 uncultured Methanosarcinales archaeon | reverse complement strand
ACACCTGAAGAATTTGTTGAAGTTGCTAAAAAACTTGCACCATATTCTGATGGTCTTGAATTAAATCTTTCATGCCCTCATGCAAAAGGATATGGCATGGCAATTGGTCAGAACCCCGAATTTGTTAAGGAAATTTGTAGTGCTGTAAAAAAAGCAGTTAATATTCCTATTATTGCAAAGTTAACTCCTAATGTTCCTGATATTGGAATTATTGCAAAAGCTGCAGTAGAAGGTGGTGCAGATGGAATTTGCGCAATCAATACTGTTGGACCTGGTTTTTATACAATTGAAGGTAATCCTGTTCTTACGAACAAAGTTGGAGGAATGAGTGGTCTGGGAATTATTCCTATTGGACTTAAATGTGTAAATAGAATAAAAGAAACTGTTGATGTTCCAATTATTGGTTGTGGTGGAATTGCAGGAGTTGAAGAAGTTATTGCATATAAAAATGCTGGCGCAAATATTTTTGGAATTGGTTCTGCATTGTTTGGTCTTAACTCTGAAAAACTTACTAAATACTTTTCAACACTTCTAAAACAATATGAACATTTTAATTTAATTAAAGAGAATAATAATACAACTAATGAAAATTTTATAGAAGATGCTAAATCTTTTTTAGAAAAAAATATTAATATGCGTTTTACCAAATATACTCTTGTAGAAAATAAAAAATGTGCAGATGATTTTTCAGTTTTGGTTTTTGATAAAAAAATAGATATACTTCCAGGTCAGTTTGTTTTTGCATGGATTCCTGGAATTGGAGAAAAACCTTTTTCTGTTCTAGATAGTAATCCATTAAAACTTGGAATTAGAGGTGTTGGTTGTTTTTCAAAAAAATTGATTTCTTTAGAAAAAAATGCTGAAGTTTTTTTTAGAGGACCTTATGGTGTTCCAGTAAACGTGCAAAAAGATAAAAAGATTATTACTGTTAGTGGTGGATGCGGATTTGCTGCTAATTATCTTATTGCAAAAGAGTGTAAAGATTCTGAAAATTTTATTGGTGCTAAAGATAAAAATCATTTATTTTATATTGAAGAAGCCAGTGAATTTTGCAAACTTCATGTTGCTACAGATGATGGAAGCCAAGGTCACAACGGTTTTGTTACAGAAATATTGGAAAATAGGCTTGCAGAAATAAAAGAAAATGCTAAAGATATTTTATTTTTTAATTGTGGTCCTCCTATTATGATTAAATTAGTAACTAAAATTCAACTGAAATATACAAAACCTGAAAATATCTTTAATTCAATTGATTATCCAACAAGATGCGGTGTTGGAATATGTGGAAGTTGTGCAACAAAGAATGGAAAAAGACTGTGTGTTGATGGTCCATTTATAGAAGAACAAGAAACAAAAGAAGTAGAGGGGGTTTTAGAATGAGAATAGATCCACATGTTCATTTTCGAGATGAAGAACAAAATTACAAAGAAACAATAGTTCATGGTTTGAAAATTGCAAAAGAGCAAGGAGTTGATATTGTTTTTGATATGCCCAATACTGCAAAATTAATTTTACGTAGTGAAGATGTAGATAGACGATTAAAACTTGTTCCTGATAATGAAAAAGACAGATACTATTTGTATATTGGTGCAACAGCTGATGAAGAACAATTAAAAGAAGCGATAAAACTTATTAAAGAAAGAAAAGAAGTTGTTGCTCTAAAAATGTTTGCAGGAAAATCTACTGGAGACTTAGCTATTTTAAAAGAAGAAGAACAAAAAAAGGTTTATCAAGTTCTAGCAGATAATAATTATGAAGGTGTTATTGCAGTTCATTGCGAAAAAGAAGCGTTTATAACAAACACTTTTAATCCTGATAATCCTATAAGCCATGCAACTTCAAGACCTAATATTGCCGAAGTTGAATCAATAAAAGATCAGATAAGCTTTGTAAAAGAAACAGGTTTCAAAGGAAATCTTCATATTTGTCATATATCCTGTAAAGAATCTGTTGAACTTGTTGACAAAGCAAGAGTTGAAATTAATATTACTTGTGGAGCAACACCTCATCATTTATTGTGGTCTGATAAAAAATTAAAAAAATCTCATGGGTTATTGTATAAGATGAATCCTCCTCTAAGAAGTAAAGACGATGTAACTTATTTAAGAAAAGCATTGAAAGAAGGAAAAATTGATTGGATAGAAACAGATCACGCACCACATGCATTTGGAGAAAAACTTTTTGCAGGATTCCCTTCAGGAGTTCCATCATTATATCTTTACAAAGAACTAATAAAAAAACTCCAAGAATGGGAACTAACTGAAGAACAAATTACCAATCTAACATTTAATAACATAAAAAAAACATTTAAATTAAATATTTAAGGTGAATGAAATGGAACTAACAGAAAAAGAAAAAATTGCAAGAAAAAAAGTTTGTTTACCTCTTGATGGACTAAATACTCTTGAAGAAGTAAAAGCAAGAATTGAAGAATTAAAATCTGTTGTCGGAATGTTTAAAATCGGAAAAGAATCGTTTACTAGATTTGGACATAAAGTTATTAATCTTGTTCATGAATCTGGTGTGGAAGTTTTTTTAGACTTAAAGTATCATGATATTCCAAATACTGTAAACGGTGCTGCTAAAGCTGCAACTGAATTAGGTGTTTATATGTTTAATGTTCATGCTTCTGGTGGAAGTGCCATGTTAAAAGCAGCAGTTGACGGTGCTAAAGAAGCAAGTAAAACTTTAGGAAAAAGAATGCCTAAGGTTATTGCAGTCACAGTTTTAACAAGTATTGACAAAGAATGTATGAATAATGACTTAAATATTTCTGGAGAAGTTGAAGATCAAGTTTTAAGACTTGCAAAGTTAACAAATGAATCAGGACTTGACGGAGTTGTATGTTCTGCAGCAGATCTTCATGCAATCAAAGATAAACTTCCTAAAGATTTTATTTATGTTACACCCGGAATAAAAGGCCCTAATACTCCTGCAGGTTTAGATCAAAAACGAGTTTTTACACCAGGACATGCAATAGAAGATGGTTCAAGCATTCTTGTTATTGGCAGAGCGATAACAGGTCCAAAAACTGCTGAAGAACGTTTGCAAGCAGGTCACGATATTCTGAAAGATATGGTTGAATATATTGATGGATAGTTTAAATTAATAGATTCTTTATAGATTTAACAATCTTATCTTCGATTTCAATTTCGCCTTCTTTAAGACAATTGTTTAACTTTGCATTTGCGTGTTCATTGGGAATTATGATTTGATCAAAATCCTTTCTTTTTTTTGAATTCTTAATTTCATCAACAACATCTACAATTTCATCTGAGGACATATTTTCTCCCTTCATTTTGTCAACTGTTTTTTTTACTATTGATTCTTTCATTTTTTCCACTTATCCTTATTTTTTCCACCAATTATCATATTTATAGCACCAATAACTAAAAATGCTAATCCTAAGACTTTATTAACAGAAATCATAAAGACAACACCTATACCAAGAAAAGTAATTCCCATGGAAAATAATGCGTTATAGTCAATTTGTTTTTTTTGGGTCATATCTAATAACTTTATCAATATTATATTTAAAGTTTTTGTAAAAGTTACAAAAGTTTTATAATAATCTTAGATGTATAAATTTATAAATAATACTAATGAGTAAGAGATTATGGATATAAAGTTGAAAAAGTTATTTAAATTAATAATTCCTTTTATTGTGGGTGCGTTAATAACTTTGATCGTATTTAAATATATTGATTTCAAAAAATTATTTGATATCATATCTCATGCTAACAAATGGTATATTATAGGGTATATTGTTATTTCTATCCTTTTATTCATTGTTGCAGTTTATAGGTGGGA
>CAYWRI010000005.1:15074-62357 GCA_964461035.1 uncultured Methanosarcinales archaeon | reverse complement strand
TTTTTAAATAAAACTAGATTTGTAAAGGTTATGACATCAAAACTTAACAAAATTAACAATATATTAAATAGTGTTAAGAGCAATAGTTAAATTTTAATTAATCTATATTCTTCATAGATGTCATAATAGAGGTATTCTAATGAGATTTGTAAAAGATTTTAAATGGAAAAAAGGTATTACTGTTAAAGAAATAGTTGAATTATATGGAAATACGGGATATCAGAGTATTGAACTGCATAAAGCAAAAGAGCTTATTGTTAAAATGTTCAAGAATAATGCTAAGATATTTCTTACTTTTACTAGTAATATGATTACTTCAGGTTTAAGAGGATTCTTTGCTCAAATTATAAAATTGAAAATAGCTAATGTTATTGTTACAACAGTTGGCGGTATTGAAGAAGATATTATGAAAGCAAACGGAGAAAAATTTAGTATTGGAACTTTTAATTCTGATGATGTTGAACTTCATGAAAAAGGTATTAATAGAGTTGGAAATATTTTGATTGATAATCAAAGTTATATGAACTTTGAAGACTTAATTAATCCAATACTTGATAAATTATATGCTAAACAAAAAAGGTGGTCTGTATCAGATATGCTTAGGGAAATTGGATTAATGTTAAGTGATGAAAATTCAGTGTTATTTCAAGCTGCTAAAAATAATGTTCCAATATTTTGTCCTGCGATAACTGATGGTGGTTTTGGATTTCATTTATATTTATTTCAACAGAAACATTCTGATTTCATAGTTGATGTTGTAAAAGATTTTGGAAATATTTTGTTTACAACAAGTCATGATGAAAAAAAAGCAGTTATTTGTCTTGGAGGTAGTATATCGAAGCACCATGCAATACAGGCAACTCTTTTGAATGGTGGAGCAGAATATGCTTTGTTTATGACAACGGCACATCAAACATCAGGTTCAATGAGTGGTGCAACAACTTCAGAAGCAAAATCTTGGGGAAAAGTTAAAGAGGATTCTGATGCTGTAACAGTAAATGGTGATGTTACTGTTATGTTTCCTTTAGCAATGATTGGTGCACTTGAACAATTAGATGAAGAAGGTTTATTGAATGTTAAATAAAATGGAAAAACCAAAATTTATTATATCCAAAAAAAAGGTATTAGATAACTATAAAAAGCTTTATTTATTAACTGATGAAATATCATATAGTTCTAAAACAAATCAAGTTATTACAAAAATCCTTGAAAAAGAAACAGATTGTTTTTTTAGTGTCCATTTAGTTAATGAATTAAAGCATTTAGAGGATTTTTCAAGAGTGATATTTTTAGCTCAAGGTTGGAGTAAAACAGATATGGATTTTTTAATATCAAAGCATATAAATAAGTTTATTGTTGATAATGAACAAGACTTAAAGTTATTTATAGATTTTATTGAGAATCATCAAAATGTAAAAGATATTGAACTTTTTTTAAGATTAAAATTAAAAGAAAATAGCATAAAAACTGAAAGATATTTTGTTTATGGTATGACAACAAGAACTATTGAAACTTGGATTAAAAAAATAAGAGAATCTAAAGTAAATTCTCAAATAAAAAGATTAGGAATTCATTTTCATAGAAAAACTCAAAACATGTCTGAATGGAATATAAAATATGAAATTTCATCTAGTTTTGATATTAAAATTCTTAAAATGATTGATGTAATTAATATTGGTGGAGGAATTCCTGCTAATTATGCAAATACAAATATTAATGTTTTAAATAGTATTTTTAGTAGAATAAAAGAGTTTAGAACATTTCTTAATTCTCTTGGAATAAAAATGATGATAGAGCCAGGAAGATCTATTGTTGCATCAGCAGGCAAATTATACACACGAATTCTTAGAATATATGAAAATAACATTATTGTTAATGCGTCTGTTTATAATTCTGATTTAGATGCATTGATTGTGCCTGTTAAACTTAAAGTTTTAGGAGAATATGAAAAAGAAGATATGAATAATAACAATGAAATAGAACCTTGGATAATAAAAGGAATTACTCCTTGTTCACTAGATATATTTCGATATAGAGCATATTTAAAAAATCCTAAAGAAGGGGATGTTTTAGTATTCTTAAATGCGGGGGCATATGTTTTTGCATCTGATTTTTGTGATTTAGAAAAACTAGAAACAGAATTGGTAGAGGATTTTTCTGATGAAAATTGAAAAAAAAACAAATAATACTAATAAAGAACAAATAAATTTTATGAATCTGCCAAAAGAATATGCTGGAGAAAATTCGAGATTTTTAATAGTTAGTATTCCTTGGGAAAATAATACTTCATATGGTGTGGGCGCATCCAAAGGTTCTAATAGCATAATTGAAGCGTCTAAACAATTAGAATATTTTGATATTGAATTAGAAAAAGAGATTTTTGAAAAAGGAATTGAATTAAAAGAAATAGATTTTAATGCAAAAGACAAACCTGAAAATGCAACAAATAAAATAAAAGAGTTTACTGAAAAAATAGATATTAAAAAAAAGTTTCCTGTCTTTTTAGGAGGTGATCATTCTGTTACAATTGGAATTGTTAATGGTTTAAAAATTCAAAATAAAAACGATGATTTTGATATTATAAATTTTGATGCACATTCTGATTTTTTTTACTCTTGGAATGGTTCAACAAATAATCATAGATGTGTTAATAGACAATTAATATCTAATCACAATATTTTAATTCTTGGTCTGAGATCTTGTGATATCGAGGAATATAAGCAGATAAAACAAAATGACAGTATTAATTATATTTTAAGTTCTGAAATAAAAAATGAATTAACAAAAACTCTGATAAAAAATCTAAAAACAAAATTGAAAAATCTTAAAAAAAATATTTATTTATCCATTGATGTTGATGTTTTTGATCCATCAATCATTAGAAATACTGGAACTCCTGAGCCAGGAGGTTTTTTATGGAATCAATTCATGGAAATTTTAAATATGATATTTCAAGAGAAAAATGTTATTGGTGCAGATATTGTTGAATTCGCACCAACAAATAATTATAGAGGCGAAGCTTATTCTCTTGCAAAATTAGTTCATAAATTGTTAATATTTAATGATTCTTATTCAAAAAATATGTCTAAAAAAATCTGCGACTAAGAAGATTCGTAAACTATTTAAACTAATATTCATTATCTTATTCTTAAGTTGAGGTGTAAAGATGGAAACAGGTTATAATGTATCAGATTGTATGACTCAGGACCCTATAACTATAGAAGTAAATAAATCTATAAAAGACTGTGCAGAACTGATGAAGAAACACAATCTTGGAAGTTTTGTAGTACTTGATAATCAAAAACCTGTTGGAATAGTAACTCAAGAGGATTTTGTTTACAAAGCAATCTGTCAAAAAATTGATGTTGATAAGCCTATTAAAATTATAATGACTAAAGAAATAATTAATATTTCTCCTAATGTGGATATTTTTAAAGCATTAGAAATCATGAATGCTAATTCAATTAGACATCTTGCAGTTATTAGTAAAGGAAAACTTGTAGGATATTTAACATTAAAAGATATTCTTAAAATTGAACCAACATTATTTGATATTTATGTTGATAGAATTGAACTCAGAGAAGAAGAAACTAAACCTTCAAGACATAATGAAGATGAGGGTATATGTGAAATCTGCGGTAATTATTCTAAAAGAATAAAAATATATGATAGTGTTGCAATGTGCCCTTCTTGTAAAAAAGATAATTAGTAATTTATTTTATTTTTATTTCACCTTCTCTGTAAATAACAAGTTCTATATTTATTTAGTTCCATAACTAAAATACTTATCTTAAAACTAAAAATCACTGGTTGGTATTAAAAAAAAGAAGAAAAAATTAAAAAAATAAATTAGTTATTAAGTAATATTTCGACATTTTTACCGAACAGAGCTCTTAAGTCTTCAAATATTTGTTCTTGAATAAATGAATTCTTTGGCAATTTCAATTTGCTAAGTTCTTGTTCCATATCTTCTAATGTAGAATCTTGATAATCAACAAATCTTCCAGCTTTATTTATCGTTGCCACACTTATTCTGTCCCTAGTATTAATATCATGTATAATAAATACCTTAGATCCAAGAAGTAAAACTTCTCCTATTTTATTTCCGTATTTTACTTTAAGTTTAATTCTGTCTAATTCTTTAGCTTTTTTTCTTTCAACATGTTCAAGTAATTTTTTTATTGTGTCTCCACCATGTTTTATTGTTTCATGAAGATCATGTTTAGTTATTTTTTTATTATCAAAAGCTTTTTTAAACCTGAAAATTTTTTCAATTGAACTAAACGTTTTCTCATCTATAAGCCCTGAATGAACTATTTCGTCTTCAAACATTTTAAGTATTTGGGATTTAGGTGCAGATTTTATGTCTTTATCTAATTTTAAAATATCCCTCATCATAGTTACAACAGAATCGTATATGTGAAGCAAAGTTTTTTCGTGTTGAACTTCACTAATCTGATTAAATAACTTTTTCAATCTTTTAAGATATTTTTCTGCATCTTTGAATATTAAATCAATTTCTTTTCCAGTTATAGTTGTTTTATCTCCATGTTCCATATCTTTTCTTGTTTTTATTATTTTTTCTAATATGTCAACATATTCGCTTTCTAATAATTTCTCTTTCTTAACAAAAACATCTCTCATAACTTTAGGAGATTCTTTAGGAGTTGGTGGTGCTACACCCATCATCATTAATGCAGCTTGACTAGGAGTTAATGTTGCCCAAAAGAAATCTTCCATACCTATCTCTTTTAATTTTAATTTAACTCTTTCAAGCATTTGATCACCAGAATGCATGTACATATCTATTGCTTCAGGACTTGGTTTTATTTTACCCATTTTAAGAAGCTGTTTCCAAGGCATAAATATTCCCCTATCATAAAAAGGAACACCATCTCTTAAGAAAGTAAATATAACAGGATTTGCTTCTTTTATACTATCCCAGAAATCTGTTAATATGTAAACTTGAATATTGATTTTATTTTTAATTCCAGTCATGTTTCCTGCATCAACACCCATACCTATAATTATTGCTCTTAATTTGTCTTTTAATTCAGCTCTGGACATCTTTTTTACATCAGTATCATCAATTACTATAAATACATCTATATCTGATTTCGCAGTTGCTTTACCCTGAACAAGAGAACCTGCTAAAACATATGAAACAATATAATTTTCAAATTTTTCAAGAACCATCTGCTTATGTATTTCAGCTATTTTTATTGCAGAAAGCATTCCTCTATCAAAAACGGGTGCACTAAGAGCTATCTTTTTTAACAACTCAAGTTTTCCATCAAAGCAAGATTGCCATAAATCATCAATTAAAACAGTTTCAATTTTCAAAGAACTATCTATTTCTGTTGCTGTTGATTGCATAATTGTTGATAGTTTTTTTCGAAGATCATCTCGAGACATTTTCTTAGAATCTGCATCATCAATAAGAACAAGAACATTTATTGCTTTTTTTTCTTCATCTGTTAATTTTTTCCCAGAAGCAGGCGCTGCAGGAGGAAGAAGTGATATTCCCATAATATATCCTTGAAATTTATTCACAGTCTTTTTTTGAAATTCATCTAAAATCTTTTTTATATGATTAAGTTTTTCTTTAGCTTCTTTAGGAATATCTGCAGGTAAATCTTTTGTTAATGAATCAATCATTACATTTTTATCATCTTTATTAAGATTTGGGACTATATATTGTGAATCTGAAGAAGTAGTCTTAATGTTTTGAGAACTTATTTTCACATCAACATTTTTTTTAGTTTTAAGAGTTTTTGATTTATTTTTCTTTCCCATTATTTCACCTTTTAATGTAGTTTGTATCTTTATGTTAATTATCTAGTTACACATTACTATTTATTTAGGAATCGTTTCACTAAATTATAAAAATATAATTCATTTAAATCCCTTAATAGGATTGAGTAAAAACATCATTTATAAAGTTTCTCTTAAAAAGGGTATGTCCAAAAAGGAGCAAAAAGGTATACTGTCGTTCTCCGAATAGATTGTATTTCGAATGTGCTATCGACCCACAGGGTGCAACCCTCGACAACGTACTTAATCACGTATTTTAATCAATTTACATTAGTACAATAAATGTCTCAGCATTTAGGACAACCCCTAAAAAGCACAATCTTTAAAAACCGGTAAGGCTAAATTAACAATATGATGTTTCATTTAAATAAAAGAGGTATCTCTCCGCTTATAGCAACAATCTTATTAATTGCGTTTGCAGTTTCTATTGGTGCTCTAATAATGAATTTATTTTTATCAGATTCTTCCACTCCAAGTCTAACTAATGAAACAACTAATTTAGAAGTTTCTTGTTCTAATATAAACATAATTGTAACAAATGCTTGTAAAAGTGATACAGAAATTGTGGTTACAGTTCAAAATAAAGGTCCAAAAGTTAGTTCTTTTACATTTAGTTTTTCAAATAATGGTCTAACTTCATCATATGCTGTGCCTTCAAGCAGTCTTGGAATTAGTGAAACTCTTCCATTTGCAGTTTCTAAAAATATTTTCAATCAAGAAATATTTAAAGTTATACCCAACACAATTCTTAATGAAGAACCAGTTCCTTGTTCTAGCAAAGCAATAGATATATCTCAGTTACCAAATTGTTAATATTGTATTAAATTCCATCTTTCAAGAAATCAATTCTAGAATGAGTTTTTTTAAGTTTTTGATTACACAATTTAAGAACACATTTTAAGTATTTTTCAGAAACTAATAGTTTATTATTTTCGGATATTGGAACATCAAGAGTTTCTGTTGATAAAATCTCAATCATTATTTTATTTCCCGCAGAAATTATTCCAGATCTTTTAAACCCCGAATCTCTAACTTTTTGAAGAAGGTCAGTTGCTTTTTCTATGTTTCTACACGCAACGTGAAGTATGAATCCTTCAACTTTTAACCAAAGCAATTCAGAATTATTATTACATATTTTCATTATTTCTTCTAAAGTTTTTTCTATGTTTACAGAATCATGAGAAACAAAAAACCATTCTACTTGATTTTTTTTAGGCGAATGCTTAATTAGTATTATTCTGCCAGAGCAAGAGCTTGTTGTAAAATAATCATCAAAAGAGTTTATTTTATCAATTAAAGTTCGAATATAAATATCAACATCTCCTTTTTTGGATTTATCTGGCAAGTATAATTTATCCATATGAACTTTTTTGCTCTGATTAAATTTATCCTGAACCATACTCTTAGGAAATCATCTTTATTTATAATGTTTTTTGGTATAGTAAATAATATTAAAAGGTAACAAGAAGTAAATCACACAATAAGCGTATTTGATACTTTCGATAAAAATATGGATAAAAAATATTACATTGATTCTTCTAAAGGCAGTATTGACTAGTTTGACAAAAAAATATAAAAAAGAAAAAGGATTTCATAGTAATCATAAAAAGCAAAAAACTTTTAATATATTAAATCAAATGTTAATTTATGAGTAACAAAAGCTTTTCGAACTTATATCTTATTATTATCGTACTAAGCATTTTTATTATTAATATTCCTGGAGTTAAAGGAACTTCAAATAACTTAATATTATGTGATTCTTGCACTAATTGTAGTTCTGCAATAGAAAATGCTAATTCAGGAGATGAAATACTTTTAACTACAAATATTTTCAATGCCGAAATAGGAAGCGGAGAATCTTGTATTGAATTTCAAGATAAAAATAATATGATTTTTAATTGTAATAATTTCGCCATTAATGGTTCAGATCAAGGTTATGGAATTTATTTATATAATAATAATTTTAACACTATTCAAAATTGTTATATTTCAAATTTTTATAATGGACTTTTTTTAGATTTCGAGGTGACTAATAACACTTTTTTTAATATTACAACACAAAACTGTGTGTATGGAAATGTATTAGTTAATTCTAATGAAAATTTTTTTGAAAATTTAGATTTTTTAGATAATCAATATGGTATTTATTTTCAATCTTCAAATGAAAACTCTTTTTTAAATACAAATGTTTTTAATAATAATTACGGTATGGTATTTCAATGTCATTCGGATAATAATTCTTTTTTTGAGTTTAATGTATTAGAACAATCAGAATTTGATATTTACCTAAGTTCAAATTCTTACTATAATTCCTTTGTTAATGGAATTATAGATTCAAATTTTAATATTTATTCAGGAAGCTCTATGAATTTTTGGAATTCTTCATCTCAAGGAAATCTATGGCTAAATTTTGATTCTGAACTAGACGGTTGTATACCTAATCAACAAGGAATCTGTGGAGAAAGTATCATAATTAATTCTAATAATATTGATTATTTGCCAATAACAGGAAATCCTTACTGGACAATTATACCAACAAACATTACTAAGTCTTACTTTAGTAATTGGAATAGTTCTATAAACGCAGAAATTCATGAAATTATGGCTAATGATGAAATAACACTTACTTATTCTGTTAATAGTTCTCTTTTCAAATTAACAGAAGTAAATAATTCAGAACTCATAATTTTAGAAAACAACTCAACGCTGGATATTGGACAGTATTATTTAAAAATAAATGCAACTTACGGAAACAAAACTATTTCAAAAAATATTTTAGTTGAAATTAGTATCTCACTTAATTTTACAACTAATTTTGATGAAGAGGATACGATAGGATCGCTTGAAAATATTACAAATCTTGTTTTAGAAGTTAACAATACAATAATTCTTAATTTTAGTAATAGTTCTATTAATATTACTAATATTAATCTAGATCAGGCAATAATGATAACAGAAAATTCAATAAACATAGATACTGAAACATATCCATCATTAAATCACTCTGCAGAAATAGAATTCTTAAATATATCTTTTAATAATCCAGGAATTTTCTTAAATAATATTTTATGCTCTGAAACAATATGTTCTGTAACTCAAACATATAATCAAACTCTAAAAAAGATTGCATTTACTGTAACCCATTTTAGTAATTATTCTGTAACTGATTATTGTGGTAATCAATTCTGTGACATTAATGAATCAAATGAATCTTGCCCTATTGATTGCGATGAAAATTATTTATTTAACACTACTGAAAATAATGATTCAGATATTGAAATAAACTTAGATATACCTTTAAACACTAACTCAGAAAGCGGTTCTAGTGGAGGTGGCGGAAGTGGAGGAGCATATATAAGTGGAATTAATAATTATGATTCAACTAATAATTGTAATAGTTCTTGGAATTGCTCATCATGGAATCCAACAAATTGCATTGCTTCCGAAACACAAACTAGAACTTGTGAAGATATAAACAATTGTGAAACTGAGTTAAATAAACCTTTAACATCCAGAATGTGTGATCAGTCATTAGTTAATAATCAAGTTTCTAATCAAGAAAACTCAGAAGAATTAAATTATTCAACTAATATTAAATCTCAAAACATAAATGAAAATGTATCTGATAATTTATCTAAAGACAAACTAACTTTAAATTATCTTTATCTTATTTTTATAATATCCAGTGTCGTGATTATTACATTAATAATTATTGGTTTGATAAGAAAAAAATTGAAAAAGAAAAAAGATTATAAACGTAAACTTAATACAAATATTCCTTAAACTTTCAAATGACACCCTCCCAAACCTAAATCTTCGATTTATTATTGATTAAAAATCAATAATGACCAAAATTTTCAATTTTGTTTTATGCATTATCATAACCAAAAATAACATATTTTTAATTTCAAAAACCAGGGTTTTTTCATAGGTTATAGTATTGGCTTTTTTGAGAATCAAAAATATAAATAATTGTATTTATAAATCATAAATTTATATTTAACAAATTTTAATAATTCTTTAAGAAAAATAAACACAAAAATCCAGTTGATTTGCTATCCTCTCAAAGCAGAGCTCAGTGATATTACGCAAATCAATACAATAATCGCAGATTGGACCTTCAAACAAGTTTGAAGATTCAAGACGGATTTTTGGTCATTACAACTTGGATACCGCAGTAAAACTGCAGGTATTAACCCCGAGTTGTAATAGAATAGATTAATATTATTAGAACAACATGTTCAGCAATCTTATTAATCTGAACAATAAGAACAAGAGGTCTCATTAATGTCTGTTAAATTTCCTAAATTCAAACAACAGACTGCGTTAATATTATTGCAAAATAAACCTTGAATTATTTGACCATTGATGTTTTCACAAGAGTCTGCATTATCAAAACAATAAAAATTTGTTAAATTAGTTGGGCAATATTCTAACGAAACATTAGAAAAACTAATTAAAGAAATACCATTACACGAATAATCGATTGAAAATAAATTAGTTTGTTGATCATTGAATAATTCTCCTAAAACTGTTGTTCCTAAATTTGCATCAAAATTTAAAGGACCATCAAAATCATAACAACTAAGTGTAGTTATATTACCATAGAATTCTTCATCTAAAAAAATAGTATCTGCATATACTCCATCAGGAATAATATTTTCAGTATACACATTGTTTAATGAAGATAAAAAAATTAATTCGTCTCCGTATGATTCATTTAAATCTGCATTGTCATCGAATAATGGAAAATCAAAACTAACTCTTGAACCATAAATATCTAGAAAAATTTCACTCATAGAACATAAATCATCATCATTTAAATCAACATCATCACCACAAGAACCTAATGCAGTATAAAAATTTCTTATAAAACTATTTCCTGAAGAAGTATCTTCTTCTTCAGAAGCAGACATTGAAATGATATTTTTTGAAGAAATATCTCTTAACATTCCTCCGCCAAAACAACTCATTGTAAAAAAAATTTTAGTAGTATTTTCATTAATTAAGTTCATTAAATTAGACAAATCATCATCATATATGCTTCCACCACTTACAGATAACTTTTCGTCAAAAGATAACCAATCATCTAAATCACCATCTCCTGTAATATCATAATAATTACTATAACCATCGTTATCAGTATCAGAAGCAAAAACAACTAACTCATCAACACTTAAATTGCCTGCTAAACAATTAATATAATTAGGATCACTATCAGAATTAAAAATCATCATATCCATTGTATTATCAAAATCAAAATCAAAAAAACAATAATAATTACGATTAATCAAAGAATAAGGATGATAATTTTCAACAATATTATAGTCTGATGACCATTCAATTGCATCCATACCTAATCCTGACCAATCACAATTATCTATTTCAACTTCTTCAATAATGGTGTTTCTATTAGAATCGCATTCAGCATAATTAATCAATTTTTCTATATAAACATCATTATCCGAAATTATAGAACCATTCAATAAACTTAAGTTTTCAAAATGACTAACTAATTTAAATCTATAATAATAATCTCCAACACTTAAAGAAAAGGGATAATAGTCAAAACAAGGTACAAATTTATCAAGACCTTTTGAAACGTCATCACCATCATATTTAACACAGTTAACTCTACCACTGGGAACGAATTCAGTTTGAAAAGCATTTTCTTGAAAATCGGGATCGTCATAAGAATTTAATTCTTCAGTAGAAATAGGTCCTTGATATATATTGTTAGGATACATACCATTATAAAATGGTCTTCTTGTTCTTGAACCATAGTAACCTGACCCATGACCATCAAAAATAACCAAAAGTAAATCATCACCATCTAATTCTGATGCCAGCGAATTAAATGCTGAAATAATTGAATCAAACGTAACTAAACCATCAATCCAATTCGAATCAAAATCTTCTAAAGATTCAGGAATAGTGTTTGAAGGTGATAATAAAATAATGTCTTCATCAGATATGTTTAATGTATTTTTCAATACTCCATAACCTTGTTTAGTATCAATCCAAAATCTTTCTTCATTTGAGCCTTGCATTAAAAGAACTTTTCTATTTCTTATTCCATCATCTGATTCAGACCTTGGAAAATAAGTATATGATGGCAGACTTGAAGATTTTAATTGTTCAACAGATACTTTATCATCATAAACATACATATCAATATGAAAAGGTGTTTCGCCATAACTATCTGAAATAGTTCCTGATATAGAATATTTACCTGTAGAATCATAAGTGCCTGAAATTATTATACTACTTGATTGTGTGATTTCTGAAGAAAAAGAATAATCTTCGTTTAAATTTAATGTTAACTCATTTGGATAACAATCGCATTGATCTGCCCACATAATAATTTCAAAAGGTTTATTAATTTCAATGTCTAAAATCGAATTATAAGCTAAGTAAGGCGCTCTTTCTAAACAATCAGGTAATAATTCTTCTTGACTAACTCTTCCCACAATGCTTGGTTTACAACTTGCTAAAATAAGTAAAGATAAAATTATTAATAGACTAAAAATTAATTTTTTTCCCATTTTAATTACTTAATTATCTATTCTAAATATTCTCAATAATTCTTGTTTGTACCAAGATTATTGAATTAATATGTGTGAAATTCTAAAAATGTAACAAATTGTATGAAGATTAATGGGTAATTTTTTAACATATGATTTATTTACGAAGTATTTACTTAATTAACTATTTATTTATATTAATATCTTTTGTGTTATTTTAATACTTATTAAATCTATCGATAAATAGTTGCAAAAAACGCACATTCTTAGAAAATCATCTTTATTTAATATTTTCAAGTAATTTATTATTATTTAATTTTTCTGATTAAGTCAGTTGCTAATTCAATAGTTGAAGCAGATATTATTGGAACATATTCATCCTGTGCAAAAGTTAGATATTTTTGATTCGCAATACTGACACCATCAAGTGTAACCATAACTCCTCCTGCTTCATTCTCTAAACCAAAAGCAACAGCTATTTCCAGATTTCCTTTTCTAGTGCACTCTAAAACCAAATCAGCTTTTCCATGAGCTAAATCAACATAGTGAACGGCTGAAGAATTACTATGAAGAAACTTGTATTCCTGAAGTTTAGAAATAAAAATGTCATGAATCAAAGTAGTATTCCTTTTGCCGTCAAAGAATTCATCCGCATAAATAGATGCATCCTCCAATTTTCTTACATTTGAACATTTAATATGAATTTTCACATTATCTTTTATCAAAAAACAGCCTTTATTTTTTACAGCATAAAATAAATGATTTGTTGAATGTTCCATCACACCACAGAATAAATAATCAGCATAATCTGGATTTGTATTCGAAAAAACAGCAAACATGGTTCCATATCTTCCTTTTCCTTTTGATTCTTTGTAAACACTTGTTCCATCCAATCCATCAAGAACTGCTAAAAATTTGGGAGAACTTGAAAGATCAACAGTATCACGTTCTTCAAATATTATTTTTATGGGCACGCCCGCATTTCTGAATGTTTCGATTATTGCTTCTTCAGCGTTTATATCTGCAACTAAAGAAGTATCGCCATGAACATTTTTCTGGACAGCTTCAAACCCTTTATCTCCTAGTTCATTGTGCACTTTAAACGCATTCTTTAATGATTTAATACATAATTCAACTAATTCATTATCAATCATATACAATATGAAATCAAGACCCGATTATAAAGATTTTTGTTAATTTAGTATAGTTTCATAAATTTAAATAAGTAAGACTCTCGATAAATTATCATTCTAAAAAAGAAAGGTCTAATTCTAGAAAAGCGCAAGGATTTCTTAATTCGAAATTGTTTATGACTTTAGGAGATATTTCTCCAAGTTTACCAAGTTTTTTATTATTAATTATTATTGTTCCTGATCTACCTGCAATAAATAATTCTTCATCTAATTCTTCAAGGGAAAACTTTTTATTTAATTGTCGCATTAATGTTGCAAGAACTTGTTTTATAGATGTGAAATTAACTGAACTTGAAGAAAGCATTATTGCTAAATGTTCTGTTTCAGAAACATTTGTTTCCTCGCTTTTATCATGATGAAATACTGTTCCAAGCTCAAAAACTGATGCGTTTGATTCATTTCTTAAATTAAATTTTAAAGATTGAAGAATGGAAGAAAGAACATTTGTTCTTAGAGAATCATATTCTGCTGAAACAGGACTTATGATCATTACAGGTTTTTCTTTATTGTAAATTAATTTTGTTTGAAATTCAGAATTTATAATATCATAATTTTTTAATTCAATAAATCCAAAACCAACTAATATATCTCGCAGCCTATCTTTAATATATTCTGTTTTGTTTTCTTGTGCTGTTGAAGCAACTTTTGGAATTTCAGGAATGAAATTTTGATAACCATAGCCTATTGCAATGTCTTCAACAATATCTATTTTATGTAATATATCTGTTCTATAACAGGGAATTTTAACATTGATATTTTTTCCTTTTATTTCAACACCATGTCCCATTTTTTCCAGGGAATTTTTTATTGTTTTAGAATCTAAATTTACTCCAATAACAGAATTTATATAATCAATATTTACAGCTAATTTTTCAGGTGACAAGTCTGGAGAAATTCTTTTTTTATTATCATATTCAAGATTCATTTGATGTATTTCTCCACCCATATCTGCTAGAACTGTTACAATTATGTTTAAGCATTTGCTTAAAACATCATAATCAAACCCTGAACATTCAATAAATACTTCATGTGTTGATTCACTAACCCTGCCTGTTTTTTCAGAGTTTATTATTGGAGGCATGCTTAATATTTCATTGTTTGAATCTATAAAGTAAGGATATTTTTCTGCAGATTCTAGTAGTGCTGCATATTTTATTCCTGTTGGATGTTTTCTTAAAATTTCTGCACCAGTCATTTCATGATCTGATTCCAAAGGTTGAAATTTTATTTTATCTGGCTTATCTGCGCGATAATGTATTGGAAGTTTTATTTTTTCAAGAGGATAAATTCCAATTGCAAGTTTTTTTCTATCTCTTCCAAATGTAAGATGTAGTTTTTCTTGAAGTTGAATTATTTCAAGTATTTTCAAGTTATCTAATTTTAAATCACTCACAATAGCACAGGCAGTATAAGGTCTTATTGTTTTTACAGATTTATCAACAATCACCTTATAATCTTTTTTTGGAGATTTTGCAGCATAATTAATAAATCCAGGTGATTTTCCTGAAAATTGTTTTAATGCCCTTGTTATGGAATATCCTGACAACAAATCAGGTCTATTTGGAAAAACTTCTACAACAATTTCATCCCCCGATATTTCATCCGGATCTGTTCCCATTAAACTTATAAGTTCTCTAAGTTGTTCATCACTTAGGTTTTTTCCAAGTTCTTTTAACAAATACTTTTTGTTAATATTTATGTTTGTCATTTTTAATTTATGTGCGATTTTATTGATTTTAATTGTTTGAAATCATTATAATATAGTTCTCGAATATCAGTTATTTCATAATATGAACTTATACTTCGTTCCATTCCTTGACCCCATGCGAGAACAGGAATTTCCTCTCCGAATAACATCTTTGTTACTTCAGGTCTTAACATTCCTGCACCACCAAGTTCAACCCATTTTTCTTTTTTCTGATTAAAGTATTCTACTTCAACACTTGGTTCTGTATATGGAAAATGTCCTGGTCTCATTCTTATTTTGTTATGACCTAATTTTTCATAAAATTGTTTAAGATAACCGAGTAAGTGCTGAAAATTAGCATCTTTGTCTACAACAATTCCTTCTACTTGATGAAGTTCAAATAAATGTTTCCAATCCATTGATTCGTTTCTATATACTTTTCCAATCTTAAAAAATTTCTTAGGAAGATCTTCTTTTTTAAGAGCCTGAATATGTCTTGCAGATAATACTGTTGTGTGAGTTCTTAATAAAACTTGGGACGCAATTTTTTCTGAAAAGTTGTATCTCCAACCTTTTGAATCTGAATCACCTTTTTCATGCATTGTTTTAACTTCTGTTAAAATTTTGGGCAGTTTAGCAGGCTCAACATCAAGATAAAAAGTATCCTGCATTTCTCTTGCAGGATGATCTTGAGGAACAAACAAAGCATCCAAATCCCAGAATGCCGATTGTGTTTTTGTTCCAGTCATCTCTTCAAACCCGAGCTCTAACCAAATCTTTTTGATATTATTTATTGATTCATTAACAAAGTGTTTTTTTCCAATATCTAAATATGGAACCTCTGCGTGAATATCATATGGTCTAAATTTTTTATTTTTCCATTGTCCTGTTTTTAAAAGTTCAGGAGTTAATTTTTCCAAGTATTCTTGTTTTGGAAGTTTGGTAATAGTGATTTTTTTGAATTTGTCTGTTAATAATATGATAGGAATATTCTTAGTTTCGAATTTTAGAAAGGCCTTTCTTCCTTTTAGAGAATTTATTGCAAATTGTTCTTCAGGAGTTATTGATTCTTGATCTAAGGGAAATCTTTTATGTAAAAATTTTTCTTCGAGTGATTCTTTATCAAGTAATTTTTCACCATTTGATGCAATCTTAATTATGAGCTGATTTCCTTTTTTTTCAGTTATTATTGCAGCTTTACTTTTTAATGCACCAATACTAAATCCAATAATGTCACCTAAGTCTTTTTTTAATTCATCAAGTGATGCTTGTTTTTTCTTTTTTAATAACAAAAGAACTTTTTTCTCTGGAAGACCTTGTTTTTTTGCTAATGTACCATTCTTATCAAGAAATATGAGTTTCTTTCTAGTATAATTAAGATCAATAAGATTTTTATTGCTTAACCACTGTAGAGCACGCATTACTTCAATTTGTTGAAGACCTGATTCTTTTTGTATATTTTCAACACTTAATGTTTCTTTATTTGAAAATACTTTTTTTATAGCTATAAGAACCTTTATTTCAAGAGGATGTAATGATTTAATAATTTCATTAGCCATACATTATTGTATCTCATAAAGTATTTATAAGGTTTTTGATAAAATAGGTAATAGTTAAACCCTTTACTTTTTTGTATTTGAGATACTTGTTAAAAGAAATAAAAATAAAAATAATAAAAAAAAGTTTATTTAGCTCTTTGGAACCTTAGACACTTTAGGTGTTTTAGTTTTTGGTACTTTGGAAGTCTTAGACATCTTTGGAGTTTTAGAAGTATTTGGAATCATGCTCTTTTTCAATTTCTTATAAAATAAAAGAAATAACAATAAAATAACGATTAAAATGATTGCAGTCCAAAATAAGAAATTTGTTCCTTTTTTATTTATTTCATTACCAAGATTCTCTAATTCTTCAGGTTCTCCCGAGTTATTATCAAGAGTTTCTAACTCTTCAATTTCTTCAGGTTCTCCCGTGTCATTATCTAAAGGTTCTGGTTCTGATTCCTCTGGAATGACTATTGCTTCATGAATTGAAGTTATAGTAAAATTCGCTTTTAAAACTGAACTAATAGTTTTTATTGAATTTAGTTTAACAGATAAATCATAATAATCATCTCCTGAAAGTTCAAATTTCTCTATTTTACCAACTGTAAGTGTTGCTTCTTGAGTATCAGAAGAAATAGTTATATTTGTCGTTGTCTCATCAATACCAACAAGTTTAAAGATGTGCGTATCACTATCTAAATCAAATACAATTTTAGAGTTCTTATAAATTAATTTATCATATCCTACGTCTAATTGGTTTGCATTTGGTCTATAAGTAGGAGGATATATTACATTATTATTTGAAGAAGTTGTTGTATCATCTTCTTCTACAGGCGCAGTATATGCTTCAGCAGATCTAAAATAAGTAAAGTGAGATACATTAAATATAAATGTGGTTCCACTAAAACTCACTTCATTACAAATAGGGTTTGTGCTTACAGTACAATCAGTGAATGTTGTTCCCGCAACACTATATTGTGGCTTTGGATCTGTATAAGTTATTCCATAAAAAGTTATTTTTGCAGTTTTATTAAGACCTGAATTAATTGAAGAATTAATAAATACTGAATTACTTGCAAGATTAATTTCGCGCGTAGTAAGATTTGTTCCAGAACCATTTATAGAAGTTAAAAATTCAAGCGAGACTAAATTAGTTGTTTTGAAATTAACTAGACCACCCACTCCAGTGAATGTATAATTATTAATAGTTGTATCAATAATCCAAGTTCCATTTATGCCTGCTGTTGCAAATTTCAAGTCATAATATGATAAATTTGTATTTGCAACAACCACATTGGTGAAACTATTATTAACTGCACTAATTCCTTCTAAAACAATAGCGTTTTGATTAGAATTATTAATGTTAATATCATTGAATAAATTAGCTAAACTAGAATTAACATAAACTCCATCAGAGTTAGCATTCATTGTCAAATTAGTAACATTATTATTCTGACTATTAGCTAAATAAATACCTTTTGAAAAGTCATATATGGATCCATTTAATATTGTTGAACCATTATAGCCATTTATATTAATTCCATATCCACTAGTATTTCCTGTTATGTTATATCCGTTGAGATTAAGAATAACTCCCTCTGCAGCAATATTAAAGCAAGTTCCATTTGCTAATATACTTTGATTCAGATAATATGTCTTATTTTCGACATTTAATGTTCCGCAACTTAAAATCCACCCATTTCGATTTGTAAGAGGTAAATAATCCGCATTATTATTATCACTTGCAATCAGATTATATGCAGAATCACAGAAATAATCATCATCAATATTAACACAAATATCACTATACCCATTTGAATTACTATTTGTCCAAAAGTTTCCTCCAAAATAATCTCTGCTAATAATGTTTGTTGAAGTTGAATTTGTAGTATTAAAATAATTTACACTATCAGTTACAATACTAACTCCTGAACCACTTGTTGAAGTATTAAAAACATTATTGTAAATTAATCCGTCAGCAGATGTATTAAAGTACATAACATAAGATGAAGAATCTAATGTGGTTATACGATTATTTATTATAGTTGTATTGTCTGATTGTAATAAATAAATACCATAAGACGAAGTTCCTGATGTTGTTATATTATTTGAAGTAATGTTATTGTTAGAATCCTGATTAACACTAATTGCATAAGCATTATTTCCAGAAGTTGTGATTACATTATTATCAAAAACTAATACTGCAGTTCCTGACAAATAAGAATGAATTCCATAACCAATATTTCCAGCAGTGTTAATTGTGTTAGAGCTTATAGTAATTCCTTCAACATCATTTAAGTAAATTCCATCTCCAGTTTGACCTGTAGATGTTAGAACATTATTTGAAATTGTAATATTCGCTCCCAAAGCCCAAATTCCTGAGACATTAATTCCTGAAGTCGTTATGTTATTCGAAGTAATAGTAATATTATCATTTCCTGTTTCTAAAAATATTCCTGCAATTGCAGAATTTAAATTTCTATTTCCTGTTAAAGTAATTATATTATAAGATGCAAAGCTATCTGTAGAATTATCTCCAAAAACAATTGCTGAAGAATCATCACCTGAAGAAGTTATCATATTAGAAGTTGCATTTGCACCTACACAACCAGTTTGAAAGAAAATTCCTTTTGTTTTATTTCCAGAAGTTGATATGTTATTATTATATACTGATGGTTGTTGTGAGTTTTCAGCAAAAAAGATTGCACTATCATTAAAACCTGTCTGATTTTGAACTAAAACACAGTTTCTAATAATTATATTATCAAAACCTTCTGAATTAGTTGCATTGAAAACTTTAACACCAAACCCGCCTAAAGCATTTCCGTAATTAATAGTATACTCTTTACAATCCAAAGTTATATTGGTTGCATTAATTATCAAACAATCATATGAAGAATTAAGTGTAATATTTAATTCATAAACTTCATTTTCTGAATTCAGATACCCGCAAGCACTAACATTTGTTGTCGCAGTAACAGAATTAATTCCAATGAATATTAATAAAACTAAAATTCCAAGTAAGATTGTTCCTTTCTTCATAAATAACACCCCAAATTCATTGGTATAAATATTAATATAATCTGTTATGATGAATCATATTTATAAAGTTACTTATTCATACAGGACGTTCGAAAAATTGAAAACATTAAATTAAAAAAATCAAGAACTATTCAGGAGCCATACTTTGAATAAATTTTAAAAGATCAGCAGGATTTTCAGGAGCAACAAGTTCAGGTTTGTTAGGATCTGTTTGACCTTCAATTAAATCGTGTTTCTCTAACAAAATGTTTAATTCAGATCGTATACTTCTAGACAAATCTGATAATTGAGAATCAATATTGGGAATTAAAGCTCTTAAAACCTCAGAAAAATCAGTTTGAATAAACCTTCCACTGCTAGAATAAGGATTACATTCAATAACTAAAGGACCTTTTGTTTTTTCGATAGCAATATCGACAACGTATAATGAAGGGAATGTTTCTTTATGATATTCTGCAAACTTATTTGCAAAATCTTTAATATTTTCAGGAACCTGATGAAATTCAAAATTATCTTTTCTCGAAATACTTGTTACTTTGTCATTTACAACCCAACAACGATATTCTTTATAGGGCTTAAAAAACTTAAGAGGTTGAGAAATTATTAAAGGTTCATCTCTTGAAAAATTGAATTCTATAAGCGATAAAAGATCTCCAGGTTTTTCAATTGAATGCATATCTGCAAATATAGATTTTTCTGAAGTTTTCATAAAAAAATGTTCATCAACAAGGTAGTCTAAAACCGCAGCTCTTTTGATTTTATAATTTTTATCACATATTTCATTTAATGTTGTTTGTTTAATTTTTCTTTTTAAAAAATCAGGATTAATATAATTAAACCAAGTTTCAACAATTTCAGATTTTTTTTCTGAAACAAGCGGTGTTCCATTTAAATTAATAACAGAACTAATAATACCTGAATAAGCTAGAGTATCAGAACGAATAAATAAAACATATTCATCTAATGATTCAAGTTTATTATTAGAAGGTGTAAGAATATCATAAGAATTCTTTGAATCAGAATTTTTTACTGCATAAAATAAAGGTAATTCTAAACCCTGAATAAATTGAATTTCTTCCCAGAAATTAGCATAACCCCGTAAAAGAGAATTTTCTTTGGAGGTATATGATTTATACCAATTCAAAATATTATTATCTTCTAAACTATCTACAACATACACAAAAGCTAATTCTTTTGATGAATTGTTTTTCATATCGATATAAGAACACAATATTACTTTTAAATGTGTCTATTGAGTGGGTGTGGATTAAGTATGTTAATCAGAATCTTCAATCACATAGTTTAAATGTTTAAATTCATAATCATATCATAAAAAAATTAATAAATAGGACTGAATGTTAGTAAAGTATGTTGAATCTTAAGAATTTGAAATTAAAGAATGATCTGTTTCTTGCACCATTAGCAGGAGTTACTGATGCACCATTCAGAATGCTCTGTAAAAAACAGGGTGCAGCATTAACATTTACAGAAATGATTAGTGCTAATGCTTTAAGTAGAAAAAACAATAGCACAATAAAACTTGCTCAAACATTGGAAGATGAAAATCCAATTGCCATACAACTTTTTGGTCAGAATCCTGATATTTTTGAAAAATCTCTTAAGTTGCTTCCTGATTTAGAAAAAAAGAATAAAACCCTTTTTGATATTGTTGATATAAATTTTGGTTGTCCTTCAAAAAATATTATTTCGCAAGGTTCTGGTTCTGCACTTCTTGCCCGACCTAATAAAGTTGCAGAAATAGTTAAAGTTGTTAGAGCTAATACAGATAAAATTGTTAGTTGTAAAATTCGAACAGGTTTAGATAATAATAATATGAATGCGGTTGAAATTGCAAAAATATGTCAGGAATCTGGTGCAGACTTTTTAACGGTTCATGGAAGAACTCAAAAGCAAGCGTATACGGGAAAAGCAAATTGGGATGAAATAAGAAAAGTAAAAAACGCACTCGATATTCCTGTTTGTGGTAATGGAGATGTAAAATCTTACTCGGATTATGTTTCTTTAAAAGAAAAAACAAAAGCAGATTTTGTTATGATTGGAAGAGCAAGCTTTGGAAATCCGTTTATTTTCAAGGAAATAAATTCAAAAGGAAAATTTAAACACACAATTCAAGATAAATTAGATGCACTATCAGAATATATTGATAATGCAACAAAAATAGGTATAGATTATGCAATAATAAAAAGACAGGCGCAAATGTTTACAAAAGGAATTCCTAAAAGCACAATACTAAGACTAAAAATATCTAAAACTAATGGATTAAATGGTTTGTATAAAATTATAAAATCTATTGAAAGAACTTTGTAATAATTAGTAATTACTCTTTCTGAGAATCAGCTCTTTTTTTGGCAACATATTCTTCTAAAGTTTGTATCATTTTATCTTTTTCGGTTACACCTTTTAATTTCTTTGCCAAAACTTTTCTTTTAAGTATTGTTTTCAACCAAATAATAAATTGATTATTTTCATGTGATACAAATTCATTAAAATCGGCATGTGAACAAGTTTGTAAGAATTTTAAAAGATCTTCTTCATCTTTCAGAACATTACCATCTATTAATCTAAAGTAATGTTCAGGTGTTAAATTTTCAATATGACGATGTTTTATATGAGGGATTTTTTTAAAATAAAATAATTGATTTAATTTTTGAACTATTAATATTAATACAACCATACCTATAACATATCCAGCTATCATAAATAATTCAGTTGAAATTTCAGATAGAGAAACATTGAACAACATTACTTTTTTTAGTGTTTCTGATAATAAAACATAGGGATTATATCTTGAGATTTGTTGAACTATTTCAGGAGTGCTCTCTAAAGGTATAATTAAATTAGAAACAAATAAAAGAACTGATGAAAAACTTAAAGAAGCTATTGTAACACCTTCTTGACTTTTGAAAAGATACCCAAAACAAAGTCCTACAAGAATAAAGAAACTGGATGCAAGAAAAATTAGTAGAAGAACAGAACCAATACAAAGACTCAAATCAATTTTAAGATAATATGCTGCTAATCCACCTATTATTAAAACTTGTAGAAATGTAATAATAAGATTAGTCAAATAATAGGTTAGTATATAAAATGAATTTCTTGTTGGTGATGCAAATGTTCTAAAAGCAGAAGGTGAAAGCTTGTCTATTATTATACTTATACCTGCAAGCATTATTCCTATAAACATAATTACAAGAATGATTAAGTAAGGAAATAAAAAAGTAGATGTTTGATTTGTTCCACTCAATGGTTTAATTGTTGTAGTTATAGGATTAACTATTCTATCTGCATCCATAACTTTTATTGAATTAATACTTGAACTGATTGTTTCAAGAGAAGATTTTAAAGCAGACATTTCTGATTTAGACGTGTCTAATTTTGATTTAAGACTATCAATATTAGTTATTATACTACTTCTTTTTACTTTAGCAATTGAAAGTTTATTTTCTATTTCATCAATTGCATTAGATGCTGTTTCAAGATTTTCTAATATGGTTGAGTAAGATGCATTTCTTTCAGAATTTAAGGAGATAATATCATCTTGTAAATCTTCAACTGTGGCTGTAGGTATTCCTGAAATATTACCTAAAGAGTCAAAAAATTCTAAAGATGCATTTATTGCATCGATTGCTTTATCTTTTATATCTATTGCTTTAGAGTTCAAACTTTGAACATTGGATTTGATTGAATCAGTATTAACACTTATCATATCAAGATCCATTGCAGAAAGATCTGCAGTTATTTGATCTGAATTTGACATCATTTCATCAGCAGACTGTTTTATATTTACACCTTTTAATAATCCTGCTTCAACTTCTGATTTTGTAAGTGAGATTGAATCAAGTAGTGTGGCGGTTAAATCCTTGCTTGCTGATTCAACATTAATTCCTATAATTTCAGATATTCTATTGATTAAAGCATCAACTAGATTCATTCTACTTTGATCAACATATAATATGACTTCATCCTGTAATTCATCATCCAGTATTATGTTTGATGGAAATATGATGCAAGAATGTGTTTCTCCTATTTTAACAGAGTTAATACAACTAGTATTATCTAGAAATTTTTCAACAGAATACTTTTCATTTAATCCTGAAATAAATGATTCTGTTGATTCACCATATGAGTCAGAATAAACGCCTATTGTTAGTTTATACGAATTACCCACATTATTGAAAGCCAGAGCTACTAAAAGAACAATTAATAATGGCCCTATAAGAATTACTATTGCAGATGATCTATTTCTGAGCAATATTTTCAAATTCTTTTTTATTATTCTAAATAATTTCATTGTTTTCCTTATTCATAAATAAATGCATTATGTCTTATAGAGTCTTCATTATCAGACTCATTATCTTCAGATTTGTATATATTACGATGAAGTATTTTATGATGTTTGGTCTTCTTCTTTTTTTCATGTTTTTTATAATCATTGTTTTGATCTTTATCCAAATCTTTTAATTTTTTAGATGTATCTCTATTTATAGATACAAATATTTCATCAAGAGAAGGATTACGAATTTCAAGAGAGATTAGTTCATCTCCCTCTTTCTTAATTTTTTCTAAAATTTTCTTTAGTAATTCTTCAGGAGAATTAGATGAAATTATTAATTCCCTATTATGTATGTGATATTTATTAAGAATGTCTTTTGGCATTTTATCCATTAACTTATCATATTCTCTTAACTTGGTTTGAATATGTATTTTTTTATGTCTAATATATTTTTTTCTAATATTTTCCATTGAATTTACTTCAACAAATGTTCCATCTTTAAGAATTGCAATTCTATTACATAATTGTTCTATTTCAGAAAGATGATGACTTGAAAGTAAAATGGTTGTTCCCCTACTTTGGATTATTTTAATTAATTCACTTATGTGATTTCTTAGAATAGGATCAAGATCTGCAGTTGGTTCATCTAATATCAAAATTTTAGGATCGTGCACTAAAGAACAAGCAACATCTAATCGTCTTTGCATTCCTCCAGAAAGATTTTTAGATAAAACATATCTACTGCTTTTAAGTTCCATAAGACTAAGTAATGCTTCTATGTTTGAATTTAAAGCATCATTTGATAAATTAAATAATGCACCGAAATATTCAAGATTTTCTTGAACTGTTAAATTAGGATAAAAACTTGGTCTTTGAGAAGCAAATCCAATCATTTTTTTTATTTCAATAGGTTTTTGAAATACGTCTCTGTATATTTCACTATCTTTAAAACTTAAAAGATGCTCAAACCTAAATAAGACCTCACCAACTTCTGGACGCAAAAAACCTATGAGCATATTTAATAATGTTGTTTTACCTGCACCCGATGCACCTATAATTCCAAGTATTTCACCCGGAAAAATATCTAAATTAACATCGTTAAGAACTTTTCTTGTACCAAAATATTTTGATACATGTTTTAATTGGAAAATTGGTTTCTCACCTTCTTCTTTATCATGCATACTTTTTGTTATATTAATAAGTATTTTTAAATATGTGTATAAATTATGAAGTGACTACATACGAAAAGCCAGAAAGTTCAACTCTTTAGGATTGAGATGAATGGCTCTTGCTTTCAATATTCCAAAAATCTGCAGTTAAAGAAAGCAGTCGTTAAAGCTCGATCATTTATTAGATGAATAAACTGCGTTCATGCAACAGATTTTTATTACATCATTTGATAGAATAGATAAGAAATGTTTAAAGTTTAATCAAGCTCATCAATCTTATTGTTATTAACTTTTTTATTATTAGTTTTGTTATTGTTATTTTTCTTCAGATTGTCTTTATTATTATTAAGAATATTTTTTTTCTGATTCAAATGTTGTCTCTGAGTCTTTCTTTTTGACCAAAAATACATTGCTAGAACGTATATCAGAACAAACAAACCTATTGCAAACCAAATTACATATGGTAAATAGAATTCAACATATTCATATAAACTATAATTTGGTTTTAGTACAGTTCTCACTTTAAAAATAGAGCTTTTAGATATATTAATAGAATCACTTGCTTTAAAAAATACTGAGGAACGACCTTCCGAATTTTTAGGTGCTTTAATTATTGCCAAATCCTCTTTAAAATTAACACTTGGTAACTTACCAACATAATCATCATCGCCTGAAGCAAATATTATTGCCGAATAATTAAGTGAATCACCATCAGGATCAATAAAGTAATTACCAATATCTATTGTTTTTTTGCTTCCTGAATAAAGTGAATGATTAAATTGAGTATCATCATTAGTTATTATAGGATTGATTGATTTTAAAGGAAAAAACAATAATAATATTAAAAATGCGAGTACTAACAGACTTAGATATATAATTAAAACTTTTTTATAATTCTTTTTTCTTTCATCTTGATGCTTAATATTCTTTGGTCTAGAAAGAAGTAAATAAAGAAATAAAAGTATTAATAATATTACAATAATTATTATTCCATCATACACAGGATTATCATAAATCCATTTTCCCACATAATAAACAAAGGATTTATCTCTTTGCATAATCTTTAAAGTGTATTTGTATTCAGTTGGCCTATATGAGTCATTAACTTTAATTATAACATCATAAGTAAAATCTTTAGATTCTTTAGATAATTGTGAAGTGTTAAAGTTAATACCAAAATATGCTTTCTGTGTTCTTCCTAACTCAGTATAGAAATTATCTCCTGGAACAATGTTAATAAAGTCATATTCAGCTTGAGGTATAAACTCAATATCGTATTTAGAAAATTGTTTACCAGTATTTTGAATTAAAAAAGTCATTTTTTCTGTATCAAAATTTATAGTTTTTTTATCTGGAGAAAAACTTATTTTATGACATTGTTCTGCTGAAATATAATCTATAATTACTGTTTCTTCAGCAGTTTGAGGTTTTCCACCTATTTGAAGATGAATGGGTAATTTATATTTTGCAGAAATACTAGGAATATTTGAAATATCTATAAAAACTTCTTTACTTGAATAAGGTGAAAGAACAAAATTATTATCAGTGAATTTGATAGTATCAATATCTGATGCATAAAATAATTTATCTATCCAAGATAATTTGTTCATACTTAAGATGAATGTGTTTTCTTTTGCAGCATTATTTGTAACAACAAATCTTATATTAGGCGTTCCATCACAAAAAGAATGTTTTGTTTCAAGCTCAGTTATTTGAGGATTATAACAATTATCAATTGATAAATTAGCTTGAAATTCTTTAATTATTCCGCTTTGTTTGCTCTTAACATGAAAAACCAATGTGTGATTTCCAAGATTTTTATGTTTTGGATCAATAATCAATTTTATTGAATTAGATTCTCCTGCTTTTAATTTTAATTTTTTCTCTTCAAAAGAAATAAATGCTGGCTTATCAAATTCTAAATAATATGTGTCATCAAAACTATTGTCATTTGTTATTTGAATGTCAAAAGAAGTAATTTCTTCAGAACAGGCAAAATAATTTTCTTTTAAATTCAATGAATAAAAATAATCAGGTAATACTTGTATTTTATTTTCAAAATTAAGTCCAAGGTTTGTGGTATCAGAGTAAACATTTAAAGGAATAGAAAAGTTTCCATAAATATTGCAAGCTAATTGTAATTTTATATTAAATTCTGCTTTTTTAGTAGGATATAATAGAACACTAGTAAATTCAGAACTGGCATATTTATCAAATTTTCCTAAATCAAAATAATAAGTTTCTGGAAAATTTCCAACATTTTCTACTTGTAAATTTAAAAATATTGGTTCACAAGGTTTTATATTTAAACTACTTGTTTCTAATTTAGCAGCTAAATTTTGACATTTAGTAGGATCAACAGAAACTAAATAATCTTTTTTTACATTATAAGAATTTTTAACACTTAGAAGAACTGTTTCTTTTTCAATATTACAATCAGGTAAAATAAAATAATCAATTTTAACTATTGAGCCTGATGCTAAGTTTACTTCAGAAACTTTAAAATTAATCAAATCAGGATTGCTAGAAGTTAAATAAAAATTTGAATCAAAATTACCTGTATTTTTCAAGATCACTTGATTTATATACCCTGCACAACCACACATATTTATATTTGTATCTAAATTAGCACTAAAGTCATAAGTAACATCATAGGTATTTATGTTAAGTTCTGCAGTTGCAAAATAAGATAATGATAAGAAACTTAAAATTATTAATATAAATAAAAGTGATGATAGTAAGAATACAGATTTAAATTTCTCCTTTTTATAGTTACATTTACTTTCAGACATTTAAAATCACACTTCTATATAATACTTGAACTATAAATACATTAATAAAAATATAAAAAAATTAGAAAAAAGGAAACTTAGTAATAAGTTTCAGCGTCATCATCATCCTTGTTTGAATTGTCTTTTAATTTACTAAATCCAATTATAAGACCAATTATAATTAAAATAACTACAAGAATAATTAAACCAATTTCTAGAGCGTTTCTTAAACTTCCTGAATCCTGAGCAACAGCTTCATTAACATTAACACTTAATGCAACTTCACTTGTGTCAGCGCCGGATGTTACTTGAAGTTTAAAGTATTTTTCTCCTACAGTAACATCTTCACCTGTTAAATACAAGTAAACAGTTTTTGCTGATTTAGCTGGAACAATTACGGTAGCTGAAGGATCAAATCTGAATTGAGCCCAAGTTACTCCTTGAACAGCTAAGGTATAAACTGCATCAGCATTACCATTATTTGTTATAGTTATAGGAAAAGCGGCTCCACTTGCTGTAAATTCCATTGAACTTGGAACATTTACAACAGCTGAATTTGAAGGTGTTGATGGTTGAACTCCACAACTATTTGCTCCAGGATAACATATAACTTCAATGGTATCAGTAACAGTAGTTGATTCATATTCATCAAAGTCAACTCTGATTTCTATAGTATAAACTCCAGGTTCTGCATCCATAGGAATTCTTAATAATAATTCTTCAAATGTTTCAGGTGAATCAACTACTAAAGAATCCATATATTCAGTAACAGCAACATTTAATTCAGGTATACTTAGAGTAACACCAACATCATTAAGTTCATCGTCTTCCCCAATATTTTCAACTCTAATTTGAGCTGAAAGAGCTCGACCAGCATAAACTGTTTGTGATGGATTAAACATATAATCTTTAATTACAACAGCATCTGAATCTGCAACACCTTTAACAATAATTGAGTAATCATATTCTGCAACTGTTCCATCTCTTCCTTCAACATAAATTCTTAGATAATAATCATCTTTTTCCATTTTTGTTGGAACTTCAAGATTCAATTCAAAAGTTTGAGTTGTATCTGCATCCATATCAAATGTGTCAGTAGAATCATAAACTAGATCTCCTTCATAATTTGCAAATCCATAACCAGAAATTCTTGCATATGCTTGAACATCTTCAATATCTTCTAAAGCTTCAACTTTAATTTTTATATTCAAATCTTCTCCTCTTTGAAGATTTAGGTTTTCTGTTCCTGCAAGACCAACTTCATCTCCGTTAATCTTCATCCACACAACTTCTGCAGGTATAGCAGATACACTTCCAACAAGACCTAATAATGCCACAATACACATAGACATCAAAAACACATTTTTCATATTCATTTTATCTTAACCCCCTATTCTTTAGGAATACTTTTAATCCTCACCCTGACACTAAATCCGCGTCTTTAAACAACATAAACACAAGTCATATATAAATCTTTTGATTTGTTCTTATTTTGAAGTGAAAATTTTAATTTACTATTTTATTGAACTGAACTCATTAACTTAATAACAAACCTAACTAAATCATATATCAAAGTAATATGCGAATTAAATATGGCAAAAATAGGCTAATACATTACTTAATATAAAAGTATCTATATCTACTATGTATTAAATCGTCATTGGAAACTGTAACTTTTAAAGGATATTCACCTGGAAGAGTTCCATAAGGAACATAAAAATTCATCTTTATTAATTCAGAATCTTCAGAATCTAAATCAAACTGATGAGATTTTATTTTTTCTCCAAGCTCAAGACTTGACAAAGTAATTCTAAGATTCTCAACATCTTCATCATTATTATTAGTTACTTTGATTGAAACAAAAACATCGTCTCCAGGACACACATCGAAACATTCTGAGTAAATAGTTATATAATTAAATACAACACCATCTTCTATTCCCGCATTACTATTCCATTCACTAGGATCTCCAGGATGTTCACATCCAGGATCATCCATATCTATTAATCCATCACCATCATTGTCTATACCATCACTGCAATCTGCAGGAGTATCAACATTAATTACTCGTGAATATGTATCTTCATTTCCATATTCATCAGTTATGGTTAAAGTAACAGTATAATAATCTGCTCTCGCATAAGTATGTTCTATTATTACATTTTCATCTTGAGGTGTAATTTCATCTTCTGCAAAATCCTGAAATAATGAGCCTCGGGAATTATCTGAATGTATAATTTTTGAAACAGAATTTTTACCTTTAGCAGATATACTTGAACCAATTTTATTATTGATAATGGTTAAAGATGTTCCATCACCAAAATCCCAATAATAATCAAGAGCTGAACCCACTGAATCTGTTGCATCAAAAATAACTTTTTCATTTATCCTTGGTAAATCAGGAGAGTATTCAAAATATGCATTTATTACGGGATAACTATTAATATTAACATTAATTGTTGTTTCAGAAACCGCACCATTGTGGTCAAAAGCATATAATACTACTGAACCAGTTCCAATAGCTAAAGGAGTAATTATTAAATTATTTTCATCATATTCTACTTGAATATTTCCTGTTACTAAACTGGTTCCGAGTATCAAAGGAATATTTTGAAAGTCATCCTCAATATCTGAAACTAAATTATCAATATTGGTTATGGTAATTGTTTGACCTAAATTTACATTTACATCATCCACATCATCCCAAACAGGATAATTATTTAGAATAGAAGTTAATCTATTATTGTTAATTTCTATGTTATCATTACTAATAAATTTTAATCCAAATTCATCACCTAAAAAATTATCAGTTAAAGGTATTGCTGAATCAAGAACAAATCTAAAATAGTGTTGATTATTTTCATTAAATGAAATCATATTAAAACCAAGAAGTTCTACAGATTCATCATCCATTAAACTCATAGAGTTTATGAAATCTGCATCAGTGACAATTTCTCCACCATTATTTTCAAATACAACTTGAAATTCAGCATAAATTTGTTCTTCTCTATAAAACTCAATAGTGTCATATATTGGTTGACCAAAGTATTCTTCCGAATCATATAATCTAAGATTTTCAGCACTATATACTCTATCTTGAACAAAAAATGTAAAATTAGGAATAGTTTCTAAGTAATCATCAAGAGTATTATGAAATGCATTAGCATAAACAGTATAATCTCCTTCATCTATAGGCGCATTAAATGTGAATTCATAAATTCCCTCTTGACCAGAATTATCTGTTGTAATTAATTCATTAGTTGAATAAAATAATTGAACAACAGCATCATTTATTGGAGTATTAAGATTATCTGTTAAATAAATAGCACAATGTTGTTGAGTTCCTGCTGCAAGTTCTTCATAATCACAAAATATTTCTTGAACAATTAATTCTTCTGATTCAAGTTCGATTGCTTCAACAACAACATTTATCAAATTAGTAATATCTGATTGTGGATTAAAAATAGAATCTACCTCTTCAACAACTATTTGAAAATCACAGGTCGCATCAGTATTTTCTTCAGCCCAAATTTCTAAACTATGCGCAGGAGTAATACCAAAAGATAAAACACCATCACAATCACCATCAGAATCAACAGTATAATAAATCAACTGCTGATCCTCTAAAGCAACACCATTGGCATCAGTATAAGTTGTATAATCAAAAAGATCCAAAAAAATAGACTCAGAATAATTCAAAACAATATCATCAAAATCATCAATAAACAAAATATTATTTTCTTCTTCATCTGCTTCAACAACAACATCTATCAAATCAGTAATATCCGATTGGGGATTAAAAATAGAATCTACCTCTTCAACAACTATTTGAAAATCACAGGTCGCATCAGTATTTTCTTCAGCCCAAATTTCTAAACTATGCGCAGGAGTAATACCAAAAGATAAAACACCATCACAATCACCATCAGAATCAACAGTATAATAAATCAACTGCTGATCCTCTAAAGCAACACCATTGGCATCAGTATAAGTTGTATAATCAAAAAGATCCAAAAAAATAGACTCAGAATAATTCAAAACAATATCATCAAAATCATCAATAAACAAAATATTATTTTCTTCTTCATCTGCTTCAACAACAACATCTATCAAATCAGTAATATCCGATTGGGGATTAACAATAACATCTGTCTCTTGAACCAATATTTGAAAATCGCAAGTTGCACTATTATTTGTAAAAGACATGATTTCTAACACATGCAAATCAAGATCAAGAGCAACAATTAAAATATCATCGCAATCTCCATCAGAATCAACAAAGTCATAAATTAAAGAAGAAAAATCTAAAGGAACACCATCAACATCGGTGTAAATTGTATAAGAATCAAGATAGAAACTTTTAAATTCAGAAGGGTCTAAACTAAAATCTTCAAACCCCTCAATAGATAAAATATTATTTTCAATATCATTATTTGAATTAATTATGTTTAAATCAAATGTTTTTGAATCTTGAAGTCCTTGTTCAATATTTTCAGCCACTTCAATAGTTACCTGACAATTAACATCATTATCAATTTCATTTGCTAAATCAACAAGAAGTTCTGCTTCAGTATTTAATTGAGATTCTTGAATTATGAGATTTACAAAATCAGGACAAGTATTATCTGATACTGAAAAAGCAAGTTCTTCATCACTATCATATTCAGCACTTAAATCAATTGTTTGAGGTAAGCTACTTTCAGTTATAGTTTGAATAAGAATTTCATTTAAGTTTAAATGAGTTTGAGAAGTTCCTGGTTCAACATTTAAAGTTAGCATAACTGAATCAGTTCCATACCCCTGAACATCTTCAGATGTTAGAATAATATGATTTATTCCTTGTTCAAGGTCTGCACTATTTAAAGTTATTTCATCAGTAATTGGATAAAAATTAAACTCTTGATTGTTTAAAGTAATATTATTTCCTTGAAAATTAGTATATGTGAAATATTCCCTGATTTGATTATCCTGCTCTCTATAAAGAGTCATGGTTATTGGAAAATCTTGTTCATTACCAGAGTATTCAAGTAAGCTAACATGATAAAGAAAACTTATTGTGTCATCTGTTGTTATTGTTCTTGTCAAATCCGTATAAGAACCACCATCATTCCAATACAATACATTAACACTTGTTGCATTTACAACATTTATTAAGACAAGAGAAAATAGTAAAATCATACATATTGTTATTATATTTTTCTTTTCCATGTTTATCACATTCTGTATTTAATTTAGCTAATATATTAGATAAACTAATTTATTTTAGGTCTACACCCACATTTACGCCAGCTTTTTGAGAATCTGAAGTAGCATCATAAGTAAATTGTACTGCAACCATTTCACTTAACTTGATATTTGCATTCACACCATATGCGAAGTTTATTTCACAATTAGTAGACTCATTACTAGGTATATTTATTAGATACACTTCATTATCATCAGAATCACAATACTTTGTTTTGCCATCTTGCGTTCCAGTAAATTGCTCTCCTTTTGCACCTAAGAAAACACCTATACTAAGTACACCTTCAGGATTTAAATATAGCATAGGTCCCACAGTTAGTCCAGGGGATACGGATAATTTTTCATTGATTGTATCCGCTCGATAATCTGACCCATATAATCCATCTGAATCAATCTTTTCTGAGATGCTTGTTCTTGAATCACTTGCGGGAGCAGTTATTTTAGCAACACCTCCAACAGAAAATTTATCTGATACTGGATGAAGAAATCTAACCGCCAATTGAGGTCCATAAAGATTAAAATTTTTATCTGAAAGATTTTCAACTACGCCCTGTTCAACATTTCTCACATATCCACCAACAGCTAAATTAATTGAATTGTGTGAATCATATGAAGTAGATCTGGTTCTAATAGATGAAGATTGAATTGAATCCTCTCCTAACAGATTTTTACGAACTTTTTCTAATCTTTTTATTGCCTCTTTAGTGTTTTTGTCAAATTGTTTTTTTGCTTTTTCTAATGCTTCTTGTTGATATTTAATATCATTTGAATTTTCTTCCGCAGCTGTTATAGGATCTATTCTAGTCCCTATCTCAGTAAGACTTTTTTTCTCTTTTACACCCGCAGTTACTAAAGAATCAGTTCTTGCATCTTCGCTTTCTAATTTTTCTTTAATATATGTATGTGCATCTTTAAGACTATTGACGTTTACTCCTGGAATTAATCCATCTGTTGGAACAATAATAGAATCTATACCTGTAGTTGCTCGAAGAGCATATTGATCAACAAAATCTGCTGAAATCACATCAAGAGAAACATTAAGTAAGCCATTATCAGGCACATATAAGTGATTTGCGGATTCACCATCCAAAATTACTGGAACGGCTTTAACATATTCAGGTCTAAAAAGACCTTTTGCACCTGAGAGAACTGCAACACTTATAACATCATCTCCCCCTGCAGAATTATCAGAATTTTTAATTACTAATGCATCTTTAATTGTATCTAATGTTGTTAAAGAGTCAGCAAGATAACCATTGTCTGTTAATAATAATGCATAAAATGCTTTTATTCCTTCCATATCAGCTTCAAGATTAAATGATCTGTTACCAAAGTACAAATCTGCAAGATTACTTAAAGTTGTTCTTTCAGAAACAGCTAGGCTTGTTGGATCATCTGATGCATCGGGACTTAGTAAAGTTACATGTGTTGAATCAACTGTCATAATCTCGTAACTTCCGTCTATTGTTTCACCAACAATAAGGTCTCTAAGATTTGGTACTGTATAATTATCTAATACAGGAATAAAAGGTTCTGCTTCAGTTGCTGAATAAATAATTCCTGCAAAAATTAAAGCCATGGTTGTAGTAAAAACTTTTGCTGAATTATCGACAACAAAATTGAGAGCGTTTTGACCCGCAATTTCTAAAGAATTAACTAAGTTATCTGAAATATAGTTTACAATTGTACCTAAATTAGTTTTCATGATTATCCCCCTATTACTATTTAATAATGATTAACTTAAGCCAGAAGAATGCAAACATATTTAAAAACTTTTTGCAATGTTTTTACTAGACAATAGAAACATTGCGATAATTCAGGATAAGTTTAGTAAGAAAAAATATTTAAACTAGAAGGAAAAGATTATGTATATGGTAGATAATAATGAACAAACACCTCAAGAAATGTGTGGACAAAAATGTCCAATATGTGGAAAAGACACATTAACTTTAAGAGACGCTGAAAGAGAAGTGCCTTACTTTGGAATCATGTATATTTTTTCAATGGATTGCTCAAGTTGTAATTATCATAAAGCAGATGTAGAATTTGATGCTAATCAAGAACCCAGTAAATACGAATTAGAAATATCTGAGGAAAAAGATCTTAAAACAAGAATAATAAAATCAAGTACTGCTAAAATTAAACTCGGGAGAATAGGGTCAATAGACCCTGGTGCAACATCTAATGGATATGTAACGAATGTTGAAGGACTCTTAAACAGGTTCAAAAATATAATTGAAATGACTCGAGATAATGCAGAAAACGATTCTGAAAGAAAACAAGCTAAAAATCATCTTAAAAAAATATCCCGAGTTATTTGGGGTAGTGAAAAAATAAAGTTAGTTTTAGAAGATCCAAAAGGAAACTCTGCAATCATATCTGATAAAGCAGTTAAAACTAAACTTAAAATCAAGTAATAAATCATAATTTATTATTCTTATGAATACTAGTAAAGTTAATAATAAAATAGAATCTCAAGTAATTAAGTCAAGAGATGAAGAGTTAATAGAAGAAAAACCTAAGAAAAACATTGTTCTTAAAATAATAGGTATTTTTTTGATTGTTCTTATTATGTCTTATTATTTTTATTCATATCCTGTTTTTGATATTTTGCAAGGTCAAGCTAACTCTATTAAACTAGAGAATAATATAATTGAATCAAATAATATTAGAATTGTATTTTTGAATAATACTGAAGAAATAATATCTCAATTACATTCTTCAGAACAAGAAGCAAAATTAAAAGAGATTGCTCTTTGTTTTATTGGAAATGTAGAATACATTAATAATAAAACAATCTATTTTGTTGAGCAATTGTATTATCCAAAAATACAAGAAAGTTCTTTTAGGCATGTAGTCTTTAGTAGTTGTCCAAGCAAAACAATAATAATGTTTCATACTCATCCTTACAAAAGATGTTTAGCTTCTGACGTTGATATTGAAACATTAAAAAACTCACAAGCAACTAATCCTAATTTAATAATGTTAATTGCCTGTGAAAATGAAAGATTTAATTTAGTTCAATAAATTATTTTAAAAAATAGAAAATAAAATATCGTTTTACTTTTAGAATTAAAAATAAGTAGAAAAATCTAATTCAAAAACCAAATAAATTCTTTTGTTTACTTCCAGAGATTATGTCATCAAAAGCATCATTATAAAAAACAAGAACTGAGTCTGCAATTGGCTTTAATTGTTTTTCTATGTAATGATCATAATCAATACTATGATTTCTATCTTGTTTTGGTTCTGGTCCGTCAACTGTCATGTAATACTCAATAATATTTGAAGTAATTTTTTTCATTTTTCTTGCAGCTTTAACATGAGGTGGAGTTGTCTTTGTGTATTCCGAAAGTTGTTTTCTTAAGGCTTTTTTATATAGTAATTTATTGTCGTATTTTCCTTTTTTCAAATCTTTAATAAACTCTTTAATAAATCCAGTTATTTCTTGTTTATGAAATATTCTATTTATTATACCTAGTTGAAAATCTTTAGAAACTTCTGTCCAATCCCTCCTTACAAATTCAAGACCTGTAAAATCAATTTTTTCTTGTAATTTTCCAGAGCTTTTAGTTATCTTCAAGCCAGCATATCTTTTTTTTGCACCCGCTTCTTTTCCTCTTATTTTTGGTATTAAAAATCTTTTATAGATTTTTTCAAATTCGAGATATAAGAAAGATTCTCGATTATAATTTTCTGAAACCCATTTTTTTAAAAATTCATTAATATAATTTTCAATCTCTTGACCGATTTTTTCTGCTTCTTCAAAGTTTTTAACTTCTAAGTCAATGAAAACAGAATCTGTATCTCCGTATATTACGGAATAACCTTTTTCTTCTATTAATTTCATTGTTTTTTTAATTATTAGATGAGCAAAACTCGTTATGCTATTTCCTAATTCTAAAGTTGAAAATTTACAATTATGACTTGCTAAAACTCCAAAAAAACTATTCATTAAAATTTTAATAGCATAACTTGAAAGAGCATTTTTATTAGTTTTTGCTTCTTCTCTTAAAATCATTAAGTTTCCCAGAATTTCTGAAAGAATTCCTTCTTGGTTTTTGAAAACCGCTTTGTTCGGAGCAACAACATATTCTGTTTTTTTAAGAGAATCAATATCTTTTTCCTTGAATGGATTTTTGTATAAATAGCTATAAGGATCAATATTAAAAGTTCTCATTATGCTTGGATAAAGACTTTTGAAATCACAAACAATTACCCAATCATAAATTCCTGGTTTCGAAGGCAAAACAAAACCGCCAATTATTTGTTCTCTATTATCATCAAATTGTAAATTAAATGCAACTTTTCCTTTTTCTCTTAATTTAGGAAGATAAACTGAATCAAAACTTGCAATGCTTGCCTGAATTTTATCAAGCATTAATCCAGTTAGTTTACTTCTTTGAATTGACAATGTTATCATTCCTGATTTCATTAAGATATCATAAACTAATTTTGAATCTTTAAGATTATAGTCTATAAGTTTTTGTTGATTATTAAGAAATAAATCTTCTATTTCATTTCCACGGTCTTCAGAAGTTAATAGTTTTTCATCATTTAATATTTCTCTTGCAGCCGTATTTAGTTTATAGTCTGGTAATTTTATAAAAGAAATTTTTGCAAGTCTTAAAGCATCAAGTAGAATTCTGCCTTTAAAGTCTGCATTTGAATCTTTTAAAAAAGAGCTTTCTAATCTTAAAGTGCATTCTTCATCAAGTCTTCCGAATTTAAATTTTATTTTATGCTTTTTGAAAAAATCTTTTAATTTTGCAAAATCAAAATCAATAACATTCCAACCAGTTATTATGTCAGGATCGTGTTCTTCTATTATTTGTTTAAATCTTAACAGCAAATCTTTTTCTTTAGAAAATGTTTCAGCTTTTAAGTTTGGAGATTTTGAGTTAATTAAAACTGTCGAAATATCTTTTGAGTAAAGTGATATACTGTAAAGAATTTTTGCAGTCATACTTGTTTCTATATCAATAGATAATATTTTCAGGTTTTTCGGATTGTAATCTGAAGGTTTTATTTTTGGGTTTTCAAAAAATAAAAGTGTATTCTTTTTTTCTGGTTTTCCTAAGAATATACAAGAAGCATTTATTTTATTATCCATTAAAAATCTTTGAGAAAATCTAATGTCTGCTTCATAACAAGAAATGTTTGCTTTTTCAAATGCTTTTCTTAGAATTGGAACATTTCCAGGAATATCTGTTTTTATTTTTATAACTGGCTCATCATATAAATTTTCAAGTTTCACATCAATTAACTCTGTTTTAATATCAAGATGTTTAAGAATATTTTCAGCATCTTTTTTTTGATCTTTTTTAATAAAAAAATATGGTTCAAAATCAAATACTGCTTCAAATGAAGAATTATTTTCAAGTCTTCCAAATAAGTGAATTCTTGCCTTATTTTTTTCAGCATTAACTCTATAAGTTGAATAAATTATGAATGCTTTATATTCTTCCATAAAAATATATTATTTAGCTATATATAAAAAGGTTTGGAATTTTTGGGTGTACCCGAAAAATTCGAAAAAAACAGAAAGAGTATAAACTCATTTTAAAAAAACAATCGATTCATACTAACTTAAAAGAAGTAATAATATAAAAACATATAAATAAATTATTTCTTCTAATTTATATGCCTGGAACATTGATTGAAATAACTTTAGGAGAATCAGCATCCTTAGAACTAAAGAAAACGCTAATTTTTAATAATGATTCTAGAAAAGATGAACGAATAAAGTCTTTTCGTAAAAAAATGCACTGGTTTAATTTCTATTTTGGAAAAAGAAATCCAGTTCCAAATGAATTTTTGTATCCTAATAATCTTATGTTTGGTTCACCTGAGATTTATGAATTACATAATAGAATTATTGTGGGAGAATATTGCGATAATGGAATTATCGTTCCTAGAACACAATCCATTAATTTTAAAAAACTTTACAATTGTTCTCCCTTAATTAGTCTTATAATAAAAGGAGATAAGGAATATATTTCATTTTTACATACTTGGGCAACGCAGGATTATCCAGATCTTGTTGATAGACAAGTTAAGCATTGGATGAATACTATTTCGAATCAGGGCGATGTATTAGAAACTGTTTTTGCACCAAGAAAAAATTGTGGGGGAAATGATACATCATATAAAAACGCTATTGTGGATATAAGAAATGTTAGTCAGAAAACAATTGTTCTTTTCAGGCATATCGGAGAAATAGTAGGAACTGTAAATACTAATGGCGTCTACTTTAAAAAGTGTGGATATTACTTATGGGATAATTAAGGTTTTTGTTTGATACACTAGAACTCTACACCAATTGTACATAACTCTTTTTACAGTTGTTCAAGGTTTTCAAATAATATGCTTTTAATTCCTAAAGATTCTGCAGTTTGAACATTTTTGATTTGATTATCAATAAAAATGGTTGTTGATAAATCAAGATCTGCATCTTTAATTAAATATTTATAAATATCTTTATTTGGTTTTGCCATATTTAGATATGCAGAACAGTAAATCTTTTCAAATAATTTGGGTAATTCAAATTTTTCATTCTTAAAGTCCATTCCCTCTTTGGATTCATAAAAACCTTTAATAAATCCAAATGCTATTGCACCTGCACCACACATGAAAGGCAAAGGAAATAAGTTTTTTATTTTTGTCATTTTAATCAAATGACATACTCCCCAACCTAAAGGTGGGGGTATCTTGTTAAATGCTTCAAACTTGAGCATGGTGTTGTTCTTGAGTTTGAATATATTTTTCTACTGTTGAAAATTCATTATACCCTACTGTTGTTGCACAACCTCCTACACTCCATAAATGTCCTTGAGGTAATCTTAATTTACTTTTAGGATGATGTTTAAAAAAAAGAAATGCTGACCCTCCTTTCAAAAGCATTACTGCTTTTGAATCAGTAATATTATGAGGCAAAGTTACAAGCATATGAATATGTTCAGGCATAACAATTAAAATATGAATTTTTATTATGTTTATGTGCAATATTTCTAATACACGCTTCAACCAAATTTTTCTGTTTAAACTTATTAAACATATTATATCCATATTTAGTTGCAAATTCAACATGCCAATAATTCAAACCCACCTTATGAGAAAACTTTTTTAAAGTTGAAAAACTTTTATCCATTTTATTCGCCTCCAACGAATAAAGTTCACACTAATTTGAATGATTAGTTTGCGTAACTTCATTCGCACTATTTAATTATAGTGTGGCGAAGTCGCAATAAAAATATTTCTACTAAAAAAACAAAATTAAAAAGAAATAAACGACCTAAAGGTCAGGGTATTAAACCCAAAAGCTCACTACGTTCGCCAATAATCATTCAACGACTTTAATACCTAATTCTTTAAGTTGTTCTGGAGAAACTTTGCTAGGTGATCCATCCGTAGGACATTGAGCGTTTTTATTCTTTGGAAACGCGATTACTTCACGTATATCTTCAAGTCCAAGCATTACGGCTACAAATCTATCAAGTCCGATTCCCATTCCACCATGGACTGGAGAACCATATTTGTATGCTTCAAGTAAGAATCCGAATTTTTCTTCTGCTTCTTCTTTAGGAAATCCTATGAATTTCATTATTCTTTCCTGTATTTCAGGATTGCTTATTCTTATTGAACCTGAGGCTAATTCAATACCATTTAAAGTTAAATCCCATAAATCTCCAAGAACTTGTTCAGGTCTCTTTTCAAAGTCATCTACAAATTCTTCCTTAGGCATGGAAAACATATGATGTTCTGGTTCCCATTTATTTTTTTCTTCATTATAACTAAATAAAGGAAAATCTTTTATCCAAGCAAATTTAAAATCATTAGGCATGACTAATTCTAATTTATCTCTAAGTGCTAATCTAACTTGACCAAGAACTGTTTGTGCTATCTTCTTTTTATCTGCAACAAATAACATTGTAAAGTCCTGAGTCAGATTTGCTTTTTCTTTTAGATTATTAAGAACTGTTTCGGTAAGAAATTTAGTCACTCCTGAATCAAATTTTCCATCTTTGTATTTTATGTAGGCAAGACCTTTTGCCCTGTAAGTTTTAGCTGTTTCTGTTAATGCATCAATATCTTTTCTTGAAAAGTCTTCACCAACAACAATAGATACAATATGTTCTGCTTGTTTAAAAACATTGAATTCAGACTGTTTTACAATTTCTGTAACATCGATTAATTCTAAACCAAATCTCATATCTGGTTTGTCGCTTCCAAATCTCTGCATTGATTCTTCGTAAGATAAAGTGGAAAAATCTTCAAGTTCAATATTTTTTATATTTTTGAAAACTGATTTGAATAAATTTTCAACAAGTGTTCTTACATCATCAGAGTTTACAAAACTCATTTCAAGATCAACTTGAGTGTGTTCTGGTTGTCTATCTGCTCTCAAATCTTCATCTCTTAAACATCTTGCAACTTGATAATATTTATCTGCTCCCGCAACCATTAGCATTTGTTTGTAAAGTTGTGGACTTTGAGGAAGTGCATAAAATTTACCTTTGTTTACTCTGCTTGGAACAAGATAATCCCTTGCACCTTCGGGAGTAGATTTCATTAAAAATGGAGTTTCTATCTCTAAAAATCCTTTTTGATTAAGAAAATTTCTCATTTCTTGAACAACTTTATGTCTAAAAACAAGTTTATTCATATTATCAGGATTTCTTAAATCTAAATATCTGTATTTTAATCTTGTTTCATCAGAACTTTCTATTTTTCCTGAAATATCAAGAGGAAGAGGAGCCGCTTTTGATATTATTTTCATTGATTCGCAAGATACTTCTATTTCTCCTGTTGCAATATTTTTATTTGCAGATGGTCTTTCTTTAACTATTCCTGATATTTCAACAACGTATTCGTTTTTTAATTCTTTAAATGAATCATCATTAAAAACAACTTGTGTTAAACCATATCTATCCCTTAAGTTTATGAAATTTACTCCACCATGAGTTCTTATTGAATCAACCCATCCTGCAACAGTAACTGAATTACCAACATTATTTTTATTTAATTCTCCGCAATTATGTGTTCTTACCATTTTAATTATTGTATTATAATCCAATTTATAAGGATTTTGATTTGTTAGGAGAGTTATAATAAGATTCGCTCTATCTTGCAGTCCGAAATAATAGTTTTTTCTGATAGAAAAGAATGAGTTGATTTAGAGCATAACCTATGGATCAAGAGGTAATTTTCTAGAAATAATGAAACATGATTTTATACAATTTCAAAAAAGAAAAAAACAATTAAAAATAAAATCAAGAGTAATACTAAATAACTCATCTCGAGAATCAGAATCAATAAAAATCGCATTCAAAATTTAGATTTATTCCTGATGAATTCTCTTCTCCAATTACAACATTTGTTTATGAAGAAAATATTGCAATTATTGTTTGGAGCACCACACCTATTGCAATAGTAGTAAGAAGTAAAGCTGTTGCAGAAAGTTATATGAATTATTTTAAATTGCTACGGAAACAAAGTCATTGATAAAGAATTATTTCTTGTACATCAATTTGGACAAAGTGCATTTATAGATAGTGCATTCAACAATAAAACTAGTTTACCCGTTGAATATATCAACTTTCTGAATAAACAAATAATATGTGCAGAAAACAGTATTGATTACATGAATCAAAAGCCAACTGAAATTTAAAAAGGTCCTCTTGATAAAAACAAAGAAATAATTGCGACAACAAACCTATTTAATAGTTATGCAAACGTTTAAATCAAGATTTATTTCTTAGTTTTTTTCTTAAGTATTTTAAAAAGAGTTTTTTTAGGTTTTTTTGAAATTACCGCTTTTTTTGTAGATTTAGATTTTTTTGGTGTAGATTTTTTAGTCACTTTTTTAGTTGTTGCTTTAGTTGTTGCTTTAGTTGTTGCTTCAATTGTTGCTTTATTTTTTGCTTTAGTTGTTGCTTTATTTTTTGCTTTAGTTGTTGCTTCAATTGTTGCTTCAATTGTTGCTTTATTTTTTGCTTTAGTTGCTTTTTTAGTTCTAGATAATTTAGATAACTTTTCAGCAGCATCATATAAATTTGGATCTTCAACTTCTGGAGGATATGATTCATCAGAAGACTCTTCAGGTTTTAAACGCATAATTCCTTTCATATCTGTTTCTAATTCTTTTTCTAATTCGCTAATTCGTTTAGTTAAGAATTTAAGAGTTCTTTCATTATCCTGTTCATTCATAAGTTCTCCACAATCAGGACATTTAAAATTTAGTTCAAATGCAGAATCAAAATTAATTCTAGTACATGCATTTCTACACATGAAAAAATTATCTGATGACTCTTGAATCAGTCTTTCTTTTAATTTTTGAATTTTTTGTTTTTTTATTTTAATCATAATATGAGGCATTTCAAATTCATTCAATGACCAATAACATATATACCATCCTTTAACTTTATCTTTTTTTCTAATAAACAGCACAATATTGTCTTCGAATAACTTATAGAGAATTTGTCTTATCCTATGTATTTCTATGGATAAATCTCTAGCTATAACAAACTCAGAAATATTCTTTTTCCCTTTTAGATAATCTACAATAGGCATTGCTTCAGGACCGAATGTCTCAGTTACTACATATTCTATTTGTTTTTTGTTAGTCATCTTTTTAAAAATTCTGTAACAAGCATATTATTAGCATTAAGGTTTTTAAAACTTTCCTTTCTTTTAAAAGCTCTTTGTTATCACTATTGAATTGACTAGTTTAAATAGTTTTCTATTATTTAACACACTCATTTATAAATAAACTGAATAAATCTTGAAAAATAGGCTAAAAAAAGCTAAAAATAAGTTTTTTTACTAAAAATATGTTATTGGTTAGTTCTACCTAAATTTTATAAATAATTTATATCTTCCTAACTATGTTAGGGCTTGTGGTCTAGTGGCTATGACGCCACCTTGACGTGGTGGATGTCCCCGGTTCGAGTCCGGGCAGGCCCAGTTATTTAATAGAGACTGTACAAAAGAAAACTTTAGTTCCTTTGGTGCCAAGAATTCCTCTTTCAGGAATTGTTAAGCACGAGTCCTGACAGACTCACATTCTTAAGCGATAAAGTAAAATGAAAAAAACAGAGATATTATTGATGTTAAGCTGGTTAGCATTTACAAGTTCTTGTTCATTCAACTATTTGAATAAACCCCCTAAACTAGAAGAACTAGCATTACGAGACTCTATTCAAACTTCATCATCAATTGAGATTAATGAGCAGGATTTTCCAAAATCAAAAGATTCAACACATGTTTATCAAATACAAAAAAAATTAAATGGAACTTTCATATCAAGGGAAAATCTTGAAAACATTCCTAAAGAACTTAAAACAGATAATTATGATTTGAATTTACAACCAAGAACAATACAGAATAAAAAAGTTATTTTACAAAAATATAAAGAATACAGAAAAGAAACAGCTCTGAATGATTTAATTTTAGAGCTAAAAAATGAAGGATATGATATTACTGAATACATTAATGATGACAGATTTATGATTGATGAAAACATTATTAAATATTATAAAAAATCACCCGAAAAAATAGCTCATCAATCTGTAGAAAAAAAAGAGAAAACTTGGATAGACTCATATCAAGATTATTCTAAAAGATTAGGCATTGATATCAGAAAACAAAAATCAATAGAGTTTATTCAAAAATATTCAGCAGACTTAATAAAAGCTGAAGAAGAGCATAATATTCCTAAAGAAATAATTGTTGCAACAATAGGAATAGAAACTAATTTTGGAAGCTATTTTGGCGGTTGGAGAGCATTTAATGCACTTATCTCAACAATCATAATGAATAATGTTGAATATAAAGAAATGTTATCAGAAAACTATGCTAATTCTATGAATAACCATTTTAAAAGTCTTGTTAAATTAGGTAAGGAACAGAACTTTAATGTTTTTTCTCCCTCAAGTTTTGCAGGTGCAATAGGAATACCTCAATTTATGCCATTAAGTATTGAAGACTATGTTAAAAATGAAGATTTATTTAATATGACTGATGTAATTTATCTTATAGCCGAGTACTATGATGACAGAAGATCAAAAACAAGTATATTCAACACAATCAAAAGATATAACTATAGCAATTCATACATGTTAGCAATATGTGATATGGCTGATTTTGTAAACACCCAATCAGGATGGAACCCTAATTCTGATTACTTTACTCACGCAATTGATTGGTTGAAAGCTCAAAATGAGTAATGAACATTGATTAGGATTATTGTGGAACTAAGGGGTTAGTTCAACTTGTTTGAAGGATCAATAATCTTTGATTATTGCATTTAATGCCCCTGCCAAAAGACTCAAATTTTTGTTATAATTTATCGCATTAGAAAAATAAAATTTACTCATCAGATATATCCATTCTAGTTATGCTTGAACCAAGATCTGTTTCACTAATTTGTGTAGCCAAACCAGAATTAACAAAAATTCTAGAAAGCTCACCATAACTTACACTATCCCACAAAATAGATCCTCCCACAAGAGGAGAAATATGAGGCTCACAAAACTGGTCTTTTCGATATCCTATAAATTTTTCACTATTAGAAGCAGGGAATGAATCATAGTGATAGATAGAATTTAAAGTTTCCAAGACACCAACACGTTCACTAAAAGATTCAATAGTATTAAACTCAGATTCAAACAAGTCAAAACCGTTTTTTTCCCAAAAAACCATGTGCGCCTTCAATACCAAAGCCACTCTTTCAATATTTGAAAAACAACTTCTTGTATTTTGCATCATGGTTGGCCAATGAGATGAATACTCAACTGAACTTACTTTTGATAAAAGCATCTTAGTACCTTCGTCAGGATTATCAATAGTTTTCAAGTAGTTTACTGCACCCTCAATTGTTTGCAAACGCACCAAACCATAAGAAGATTCTCTTACAGGAGGATTAGGCAGATGACCAAAGAATTCCAATACCGAATTAGGAAGTATGTCTCTAACCTTGGCTTTAAGAAATGATTTACTTAAGAGAGCTTCTCTGTTTGGTGCATAAAATCTTATATCCTCAACCAACATAGCAGAAAGGATTGCTTCAGCAGGAACGCCCGTAACTTCAGAGACAGAATTAATCTCAGGAACATCATCACGAATCATATCACCCCATTCCTCAACAATAAAATGCTCCAAAACATTCGTCCAATATCCATCACTCTCTTTATTAATATTCTCATTAGACGGATCCATTCCACTAGGATCAACATAATTCATTGGATTGTTGGAAACAAAAGCATAAGCATGATTATCACTAACCGGATCAACACCCAAAAACTTACCAGAATCAAAATTATAATAACGAGCATTAAAGTAATAGCTATCTGTGTTATCCAATTCTTTACCATTAAAACCAAACTTAACATTACTGTTTTTTAATTGTTGACCATAAGGCAAATTGTTAAACTCAGAAGTTAAATTATCAGAATCAAAACTTAGTCTTTCAGCGCCCAACCTATCACTGACTTTGAAAGATATTTCTGAATCCTGAATCTTAAAATCAGAACCATAACGAGTTATAGACTCAGCAAAGATAGTGCTCGGAAATAATAAAAATATCATTATCAAAATATAGACTCGTCTCATAACATTCAAAATAGACCTAATTCTTTAAAAAGTTTTTCAAAGAAAAATAATACCTCATGGAAGCGAAGCAAAAGTATTAGTAAGAAAAAAAGATATGGGAAAAAGAGCATAAATCATAATAGTCAAAGACTAAAACAATTTTGTCCCACAGTCATTAAAATCGGAACATTTATATATTAGTTCATTTTACACCCATTTTGGTTGAGCTAAAGTCAACAAAGTAAATAATAAATATCGATAATTTTCAGAGAGAATTAAACTAAATTTAAGGGATAAATATGAAAAAAAATACAAAAAAAACTGAAAAAAATCAAGAAAATAGTGAAAATCAAGAAAACAGTGAAAATCAAGAAAACAGTGATTCTAGTATAGAAAAGCTTAAACAAGAAAACG
>CAYWRI010000005.1:2888-14974 GCA_964461035.1 uncultured Methanosarcinales archaeon | reverse complement strand
AGTGAAAATCAAGAAAACAGTGATTCTAGTATAGAAAAGCTTAAACAAGAAAACGGTGAATTGATTAATCATCTTCAAAGATTACAAGCAGAATTTGAGAACTACCAGAAAAGAACTGCTTCAAGATATCAAAGAATAACTAATTTAGCTAATAAAGAATTAATTAAGAAAATTTTACCAATACTAGATAATTTTGCTTTAGCATTTCAAAATAAGAAAGGTGAAGACTTTGTTAAAGGAGTTGAAATGATATTTGCAAACTTTTATTCAATCTTAGAAGAAGCAGGTCTTAAGAAAATAGATTGTCAGAATAAGTTTAATCCATACAAACATGAAGTTTTGTTAACAGAAGAGTCAGATAAAGAAAACGATACAATTTTACAAGAACTTCAAACAGGATACATATTAAATGAAGAAGTTATCAGACCAGCAAAAGTCAAAATAGCTAAGTCTTGTTCCAAAAATAAAATTGAAGAAGAAAATAAAGAAAGAAATGAGAAAATAAAATTAGATTAATTATATTCAAAAATTAAATTAAAAAAACAATAAGGTGGTAAACATGACAGAAGAAAAAATGAAAAAAGAAAAAATAATCGGAATTGATCTCGGAACAACTTTCTCAGCTGTAGCTGTAATGGAAGGTGGAAAACCAGCTATTATTACTAATGCAGAAGGAGAAAGAACAACACCGAGTGTTGTAGCTTTTAAGAACGGAGAAAAATTCGTTGGAAGAGTTGCAAGAAATCAAGCAGTGTCTAACCCAGAACACACAGTGTATAGTATAAAAAGACATATGGGTGAAGACCATAAAGTAAAATTAGAAGGTAAAGATTATACACCTCAAGAGATTTCAGCAATGATTCTTCAGAAACTTAAAGCAGATGCAGAAGCTTATCTTGGAGAAAAAATTACTAAAGCAGTAATAACTGTTCCTGCTTATTTTGAAGATTCTCAAAGACAGGCAACAAAAGACGCAGGAAAAATCGCAGGTCTTGAAGTTCTAAGAATAATTAATGAGCCAACTGCAGCGTCTTTAGCATATGGACTTGATAAAAATCATGAACACACAATTTTAGTATTTGATTTTGGTGGAGGAACTTTTGATGTTTCTATTTTAGAACTTGGAGATGGAGTTTTTGAAGTAAAATCAACTAAAGGAAATAATCAACTAGGTGGAGATGATATTGATAAACTTTTGATGAATTGGTTTATTGAAGAATTTAAAAAAGATTCAGGCGTTGATTTAAGTAAGGATAAAACTGCAATGCAAAGACTTAAGGAAGCTGCAGAAAAAACAAAAATTGAACTTTCAAGTAAATTGAATGCAACAGTAAATCTTCCATTTATTACTGCAGATCAAAATGGGCCAAAACATCTTGAAAAAGAAATTTCAAGAGCAAAATTTGAGTCATTAATTTCAGACATATTAGAAAAACTTGAAATTCCTACTAAACAAGCAATTAAAGATGCAGGTTCTGATGTGAAAATAGATAAAGTTATTTTAGTTGGTGGTTCAACAAGAATCCCTTCTGTTCAAGAACTTGTAAAGAAAATTACTGGAAAAGACGGAGACAAATCTGTTAATCCCGATGAAGCAGTTGCTCTTGGAGCTGCACTTCAAGGAGGAATTCTTGCGGGTGAAGTAAAAGATGTTCTTTTACTAGATGTAACTCCTTTGAGTTTAGGAATAGAAACTTTGGGCGGTGTTTTTACTAAAATAATTGATAAAAATACTACAATACCAACTAAAAAGTCTCAAGTGTTCAGTACTGCGTCAGATAATCAACCTGCTGTAACAATTAGGGTTGGACAAGGCGAAAGATCAATGTTTGTAGATAACAAAGTTTTAGGACAATTCGATCTTGTTGGAATACCCCCCGCACCAAGAGGAATTCCTCAAATTGAAGTAACTTTTGATATTGATGCAAATGGTATTGTTCATGTCGCAGCAAAAGATCTTGGAACTAAAAAAGAGCAGAGTATTCAGATAACTGCAACAACTAATCTTTCTGATGAAGAAATAGAAAAGATGAGAAAAGAAGCAGAAGTTCATGCTGAAGAAGATAAGCAAAAGAAAGAAAAAATTGATACTCTTAATGAAGCAGAGTCTATGGCTTACCAATATGAGAAAACTTTAAAAGAAATGGGAGATAAAGTTGATAAGTCTAAGATTGAGCCAATACAAAAAGAGATTGATGAGCTTAAGAAATTGCTTGAAGATAAAGATAAGAACTACGAGCTTATAAAGAAAAAGAAAGAAGAGTTGACTGAGAAATTTCAGAAAGTAGCAACTGAAATGTATCAGAAAGCAGCAGAAGAACAAAAAGCTCAACAAGCAAATACTTCAGATGCTAACAGCGAAGCAAGTAAAGATGCTCCTAAAGATGAAAAAGTTGTTGATGCGGATTACGAAGAAGTAAAAGACGACAAAAAAGAAGACACTGAAAAAGAAAAGAAAGAATAATTTTCTTTTTTAATTTTTATTTTTTTATTAATTTTTATTAAGTTTACTAATAAAAGGTGATTCAAATTCAAGAAAAAATATCGATAAATGATGCTTTAGAAATGTGGAATAAATATCATATTCCCAAAATATTAAGAAAACATTCTGAAAATGTAACCAAAGTCTGTGCATTTATAGCTCACAGATATTGTGAAAAAAGTATTATTGATGAAAAAACAAAATATAAAATAATAATTGCAGGATTACTTCATGATCTTATGAAGCTTGCAGATCCAACCACAAATTATGAAAAATTCTTAGAAGAAAATAGTTCATCTGAAGAAGAGATAAAATTTTGGTACGAACAAAGAAACAAATTTAAATTATTATCACATGAAAAATCTGTGGCTCAAATTCTCGAAGAACAAAATCATAATCACATAGCAAGAATTATTAAAAATATGGAATTTGAAAATATAGACAATCTCTTAACATATGAAGAAAAAATATTATATTACTCAGATAAGAGAGATGAAATGGCAACAATTGTTAGTGTTGCTGAAAGATTAATTAAAGCATCAAAAAGATATATTCATATTCAAGATACAATCGAGAAATGGAAAACTCTGGTAAAAGTACAAAATAAAATATTAGATATGGAAAAAAGTCTTTTTGAAAAAATTGATGCACTTCCTGAAGAATGTAATTCTCTTAATGATATTAATTTTGATGATTTAATGAAAAAATACTATATTGATAAAGATAAAAAAGTTTAATTTCAAAATATAATTCATACAATAACGATTAAACTAAAGAAGGTATAAAATGAGCAAAAACTACTATGACATTTTAGGTGTTGAAAAAAGTTCAAGTAAAGAAGAGATTAAAAGAGCTTATAAAAAACTTGCTAAAAAATATCATCCTGACCTTAATAAAGATGATCCTAAAATTGCAGAAGAAAAATTTAAAGAAATAAATGAAGCTGTTTCTGTTCTAGGAGATAATACTAAAAAACAACAATACGATCAATTTGGTTCTGATTATTTTAAACATGGTGGTGCTTCAAGACAAGGAACAGGCGGAGCAGGATTTGGTGATTTTGCATCAGGATTTTCAGGTTTCTCTGATTTTGGAGACATATTTGAACAGTTCTTTGGAGGAAGATCTTCAGGAAGAACTAGAAAAACAAAATATAGAGGAAACGATTTATTATATGAAGTTGAAATTACTCTTGAAGAAGCTGCTTTCGGAATTAAAAAAACAGTTGAGTTTTCAAGACAAGAAACTTGTTCTGAATGTGAAGGAAAAGGCGGAAAAAATATTCAAACTTGTTCAACTTGTCATGGAACAGGACGAGTAACAAGAGTTAGAAGAACTCCTTTTGGAATGTTTCAAACAACAGGAAGTTGTCCGGATTGTTCAGGAGAAGGAAAAATAATAAAAAATATTTGTCATAAATGTAGAGGAACAGGACTTAACAATAAAAAGAAAAAAATAGAAGTAGATATTCCTGCAGGAGTTGATTCAGGTGCAAGATTAAGATTACAATCTGAAGGAGATAAAGCACCAAAGGGAGGAATCCCTGGAGATTTATACTTACAAGTAAAAGTTAAAGAACATAATTACTTTAAAAGAAGAGGATACGACATAATTCTTGATACGCCTATTTCTTTTAGTCAAGTTGCACTTGGAACAATAATTGAAGTTCCAACACTTTATGGAAAAGCTAAATTAAAAATACCTTCAGGAACTCAAACTGAAACAATATTTAAAATGAGTAATAAAGGAATAAAACATTTGAATAGTTCTATACAAGGTAGTCAACTAGTTAGAATAAGAATTCAAACTCCTGAAAAATTATCTAAAAAACAAAAAGAAATACTTCAACAACTTAAGAAAACAGAAGAAAATCCTCAAACATCATTCTTTGGTAAATTATTTGGCGGATAGTTCAATTATTATTAGAAAATAATTTTTATTCTAATCATTTAGACTTTAATTTTAAAAAATAATATCTAATACCCTAATTTCCCAAAAACATTCTTACTTTTGAACCTTACTTAAACAATTTTTATTAGTAACAAATTTACATAATTCAGTATTATTTCTTAGTCTTGCAAGTTGAATAAAACAATTATCTCTGTAATAGGTTGGATTCATTTGAGTGCCTACCCCCGAAGAACTGAAATAAAGAAACTGTTTCCAAACTAATTTTCTTTTAATAGCCCAACAATAAGTTTCATCATTTTCAAATATCGCTTTTTCAGTATAACAATTAGCAAAATCAGACCAATCATAATTGACTGTTATAAAAGTTGCTTCACATTCTTTTGATTTATGTGCTTTAAATGATAATAAACTATTAGATATCCATATGCCAACAATTAAGATTATTAAAAATAACATGATAAATTTTGAGAATGAAGTATCTTTATTATATTTTTTTAGAATTCCTTTAATTATTGAAGTTATTAATATAACAATTGCTATAAATACAGAAGAAAGAAAAATTACTAATTCATGATTAAAAAATCTAAATAGAAGTGGAACACTATAAATTAAATAACCAGTTATGAACGCTAATATTGAACAAATTATAAAATCGAATAATAATCTTCTTTTCTTCATATTTTATTTATACTGACTATCTTGTTTAAATACCTTTTTATTATTAATTATTATAATCTATTAAACTGGCATCATCCTCAGCCAAAAGATTAATGTATTCAACAAACATGATGCTAATACAAAAACAAGTTTTTGAGCATTAAACAAAAGTTTGATAATCATCAAAAACTTATAACTACAATCCAATAAAAAAACGGAGTGTTAGTTTATTGAAACTAATTATGATTTATCTAAAGGGTTTTTAATTTTCTTTAATTCTTTGTTTGCAACCTTTGTATAAATTCGAGTCGTGTTAAGATCAGAATGTCCTAATAAATTTTGAATAATTCTCATACCTATTCCTTGTTCTAGTAAATGAGTTACGAAAGAGTGTCTTAATATATTAGGATGAATTTTAAGTTTTAGTTTTTTACTTGATTTAATTAAAATTAATTGAACAGGTTTCTTAAAATATTTGCCTTTTCTTCCTTCAAAAACACAGTGTATTTTAAAATTGTATTTATTATAATATTTTAATAAATCTAATTTAATATTTTCAGAGAGAATAGTAATTCTGTCTTTTTTATCTTTGCAGTTATTAACAAGCAAAGTATTATCATCCAAGTTAATATTTACTATTTTAATATTGACTAATTCTTGCAATCTTATTCCAGTTGAATAAAGCATTTCAATAATTAATTTATGTTTTTAGTTTGATTTAACAATAATTTTATTTGTTGCTTAGATAAAACTTTAGGTAATGTTTTTTCTTTCTTTTTTAGGGAAATTTCATCTGTTGTAAATAAGTTATTTAAGATATTTGCAAAAAAGAAGTTTATACTTGCATAACATAATCTTAAAGAATTAATACTTAGATTTAAACTTAATAAATAATATCTAATGCTATGATTTCCCAAATTAACTATTTTTAACTAGAAAATCTAAATATTTTGCAACCCCCTAAGAATACACTTTCAAAGTTTGGTTGCTAAACCTCTTAATTTACACTCTTCAGTCATTTTCTGCAAATATTCTTGTTTTTTATCTTCATTTAGAATATGATTCATTTGAGAACTTAATTGAAACATCTTAATAAAATACGCCTTAATACTTCAAAATTCTTACGAATTAAAAAGTATCAACCATAATTAAACCTATGAAACTAAACCTAATATGTGTTATGTTCAATTCAAAAAGTCTTTTATGAAATTAAGCACACTATGAAAAACTATTTAAAGATAATAAAGGGTTCTGTATGCGTGAAAATCAAAATTTTAAATTTACTTGAAGGTGCAAAACAAGCTGATGGTTTAACAGTAATTATTGATGTTTTTAGAGCATTTTCTGTCGCTTGCAATATATATATAATAATGGTGCCAAACAAATTATCCCTGTTGGAGATATAAATATTGCATATAAATTGAAAGAAGCAAAATGGATTTCAATAGATAAAGTAGCGGATATGTTAAGTTATGAAGAGGATAAGAATTTCTTTTTAAAAATTATAGATTCATTTTGATTTTTTGCCTGAGTCATATGTGCCTACGCTTCGCTTCGGCATTTTTTCTTGCAGAAAAAACACATAACCAGGATTAGGTAGTTCCATCTTGCAGCTTTCACCCAAATTTCTACGGAATTTAATTTAATACCTATGTTGAATCCAATAATTTTGAAAGGCTAAAAAAAGAAAAGGAACAATTTTAATTAGAATTGCTTCGAATCATCTCTTGTAATGCATCTTGTAAATCGGTTCTTCCTTTATATAATGGATGAAATTCAAATAATCTTTCTAAAATTTCGACATCATTACCAGGAGTTACACCTTCAAATGTTTTATGAAATGCAGTAAGTGATTTATATTCTTTTGAAAGTAGAGTTAAATCGTTATCTAAATCAGATTTAACTTCTTCATATCGTATATTAAATCCAAGTCCATAAACAAATTCATATATGTTTCTTAAACGAGAAATATGATATCTATGACTTACAGCAATTATATTTTTAAATTTATAAGGTAAGACTATTCCTAATTTAGTAAATATTGCTTCACCAACAGTATCTAATGATAAATGTTCTGAATAAATGAACCTTTCCTCAATGCCTGCTTTTAGAGCATACTGCTTCATTGATTCTGAATTAGTCTTTTCTACACCAATAGTAGCATATCCTCCAGGCATAGTTAGTGATAAAGTTTTTCGTTTAACAAATAATTCTATTCCTTTTTTAACACGTGCTTCTCCTTGATAAGATAAACTACCATCACAGTTATTCCAATGAGAATGTATTATTACAGTACTACTTTGTTCGAACATCAATTTAGTTGTTGATATAATATTATAAATGCTCTTATTTTTTTACACCTATTAAATAATAAATCTTCATAAGTAAGAACTTCCTCCAGTAGATTTGTAAAAGTTTGCTACTTTTTTAAATTATCAAAGTTATTCCCTTTATTCTTGTCTTCAAGGTATTACTTTATTCATTAGAAAGGACACCTCTCAAAATTACTCTGCTACGCAGTTTTCCAGAACTTCACTTTACTCATAACTAGAAAAGAATTTAACAGTAATTAAGAGGTAAAATTTCCTTCCACTCCGTTCCAGAAAATTTCCCCCAAATTTTTGTTTTCAGCAAAAACTTTTCTTAATTTCAATGTTAGTTTCAATTAAGGGAAAAAGTAATTCTTTCTAAAATAAAAGGGAGCAAGAAGTGTTTTTTAATGTCATAAATTGATATGAATTTATTATTCTTCAAATTTATACCAAACAGTAAATTCAATTATTAGAGCAAAAAAACTCAATAATAATTAAATCTCATTTTTTCACTTTACAACTTGCACAACTCCTAAAACATGATGAACCAATAGATTCAAATTTCATTTGTAATTTAATTATTCTATAAAATAAAAAAATAAAAAATACCAAATCAATAAAATCGTATCTTTTGTATCATCCTAATCCAAGCAATAAGCCCCCCTGATATATTATAAATGCAACTATCCATGCTAATACAAATAAGTACACAGCTGTAAAAGCAGGCCATTTCCATGAATTAGTTTCTCTTTTGATTGTTGCTAGCGTTACAAGACATGGTGTGTATATAAGTATGAATGCTAAGAACGCATAAGCAGAGAGTGGCGTAAAAATTGTTTGTAAAACAGGAATAAGTCCTTCTTCTCCAACACTATATAGTGTACTAAAACTTCCTATAATAACTTCTTTAGCAATAATACCAAAAAATAATGAAACAGAAGTTTGCCAGTTTCCAAAACCTAATGGCTCAAATACGTGTGCAATCACTTTTCCAATCATACCAACAGCACTTGCTTCGGACCCATATTCAACACCAAATGGCACACTTGATAAAAACCAGATTACCAGTACAGCACCAAAAATTACTGTTCCTGCTTTTATCATAAATAATTTTCCTCGTTCCCACATGTGTATCAAACTACCTTTTAATGTTGGAAACCTATACGGTGGAAGCTCCATAACAAATGGACTACTCATACCCTTGAATAAGAATTTCTTAAATATTAGCCCCATAATTATAGCCAGAATAATGCCAAGCATATAGATTGAGAATATTATCTCTGCTTCATTTTTAACAAAAAATGCAGCTGTAAAAAGTACATAAACAGGAAGTTTTGCTCCACAAGACATCAAAGGAGAAAGCAACATTGTCATTATTCTATCTTTTTTACTTTCAAGCGTCCTTGTTGCCATGATTGATGGAACAGTACATCCAAATCCGAGCAAGAAAGGAATGAATGCTTTTCCATGAAGCCCAATTTTATGCATGACTTTGTCCATTATGAAAGCCGCCCTAGCCATATAGCCAGAGTCTTCCATCAAGGATATGATTAAAAACATTATCATTATTATGGGTACAAAAACAAGTACAGAACCAACTCCCCCAAAAATTCCATCACTAACAAAAGAGACAAGCCATATAGGTGCACCAATACTTCCTAAAAACTCTATTGACAATTCTGCAAGTGAACTCACAATTACATTTATCCAATCAACTATCGGGGCTGAAACTGAAAATGTAATCTTAAACAAAAGATACATTACAAATAGAAAAATTGGAATTCCAAAGAATTTGCTTGTTACAACCTTATCAATATTTTCAGACATGGTCATTTTATCAATAGCTGGTTTTTTAACAGATTCCTTTAAGAGTCCTGCAATAAAACCATATCTTGCATCAGCTATAGCAGCATCAACATCTTCTCCAAAAACCTCATCCAAATGATTTTGCAACTGCTTTGCCTTAAAGAGAACTTTCTTCCCATTCTTTAATTTTGATACTTTATCAATAATTTGCTTATCTTTTTCAAGCAGTTTTAAAGCTATCCAATCTGATTTTTTAACATCAATTTCTGACTTTATCAGTTCAGTCATCTGTTCAAGATGTTCTTCAATCTCTTTACCATACTTTAACTTATTAGTTAATTTTTTTTGGTTAAATTGTATGACTGAATCAATAAGCGCTTCTTTTCCTGTTTCATCGATAGCTTCTATCTTAACAACAGGTATTCCTAAAAGTTGAGATAATTTTTCAACATCAATTTTTAATCCTTTTTTATGTGCATATCTATTCATATTAAGGGCAAGTATAACATCTGCTCCAAGTTCAATCAACTGAACTGTCAAATAAAGATTTCTTTCTAAATTGGAAGCATCAATAATATCAATAACTACATCTGGCTTTTCTTCAACAATATAATCTCTTGCAACTATTTCCTCAACAGAATAAGCTGTTAGACTATATGTTCCTGGAAGATCAATAACATCAATTTTCTTACCTTTATACTTAAATGATCCTTCTTTCTTTTCAACAGTCTTGCCTGGCCAATTTCCTACATGCTGCTTCATACCAGTCAAATTGTTAAAAAGAGTAGTCTTTCCACAATTTGGATTTCCTGCTAATGCTATTCTCATTCTCGTACCTCTTCAACTAATATTTTACTTGCTTGCCCTCTACCAATAACTAACTTAGAATCTTTAACTGCAACAATAATTGGTCCAGAAATATCATTTTTCACAACCTTTATCTTTGCATCAGCATATAAACCTAAATCACACAACCTTCTTTTTAGTCCTATACCACAATCAACACAATGTACAAATACTATTTCTCCTTCTCTTGCCATTGCTAAAGGCATCATTCTAAAGCTACCTCTATTTTTTTTGCGTCCTCTTTTCGAAGAGATAAAGAGTAACCTTTAACTTTAATTTCTATTGGATCTCCCAACGGAGCAACCTTCTCAATTTTTATTTTAGCTCCTTTGACAACACCCATATCAAGTATTCTTTTATGTATGCTTCCACTACCCGAGACTTTTATTATTCTACCTGTTTGTCCTTTTTTTACTTTGTCTAAAGTCGTATTCATAACTTTCACCTCGTCATTATTATGCGGTATCCTTTTCCCCATAGGAGATAATTTAGGATTATTAAGAAGAGAATCCAATTTTTCTACTGATTCATCTGAGAATGCATGTTCTAACTTATGTGCTTCTTCATGTACAGTATCCATATCACATCCAAGAACATCTGTTAAAAAAACTTCAATAACTCTACGCTTATGCATGATTTTTCTTGCTTCATTTCTGCCAAAGTCTGTTAAAAATATTTTTGAGTATTTATCTGCAAGGACATATCCTTCTTTACCTAATTTTTTTACCATCACTGAAACACTCGGTCTAGAAATATTAAGTTTGTTTGCTATGTCTATCGATTTTATTCCTTTACTATTATTTATCTCAAACAATGAGTATATTGTACATAAATAATTTTCAACTGTTGTGTTCATAGAATATCCATTTTGACTAAATTATATATAAACCTTTCGAAATGTTAGTTCAAGCTAACAAATAATAAATAAACCTTCTATGGTTTTCTTACCCCCTTAATATCCTATTTTAATGTATAAGCTTCACATTATTTGATAAATATACTTCTTGCTTTTGATGTACCTTCTTGAAGACTCACTTTGTTCGCAGGATTGAAAAGAACTCCTTAAGATATAGTCTTCCTACAATCAAATTGATTGAAAACTTAAATTTAACTTTTCGGAACGAAATTCCCTCTTTGTAGGAAAAAAGTAACTAACAAAAATTAAACGACTCACAACAACCACCTTAGACCATTTTGTCAAACAAAATTCGTTGTTTATCTACATTAAATTTTACAGCTCTGAAAATTGAGAGTGTTGCCTCAATTTTCAGAGCTGTAAAATTTAACGTCGCTTAATTTCAATGTTAGTTTCAATTAAGGGAAAAATTTTAACGAAATGGGGACTCTGATTCAAGAATTTGGTCCAAAGTTAAATCACACTCATAACTTTCCATCATTTTTTGAATTATCTCTTGAGAAACTCTATGAGAATTAATTTTTACCAGTTTTGATAAATCCCATTCAGCTGGTGTTTCAGATTCAAATAAGGATATAAAATAATCATTTTCAATTCCGAATATCACATATGGTTTAATTTCCCAAGCGCAAACATTTGTATTATCTACAACTACTACAGGCTTCTTTGAATCTAATGCTTCTTTAACTCTTCCTTGGTTCCATTGATGAGCTTCTCCAAAGATTTAACGATTCCGAAACTTTGCAAGTTTCTCCACCCAAATTAGACTGCATCGAACTTCTCTAAATTTCAATGTTATATGCAATAATTTAGGATCTTTTTAGAATAAGATGAGCTTTGGTTTAATATTATATTAGGTAAGAATCTACTGCAGCATTTATTCTTTAATTTAATATATCGCTTCGCTTATTGTCACAGCAGACCTAATAACTCCTCGCTAATGCTCCGACTGCCAATATAATTTATTCAAAAGAAAATAAAAAAAAAGAAAATAATTCCTAATTTATTCTGCTGGTTTTTCTTCTTCTACTTCAGATTCTTTAGCAGGAGCTTCTTCTTCAACAGGAGCTTCTTCTTCAGCCGGTGCTTTTTCTTCTGCAGCTTCTTCAACAGGAGCTTCTTCTTCAGCCGGTGCTTTTTCTTCTGCAGCTTCTTC
>CAYWRI010000005.1:0-2788 GCA_964461035.1 uncultured Methanosarcinales archaeon | reverse complement strand
AACAGGAGCTTCTTCTTCAACTGGTGCTTCTTCAACAGGAGCAGCAGGTTCTTCAGAACCTAAACTAACCTTAGCTGCTTTAGGACCTCTGTCTCCTTCTTCAACCACGAAAGTTACAGTATCATTCTCATTAAGTTCAACTCCCTCACCAATATCAGATTGATGCACAAAATACTCTTTTCCATCTTCTCCAGCAATGAAGCCGAATCCTTTCATCCTATTAAAAAATTTTACATTTCCATTCATTTTTTTACCTCACTAAATAAAGGCATATTTGCCATTTAAAGGTTGAAAACAGCCACCTTTTTTAAATTGATACTTTTTTTTGCCCCTTTTCTTCTTTTTAATAGCTAATCGCTTGCTTTCTAAAGCTCCTAAAAATTACTCAAATCTCAACCCAAAATCGTAAGGCATTTGAAAGTTTAACAAAAAATTAACTGGCTAGGACACACGTGTCCTCGACCCAAATTAAATTTTGAGGGACACCTCAAAATTTAACTTCAGTTAAATTAAATGGTAAATACAATTTGAGTTTGGACCTTCATTTCTTTTTTAGCTGCTTATTGTGTGCTTCTAAATATAATCCAGATAGAATAAGTAATCCTCCACCAATTATTGCTCTTATGCTTAGCTGCTCTCCAATGATTAATACTGCTAATATTATTGAAACTAAGGGAGTAATTATTGTTGCAATTATTGATCCAATTTCTGCCTCAATTTTCTCAAGTGCTAGATTATAAAATATGTATGCTAATCCGGTGGATACAAATCCAAGCAAAACAACATATATCCATACCTGCGATATGTTTCCCAATCCCTGCATTATTGGAAATGGTAACATGATTACTGATGCAAATAATAAAAACCAAATCACATCTCCAATACCATGATGTTTATCTTCTTTACGCATTTCTACAATCAATAAAGCATAGAATAAAGCACCAGCTAATGCTAATATATTTCCAAAATTATCTTCTCCAAATCGAAAGGGATTAATTATCGCCAAGCCAATAAAGGCAATTATTAAAGTAATTATCTTAGTATTGGTAACCTTCTCTTTTAACAGAAAGTATCCAAACAGCAATACAAAAAATGGGTAAGAATAATTTATCAAAACAGCGTTTTGTATGGATGCAAAAACATTCGCTGCCGTATACAGAGATAACGCAATTGCATATACTACACCAATTAAGAAAAATTCTTTTGCATCTTTCTTTGTAATTTTATACCATTTTTTATCAATAAATGGAACAATAATAATTAATGCGATAAATCCAATAAATATTCTGAGAAAATTGAGGCTCATTACAGGAACATTATCTCCTATAAGTTTTACTAATACGCCAATAGTTGCTAAACAAAGAGCAGCTAAAATCATATAAATGTAATTTAAATGCTTCGTACAAAGAAACATACAATAATACTTTATATATTTTCCTAAGACGGCCCAAACTCAAACTTTGAATTTTTCCTTCGCTTCGCGAACTTCTCTTAATCGAGAGGTTAATTTCAATTGAGAAAAAGACATAAACCCAAAATTTTATATAATAATTACTATCACCCTATTATCCTGGGACAAACGAAGAATTATTATTTTGAATATGAAGGTAAGAATACCTTTAATGGAACACCCACAAAACCGAGAAGGATTCATATACAGTTCATAGAAGGTCTTAAGCAGGATTACATAATCGCTATGCTTTCAAAATATATTCAAAGAGGTTGTGATGCCACAACATCATATCTCTAGATGCCCTATTCAGGAGCTTTTAGAGAAACTACAGGTGAATCTGAACCAGATTTAGTTTTAGAAAGTAGATTAAATCAGACCAAATATTTTGTTAAAGAATTTGTATCAATGATATTTTAATTTTGTGTATTTTTCTCAACTAAAGTCTTGGAAATCTACTTTCTTTTGTAAAGTTGCGCTAATTCTTACTCTACAATATTCAGAATTCATTTTTTGATGAAAATAAGTTTCTCATTGCTGGTTCTAAATTATCTACTTTCTTTATTTCAGAAAGAGATAACCATTTGTATTCAGAAACTTCTTTTTCCTCCTTAATATTTATTTCACCTAATTGAATAGTACATTCATAATATTTTACAAGTCTATGAGAGGTAGTTTTTTCTGGAATTCCATAAATTGGAACATCATCTTTACCTTGACCTAAATATTTTTGAACTCTTATCTTTAAATCTAATTCTTCAAATATTTCTCGTCGTAAAGTGTCTTCCTCTTTTTCTCCTTCTTCTAATCTGCCACCAGGAACTCTCCAAAATTTAAATTTAGGATCATAGACTAATAAATATTTATTATCTTTCCTTATGAATCCACTTACAACTAAAGTTCTTTCATCAATTTTCATAATAAAAATAAAAAATGAAGAATATACTTAAATAACTTGTGGTGCTTTTTCTTTTCTTACCCACCAATCAATGTTTAATCAAAACTATTAACAAGCACTCACTAACTAACAAATCTTGAACTGCGGGCTTTGTTTAACGATAACTTTACTCTGTATCACTTCGTTCCTTGTCCTCCTCACTTCACTTTGTTATTAAGTCGAAAAAATATAACAAAGAGTAAATCCTATTAATTTAAAAAGGGTAAAAAATATAAAGAATGATCAATATTCAAGCAATATGGAGTATGAGAATAAAGAATTTGAATCTAAAATACTTAAGTCCGTGAATTTTGAAAATAAATCTTTAAAAAATTCAAGTTTTATCACATGCACTTTTGAAAATTGTAATATGTCAAATGTTATTTTAAAGAATACTAAAA
>CAYWRI010000004.1:48043-65290 GCA_964461035.1 uncultured Methanosarcinales archaeon | reverse complement strand
TATTTTTCTTCTGCATGTATCCAACACTTAAAGCCCAGTTATGAAAAGCTGAACCAAAACAAACTGATCCATCCATAACATTAACTTGCCATTTTTTACCATAGCCTTCTTCTGCAATATCCATTATTAACTTATTAACACTAGCAATTATTTTTACAAATCTTGCTTGCATTGCTTCAGGAGTTAATTTTAATTCTTTAATTAATCTATCAACTTTATTAATAAAAAGAATTGGTTTTACTCTCTCTCTTAAAGCTTGTCTAAGAACTGTTTCTGTTTGAGGCATTATTCCTTCAGATGCACAACATAAAACTATGGCGCCATCAACAGCTCTCATTGCTCTTGTAACATCCCCTCCAAAATCAACATGTCCTGGAGTGTCTATTAAATTTATAAGATGGTCTTGATCTCCAACTCGATGTACCATTGAAACTGCAGCACTATCTATTGTTATTCCTCTTTCTTGTTCATCAGTATGAAAATCTAATTGACATGCTTTTCCTGCAAGTTCTTCAGACATCATTCCTGCACCCGCAAGTAAATTATCTGAAAAAGTAGTTTTTCCATGATCGATATGCGCACATATCGCTATATTTCTTATGTTTTCAGGGTTTTTCATCTGAGTAACAACCCTATCAACCATTTTTGCCATATTTTATCACCTAATATTTTAGTCAAAAACTTGAATTGACTATTTTGTAATTGTTTATTAATTAAAAAACAATGTTTAAAATCAAAGTTCTTGATTATTTATCATTATTTATTTTGTTTGTAAAAAATTGTTTATAAAAGTTTACTAAAAATCATGAGTGTAGATTTTGATGTCTATTTCTCACGCACTTTATTTATTAGTTCATCGAAAAAATTTATGAGATCGTCTTTTAAATCGGGAAATGCAGGATTAGCATTGAAAACTTTTAGTAAACCCTTTTGTTTATAAAAATCAATAACGGGTTCTGTTTTTTCTCGATAATTTGCTAATCTTTTTATCATAACTTCTTCTGTATCATCTTCTCTTGTTTTAAGAATTGATCCACAAACATCACAAATTCCGTCAACTTTAGGTTTTATTGTAACAATGTGATATATTTTTCCACATTTCGGACAAGTTCGTCTTCCCGTAATTCTATTTATAACAACATCATCTTCTGCATCAAAATATATTACATAATCCACTTTGAAAAAATTCTCTAAAGTTTTTGCTTGAGTTATATCACGAGGATAACCATCTAAGATTATGCCCTTATTTATACTATCTAACTTTTGTTTGAGTATTTCTGTTATTAATTCATCATCCACAAGATTGCCTGTAGAAATTATTTTTTCTACTTTTTCTCCAAGCGGTGTTCCAGATTGAGCAATTTCTCTTAATGCTTCACCTGTTGAAACTTCAACTAAGTCATGTAATTTTGCAATAAGTTGACCCGAGGTACCTTTTCCTGCAGAAGGTTTACCCATAAATATAAAATGAATTTTTTCATTCATTTTTGACAGACCTATATAATAAATCTTCATCTGCTCGTCTCCAAACATGTATTTCTTCAGGTTCAAACCATAAACTTATTTCATGTTCTGCATTTTTTACTGAATCAGATGCATGTATTAAATTTTGTAATGGTCTTCCAGATTTATCTGCAAATTCGTAAGTATCAAATGCATAATCTCCTCTTATTGTTCCAGGATTCGCATCTGCAGGAGCTGTTGCTCCAACAAGTTTTCTTATGTGTGCAATTGCATTGTGTCCTTCTATAACTAAAGCAAAAACAGGACTCATAGAAATATAATCCATTAACTGTTCTCTTATTTTTCTACCTATTTCTTCTTCAGTTTCTGAAACTTCAATTCCTCTTTTAGCATAAGCGCCTTTAGCTTTTTTACCCACACTTGTCAACCATTCAATATCTTCAGAGTAATGTTTTCCTGCTAATTCTTTGTCAGCATATTTTAATTTTGCAGCAACCATCTTTAATCCAGATTTTTCAAATCTTGTTATTAATTCGCCACATATTCCTCTTTGTACTGCATCAGGTTTTAATAAAACTAAACTTTTTTCTATCATTCGTAAACACCTCAATATGTACTTAAAAAATTAAATAAATAAAAATTTATAATTACTCCTTTTTAACTTTAGGAATGGATTTAGATTTTGTTTCTGATGTTTTAACTTTTCTCTTCTCAGTTTTTGCGATTTCTGTCCACTTAACATTTCTTGGTTTTCTTTTAAGTTTTAACATATTTTTTTCGCATTTACCTGAACAAAAATAAAATATTTTACCATCAGATTTAACATACATCTTACCTGTTCCTAAGTTCAAATCATTTCCACAAAAAGTGCATTTAACCATCTTAGTTATTACCTCTTCCTGCTTTATTCAAAGGTCTAGCTTCAATTTCTGTTTCTCTAAGCATTAAAGTATCGCCCTTTTGAACTGGACCTCTAACATTTCTTCGAATAACTTTATTTGAATCTCTTCCTTCAAGAATTTTACATCTAACTTGTATTGCTTCTCCCCTTGTTCCTGTTCTGCCGATAACCTCTTCGACAATCGCAGGATAGGCATTTGAAAAGAAAACTCCTGAACCTTTTTTCAAATCTCTAGTGGGTCTTTTTCCTCTCCTGTCAGTATTGTCTGCCATTTATATCACCTAAATTAAGCAGACAACTCTTTTATCAAGTCGGCTGCATCTCCTGCGTCAGTTATTGCTACTGCACTTGTTCCAAGTGGTAATCCTGCTGCAGCACCAAGTTCTTGTTTGTTTCCTACTCCAATACAAGGAACTCCTTTTTCCTTTGATAGAATAGGTAAATGCATAACTATTTCTGCAGGTGAAACATCTTTAGCATAAACAACTAATTTTGCTTTTCCTTTTTCTAAAACTTTGGTTACTTCATTAGCACCTTTTGATATTTTTCCAGATTTTCTTGCGGCTTCTATTGCCTGAAACGCTTTTTCTTCCATTTTTGTATCCTCTAAATTTTTTATACTACTAGTTAAACTGTGTTATTTAATCGTGAGAGAAGTTTTCCCTCATTCAGCCTCGAAAGGCGTCATCAATCACAGGATTCAACATCAATTAAGTATTGAATAAACATTAGGATACACACCCCATTTATAAATATAATGGTTGCATCGTTGTAGATTAGTAACCTTGGAATTAACAAATGTTTTTGAAGTGAAGCGGAGAAATTGGGTGGAGTCTGCAAGATGAAATCTCTTAATTGATTCTCAAACACCTAATAATTAAGAAGTTATAACTTTCTTCCAAATATGTGTCTAACAACACCACAATCATCAAAAGTTGCAATCCTTTCTAAACTAAATAAATTTTGATAAGTTACTCCCAGTTTATATCTAGATGTATCTCCTGGATTAGAACTAGGAGGAGCAACATCTGCAGTCAGATACTCAAAATTTTCTAATTCTGCTACCACAGTATAAATTAATTTTCTAAGATTCAGAATCCCTCTAGCTTCTGGAAGAATTGCTAATTTAGTCATTTTAGCAATTTTTAAATTCGTTGGAATGTTTTGAGAATTTAAAATTTCACTTAATCCTGTCCAATCAACAACCGAAATTGTTCCCGAAGGTTTTCCATTATGGATTAGTAAGTAATGAGTAGATAATGCATCCCATTCATTATAAACCATTCTATCTTCTCTTGAAAAACCTAATTCTTCTTCAAAAAATAATTGTCTGATTTTATAAACATGTTTTAAAAAATCAGCATCTTGTCTTGAAATTTGTTCAATTTTTGTAAACATGTTACCATTTATGAATAAGACATTATATTAAAAACTTTCGAGGCCTTTTTTCTTTTTCCCTACTTTAAAATTGAATATAACATATGTTATACTCAATCGTTTTACCCTAAAAAAGAAAAACTTTTAAATTTTAAACAATATTTTAGGAATATGAATACAATAAAATGTATAATCGTTCACGGATGTCCTTCTAATGCAGAGAAAGCAATGGATCCGAAAAGAAGAACATATGATAAGCACTGGATACCTTGGACTAAGAAAAATCTTATTGCAAAAGGAATAAAAACAGAAACTCCACTCATGCCTTTACCTTGGCAACCCGTTTATGAAAATTTTAAATCTGAATTTGAAAAACTAGAAATTAATGAAAATACAATTTTAATTGGTCATAGTTGTGGTAGTGCATTTTTAGTTCGTTGGCTTGGTGAATCAAAAAAAAGAATTTTAAAACTCATTTTGGTAGCTCCTTGGAAAATTCCTGTAAGACACGGTAAAAGAAATGAGTTTAAAGAAAAATTTTATCTTTACCCTATCGATAAAAGTATCAAAGAGCGTGTTAAGGAAATCTACATGTTTACAGCAAACGATGAAGATCCAGGATGCAAAGAAAGTTTGAAGATTTTTCATGATGCACTAGGTGGCGAAATTATTAATTTAGAAAACCATGGACATTACACTATGCGTGATATGAGAACTGAAGAGTTCCCTGAATTATTAGAAAAGATTTTGCAATAACTTAATTGTTCATTTTAATTACAAAAGTTTAATAAATTCTAATTGTTTGAATAAATTACTCAGGTTATTGTAAAAAATGACTTTTTTAATTATGAACTCAAAAGTCACTTGAACCTATTATAGAATGATTAAAAGAATTAAATTTTTAAATAATCATGTATTTTCTAAATAAATGGATTCAATTATTAAAGCATCACAAATTAATAAGAATAAACAAATATTGAATTTCCCACAGGAAGGTGAAGCAATAGATTTGTTTCTACTACAGAAGTATGTAACACCTAATTATCAACCAAGAGAAAACCCGTGGGTAATGGATGTTGGAGCAGCAAGTGCAAAAATTGGACTAGTTACAAAAGTGTTTCATTTAACAGAATTTAATATTCCTTACTCCAATTCAACAGTTGTAGGTATTAATATTCATAAGATATCTGGAGTGTATCGAGCTGAAAGAGGTTATGATATTCTTAACTCTGGTCCACTAGAAGGAGGAGATGCACTTCAGGATTTTACATGGGTATTACCATTTATGGGTTCTGAAGAAAACATACCTAAGTATGATTTAACAATTATAAGAAATCCTGACTTAATAAATTTAGAAAAGTGGAGAACAATATTTAGAAAAGCATTGCAATACACACGAGAACAAGGAAGTGTAGTTACATTAATTCGAGAAACCGATGTTGAAAAATATGAACAGTTGTTGAAAGGTTTAAAAAAGGGATTTGGAATAGAACCCACTATCTCTGAAGAAACAAAAATCGAAAATGACTTAAGATCTAATAATTCTGAAAATTATCACCATACCATTGGCATCTTTAAATCTTTACCTAACAGGTAGAAGAGCATTTTTTCTGAATTGCATATAACATCAAGATTTAAACATAATTTTTCAATAATAATTTAAATTTATATACTAAATCTCCAGCTATTATGAAACCCTTTACAATTTTTATGTTTTTGTGTCCTATTCCCTAAACGATAACTCCACACTTTGTGCGAAAACACCATCTATTCCATCAAGCCTTGCCATCATTATCTGACTTTCAGTCAGACAAAATGACAATACGAACACTGACGCACACACAAACACGGAAAGTTTCATAATAGTCTAAATCTCCAAAAAACTTATAAATTACGCTTTCCGCATTTCTATAAATAAATATAGTGAGGTGTAAAAAATGGCTGATTTAGTTATAGTAAAAGCTAAAATAAAAGATGTTGTTGGTGAAGTAAATGTTGCAAGCGATTTTATTGAAGCATTAGATGTTGAAGTAAAAAGCTTAATCAAGAAAGCAGTTACAAGAGCAGAAAGTAATAATAGAAAAACCGTAATGGCTAAAGACATATAAAGTCTTTAATTAATCATTATAAAACTAGAGTACCTCTAAATCAATCAGAGGTTACATTCTGTTCTAGAAATAATTAGGTTTTACAATTTATTACTTTGATTTTCAAAATAAAATAACTACAGTTATTTTATTCTAATACACGATTTTCTACTAAAGATTTTAATCTTTTAATTTTTTTATTTAGCAAATTTGTTTTCTTGGGATTACAAGAATTATTATTTTTAATTTTTGAGAACTGTGATTCGACAAGCAGAATAGTTTCATAAATAGATTTTAATTTTTGAATATTTATATTTTCATCTTTTGACTTAAAATCTAACTTATTAATAGGTGGTTGAATAATTTCTGAAAAATTCTTTATTGAAGTAGAAAGAACTAATTCAGAAAATGTGTCCCTTACAAAATCAATCATTTTCTTTTACCAAATAAACCTTTTTTTTGTTGAGTGGGCTTAATCGGATTCGACATTGAATTATTATTAGAATTTGACGAAGAGTTAAAGTTATTCATTTCAGAATCATTTGCAAATGGATCTTGAGTGGGCTGATCAATATTTTCTGCAAACGGATCTTTTATATTATCTAAAGAGGGTTGATTTGCAAAAGGGTTAGAATTATTTGAAAAATTATTATTCTGATTTACTGATGGAATCGGAATCGGAATAGAACTCTGTTGTTTAGAAGCATTTGGTTGCATATTTGATTGTTGATTTTGCGGAATCTGAGTATTTTGAGAAAAACCAGGCTCTCCTGCAAAAGGATTTGTACTATTAATTTGAGGAAGATTTACAGTTTTTGGAATTGTTTGTTGTACAGTTATAGCCGAATGTATTTTGTCAAGATCTATTTTTTGATCTTTAACTAGATTTGCAACTGCTAAAGTTCCTTTAGCTATCTTCTGATTTTGTTCAAGAATTTCATTCATTGTTTCAGTAGGATTAGAATTCTTATAATTCTCGGCTAATTCTTTTTTTGTGTTCTCAAAAAGATTTAATAAGGAATTAATAGCATCAGTTAATTTATTCATAGAATCTAGTAAAGTAATACTTTCTGTTTTATCTCCAAAAGGATTTTCTTTTATTGCTTTGAGTTCTCGTTTAAGTTCATCTATTTCACTTTTAGGTAGAATTTCGTATTCTTCTTCCATGTCCTCACCCCTACTAATATTCATAATTAGATACTTTTATATATAAATGTTTTGAAATATTAAGTTTAAGATGACATTAATTAAGATATTACAACAAATCTTCTAATAATAAATAAATTATTCATTAAAAAAAGAATCTACTAAATTACAAAAAGAAAGTTTATAAATAAGATTCACGTTCTTTTAGTTTAAAGATGAAACAAAACGATTTTTTAAATAATATTATTGCTTTATTCTCAATTTTTTGCATTGTAAGTTTATTAATAATAACAACTAAATCAGTAGTTGCAGACTCAGATAGCAGTACAAGTATTCATTCTTATAAGATATCTAATACAGATAACTCTGAAAAAAGCACTTCAGGAGACAAACCCGTGATAATATTTAAATTAGATAAAGGCATATTTGATTCACGTGGTAAAATCGCTCTAATGAAATAGTTGTTTAATCTGAATTTAACGAAAGCAATTGAAGTAGAGAAATTAAAGCGTTGGAATCATTAAATTCCTGTAAGTTCTTTAACTATGCAAAGTATGATCAAATTTCATCTGAAAAGTAAAGTTTGAGTTTTTAAAGTTGGTAATTTTATTTTTGATATACAATCCAAGCAGTATTTTCTACTATTCTTCTAAGCCCTAATTTCAAAAGATTTATATTAAATTCATCAAAAGGAATTGAGGTTTTATTGTATGTTCTTCTAATAGTTTTATCTGAACTTTGATATAAATAAGTTTGAGAAAGATGATACCCCCGAATTTCTTTTTCTTGAATTAATTGATACCCTTTAATTATTTTACTATTTTTTTTGTGTAAAAAAAAGTAACCTTGATAATCAATATTACTAATCATATTTTTTAATAATCCTCTTGCTTTATCAATATTATCCACCCATATTTCTACATTTCCTGAGGAACATAGGTCAATAAAATTTGTACAGTAGATTGCGTGGGATAAATTTGAAAAATTCATCGCATCAATCAATTCAAACCTTACTTTATTTCCAACTTTTTCTTTAGCGTGATTAATCATACACTGAGAAATATCAATACCTAAAATGTTGAAATAATCTGGAATCAAATGTTGCAAAAAATTTCCTGTACCTACTGCAAGTTCAGTTAAACTAGCATTTGCGCAAATTCTCAATTCATTCATTAAAGATTTAAGTGAACTTGCATCTGTCTCATAAGAATAAAGAGTTTTCCCCTTCCCTGCATAAATTTTAGCGATTACTTCATCAAAGCTATGTCTTGATATAGATTTCGCAGCTTGATTAATAACGTATTCTAAAATTTTGCTTCTAAACTTAGAATTGGTACTTGGCTCCTGAAAAAGATATAATTCTGAGGAACTGTGTTGATTCTGATATTCAGTATATAATTTTTGTAATTTTTTATTTCTTGGAGATGCAAGTAATGCCAATGCAACATCTATAGAACTATTAAATCTTAATAATTTTGCATGAATAACATCATCTATATCTATTCCTATTTGTGTTGAAATCTTACTTAATGAATATACTAAAAAACCTTCTGAAAGGTAATATTTTGATATTTCTTCAACCGGTTTAAAAAAGTCCTCTTTTTTTGATATTAAATAATCTAATAGGTAATCATAATTTTCAGTTTGCATTTCTAAGTTTAGTATATTATCTAATAATCGCACATTTATTATCAAGTCTATAGAATTGTTATGTTTTGCTTCAACACCCCCAAAATAAGTATAAATCGCTCCCTCACTAGAAGTGTGTAATGGTATTTTTGATGTTCTCGTTTCATATAATAATGCAAAAAAATTTCTTGAGGTCAATGTATCATCATAATCAACTAATTTCGAAGCATTCCATCTCCAAAGCCCTTTTTCCTCAGTTTTTTCTAACAATTCTTTCACATACTTCACTAATCTAGTTTCAAGAACCACTCCTTCCCTTAAACCGAGTTCAATAGCTAAAGCAGGCATAAAATAATGCTCAATTGAGAAATTACCTCTTGGACTAATAATACTGGTTAAGCAATCTTCTAAACAATTCTTTTTACCCATTTCTAATAATAATTTAAAATAACATTTAATTGTGTGTGTGGGAAAAGCAACACCAAAATCAGAATATTTAAATACTTAATAAGATTATTAAGGTATATGGACGCATTAACTTCACTTCAAAAATTAGGATTTTCAGAAACAGAAAGCAAAGTTTACTTAACCCTTCTGAAACTAAAAGAAGCATCAGCAGTAAGCCTTTCAAAAGAGTCAGAACTTCATAGACGAACAATTTACGATAACTTGAATATCCTTTTAAGAAAAGGCCTTGTCAGTCAAGTTGAAAAAAATAGTATACATCTTTATGTTGCAACAGATCCCAAAAACTTACAAATATTTTTGGAAGAAAAAAAACACATATTGGAAAATATTATGCCCCAATTAAATAAAGAATTCAAAGAAAAAAATGAAAATCCACTAATTAGTGTTTTTATAGGTATACAAGGTGCAAAATCAATCATAGAAGATGCACTTACCAGCAAAAAAGATGCCTGTTGGGTTGGTGGCGGATATTTTTTTGGCGATACACTAAAATTTTCAAAAAAATTTATAGAACAAAAATTTAAGAAAATGAATCTAAAAATTATACAAGCAGAAACTAATAAAACAAATGAAATTAAAAAATTCGTAAAAAAAGAAAACTTGCGAATATTACCAAAAGAATTCGTTTCTAAAACAGGATATTTAATTTATGGAAATAAAACGGCTATTGGAATAATTGGAAAAAATGAAATAACAACCATTCTTATTGAAAATGAGGATTGTGCTAAAACATTTAAAAATTATTTTGACATGCTCTGGAAATTAGGAAAATAAAATCATCAAATAATATACTATCAATTAAAAACTCAAATTTTATTGAACTTAATATATCACAAATATATTTATTCAAGCAAAAAGTTTATAATTTAATTGTTCTAAGATAAGTATTATGGCAAAAAAACAAGTTAAATCTAAATCAACAAAATCAAAACAGAAATTAAATTCGAATTTTGAATCTAAAACAAAAATAAATAAAACAGCTAATTTTAATAAAATAATTTATCTGATTCCTAGAGTAGTTAGCATAATATTTATACTATTTATATCATTTATACTAGTTATATCATCATTTGCTGAACCAGGATCAATTTGGTTAAAACTCATGGGTTTTATTATTCATCTTATTCCCTCTTTCATCTTACTTGCAGGATTAATTATTGCCTGGAAAAATGAAAAAATAGGTTCTTATATTTTTTTAGGATTATGTATTGTAATGACTTTATTTTTTCACACATATAAAAAATTAGGAACATTCTTGATAATGTCTTTACCCATATTAATAATTTCAGGACTCTTTTATCTCCATTATAAATTAAAGAATTAAAAATTAGCTAATTGAGTTTGTTTTTTACCTGAAGAATAAGAATCAGGATTTAATATTAATCCATCTTTAGCAGCTATAACCTGTATTCCTGTATCTTTCTGAACTTTTCTTGCTTCGGCTATAGGATTTTGTTCTAACATTTTTATTCCAAAACCAGTCATTACTAAAAGATCAGGTTTTATTTTTTCTGCCAATTTTATAACATTAAGAGTATTCATTGCATGTTTTTCAGTTACAGATTCAGGATTTTTACAATTAACAAGGAGAATGTTACAATCTTTAAATTCTTGAACTAATTTCTCAGAATACTCAGTATCTGATGTATAACCTATTATATAATGAGGCGTTATAATTTTAAAGCCTATACTATCAACTTCATGACAAAAAGTTGATTTAATTTCTATATTTCCAATACCGACTCTCTGATCTGGTTCCAGACCTATAATTCTTTCAATAAAATTCTTTGCTTCATCTTGTAAAATCGGAGTTTTTAAAGATTCTTCTGAAGCTTGAACAACATTTTTTTTAGCAATAACTACACCCTTATGATCTAATCCTTCATAAGTCATTCCACCAACTAATGAATTTAAATCCGAACTTCTAAGAATACTTCTGTTTGAAACAAGTATTGCAGTTGTTTCTCTAATATTAAGTTTCATTTGTTGTGCTCTAACAATTGCTCCTGGTCCAGGATCTAGATGAAATTGCATTCTTTCTAATTTTAGAATAATTCCTCCTGATGCTCGATGTTGTTTGCCGTAGACTACAGCATCTCCTGCCGTTCCTAGAAATATTATATTATCTATCATAAATTAACCCCGTAGTTATTATATAATAGTTATTATTTAAATACTTTTGTATTGAATAATAAAGATATTTAAAAAAGCACCAGATTGAAAAAATAAATGGAGGATGCGTAAAACAAAAATAAAAAAATAAATTAATAAAATTCACTATTAAAACTTGCTAAACCTGCAGATATTTTTATTTCTATATGATCCTGACTCTCTTCATAGTTTTCAGTAGTGTATTCATGACCTGTCTTAAGAAAACCATCAAAATCTGTTGAACTTAATCCTCCATCAAATATGATTTTAACACCGATATTTTTTGGAAAGGTAAAGATATTTGAACTTGCGCCCGTATTTATTTCAACAGTTGTAGGATAATTTCCAAATTTTATTTCACTTTTACATGCACCAGAATCAATACTTAATTCTTTAACTTTTAACTCACTTAAATCAATGTTTGAGTTTACTGCGCCATACTTCAAATCAATATCATAAGTGATTTCATCCGATAAAAAAATTGTCCAAGAATCATCGGCTGTATCTATTAAATCGGATTTGATTTTCGATTTTTGTATTTTAAAATCTAACTTACTTCCAATTATATCATAATCTATTTTTGGAAGAGAATTATTATTTGTTTTAATACTATAATCAAGTATTTTTGTGTTCTCGTCTTGACCAATCATTATATTTCCTGCACCATATTCTAATTCAAGATTTGCAGATTTTATTTCTTTTGAAGAATATACACTTTCATTTATTTCAATTGATTCTGCTGAATTAGAGTGCGGTGCAATTAAAGATAAAGTCAGTCCAAAGATTAAAAGAAGACCTAATATATTGGCAATCCATTTCATTCTAAATATCATTGCTAAACCAATAATAATTAATATTATGGGCCAATACTTTAAAAGAAGAATGAAATAACTTATTTGAATTATTCCTAAACTACTTAATAAAATAGCAAGACCGATAACTATTAATGCCCAACCCATGAAATGTGCTTTTTTATTTCTCATTTTTACCTCGATCTCCTTGCAAGAAGAAATATTCCCAAAAGAATTATTAATGAAGGCCAAATAAACTTTGAATCAATCCAATGTGTTGAATTTAAAAGCGCAATAACACCAATTATTACTAATATGACTCCTAGAAAAATATTTTTATTATTTCTAAAACAACAGGTTTTTTCAGTTTTATTTCTAGAATATTTATGATTTTTTATATTACCCCATGCTTCTTCAAATTTTGTTTTCTTGGTTGAGGATTGATCAGGATTTTCAGGTATTAAAATCCAGGCTAATAAATACATTATTATTCCTATTCCATCAGCAAAAATTAATAATACTGCTACAAGTCGAACCCATACAGGATCAATTTGAAAGTAATCTGCAACTCCTCCACAAACTCCTGCAATCATTTTATCTTCTTTAGATCTGTATAATTTTTTTATTTCGTTATTTTGTTTTTTAACCATTTTATACCTCACACATTTCATGATTTTTTCAATTATTTTAAATTTTTTGTTTTTTTAAACAAAATTATCTATTTGTTATATTATGATTAATCACACTCATTTATAAATAAACAGAAAGATAAATATATATGATTCCTACATTTTTTATTTGCTTATGATTTTTTTATTTATTCAAAGCAAACAGACCTGACTCTCGTTCGAATCAATCTTTACACATAAAACCCCATCCCTTCTTGTAATATGATTTTTGCATATACTCCTATGAGTTTAATAATATTTATAAAAGATGATTTGATAATGCAAATTAATGGACATTAAAAAAGTTTTAACTTGGACAGGAATAACAATTGGCATTTTTGTGTTATTAAAAGTTTTTACTTTAATTTTTAAGGTTTTTATTAATAATATTTTTCAAGATAATTATTATTTTTATGTTACATTCGCAATAATAACCGTAATTATTATTCCTTTTATAATTGGTTATTTTTCTAGATTAAATATAACAGAATATATTGTGAGTTCTGTAAGTTTACATTTATTTTACTATATTTTAATAAGGTATCTAAGGTATCCAATAATAAAAATTAGTGATTTTACAGAAACTATTTATCTTACATTAACAGGAATAAACCCTGCCACAATGTCTTATTTAACTTTATGTCCTCCAAACCAAATGATTACTTTAAATACAAATTCAACTGTTGCAAATCAAATAAGAGAATCTGCAAGAACGTGTTTATTTGAAGGTATTAACGCCAATCTTACCGCAGTTATAGTGTATATTTCTTGTGCTGCTTTAATTTTTGGTTGCTATTATTTAGGTTCTATAATTGGTAAACTTAAAGTTAAATAAATCTGTGTTTATTTTAAGAAGATTTATGTTTTTAAAACAGTATTATTTATTCCTGGAAGTTTTTCACCTTTTCTAATGCAAATAAACACAAAAATTCAGTTGATTTACTATTCCCTCGGAGCAGAGCTCAGGAGTGTTACACAAATCTTCAAGACGAATTTTTGGTCATTACAACTTGGATACAGCAGTAAAACTGCAGAGTATTAAACCCCTGTTGTAATAAATCCAACATTATTCTTTTGTGCTAATTCTCCACCAATTACAAAACCTAATGCATCAAGTCCTGCAATTTTATCAAAATTAGAATCTTTGAACGGGTTGGTTAAATCATTTAGTAAGTTAGAAAATACTTGGGGATTTTCAAATATGGGCATAACATCGTATCTGCCCTTTGTTTCTTTATTAATATACGGATTATAATATTTGTATTTCATATTAAAAATAAACAAACTTGACTTAATATAAATCTTTCGAGTGTCAAAACTTAAATATCGTTTAACAAGTAATTAAAACAAAAAAATTATATTTTGTCAATAGCTTTTAAGAAAGATTTATTTGTTGATTCGATTCTTTTAATTGCACTTAAAACAGCGTCAAGAGCAGAAGTTTTTGAAGTTTCAACAAGAAATTTTGGAACAGAAACAAGAGGATGCTCTGTTTTATATGCTGAAATCTTTACATCGCTATCATTCCAAAGTTCATCTCTAAGATGGTTACAGAATGTATGATCAAAACCAACCAACTCAAATAAAAGTTTGTTTTTTTTGTTTTCTATTATTTTGAATTCCATTTTCTAAAATTTTCTAAATTTTGAAACAATATCAATTAAATCAACATGAGTCATAAACATAGATCTACAACAAAATCTGTCTAGACCTAAATCAGTCATTACTTTTTTCGGACTATCTCCTTTTTGAGTTTGTTCTTTAAACTCGGTCCAGAGATGTGCAATTGGTTTTCCACATGAAAAACATCTTATTGGTATTATCATAGTTAACTCACCTTGTGAATATTTAATCTACCTGTATGATTTTTGTCTTTTTGATCTTGCACTACCTTGACTATTTGGTTTTGAAGATTCTCTAGCTCTTACATCAGATATAAGCATTGCCCTATCATAGTCAAGAAAAATCTGTTTAAGTGCAGGTTTAAATTCAACTAGTGCATTGGATATAGCAATTCTTGAAGCATCTGCTCTTGATGAAAATCCACCACCAAAAACATTTACATTTAAATCAATTTTATCTGCTAATTCTCCACTAAGTATTAAAGGTTCTTTTATTCTTAAAGCATATAATTTAGGTTTTACATTTTGAAGCAAACATTTGTTTATGAAAACTTTTCCTGTTCCCTGTTTAAGTGTTGCTCTTGCAACAGCAGTTTTTCTTTTTCCACTAGTATGAATTACATCTGTTTTTTTAATCATCTTGTTTTGCACCTAAAAATTTACATATTTCTTTTACAGAAATATATTTTAATGAAGGTAATTTACTAACATCACAATCTTCAAATTTTAAAATAGTTTCATTTTTAATAGATTCAGGAGCTCCAATATAACAAATTATTCTCTTAAATGCGTCTGAACCTCTAGGATTTTTATAAGGAAGCATACCTCTTATAGTTCTTCTAACAAATCTATCAGGCATTCTTGGAAGAAAAGGACCTTTTGTATGAATTCCCATTTCATTTCTATGTTTGTATCTAGCTAGTATTGAAGTTTTTTTACCTGCTATAACTGCATATTCACAATTTATAACAGATATGGTTTCACCTAATAGTGCTTTTTTTGCAATTTTAGTTGCAATTCTTCCCAATATCATATTTTTTACGTCTATAACTACCATTTTTAACCAAGAATCCTAATACCTTTTGCTTTTGGATTTTCTTTCATTAATTCATTTAAACTTAAAACTTTTCCCACTGCTAAAATCTTTGATTTAGCAGAATCTGAAAAAGCATAAGCTGTTATTGTAACTTTGTGAGTTAATTCGCCTGAACTTAAAACTTTTCCTGGAACAAGAATTATTTCTCCTTCTTTAGATAATTTATCAATTTTTGAAATGTTGACAATTCTCCTATTATTTGAAGGTTTTTCTAATTCGGTTGCTATTCTCTTCCAGAACTTAACATTTTCTTTAATTGCTAAAGTTTTAAGTTCTTTTATTAGCTGCTCTGTTTGGATGTTTTTTATTCGTTTCATTTTTCTAAATAAATATGTGGGAGACGTGGTTTGAACACGCGCAGGCACTAAGCCACACGGCCCTCAACCGTGCCCGTTTGACCACTCCGGCACTCCCACATTAAGTGTATTAGGAGCACCTTGATTTATTTTAATTATTTTAAGTTAATTATTTTGTTTTATTTTTTAATTCGTTTTTTGAAAAAGTTAAAATTTTATTATATTCTTCTATTGCTCTTTCAATAATCTCTTTTGTTTTTAATTGACCCCAAGATTCTAAAGAAAAAATAAAATCGGTTTCACTATAATTAATATTAAAACCATTTTCTTCAAGTTCTTGTTCAAGAGCCGAATTATATTTACCATAATCAAGTATTGTAACAACATTTCCTTTAATAGATAAAATCTTTGAATTTGCAGTTATTATTTCTGTATTAGCAGATTTATCTGCAGTTATTATAGGAATACCATGATAAGTTGCTAAACCGGGGGACCATTTCATATGTTCTTTTCCTTTACCCAGTATAGCAGTTGCTTCAAATTCAATTTTTTGATGATCTAATATTTTTACAAGAGGAGTATTAGGATAAACGGGTACAACTTTTGGATCCTGTGATTTAAGTTCTTCAATAAAAACTGTTGCAAGCCCTTCAACTTTCATAGTCAATTTAAGTTGACATTTAGCACAACCTGCACCTTCACAAGTACATTCTGAGGGAAGACAATATGATTTTAAATCAGTTTTTAATGGAATAAGACCTAATCTTAATGCCAACATTTCATCATAAAGCACAGAATCATTCTGTCTAAATTCAACAGTTTCGATTGCCATGGTTGGAACTTCGGACATTATTAGTCTTCTTAAAGTGTTAATATAAGTTGAATCAGTACCTTCAAAAAGTAATACAAGTTTATTTTTTGATTTTTTAAGTGTTGATACTTTCATTATACTCTTCTACCTCTTCTACCGCCTTTTTTTCTACAACCACCATGAGGAATAGGTGTTGTATCTTCTATAAAACCAATTTTCAAACCCATTCGGGATATTGATCTAATTGCTGCTTGAGCACCAGGACCTGGACTATTTGGACCATTGTGACCTCCAGGAGCTCTTATTCTTATATGTAATCCTGAAATTCCTTTTTCTTTAACTATGTCTGCTAATTTTTTAGCAGCATTCATTGCGGCAGTTGGACTTGATTCCAATCTATCTGCTTTAACAACTTGTCCCCCTGAAACTAAACCAATAGTTTCAGATCCCGAAATATCTGTAACGTGAAGTATTGTATTATTGTAAGATGCGAAAATATAACAAATTCCCCATCTGATATTTTCATTTCTATTATTTCTAAAAGAATCAGAAGAAGGTCTTCTCTGATTATTTCTAGAAGAATTATTATTTTTAGTCGCATCATTGCTTCTGTGATTGTTATTACTATTATTGTTTTTCATCAATTTACTTATTCACCTTTGCTTCTGAATTTGTCGAATTTACATCTTCAGTAATTTCTTTGCTTACTTCTTCTTTAGTATTAGTGTTTCCTTTAGTAT
>CAYWRI010000004.1:0-47943 GCA_964461035.1 uncultured Methanosarcinales archaeon | reverse complement strand
CAACAACCTTTTTAGCAGTTTCACTCTTCTCTTTCACTTCTTCTTTAGTATTAGTGTTTCCTTTAGTATCAACAACCTTTTTAGCAGTTTCACTCTTCTCTTTCACTTCTTCTTTAGTATTAGTATCTTCCTTAACAGATTCTTTTTTTTCTTTTTTATCTGCTTTTGACTTAGTTGAACCTACAGAATCTTTTTTTTCTATTTTTTTAGAAATTTCTGAAGGTTTTTCAGATTTTATATTAGAACTTGAAGTAGTTTTCTTCTTAGATACATTTTTATCTTTATCAACATTAGAAACTTCTTCAGGAGATTTATTAGTTTCTGGTTTAGGTCTTTCAGGATGTTCAGTAGAGTAAAGTGGAGATGAAACAACAAAATTAATTAAATGATCTTCATTTACACGAACTAAATATCTTGGAGCAGTTATTTTCTGATCACCTATAAGAACATGACCATGAACAACAAATTGTCTTGCTTGATTAATACTTCTTGCAAGTCCTTTCTTGAATAATCTTGTTTGTAACATTCTATCTAAAACATCTCTTAATTGAAGAGAAAATATTGCATCAAAAGTTTCACTGCTAGCTGTTATTAAACCATATGATTTAAGTTTATCCATCATTTGTTTTCTTTCTAAATCTGCTTGTTTACCACGCATAGCAATTAATTTTTTCGCTTGATCCTTATATTTTTTAAGAAATGATGAGAATTTCCAAATTTCCTTTTTATTTTTCAAAGAATATTCTTTCATTAATACCTGTTCTTCAAGAATTCTTTCCTTTTGCCAAGGATGAACAGGCGTTTCATATTTCTTTCGAATTTTTCTTGGATCTCCCATTATATTCTCCTATGTTTACTTTCTCATAACTCCTTTTCTCTTAAGACCTGATACAGCCTTACCTTTATTTCTTCTGAAGTTTGATTTAGTTCTCTGACCTCTCGAAGGAAGTCTTTGAATATGTCTTACGCCCCTATAGGACTTTATCTTTTTCATAGATTTTATATCATTATCTTTTGTAAATATTAAGTTAGAACCTATAAGATGTTTATCTTCACCGGTTTCAGGATCTTTTCTTCTGTTTAACATCCATGCAGGTGCTTCAGGATTTAGTAAAGCAGATTCAAGAACTTTAATTTCTTCAGCAGTTAATTCTCCTGCTTTTTTTGTTTTATCTATACCTGCATTGTAGCATGCCATGTTTGCATACATAACTCCAACACCTTTTATTTTTTTTAGAGCATAAAGAATAGCTTTTTCACCTTTAATATCAGTGTTCGCAATCCTTACCAAATGTTTAAATTCTACCATATTAAAACCTTCAACGTATTATTTGTAAATAATTGTTTCGAGAAGCAGCGCCAAAAACCCTACAACGCTATCCACTCGGGCCAATTATGTTATTAAACTGGTGAATCTGATTCTTTTTATAAAGTTTCTTGTTTTAGAATATTGATTAAATTACGCCAATAATCATAAAAAAATTTAAATCAAACCTTATTTATCTTAGTATTATGATAATTTTAGGAATTGAAAGTACTGCTCACACTTTAGGAATTGCGGTTACTAAAAATCAAAAAGTATTAAGCAATAATAGACGGTGCTTTACAACAGAGGAAGGTGGGATGATTCCTTTTAAAGTTGCTGAACATCATCTTAATGAGTTTTTAAGTTTATTAAAAGAGTCATTAAAAAAAGCAGAATTTTCTTTTAAAGATATTGATGCAATAGCTTTTTCTCAGGCACCTGGTCTTGCACCTAGTTTAAGAATTGGTGCAACACTTGCAAGATCTTTATCACTTTTATTAAAAAAACCACTTATTGGAGTTAATCATTGTATTGCACATCTTGAAGTTGGACGAATCTTGCTTGGAGCAAAGGATCCGATTCTTGTTTATGCTTCTGGAGCAAACACCCAAATAATTGCATATGATAAACATAAATACAGAATATTTGGAGAAACATTAGATATTGGTGTTGGAAATTTTCTTGATTCTTTTGGAAGGTATGCAGGTCTTGGTTTTCCTGCAGGTCCAAAAATAGATGAACTTGCTAAAAAATCTAATAGTTATATTGAACTTCCTTATAACGTTAAAGGTATGGATTTAGTTTTTGGAGGAATACTTACTAATCTTCGAACAAAATTAAAATCTAAAAAATATAAAATAGAAGACTTATGTTATTCTGCTCAGGAAACTGTTTTTGCAATGTTAATGGAAGTAACAGAAAGAGCTGTTGCGCATACAGGTAAAGAAGAAATTCTTCTTGGAGGAGGAGTTGCTTGCAATTCAAGATTACAAAAAATGGCTAAGATTCTTGCTAAAGAAAGAGGAATAAAATGTTTCATTCTTCCAAACGAATTCAATGTTGATAATGCTGCAATGATTGCTCTAACAGGAGAACTAATGCTAAACTCAGGCATTAAAACTTCTATCGCGAATAGTATTGTCAAACCCTACGAACGAACTGATAAAGTTATTGTAGGATGGCGATGAGTTCCGTTTTAATTAACCCCGAAAAAACAAAACAATTATATAGTTCTTAGATTAGCTAATTTTGTGATTGAAATATGAGATTTGCAGTATTAGCATCAGGAAGCAGTGGAAATGCGTTTGTTGTAGAGAATAAAGATAAGATTTATCTATTTGACGCAGGAATTAGTTGTAAACAGATTTTCTTAAGAATGGAAAGACTTGGATTAAATCCTGAAAAACTTGATTCTATTTTTATTAGTCATGAACATTCTGATCACATTAGAGGAGTTGATGTTTTAGCTAAGAAAACTGATGCAGAAATATATATTTCAAGAAAAACATTTCTAAATTCAAGTCTTCAATTAGATCCTGAAAAAATAAATTTTTTTAAACCTGATGAAATGATAAAAAAACAAAATTTAGAAATAAATTTGATAAAGAAAAAACATGATTCTATTGAACCTGTATCTTTTTTTATTCAGAGTAATAGAAATTTAGGAATATTAACGGATATTGGAAGTCCTTGTAATAATGTTATTGATGCTGTTAAAAATTCTGATTCACTTATTTTAGAAAGTAATCATGATGTTTACATGTTAAAAAATGGAAAATATCCTCCAATATTACAGAAAAGAATACTTTCTGATTTTGGACATCTTAGCAATACTCAATCATCACTTTTAACTTTAGAACATGCTAAACGAAGATTGCATAATCTTGTTCTTGGACACTTGAGTTTAAACAATAATACTGAAACTCTTGCTTATAATAATATGGCTTCAACAATTAAACACAGAAAATTCTTTTTTCCTAACCTATACGTTTCTAACAGAGAAAGACCTAGTTCTTTATTTAGAGTTTGAAATTATTACTTCTTAATCTTGTTGCACATATTTAGACAGAATTAGATATGTATTCTTTTAGTTTAAGTGCTGATTCTTGTACTTTTTTAAAATTTTCTTCAGTTTTCATATTAGCTTTTGCATACGCTAAAGTTTCATTAAGATTTTTTGATTCAAATCCGTCTTTAGGTAAAAAGCAAAAATGAAAATGGGAAGGGTTTATCTTACTAATTATTTTACTTTCATTAGAAAATAACATAACATAATTAATTCCAAGACATTCTTTAAGTGCCAATCTTATTATTTTAAGTAATCTGTAAAAAAATTTAAGTTCGATTTCTGTAAAATCAAGAATTCCTTGGATATGTCTTTTTGATGCTAAAACCACGAAACCAGATATTGGAACTTCATAATCTTGACTTACCATAAAATATTCATCTTCATATATTATTGGAAAAGGATTTTTAATTTTTTTAGAAACTAATGCACAGCCTATGCAATTAATGTTTTCTTTTAATCCGTCAATAGATGTAATATCAACCATGCTTATTAAAAAGTTTAATTCTTTAAAAATCTAATGAAATTTTAAGATTTATCTATTTTATCTAAAAAAGCATGAAATTTTTGAAAATCTTTAGAATCCATATTTCTTTCTTGAATTACATAATGGTCTTGCAATTCTAAACCTTCATTATTAAGTAGTTTTAAATCATACATATTATTAGGTATTACACAAATTGTATCGCCAAAAAGAGGTTCTGAATCAATACATCCATATAAATCATTATCATTATTAACTAATTTGTATTCAATAGAACGTGAAGTGTAGAAGCCATACAATTCACATAATTTTTGGGTTGCATTTTCTAAAGTAACTTTTTTTTCAAATAAAATTTGAAACTCGCTTGAATCAGACAAACAATTGTCTACAAAATCACCAACCATAAATTCCATAAGCTTTGCAAATGTTTATTGTTTTAAATATTTTTATTATGTATTTTATTTTTCATTAAATCACTAACTTTAAAAAGATGAACAGCAAAGAATATGATATTTAAGTTCATAGATGTTTTATTAAAGTAAAAGAGGGGTGTGAGAATGTTAGATTATATAAATTTAAAATATGTTCCTAAGAACACAGAAGTTCTTGTTGAATACAGAGTAGAACCTGCTAAAGGGTATAATTTACATTATTGTGCTGAACAAATTGCTGCAGAATCAAGTATTGGAACATGGACAACAATATCAACTATGAATAACAAAATTGCAACAAGACTTAAACCACATGTTTATTATATTGATGAAAAAACAAAACTAATTAAGATTGCATATTCTCCAGAATTATTTGAACCCGGTAATATGCCCCAAATACTAAGCAGTATTGCAGGAAATATTTTTGGCATGAAAATGTTAAATGGTTTAAGATTAGAAGATATAGATTTTCCTTTGTCAATAATTAAATCTTTCAAAGGTCCAAGATATGGTATTGATGGAATAAGAGCTCTTCTGAAAATAAAAGATAGACCTCTTCTTGGAACAATTGTAAAACCTAAAGTTGGTCTTAATGAAAAACAACATGCTAAAGTCGCTTACGAAGCATGGGCAGGAGGACTGGATATTGTTAAAGACGATGAAAATCTTAGCAGTATGAGTTTTAATCATTTTAAGAAAAGAATTGATGAAACCATAAAAATGAAAAAACTTGCTGAAAAAAGAACTGGTGAGAAAAAAATATACATGCCCAATGTTACTGCAGAAACTTTGGAAATGCTTAGACGAGCAGATTATGTTAAAAAGAAAGGTAATGAATATGTAATGATAGATGTTATTACTGCAGGTTGGTCTGCACTTCAAACTTTAAGAAATAATACGACTCTTGTTATTCATGCACATAGAGCAATGCATGCAGCAATAACTAAAGATCATAAACAGGGACTATCTATGCTTGTTTTAGCTAAAATATATAGGTTAATTGGAGTTGATCAAATTCATATTGGAACTGCAGGCGTTGGGAAAATGGATGGTTCTAAAAGAGAAATTATTGATATTGAAAATGAAATAGAAAAAATTGAACTTGAAGAAAATGATAAAGAATTCATGCTTGAACAAGAATGGCACAATATTAAACCTGTTTTAGCTGTGGCTTCAGGTGGTCTAAGTCCTTTAGGAATTCCAGCAGTCTATAATGCCATGGGTAAGAATGTTGTTATGCAATTCGGTGGCGGTTGTCATGGTCATCCATTAGGAACACTTAGAGGTGCAATAGCAATTAGACAAGCTATGGATGCAACACTTAAAGGAGTTTCTTTAGAAGAATCAGCAAAAATTCATATTGAATTGCGTGAAGCAATTAAGAAGTGGGGTAAGAAGAAAACTTCTAAGGAAAAAAAGGTTATTCGTAAGAAAACTACAAAAAAGAAAACAAGAACTATTAAGAAGAAATCTACTACAAAAAAGAAAGTTGTTAAGAAAAAAATAGTAAGAAAAAATCTGTTAAAAAAAAATACTAGAAAGAACAAATAAGCATAAAACGAAAAAGTAATTAAAAATTGACAACATAAAATGGTTCTTTGTTTTGAATTGCTACATTATATCCTAAATCGGTTTGTTCTTTAAATTTTTCCCATTTTTTATAAAATTTTGAATTGCGAGAAGGAAATGTTTGATAACGAGCTATATTAGTTATAGAATCATAGAAAAACACTTTTTTTTCTAATCTTTCATTTTGAGCAAAACTTTTAATACGAGTAATATTAGTTCGAAATAAATCAATAATTTGTTTTAATTGAGAATCTCTATAAACAGTTTCATTGTCTAAACTCGCAGAATAAAGATCATGTGCTTGAAAGTCTTCAGTAGATTCATTACGATTTATTTTTTCAAAGAGAGGTATAATTTCGGTTGTCATCTTTGTAGGTTTGTCAAAAACAATGCCTAAATCAGATTCAAATTCTGAATTAATTATTAAATAAACAAGTTCATTATTTTCTAATTTAAATAGAGGTAACCCTTCATTTTCGTTTAATTTTCTAGATTTAGGATAGAAAATAGTTTGTTCAGGACCATATATTTTTCTAAACTTATATTGTGATTGTTTCATTGTTTTTACAAGTTGAACTGATGGATCAACAACTAATATTTCTTTTTCTAAAGTTGATGAAATATCCTCTGGAGTTTGTATTATTTTATCTCCAGCATATAACAAAATAAAAGAATGAGAACTTGTTGAATGATTAAATATGTCTTTACCATTACCATCACATCTAAGAACTTGAAACTCAGGATATTCTTTTTGTAATCTAACAAATTCATAATTCATGAGTTCAAAACAGATACCTGTTTTAGCACTTAAATTTAGGCCATGTGCACGATTAATAAACAAAGTCTTTTCTGATTCAATGTAATTTAATTCCAAATTTTTTTCATTTAATAACTCTTGAAGTCCATAAGTATATTGTGAAAGTTCACTTTTTATTTTACTTTGAATTTTTTTAAGTCCTTTTTTACTTAATTTAATCATTTTAGACGGAAAAAAGAGATTACTTATAAGTTTTGCCCCTAAACAATACTAACATTATTTTTTAACAAATAATCTTCAAAACATTTTTATATAAATGAGTTATAATTGAATAAAGAATGAATAATGCAACTAATAATGTGAGGGATAATACTAAAAAAATAGATATTTATACTGCTCACAAGAATATTAAAAGATATTATGAAGTTAAGAGAACAATTCTCGAGCAATACAAAACAGCTGTTAAAATATTAAATACTTTATTTGATTTTGCACCTGAAGAATCTCATTTAAAAGATGGAATAGGAAAATGCAAAATATCAAAAACAAATTCTGAAGCAGGGATTAAAGGTCCTGCAGAATCAATAATTCTTCAGAAAAGAGATGAAGAATTAAAAAAAGCATTAAGTAAACATCAACATTTAATGGGACTTAATGATGCTTGTCCATTTCACAAGTTTGGAGAGGGTTGTATTTTAGGTCATCTTAAATCCCCCTTATGCACCGCGCATTATGAAGAAGGAAAAATATCTGAAATATATAACGCAAAATATGTTAGAAGAATACTTGAAACAATTCTTGAAGGTAATTATTCTATAGAAGAAGAAGATTACAAACCCGAGGAAAACTGGAAATTGGTTGAAGAAATTAAAAATTATTCTAGAAACTTAGTTCAACAAGTGCAGAACAGAAAATGATAAAATCAATTTTGAAATAAATTTTGTATAAGATCACTAAATTATCAAAATCAAAGATTAAAATTCAGCAAAATTTTATCAAAACTTAACCACAACATAGAAAACAAATATATTCTAAAGACATTTGTTCAATAACAACATTTATAAATTAATTGCGGTTCCACAATTTGATATTGAGAGCACATATTGAGTAATTAAGTGTATATAAATATTTTATAGTAATTAAATAGTAAATCGGTGGTATAAAAAATGAGTGAAATTTTGGCATTCAATAAATGGACGGTAGAAGGAATAGCAGTAAAAGACCCTGGTCTTGCAAAATATATAAGTTTGAGTCCTAAAATTGTTCCTATGACTGGTGGAAAATATGCTGGAAATAAATTTCACAAATCAAGAGTTTTTATTGTTGAAAGACTAATAAATAGACTAATGGTTTCAGGACATAAATCCAAAAAGCATAAAATGAGTTCTGGTCACAACACTGGGAAAAATAATAAAGCAATGAGTATAGTAATTAAAGCTTTTGAAATTATTGAAAAAAAACTTAATAAAAATCCTATTGAAGTCTTTGTTAAAGCAATAGAAAATAGTGCTCCAAGAGAAGAAATAATAACCATAGAATATGGAGGAGCAAGATATCCAAAACCTGTTGAAGTATCACCTCAAAGAAGAGTTGACATTGTTCTTAAATTTATTACTCAAGGAACATATCAAAAATGTTTCAATAAAAAGAAATCTGCTGAAACTGCATTAGCTGAAGAAATCATCAATGCATATGAAATGAATCAAACGTCTTCAATAATTCAGAAAAAATTAGAATTAGAAAGACAGGCAGATGCATCAAGATAATAATGGAGTTCAAAAATGAAAAAGCCTAAAGAGATAAAACGATACTGTCCTTTTTGTAGGAAACATACAGCTCACACTGTTAGTCTTTCTAAAAGAAAAGCACCTAATAGTACACATCCTTTAAGTAAAGGTGCAAAATCAAGAACTAATTTTGGACATGGGACAGGTAATCTTGGAAAATTGGGATCAAAACCTCCTATTACAAAATGGAAAAGTACTGGTAAAAAATCAACTAAAAAAACTGATTATAGATATAAATGCTCTGAATGTAAAAAATCTCATGCACAAGCAAAAGGTATAAGAGCTAAAAAAATCGAATTAGTATAAAGGTTATCAAAATGACTACTTCAAAAGATAAATTAAAGGCAACAAAATCAAAATTTGTAAAAGTGAGATGTCCAAAGTGTAAGAATGAACAAATCATTTTTGGAAAAGCGTCAAGTAAAATAAAATGTTTAGTCTGTGAAACTGTTATCGCAGAATCATCAGGCGGTAAAACAAAGATTAAAGCAAGAATTCTTGAGTTGCTTGGATAATTTTAATTTTTATTTTATTACATATTAATTATTTCTAAGAATTATTTATTTTAAGAATAAAAAGCACCTTGTAGCATGCTAATAAACACAAAAATACTAATATTTACTACTCCTCGAAACAAAACTCAAGGATATTAGCAGATTTTAGTATTTTTGGTCATTACAATCTAAATATCTCAGTAAAACTGAGGAATATTAAACCCCTGTTGTAATAAATAAATTTGTACTAAGATATTTTTCCCCATTATCTGGAAAAATAACAACAATATTTCCCTGATGCATTTTTTCTGCAATTCTTAAAGCGACATACATTGTAGCCCCAGAACTCATACCAACAAAAAGACCTTCATGTTTTGCAAGATCTCTTGTTGTTTGAAATGCATTTTCATCTTCAATAAAAATGGTTTTATCCAGAATATTAGGATTGTATATTTTAGGAATTATTGATTCTTTCATATTTTTTAAACCCTGAATTTTGTGTTTTAGGTTTGGTTCAACCCCTATGATTTTTATTTTAGAGTTGAATTCTTTTAGTTTTTTTCCAATACCCATCAATGTTCCTGTAGTTCCTTTAGCTGCAATAAAAACATCTATTTTACCTTGCATCTGATAAATTATTTCTTCAGCAGTATTATAATGTGAAAGAACATTATTTTCATTGCAAAATTGATTAGGATTATAGTATTTTTCAGGATTTTCTCTTAGAATCAATCTTACTTTTTCTATAGCGCCATCTGTTCCTTTCATTGGATCAGTAAGAATTATTTTTGAACCATATGCTTTGAGAATTTTTTGCCTTTCTACACTTACTGATTCTGACATAACAACCACTAAGTTATATCCTTTAACTGCACTTACTAGTGCCAAACCAATACCCTTATTTCCTGAAGTTGCTTCAATTATTGTTTTTTCTTTAGTTAATTCTCCTGATATCTCTGCATCTTCTATCATTCTGAAAGCGATTCTATCTTTTATACTTCCACTAGGATTAAAACTCTCAAGTTTTGCAAATATGTTCACATTTTTATTTTTATTTAATCTATTTATTTTAACAAGGGGTGTTTTTCCTATTGTTTCAAGTATATTTTTTACAGGTATAATCACCTTTCATCATTTTAATTACCTCCTAAATAATATATTTGTAAAAGAAAAATTAATTAATAAGTTTTATAATTAAGATTATTTATTAGAAACAACAACAAGAATTCAATCTAAGTAAACCTTGATTACACATATTTAAAGCATTTAATTTTATTGTTGAAATTCTCATATCTTTAGATAATTACTTTTTATTTATAAGTTTTTTGAGAAATGGCTATTTAGTTAATATTAATATTATGAACTAAGTTATTTAAAGAAACATTTATATATTATCTCTATTTTTATCGTGTTATGAATTTTCAAATATTTGAAGAAATTATCAAACTTTTAAGAAGTTGGGGAATAGAACAAGAAGATTGGATAGTAACAGGAAAACATGCAAGAAATTTTGCAGGTTATAAAGTACAATTAAGAAAAAATCACATAAATATATTTGTTGATGCAGCAAAACTTCCTTGGAAACCATCTTTTTTAGATTTTGCAGAGTCAATTCCTCAAAGAAAAACAAAATATTTTAAACAATATATGAATTTTTTTACAGAACAGAATTATGATTTAGATATTACTCCTTGTAGTGCAGATTTATTTGAACAATTAAAAAAAGACAGAATTAAAAAAACGATTAATACTTTTCATATTTATTATTGCTCGATTTTATCTAATTTAAAAATTGTGGATATTAAACTTAGTAATTGTGATGAAAACAGATTGGGAATTTATAAAGGCTTAAGACTTTTAGATGCTATTGAAGATCTTAAAAACTTAGCTGAATTAAAAAAAGAACAAATTGTGATTGATGAATGTACAAGAATAATCGATAAATATTCAGGCATGAAACCTCTTGAATCCAATAAGGAACTTCATGGAGTTTCATTAGGTGAAGGCTCAATTACAGGTAAAGCAATCATATTTAAAGAAGGAAACTCAAGAAAAATATTTGACCCAATGATTTTAGTTACAGACGAATTTAGTGTAAAACAAATTGTGCATTTCAATAAATTAATTGGGGTTATAACTGAGTCTGGAGGATTTACTTCTCACATATCTTTTGTTTCTCAAGAATTTGATGTTCCAGTAATTATGAATGTAAAAAATGCAACAAAACTTATTAAAGAAGGGCAATATGTTACGATTAACTTTGATAAGGGTGAAGTTGAATTAAATCATAATTAATTCTTATTTACAAGAAATGTGTGAATACTGCAAATATTTATCTGCATAAGTAGTTTAGATTGAGTTATTCTATTAATTATTTCTAAGAATTATTTTTTTATTTTTACATATCTATGCTAAGCTTTGCTCAGCTATTGCCAGGCAACACCTGGTAAAGACCAAAGCATTGCTTTGGTAAAAATCAAGCAGAGCTTGATATTAACTTTAAAAAATAGAAAAGATAAAATTAAAAAAACTATTTATCACTAAACGTATGATCATGGTTATGGTCATAATTAATTTTATCAATAATTTTAAGACCTTTACCATTGTAGATACGTGATTGCAAACCATCTTGTTTATCTCCTGCCGTAGCCATTGGTTCATTTTTAAATTGTTTTATTTTATAGTAATTGCAATCACCATTGTTTAAATACATATTTATCATTTTAGTATACCTCGTATAATTAATTCAGAAGATAATAACATTTCTAATAAAAAAGTCTATAAATTCAATTAGCACAAAAAGGAGTAAATGAATTCGGTTAGTTTTCCAAAATTGTAGATTTAGTCAAATCACAAAATTTTTTACAAATAAAAGATTTATTTGTCGAAATATTAATTAAAAGAAATATTCAAAGATTGAATCACAGAATATTATTATTATCTCTTAATAAATAGGAATGCAGCATCTTTTATAAAACTTTAGCAAACATTTATTAAAAAATAAAAAATAAAAAATCACTCAAGAATCTCTAGCGTGTAGGCTGCTTTACCCTCTGTCCAATCGACAATTAACTCAGAGTTTTCTTCGTAAGAAGTTATTAATTCTACTGGAAGATCATAATCTTCCGTAATAAGTTTACCTAAAATACAATCCTGAGTTTCCATTCCTTCATCTGATTCAGTAGTGTATGTTCCTTCACAAGAAATTATATCTGAATCTTCAACAACATAAACTATGTTTAAGTATCTCGAATTTCTTTCTGATATGAATGATGAATTGTAAATCGCAGAAAAAGAATTTATTTTAGGAATAAAAATATCACATCCAAAAACACATGAAGGTGTTCCAGTCATTCTGTCAATTTGTATTATTACCTCGTGTGCTTCTCCTGATTTTTCAGATAGAACAAAATTAACACGATAGTTTCCTAATTCTCTATAAGTGTTCACAGTTGTTGTAGCCATATCAAGGTATCTAACATAGGCTTTAACATAATCTTCTGCATATTTGGTTGCTTCTCTCTCAGCTACTTTAGATAATTCATCATATGGACATGATGCAGCATCAGAAACTTCTGAACCATCAGCACAAATATACTTTGTTCCACATGAAGATAATAATATAACTGATAAACTAAGTAAAGAAATTAATATTAGGAATTTTCTCATTTTCGACCTCTTTTTAATAAAAGTGTAGACAAGTTATAAGCTGCCTTCTGTAGATCCCAAGCATGCTGGATGGACCTTGCTAATATTCTACTAAGCGCCACAACGACTTGCACTAGTTAGGGCTCACCGTTTCAACCATCCTTAAGAAATGTCCGGATTTAATCCATCATTCTTAACTTAAGAGGTACCGTTTCTGAGTGGTTGCCGTTCTTTTCAGAACACACATTTGTGCTAACCTTTTATAGTGGGCAGACTTTCCTCACTCTAGGAGCGAAAATTAGCTACTTGCCTACTTATTCGAAGAAAACAAACACATTTTTAAATATTGTGTTTTTTCTTAGGGTTTAATGATAAGCAATGATGAAATTAAAAAAATAAGAGAAATCCTTGATAATACACACCGACCTTTAATCTTTTTTGACGATGACCCAGACGGATTATGTAGCTTTTTAATGGTTTACAAGTATATTGGAGATGGCAAAGGAATACCTATTAAAACATCTCCCGATCTTAACACACAATATTTAAGAAATGTAGAAGAATATGCACCAGATAGAATAATCATATTAGATAAACCCCAAGTTTCTGAAGAATTTATTGATAAAGCTAAAGTTCCTATTTTGTGGATTGATCATCACCCAATTACGGATGAGTCCAGAAAAGTAGATTATTTTAATCCTCTTAAAAACGATAAAGAAGATAATAGTCCTGTAAGTTTCTGGGCATATAAAATAACTCAAAAGAAAAATCCTGAAAATCTTTGGATTGCAGAAGTTGGTTGTATTTCAGATTGGTATATTCCTGATTTTTCTAAAGAATTTAATGAATTATATCCTGGTTTATTAAATCCTGAAATCACAAATCCTTCTGAAGCTTTATTCGATCAAAAAATTGGAAGATTAGTTAAAATATTTAATTCTTGTTTAAAAGGCACAAGAAAAAAAGTAAATACCTGTGTTAAAATCCTCAGCAGAATAACTGATCCAATAGAAATTATGGAAGTGAGTTCTCCTAAAGCAAAATTCATAAATAAACATTTTAACAGCATGAATGAACGATATGATGAGCTTATTAATAGTGTAAAAAAGAAAAAAGATGAATTATTAGTTTTTACATATGATGATGAACAGTTTTCATTCTCAGCAATATTAAGTAATGAAATTCAACACAGAAATCCTGATAAATTTATAATTGTTGCAAGGAAAAAATTTGATTTTATGCATTGTTCTCTTCGATCTCAGAAACATGATGTTAGATCTGTTTTAGAAAAAGTTTTACCTGAATTCGAAGCAGCATATGGTGGAGGACACAAAAACGCTTGTGGTGCTAATATACGTGCTGAAGACTTTAAACATTTCACTGAAAGAATAAAACAAGAAATGGATTCTTTTAAAGATTGAATTTATTTTAATGATTCATAATTATTAAATTTATTTATTTTCTAATTCTAAGAATGTTGATATTTAGTGTTCGTGAAAAATAAGAATTTTCGTAAAATATTAATTTCACAGACTTTTTATTTTGATATGTATTGGTCAATAACACGTTTCAAATCTTTATAAAAAGTGGGGCTATCTTTTTCGAAGAACATATATCCTCCTTCTTCTATTCTTCTCTTTGTTTCAGGTTCCATACCGGCTCCAGATATAAAAATAATCATATTTATTTCATATACCTCTCGTATTTTATCCACAAAATCAAGTCCATTTGGCATTCCTCCAGGCATTTTAATGTCCTGAATTAGTATATCTAATCTAACATCTAACTTCTTTGCTTCTTCAAATAATATTTCTCCATCTAATGTGTCTTTAGCGATGACAGGATTATACGTCCATATATCTCCATCTAATGTGTCTTTAGCGATGCCAGACTTATTAACCCATTTCTTTTCAATCTGTTTGTTTAATGCCCAACGCATGTAATCATCATCATCTATAACCGTAATATTAAAAGTCCTATTATCATCAGCATCAGCCACATTCACAATATAGCTCTTTGAGTTATATTTACCTGGTATTTCAATTTGTTTCATTTTTTTTCTCCAATTTTATACATAGTATTTTTTCCAAGTTGTCCTGTATATTCTATTGTATCAGACAAAAGAGCGTCTCGTGTTTTTTTAATAATTAATAAAGCTCGGTTATAAGCAGCCATTACGTCACGAAAAGCAGCACGTCCGTCGTCAGAATCATTAATTTCATCTTCTAAAAAGTCCAGAGCAGCAGTTAATACACCAAGTGGTGAACCCACGTGATGTGCATAGGTCAGTGCTAATCTTTCACGAGTAATTAACTCTTCAGCATTTCTAAAAACAGTTACATCTTGTATTGACCCTTCTATTCTTATTATTTTTCCTGTATCATCAGTTACCCCATATGAATTTTCTAGAGTGTGCATTGTTTCCCCCATAATTATATTTTCGAATTTTGATTTATAATTCATAACTCTTCCCAACTTTGCAATCTCTTATAAGAACTTATTTCTCATCTTTTGATCTTGATATAAATCCTTAGCACTCATTTTTTTGATTTCTTCTTTTGATTCATATCCAAACATCTGTGCGAATTTCAGATTACAATCAAGTATTGTTCCGTCAGGTTTTGTGATAAACTGTCCAATTATACTATTATCAAATAGCTGACGGTATTTTTCTTCGCTTTCTTTTAATTCTTCTTCAGTCTGCTTGTGCTCAATAGCAAGTGCAATTTGTTCTGATACAAATGTCATCAATTCCAAATCATCTGAAGTATACAAGGCAGGGTTAGAATAACTTTGAACCGCAACCACGCCGATAATTGATTTTGCTGTTTTAAGGGGTACTCCAAGCCATTGATAAGAAGGAGTGCCGACAAGTTCAACTTCACCATTTAGTTTCAGCATTTTGTCGGTTTTATCATCAGACATAAAAGGAGCACCGGTTCTTCTTACATAGTCAGTGAGGCTTTTTCGAAGTTGCTGTGGTGTAAATTCCGTCAACTCTTCATGTTCATCAATGCAATAAGGAAAAGAATACAGATCATCTTCTTCATCGTAAAGTGCAACATAGAAATTGGTCGTGTCAATGATTAAATCGACCTTTTTGCAAATAATTTCTAATAACTCCTCAAGGCTACTTGAAAAACTTACTGCTTCAGAAATTTGGTATAGAACAGCCTTTAAGTTTTCTACTTTCTTTTTTTCTGTGATATCTGTTTGAGTTCCAACATAAGCAAATGGTATGCCCTGCTCATCAATTAATGCTGAAATCTTTGTCTCACAGATAAACTTATGACCAGATTTTGTCATATTTAAGAGAGATCCTATCCATATTCCATTAGTAGAAATGGTTTTATAAATATCTTGCTGAATCTCTTTTGTTACTTGCTCAGCATTTAACAAGCTAAGTCTTTTTCCTAAAACATCTTCCAAAGAATAACCATACAACTCTTCAAATGGTTTATTAATTGAGATTATATTGAAATTAGCATCCATAATAATTTTTGGATCTGGCAGTTGAGCAAAAACTAAGCTAAATGATTCTATTCTTTCTTCAAGTTTCCTTTCACTTACATCACTATCTGTCATTTTCCTAGTAGAACAAGTCAGAGGCTTGCATTTATTAAAATTTTGCCATCAAACCTCTTTTTTAATATAATAAGAAGAAGAGGAAACCAAAACAATTAATAAACGTTTGTTTTTTATTTATGAAAACAAAGAAAGAAAGAAAACTAAGGTTTCCACCTTAGCATTGTTCTTGGGAATGGAATTGCATCTTTGATATTGTCAAGACCGCAAACCCAAGATATTACTCTTTCAACACCTAATCCAAAACCTCCATGAGGAACAGAACCATATTTTCTTGTGTCCATATAAAATTCATATTCTTCAGGCTTTTCTCCTGAATCAAGAAGATTTTTTTTGATTTTTTCTATGTCATGTTCTCTTTGGCTTCCACCAATTATTTCACCATAACCTTCAGGCGCTATAAAATCAACACCCAAAACAGTTCTTGGATCTTCATTATCTTGCATCATGTAAAATGCTTTTACTTCTTTGGGATAATTTGTACAAATTATAGGAACATCGTACAAAGATGATAATTTATCTTCTTCGATTGTTCTCAAGTCTTTACCCCAAGGAATTTCTATATTACATTTTTCTTTTAATATTATCAATGATTCACTGTAAGTCATCCTAACAAAAGGTTTTTCAACAACAGGTTTTAATTTATTTATGTCTCTTTTTAGAAGTTCGAGTTCAGAACTGTTTTTTTCAAGAACAGTGGCAACAATAAATTTTATTAACTTTTCACCATGATCTTGAATATCTTCAAAAGTTGACCACGCCATTTCCATTTCAGCATGCCAGTATTCGCATAAGTGTCTTGATGTTTTTGATTTTTCTGCTCTAAAAGAAGGCGCAATCGTATATATTTTTTCAAGTGCAAAGATTGCGGGTTCTGCATATAATTGCCAAGTTTGAGCTAAAAAAACACCTTTTTTACCAAAGAAGTCAACATTGAAAAGTGTTGAACCACCTTCACATTGAACACTCTGCAAAACAGGAGAATGATATTCGTAAAAACCATTAGTTTTAAAGTATTCATCTATTGCTCCAAAAACAGTACTTCTTATTTTCAAGATTGAAGTCATTTTTCTACTTCTTAACCATAAATGTCTGTTGTCAAGTAAGAATTCAGGACTAAAATCTTTGGATATTGGGTATGTATCTGATAATCCAACTATTTCAAGTTCTTCAACATGAATTTCATAACCTGTAGGCGCCTTAGAGTTTTCTGAAAGTTCTCCGGTCACTTGAAAAGACGCTTCCATTTTTATCTTTTGACTTTGTTCCCACATTTCTTCAGAAACTTTTTCTTTATCAAAAACACATTGAATAATATTTGTAGAATCTCGCATAATAATAAATCTTACTGCGTTTGATCCTCGTTCTCTATAACACCAGCCTCTAACTGAGACTTTTCCTGATTTTTTTTCTAAAGCTGTTTTAATACTTATGAATTTTTTATCTAATCTTGTTTCTTCCATTTTATTACCTCTGAATAATGTTATTTTTATATAAATTTTATGTAAAATTAAAAAAACGATGTTTAAAAAGTTTAATTTAAATTATTAATATTATTACAATTATGAAGAAGTAGCTTAAAAACTTTTCTAGAGCCTGAGGCCGTTGATAAATAATAACTTATTTTTGCCATAACTATAAAGAAGATGGGTTTTTTTATAAATTTATTGTATAGTAATTAAAAATATTCTTTTTATATTTTTTAACTCTTCACGCGCTAATTTTTTTGTAAATTCTGAAAAAAAATAAGATTAAAAATTCTAAAATAGATTAGTCTGAAAAAGCTATCAGTTCACTAATATGCACCAATAATTTTATAATATATCTAATAATTATGTCAATAATGAATCAAGAAGAATGTCAAAAATATCAAGAAATTACTAGAAACACATATAATTCTGTTTCTGAACATTGGGATATTAAACATAGAATAAGTTGGGATATTGTTAAGAGTTTTCTAAAAGAACAAAAAAATAAAGAAGATTTAATTCTACTGGATGTTGGATGCGGAACAGGAAGAGATATGGAAGCCGCGCTTAAAATTGGTTATTCAAAAGAGAATATTAAAGGTTGTGATTTTTCTGAAGGACAAATTAATATAATAAAGAAAAAAGGGTTTGGTGCTAAAGTTTGTTCTATGATAAATCTTGATTACACTAATGAAAGTTTTGATATTGTAATGTGTAATGCTGCACTTCATCATAATCTTAAATCAAAAGATCAACTTAAAGCACTTCAAGAAATTAAAAGAGTAATGAAAAAAGATGCTAAAGCAATAATAATTAATTGGTTTCCTAAAAGTGAATTCATAGAAAAAAACTTAAAAAAAGGAAAGTTCTTATTTACAAATAAAAAAAATAAAATTGTAAGAGTTCATTACACTGTAAATTCTGGTGGAGAAGTTTTTGATAGGTATTATTATTTATTTGATGAAGAAGAAATAAAGACTCTTTGTGAAAAAGTAGATTTTAAAATTATAAAAAGTCAGAAAGATGACAAAAATCTTTTTTTAACACTTCAAAAATAAAATGAATATTTTAAAAAATATAGAAAAAGAAATAATGCTTAAGGCAAATAAAGAATATGCACAACATTCACAAAGATATTTCAAAACAGGAAAAGGCGAGTATGGTGAAAATGATAAATTCATAGGTCTTAGAAATCCCGAATCCAGAGCAATAAGTAAAAAATTTGCAAAAACTGCGGATTACGAAACAATAGAAGAATTGCTTAATAGTAAAATACATGAGTTTAGACTGATTGCATTATTAATACTTGAAGTTAAATTCAAAAATAATAAAAAAAATTCTGAAGAACAGGAAAAAGTATTTGATATTTATATTAGAAATGCAGATAATATAAATAATTGGGATCTTGTGGATTTAACCGCCCCAAACATAGTTGGAAAATATTTAAAAAATAAAAATAAAGATATTCTGTATACGTTTGCCAAAACTAAACATCTTTGGAAAAAGAGAATAGCCATACTATCTTGTTTTGCATTTATAAAGGATAATGAATTTTTAGATGCTCTTAAAATTGCAAGAATTCTGCTTTATGATAAACATGATTTAATACATAAAGCTGTTGGTTGGATGCTTAGAGAAATAGGTAAAAAAGATCAGGCTGTTGAAGAAAGATTTCTTGAAAAATACCATGAAACAATGCCTAGAACTTGCTTGAGATATGCAATAGAAAAGTTTGATTCTGATAAACGAGCATATTACATGAAGAAATAGTATTATAGGTATGGCCCTGCCGTGATTTGAACACGGGACCACTCGATTATCAGTCGAGCACTCTACCAGACTAAGCTACAGGGCCAAGATAAAAACGCCTCCGACCAGGTTTGAACTGGTGACCTTGCGGTTTCAATAAGCTTTAACAGCCGCACGCTCCACCACTAAGCTACGGAGGCAATGAAACTTGAGAAAAGATATTCATTTAAAAATGTTATTGATTGTTCTTTAAGAGGAGAACTTTAAATAGTTAATAAAATTAAATCCATATAATTTATAAAGAATAAATATTCTGCTTATTTTATGGAGTTTTTAGAACAGCTTAAAATATTTAAACAAGAAATTAATATTGAATTAGAACAATTATTTCAAGGGAAAATTAATCAAGAAGAAGATAAATTCTTAAAACAGGTTTATAATTTTTTAAAAGACTTTATTTTTACAGGTGGTAAACGACTTCGACCTGCACTTATTCTTGCAACATATAAATCTATAAAAAAAGAATATGATAAAGATATAATTAGAATAGCTCAGTCATTAGAATTATTTCATAATTACACACTCATACATGATGATATTATTGATGAAGATTTTACTAGGAGAAATTCAGATAATATGAATTCTTTTTTCAATACTTATTGTACAGATTCACTAAATAAAGAATATTTTGAAACTGAAGGAAAATTATTTTTTAAAGATAAAAAAGCACAATACATTGTTTCACAAGCATTAGTTACAGGAGATATTTTAAGTATGTTAGGTATTAATACAATTCTTGAATCTGATATTTCTAATGATAAAAAGCTAAAATTACTAAAAATTTATTACGAAACCAATGAACATGTTGGTAAAGGTCAACTTCTTGATGTTGATTATACTCATAAAAATATTTCAGAAGAGCAATATTTAAATATGATATTTCTTAAAACTGCTTACTTATTTGTTTCTGCAATAAAGTTTGGCGCAATACTTGCTGATGCTACTGAAGATCAAATAAATAAACTTGTAAAATTTGCAGAAACAATGGCTCCAGCATTTCAGATTCATGATGATATTATGGATATTTATTCTTCTGAATCAAAAGGAAATAGTTCGGGTGCAGATATTAGAGAAGGTAAAAACACTTTGTTAATAATTAAAGCAAAAGAATTGTGCTCTGAAAAAGATAAAAAAATTTTGATAAAAACTTTAGGAAATAAAACTGCTTCAAAAGAAGAAATAGAAAAAGTTGCAAAAATAATAGAAGAATGTGGTGCATTAAATTATTGTAAAAGTTATGCAACTAATTTAATTATTCAGGCCAAAAAGTATTTAGCAAATTTAGATATTGATACAGAATTTTTTGAAGCTTTTGCAGAATTTATGTTAAATCGTAATCACTAAATTGTTTTCTGATTTAAATCAATAAGATATGCTATAACTTCTTTTTTAGCTGAGTCTATACTATTTTCTATTGTTTGAATTTCTTCATTAGACCAGGAAAAATCAAGAGATTTTATTCTTTTAGAATCTGTCTTAAATTCACTTTTAGAATTGTATTCAAAATGTTTTATCATTTGATTTTCTACAAAATCTCTGGTTTGTTGTTTGAAAAAAGAATAAAGATTGAATTGCAAAGTTTTATTTAGACTTTTATCGTTAAAAACATCATCTAATGACTTTGATTCAGAAGGTGGTTCAGAAACAGGTATTGAAAATTTCCGTTGAATATATTGTTGTAAACAATAGATCTTAAAAGAATATTCTACAAGAGTTAAAATAGAATAATTGGGTTGGAAGTCTTTTTGAGCTTCTGCTAATGTTTCTTGAAAAAGTTTTTTTGGAAATTTATGAAGAGGTATTAATTTATTGAATTTTATTTTACTTTCTAAAAAATATTCTAAAAACAAGTGATCGAGTTTTTCTATTTTAAGCTCTCTTAAAGTATTATGAAGGTATTCATCAATAATTAAATGACTTAAGTAACCTACTGCAAACGACCTTTCTTCTATTGAATGAGATTTTTCTACTAATTTTTTTCCGAAATTTATATCTTGATGTAAATCAAAATTATCTGAATCATGTTTAAGAACGTGGGTTATATCTGGAAATGCTGCACCTTGATAAACATAATCTAAGTTTAATTTTTTGAATAAATTTAAATTTATATTTTCACAAAAAATCTGAAATATTAAATACATGTGTGTTTTAGGTGTCGGCATTGAAATAAGAAATAATAATTCATTTATAAACGTTATTACTCTAAAATGGTGTAATAAAACAACAATAAAAACAAATTAATAATATTTATTCACACAATTCAACGATAGTGTTCAAAGACATCTAAGTGAGAAAATGATGAAACTGAAGGAATGTGACTACCCAATTTATTATCTAGAAGAATAAATTTATCAGATAAATCCCGATTTAAATAAGACTCGAATCCATATTTAGTATCAAAATCAGAACTGTCTTCATCTAAACCGATTGAAAAATACACATTCCAAATTTTCTTTATACAACTCAATAATCCCATTTTATCACCTAATCATCATATTTTATGAATTAAAAAAAATATAAACTATTTTTCACAAACAGCCCCAATTTTTGCAAGTAATGCTTCAAGCTGTATGTATGAATCACTTCCTTCAACAAGTCTGAATTCTATATCTCCGCAGAGTTTTATTATTTCAAGTTTTTGTTTATCTGTTGCTAATTCAGATGAAATGTCCCAAACTTTTTGCTGTATTTGTTTTATTACATCAATTCCTGATAAACCATATTCTAACATAGTATTGATTAAAAGTTTTTTTGCTTCTATGAATTCTGCTTTTACTGCATGTTCTAAAATTGTTAATATTTCTTTAGGTTTTGCAACACTAGCGACTTTAAAAACAAGATCATCATCTATTTTATTTGATACAGATGCACAACTCTGAAATATATTTTCAATTCGTCTTACATCTCCACCCGATGCTTCATAAAGCGCATCAAATCCTGAGGAAGTTATTTCTACTTTTTCTGTTTTAGCAATTTTATCAATAAGATCTTTTACTTGTTCTTTTGCAAGAAGCTTAAATCTAAACATTGCACATCTTGATTGTATTGGATCAAGTATTTTGGATGAATAATTACAAGAAAGTATGAATCTGCAATTCTGAGTGTAGTTTTCCATTGTTCTTCTCAGTGCTTGTTGAGCTTCCTTTGTTAGAGCATCACACTCATCTAAATAAATTAATTTAAATGGCGCTGAGCCAATTGCACGGGTTCTTGCAAAATTTTTTACTTTTACTCGAACTACATCAATTCCTCTTTCATCTGAAGCGTTTAATTCTAGAACATTATCTCTCCAATCTTCACCAAAAAGCTCTCTTGCAATGACAAGTGCCAAAGTTGTTTTTCCAACTCCTGCAGGACCTGCAAACATTAAATGAGGCATGTTTTTCTTTTCAACAAATGCTTTAACTCGTTTAACAACTTCTTCTTGACCTTTTACTTCTGCAAAACTCTTTGGTCGATACTTTTCTGTCCACATACTATTAGCTTCTTTATCCATAATTAAAGTATAAAACGAATTCATTTATATATTTTAGTATTATCAGGCATCTTAAAGCACATGAATAACAAACTTTAAAAAAAGAGTTAACAAATAACATATTATGGTTGCAGAGAAACTAGGTATTTATGAACCAAGAGGCATGCAGATTAAATTGTCAGGTAAGTTTAATCTTGCAAAAGTATATCAAGTTGTGGCAGATTGGTTTGGAAGACATCATTTTGAGTATCATGAAAATAGATATAAAGATAAACCTTGTGCATATGAAGGAAGCACAATGGATATTAACATGTATGGATTTTATTATAAAGATGAATATTTTAAATATGAGATAAAAGTTGATTTTCATCTTTGGGGATATTACGAAAAAGAAGTTGTGATAAATGGAAAAAAACAAATTCAAGGTCAAGGCAAAATTCAAATAGATATTATGCCTGAATTAATAACTGATTGGAAAAATCGTTATCCTAGTTCTAAACTCGCAAAAACAAGAACTGAAAAATTTTATGCTTGGTTAAATAACCTTTTGATTATAATCAAATATAATGAAATTCTTTTGAAAGAAGTTGGTTTTTTAGATCCGCTTTCTCAAACTTTGGCTAATGAATTAAAGATTGCAATGGGAATGGACAGTGTTAGATAAATAGAATTAAAGTTTCTTACTCATGTAAGGTCCATCCAATTTGTAATTAAATTTAGCATAATAATCTCTAACGCCGACACCACTTATTATTACGAGTTTGTTATAGTTGTTTTCTTGACAAATTAATTCTGCTGTTTTCAAAAGCAATGTTCCAAACCCTTTATGTTGAACTATTTTTTCAGATGATTGATGTTGATGTATTGCAAGAGTTGTTCCATAAACATGTAATTCTCGTATTAACGCAGTTTTAGAAGTTATTTCTTTTATTAATTGCTTAGATGGAAATCTTAATCTGCAGAATCCTATTATCTTGTCTGTTTTTGCATCATCAATACTTATAAAAAATTCTACACCATTACTAGAATTATATCTGAATATATTAAGTTTTGGTTCAGATATTACTGTTTTTTTTATTTCTCTACATCGTATACAATTACATTTTATTTTCTTTTTTTCAAGTTCTTTGGAAACATATTGTCTAAGATTTGTTTTATCAACTCCTGCAAAAACAATGTTTGATGGAATGTCTCTCTGAACTCTCATAATTCTTGTGTAACGAGGAACATATTTTTTGAATTCTGCAATTAATGATGCGGCTTTTGCAGTTGTTAATGGTTTGAATTTTCCTTTTTTGTATAAATCAGATAATTTTGTCCCTTGCATAACCATGCAAGGATATATTTTTAACATGTCAGGTCTGAATGATTGATCTGAGAATAATTTTTTGAATCCTGCTAAGTCTTTTTTCTCATCAACACCTGGAAGACCAGGCATTATATGAAAGTTTAATTTAAATCCTAAATCTTTGAGAAGTGCAATTGCTTCTTTACTTTGCTTCACAGTATGACCACGCTGAACATTTTTAAGAACAGATTCATATGTGCTCTGTATTCCGAGTTCTATTCTTGTTGTTCCTAACTCTAAAAGATATTTTGCAATTTCTAAATTAGCATAGTCAGGTCTTGTTTCTATTGTAAGACCAACACATTTTATTTTTACAGATTGATTCTCTATTTGTTCTTGTGTCAAAGTTTTAATATTTTTATTTTTCAGTTTCAAAAGTTTAGAATGAATTTGCTCTGTTCTTTCAACATCATTCATATCTGCTGGAAGCTGAAAGAACTCTTTGAACTTTTTTAGATTAATAATATTTTCTTTATTATAAAATAGTTTTGAAAAATCATTCATTGCCTTAAATGCAAAATAAATAAATTCATTTTGATAATCTTTATTAAATGCTGGAAAAGTTGCACCCATAATTATTAATTCTACTTTGTCAGGAACATTGCCAGAAACTATGTAATGTTCTAATCTATTAAAAACTTGAAGATAAGGATCAAAATGATTTCTTTGAGCCCTTCTTGCAGCAGGCTCTTTTCCGGTATAAGATTTTGGAGTGTCACCATATACGCTATTTACTCCCCCAGGACAATAAATACATTTTCCTGGACAAGCTAAAGGTTTTGTCATTATAGCAACAACCGTAACTCCACTTCCGGATCTTGTTGGTTTTATACTTAGATATTCTTTTATCTTTGGAAGTTTTTTTAGTGGTGCATTCATCATTATGTGAATATCATTAGGCATTTGTTTAATGTGATATTTAGAACATAATTTTATCTTATATCTGTTAAGTTCTGATTTTAGAGGTTTATTTTTTTCTATAAAAGAAATTACATCTTTCATGTATTCTTGGTAATTATCTGTGTCCGATAAACTATTTTTCACCAATTTATTTTTTTTTACTGAACTATTATGTTTATTCTGCTTTTTAATCATAAAAAATATTAATTACTATTTCTTTAAATATTTGCTGATAAATTAATTGGTGACATCAATAAAATTTAGATTAATAGAATAAAAAAACTAAAAAAACCAACTAGCGATTTTTAATGCACCTTGTTTCCAGGGGAGTCTGTGTGAGACTCCTGTTTTGCCTTCGAATTCTGTTCTGTGAGCCATATACCAATCATAATTATCTATTAAAGTCTCAGCATTAGAATACTTTGGTTTGTATCCCAAAATCTTTTCTGCTTTTTCTATTGATACAAAAGAATCTTCGCAAGCTGTTTCATAAACCCATTTGTATAGAGGAGAAATATGAAAAAACTCTAAAACTCTTAAAATAGCAATTAAAGGTTTTGCAGGAAATGGAATAACTCTTTTTCCATTATTTGCATGTTTTAGAACAGCAGAAACATCAGAAGCCATTGTTCCAAATTCTTTAGCACCAATATTGAATGTGGTATTGACTTTCTTATCAGGTAAAGTCATAGTCAGATAAATGACATCGCATAAATCTAAAACATGCAATAGTTGATATTTATTTTTACCATTACCAATTAAAGGAATATTCTTATTTCTTACAATCCAATCATAGAAAACACCCATCACACCAAGTCGTTCAGGACCCATAAATGATTTTGGTCTTATAACTGGAATTATCATTCCTTTTTCTCTGAAAAGTTCACAGACTTTTTCAGCTTTAACTTTTGCTATACCATAAGGACCAACACCAATCATTTTGTCTGTTTCATAAAGTGGATGATGATCAGGAATTCCATAAACTGCAGTAGATGATATGTGAATAACTTTCTTTATTCCTACTTTTTTAGCAATTTCCATAACATTTTTTGTTCCTTTTATATCTGTTGAAAATATTTCTTCTTTTTTGTAAAGTGGAAGTGCTGCGGCTGTATGAACAACAATATCAACATCTTTCATTGCAGTTTCAAGAGCGGTTTTATTTCTAATATCTCCTTTAACAAATCTTATTTTATCGTTCATATCTTTATATGTAAAAGCAACTCTATCAATTACAGTTATATCATAATTTTTTTTGTAAAGATATCTTACTAAATTTATTCCTAAAAAACCTGAACCGCCAGTTACTAGAACTCTGTTTTTTTTATTATTTTTTTTTACCATTTTATTTAACTCTATAATTTTATTTACCACAGTTAATATTGAATAATGCATCAGATATTATCGGAAAAAGAGTTTATTTATAATTTTTTTGATATATATATCAAATGATTTTAAATAAGTATCTCTAATAGGTATTATATCTTCTGAAGAACCTAACAAATCATGAAAGAGATTAACTTGTTCACATATAAACCCTGCACCGGGAAAATATGTTGATGAAACATCTAAATTAGTTATTGAATAATTTCCTTCGACCACATTTATCAACTCATTAATATTATTTGTTGAAAAAAACTAAATTAAAGGAGTCTTCCATTGTTTATATATCTTTGTTTTGAAATTAAACAAGAAAAAGAGATAATAATATCAAACAGGAGAAAAGACACACAATAACTTTATAAATAAAATGGGGTTCTCGAGTTGATAACACACATACTTGGGAGTATTCTAAAGTATGGCTTTGGGAATATGAAAGCAAAAGGTGAAATAAATGATTGATTATGAAGACACAAATGAATTAATAATTAAAGTTGCTGAAAAGCTAAAATCTATTATAGATAAGCCACATTGGGCGAATTTTATTAAAACTGGAGTGAATAAAGAACGACCTCCTTTAGATGAAGATTGGTGGTACATGCGTGCCTCATCAATATTAAGAGCCGTAGAAAATAAAGGACCTATCGGCGTTTCTAAATTAAGAACTAAATATGGTGGTAGAAAAAATAGGGGAATGAAACCTGAACACACATTTAAAGGTTCTGGAAAGATAATTAGAACTATTCTACAACAACTTGAAGATGCAAAATTAGTAGAAAAGGGCAATAAGGGAGTTCACAAAGGCAGACTTATAACTGGAGATGGAAGAAAATTACTTTACGGAACAGTAAAGGAAATGAAGAAATAGAGGAACTCAAAATGGCTACATTCAAACATATTGCAAAAAAACTAAGACTTATAAAAAAAGGTAAACAAACAAGATGGGCACCTGTATGGACTGTTGCAAAGAAATACGGTATTGGAAGAAGAGTTCATCCTGGAAGACACACTCATATAAAAAGAACTTGGAGAAGAGGAAGTACTAAAGTATAGGTGATATTATGACAGAAGAAAAAGAAATCAAAAGAACATATAATATTCCTCTTAGATCCGGTTTTAGATTTAAGGCTAAACATAAAAGAGCAAAAGTCTGTATCAGAGTGGTTAAAGACTTTCTAAAGAAACATATGAAATCTGAAGATATTAGATTAGGTAAACAACTTAATGAAGATGTGTGGAAACATGGTATGAAAAATCCACCACATCATATAAAAGTTGATGTTATCAAGGATAAAGAAGGCATTGTAAAAGCAGAACTATTTGGACATAAATATATTGATGGTAAAAAGGAAGAGAAAAAAGAATCCATTAAAGATAGAATCATGAGTAAAATTGGCGGTCCTGAAAAAACAATAGTTAAAAAGGATAAAGTTGAAGAATCTTCACCAGCTAAAAAAGATGATACTATTAAGAAATATATTTCTTCCAAAAAAGTTGAAGTTGAAGAAAAACCTTCAGAACCAAAAGTTGTTGAAAAAACTGTTGATGCTAAAATTGATGTAAAATCTGATGCTAAAGTTGAAGAGAAAAAAGAAGAACCTAAACCTTCTAAAGACCCTGTAAAAAAAGACTCTACTTCTAAAGAATCAACTGAAGACAAAAAAACTGATTAGTTATTTTTTTATTCTATTATTTTTTATTATTATTAATACTTTTCTGAACTAGAGAAAAACGTGCATTATTATCAAGCAAAGTGTTTAGCAATTTAATATATAAAAATATTCTCATCCTCCCAAAAATTTAGTTTAGAATATTAACCCCTTAATTACTACTAATGAGTGATTATGAAATAAAAAAGTTTATAAATAAAGAAATTACTCCCTCAAATACTTAAGAATTAATGGTGATAATGTGATACTATACTCCCCAAGAAAGATCAAACAAATAACAAATCTACTAAAAATAGGAATGAAGGATAAAGAATTTCAGGAACTAATGGAAATGCTTGCACCTCTGACTCTGAAGTGTCCTGACCCATATGAATTAATATATAATGAATTAAAAGAATTTGGGGAGAAAAATGATCTTCCTGAAAATGCTAAAAATAGACTTGGAAATATTATAAAACAATTTTCAAGATATGAACCCCAAAAAAAAGACTTAGAATGTTGTATAAATGCTCCTAAAAAATTCGAAGAGATTTTAGAATTAGGATATGTGTGGGATACCAGACTAATAAATAAAGTAAAGAAAAAGATTAAAAATCTAGAACCTATTGAAAAACCTAATCGGAAAATATCTACTAAAGCAATTACAAACTTCAGTGAAAAATATCTAAGTCAACACCCAGCAATAGAACAAGAACTTAAAAATCGTTTAGAAAGAGCATTTGCAAAATACACTCTGAGTACAATAGATAACCGCGTTGCAATTTATACTGCTTCTAAAGAACTGGACAAGGACATAACTCTTTCAGAATTAATTAAGCTATTAGGAAATTATCAGGTACCAAAGTCTCTGGAAAATAAACTTCTGGAGAAAACAAAATATGAAACTCTTTTAAGAACGGTTGATGTTGATACTGTAGCATTTCAAATAACTGATGAAGAAAATAACAAAAAGTTAGTCATACTGAACGGAACTGGAAGACATGTTCCTAAGAATACAGAAGAAGCAAAAAAAATCTATGAAACCTTGACACAAGGACAGTTTCAATATGAAAGAATAGAAGTTGTAGATGATATAAGAAAAGCTCAAAATCATCAGAATGCAGTAATTATACCAATTTATGATGAACTAACTGAAAATCCCCGAAAGGAACTTTGTAACTATGTAATTAAAGAAATACTCGGAGACTTAAACAAATTTGAAAAAATAACAACTGCGGGAGAAGACGAAGAACTGTTTAAAGTAATGGGACTATTAAATACAAAGAACATTGGCACAAATAATAATGAAGTTAATGTTCTTGATAATTTCAGAATTTATTTAGCAGGAAACGAACCTGATGGAAAATATGACCTCACATTAGTAACAGGGGCGGAAGATTTTACATTTTACACAGATTAAGAAAAAAGTTATTATTTCTATTTATTTATATTATTTTCAAGCCGATATTTATCAAAGATAAAGAAAGTATTGTAAAAGCAGAACTCTTTGGACATAAATATGTTGATGGTAAAAAGAAAAAAAAGCTATTAAAGATAGAATGATGAACAAAGTTGGCGGTTCTAAAAAAAAAATTATCAAAAAAGATAAAGTTGAAGAAACTCCAAAAAATAAAAAAGATGATGCTATTACAAAGGATGTTCCTTCTAAAAAAGTTGAAGTTAAAAAAAAGTTGAAGTTAAAAAAAAGCTTTCACTTTGAAACAAAAGTTGTTGAAAAAACTGCTGACGCTAAATCTGAGCCTAAAGTTAATGTAAAATCAGATATAAAATCAGAAAAGCAAAAAGAAGTATCTTTTAAAGTTAAATCTGAAAAAAAGAAGAACATAAACTTTCTAAAGATTCTGAAAAAAAAGAATCTACTTCTGAAGAATCAACTTAAAAAAAAGATTAATTTTTTTATTTTTTGTTATAATATTGTATTTGTTCTCTTATTGTTCCTATAAGTCCTTGAGCCATATTCCTAGTATATGTAGATGAAATATTTTTATCAGAATCTAAAGTATCAGAATCTGGAAAAAGAGTATTAGCCACATTATTTGCAACTCTACAAACACAATCCACAGAAAGATAAAAAGAAATAGGGTCAAATTCTCCTTGTTTTAAACCACATAAGAAAGAAGGAATATTCAATACCTCCATAATATGTAAACCAACATATAATGCATAATTTATTTCCCTAACCTCAGTTAAAGTTCCACAATAAAATTTATTTAATTGATTTAATAAACCAGTCATAAAAAAAGAGAAAAGAATTTGCTTTTATAAGTTTTACTACTAATTAATAAATATTAAAATCATAAATTCGCACTACCATCTCTTTACGCCAGCAACACCGCCGAGAGAATCAAGTTGTTTCATAGCGTCTTTGTGACTGACAATGTGAATATCTGCTTGAACTGAATCAGCAGTTTTCATTATCTTATCAAGATATCTAAATTTATCATTCTGTCTTGTTTGTATTATTAAATTATTGCTAACAGCAAGCAGTTTTATGTTTCCCTGTTCAACACAGGAATTGCAATCATCTAACCCATAGCAAGCAGTATCGTGCGATATTGCTTTAAGTATTTCATCAACTAAATTTAATTCCTGAGAACCTCTTTCATCTGATAATAATTTTTTTAGTTCAGGTCTTTTGACTAATTCATTTAATGCTAAAGGATTTACTCCTGAAACTATTGCATAAACAGTTTTTGCTTTTAATTCTTCTGTTAATTCTTTTTCAAGATACTGTTTCCAAAAACCTGCACTTGCAGCTATAATGTTTTTGTAATCATTTCGTTTCACATACTCTTGAAGATTTTTTACAATAGCTTTATAGATATTATCAGATTTTGTTTCAGGTGCATCTTTTTTCTGAACATCCGCATTTATTCCAGATAATATATTATATCTTCTTCGTTTGAGTTCTGCAAATATTGCCTCTTCTCTATTGAATAAAACAACTAAATATTCTGAAGGTTTTAGTTGTGCTTCTTTTATTTTATCAAGATGATGTTTCATCCACTTATTTTTAAGTATTGAAATAACTGTTCCTTCAGTTATTGTAAATGTATGATAATTACCGCGAGGCATATCATCAGGACCATCAATTATTTTTCCTGAAATTCTTAAATGACCTGTTGTTTCATGGAATTCTACTTTATCAACAGTTATTGTTAAGAAAACAGGTTTTTTTACTATTTTAGGATTGCTCTCATCACCAATTTTTATTTTTCTAATAGTTCTACCTTTAATCTTATCTTCTGGTTCTATTATTTGATCTAGATACCAAAAGTCATCAGGGTTCTCAACCTCTACCTTTACAATTCCCTTATTTAATTCTTTATGGATTATTTTCATTTTATTAACTATAAATTCTATAATAGGATATAATTAATATCATTTTATTAAGTTTTATGTTTTTTAAAGCTTTATCACAGAAATGAGTACGTTTGTAAAAAAATATTTAAATGTTATAAAAATATGATTTATATGGAAGAATTTATTGATAATCAATATATGTTAGTCTTTAAAGAGAATGACATTCTAACTCTTAGTTGGAAGGAAAATACTGTAAACTTTACAGATGTAGATTTTAAAGAAGAAGCAATTAAATTTATTAATGTGGTTCAATCACAAAATAGTTTAAAAATTATTGTAGATATGAGAAAGTTTGGATATAGTTTAAGTGATGATGTACTTAGTTGGAGAAAAGAGAATATAATTTCAATGTATAATAAAATCAAAGTTGAAAAGTTTGCGTTCATAAGTGATAAACCAACTGTTAAACAAGATAATCCTGATAATACTTTTGTAACAAAATCATTTTCTTCAGAACAAGAAGCAAAAAATTGGATTAATTCTTAAAATAATAAAGTAAAAGTTTAATTAGATAAATTAACAATAAACACTTTTTTGTTGGTGTTTTTAATTTAACTAAGTGTAAGTTTATATTAATAATAAACTTTTAAACAAACTGCTAATAATAGACTTAAAGAATAGTAATAAAAGCTACTAATCGTAATATTTATAAATAATTATTAATAGATAAAATCGATTTAGTAATTAAACAAATAACTGAAATTTTTAAGAAAGATGTAAGGGTTTAAATATTCAAAAACTTTTAGAAAAAACAAAAGTTTTAAGAATTACCGTTTCACTAGCACTTATGAAATTAGATGGTGCAAACTTAATTGATGTTAAAACTATTGATAATTGCAAATCACATTATTTGCATAAAAAATGATTAAAGTGAACAAAAAAAGAGGGGGATTATTGGTAATAATAGTATTAATTAGTTTGATAACTATTATTGGGGGTTATGCGTTAACAATTATTGATTCTGATTCTAGTGATTTTACTAATGGAACTTATTCTAATACTTTTTACAATAATTCGGGGTTTGTGCAGTTGAATACTGGGCAAACTTCTGGAACTTTTACTAGTCAAGTATTGAATCCAAATGGTTTGGCAAGATGGGAGAATATTTCTTGGAGCGACAACCTAAATGATTTTTTACCTGATGATGTTGATAATTTACAATTATGGTTAAGAGCAGATAGTTTAATTGATTATGACGATGGAGACAAAGTATCCAACTGGATTGATGAAAGTCCCAACGCAAATTTTGTTAAACAAACTGGTTCTACGACTTACCAGCCCACTTATAAAACTGACATCATTAATGGTCAGCCCGTAGTAAGATTCGATAGCTATCATCAAGTTTTAAGTTCAAATTCTAATTCAGGTTTTAGTGGCTCTGATTTCTCAATAAATGTTTTTGCAGTAGTTGTAAGAAGGGGGGTTTTTGTGTCTTATGGTGCTATTCTGGGTCAAAAAGCAGGTATGGATACTTCAATGGGGTTTGTTACTATGGGCTCTGGGGATGTTGGAAGGATCGGTACCGATCAATGGCGTTCTGCTGGAAGAAGAACTTCATCTGGTTCTTATTTACCTGTAGGTTCACCTAAAATAGTAAATTGGCATGTTCCTACTTGGATAGAACAGCGTAATTATATAGAAGTTTATGTTGATGGAGATTCTAAAGCAACTGTGCTGCATGGTGGAACTTTTCCAACTGCACCCTTAAATGATGGTCCTTTTACTGTTGGTAGTTGGTATGATTCGTCAGCTTTTTGTTGGTCTGGCGATATTGCTGAAATTATTGTCTATAATAATTCAATTGGGAAAGATGAAAGAGCTAAGGTTGAGAATTATCTTAGTGAAAAATATGATATTTCTGTAACTCCTGATTTATACATAACTATTTCTGTTAGGAATTGTTCCTCTGCTGATTGTTCGGATGGTTCTTGGCAGGCTCTTAATTCGTCTAATCCTCAAAGTTTTAATTTAACTGGATGGTATTTTCAGTATAAAGTTGATTTCACGACTAATAATGCTAGTTTTTCTCCTGAGTTGTATAATGTTTCTTTTGATTATGTTATGTTAGATACTACTCCTCCGAATATTAATCTTAGTATTCCTGTTGAAAATTATAGTTCTGATTCAGAAAATATCACTTTTAGTTTTACTGCAATAGAAAATTATCCTCCTAATATGAATTGTTCTTTGTATATTGATTCTATTTTTCAGAGTTCTAATAAGTCTGTTGTTAATAACACTCTTACTAGTTTGGATGCTGTTAATATTAGTGGTGGTTTACATTATTGGAATGTCGCTTGTGTTGATGGTGTTGGTAATTCTAACACTTCTATTGCAAAGAGCTTTGTTATTGATGTGTATCCACCTATTACTAATTTAATAACTTTTTATCCTAATGCTAAAGGTGTTGTTGATCCGGGTGTTAATATTACTTTTAATGCTACTGTTTTGGATGTTAGGGTTAATGTTAGTACTGTGTTTTTGGAGTATTTTAATGGTTCTGGTTGGGCTAATGTATCTATGGTTCCTCTTGGCAGTGATATTTATCAGGCTAATATTAGTTTGATTGATAATGAAGTTAATTATTCTTATAGGGTTTGGGCTAATGATAGTTTTGGTAATTTTAATTCTTCTATTAATCAAACTTTGGTTTCTTCTTGGGATTGTACTTGGGAAGCAACAACAGATTTGGGACAAGTTGCTGGTTGGAATGAAAATAAGCGGATTGGTAATATCACTATTAATAATACTGGCGATCCAAGATATACTAATAATAACTGCAGTTTAGACTTTAGATTGGATTATAATCTTGATGAAGGAAGAATCTATTATGATAATGAGTATATTAAAAATTTACTTGCTATTGAAGATTTGGCTGCAGGAGCTAATCAAACAATTCAAATTAATGCTTCTTTTTTATCTGAGATATCTGAAGAAGATATTACCCTAACTCTTGCTGAAATAAGGTCTCGTTCTAATGTTAGTTCGAGTAATGTTTCTGCAACCATTATTTCCAATCAGGTTGGTCCTTATTTGTTTGAGTCTGTTTCTTCTTCACCTATTACTGTTGATTTGACTACTACTAATTTTTCTTTGCAAGGATATTTAAGAAATATTATGGGTGGTGTTATTGTTAACGCTTCTAATACTGCTTTTAACGTTAGTTTTTACTGGTCTTTGCCTAATGGCTTGACTAATGTTTCTGATGATTTGGTTACTAATTTTTCTAATATTTCTGATAATTCTTTACATTATAATAATGTAGTTATTGGTTTTTCTGATTTGTCTTCTTTTTCTCCAGGCGCAAAGATTGTTTCTTTATTGGCTGTTGGTTATAATGTTAGTGGGGATATTATTAATTATTCTAATCTTAATTCTTCAATACTTAATGAGAGTATTGTTGTTTCTTTTGAGTGTTTTAATGAGAAGGATGGTGTTTGTGTTGTTGATTGTGGTTATGGTAATGATCCTGATTGTTCTAAATCTGTTACTACCGTTACTACTTCTGGTGGTGGTTCTGGTGGTGGTTCTGGTAGTAGTTCTAGTAGATCTGCCCCTACTTTGAGTTTTGCCAGTGCTAGTCGTTTATTGTCTACTGAAGAAGTTTTTGAGTTAGTTAGTGGTGAGGATAACTCTTTTGTTATTAATGTTACTAATCCTTTTAATGCTACTTTGATTAATGTTACTATTGTTGTTAATGGTTTTTTGTCTCAATATATTAATTATAGGTCTAGTATGGGCGTGATTAATGTTAACGAAACTAAGCCTTTGATTATTAGCATTAACACTCCGTCTTATTTTACTCGCGGTGAACATAAACTTAATTTCACCATACAAGGTTTGATTCAAGAGGTTATTAATGGTTTTTCTTCTAACAGGACTATGTTAACTGGTTTTTCTCATGCTATTTCCGTTATTTTAGATATTCATACTTTAAGTCGTGAAAGTGCTACTGGTTTGTTGGTTAAGTCTAAGGTTGTTTTTAACGATATGATTCTTAAGGGTTATTATACTAAGAGTGTTGAAAAGTTGATTCGTCAAGGCGAAGAATTGTTGGTTGATAATGATTATGAAGGTGTTGAAGAGATTAGTAAATTAATTGGAGAAAGTTTTGTTGTTGCTGAATCTTTTAGTTTTAGGTATGCTAATTTTAGTAATCGTTTGAATTATTCTTTAAGTAAAGGTATGAATGTTGTTGGTACTCAAAGACTAGTTCGAATGATCGATGCCACTATTTTACGTGGTGATTACGTTACTGCCATGGATCGCTTGGAAGAGGCCGAATTAACTTTTGCTTTGGAAACTAAAGGTCAATTTAGTATTGTTCAATTTGTTAAAGATAAGTGGATTCAATTACTTATTATTTTATTAATTATAGTTACACTAATTTATTGTGTTTTTATGTTTGTTAGATGGTTATTTTTGGTTAAAACTTTAAAGGCTTTAAGTAAGGAAAAATTGATTGTTCAAGGTTTGATGAAAGCCACTCAAAATGAATGTTTTAGTGAAAAAAAGTTAAGTATGGATGAGTATAAAACTACTATGACCAGTTATCAAGATCAATTAAGTATTATTATCGAACGCACTATCGATTTTGAAAATAGAAAAACTTATTTTTTTAGGTTAAAAAGTAAAGCAATCCATAAAGAACGTGAATTATTAATTTCCCTAATTAAAAATACTCAAGAACAATACATGGTTAAAAAAAGCATTGAAACTCAAGCTTATGAAATTAAAATTAAAAGTTATACTTCCAAATTAGCCGAAATTGAAGAAAAAATTGCTCTACAAGAAGCTAAAAAAGCCATGAAAAAACATAAATTTAAAAAAGTTAAAGTTAAAAAGAAATAAGAAAATAGTTCGAAGTATGAGGTAAATAAAGATGATTAAAAAAACACAATCGCAAAAAACAAAAGTCCTAAAGAAACCTAAGGTAACTCATTCTAAAGGATTATTTAAATTAAAAAATAAAGTTAAGGAATTCCCTAAAGAAACAAAAACTAAAGCAAGAGTTAAACCAGAGAGAGTCTTTACAGGAATTGTTGGCTTTGATAAACTCCTTGGTACAGGAATTCCTAAAGGAAATTCCGTATTAATAGAAGGTGGACCTGGTTCAGGTAAGACTAATTTTTGTTTGAATGTAGCCTATAATTTTTGTGAACAAGGAAAGAAAGTATTATACATGTCTTTTGAAGAAGCTGAAGATAGATTGATTCAACACATGGAATCCTGTGGGTGGAATGTTCAAAAACATATTGATAAGGGACTACTTAAAATAAAAAGGTTTGATGCATTAGATATTTCCCGAAGTGTTGAAGCGTTGTTAAGTGCAGCTAAAAAAGAACTTCTTATTGATATTAAACCTGTTCTTTTTCCTAAGGATTTTCAACCTGAACTTGTACTTATGGACTCTTTAACTTCTATTTCTTCTGCTTTTTCCGGAGAAGAAAATAGATTTAGAATTTACATAGAACAACTTTTTAGATATTTAGAGAGATCAAAAATAACATCTATTTTAATTAGAGAAGTTGCATCTCCTGCACATATTGGGCAAACAGGTTTTGAAAAAGGAGAAGCAATTAGTTTTCTTTCAGATGGCATAATAGTTGTGTATAATGTTGTTTATAATAATGGTGAAAGAAAAAGAGCAATTGAAGTTCTGAAAATGAGAGGAGTTGAGATTGATAGAAGAATTGTAAAAATGAGTATTACAAAAAAAGGAATAAAAGTTTTTCCTAAAAATGTTTTAAAGGGTGAATTCCAATTAACTTAATTAAAATATTTTTGCAGATTGTAGAATTAAAAAAATTATAAAAACGAATTTAAAATGAGAAGAGATAATTACAAAAAAAATAATAAGTTAATTGTTGTGATGATTTTTATAGCAATAGTTATTCTTGCCTTTTTTTCCGGTAAAAGTATTACAGGGTATGTAGTGGAAGATACTTCAGTTGATACTTCTTTACAACTAAGCTCCATAGAAGATAGTTATCAAGAAATAGATTATCACAACCGCACATTGGCTAAGGATTGGATTGATAATGTCAAAGAGGATATTGCTGAGCTTGAAGATTTAGGTTTAGGAATTGTTAGAATGGGTGACATCTTAGGAGAAGCAGAACAATCTTACGAGGCACAAAAAGCGTTAGAGGATAACCAGGGAATTCCTAACTTTAAATTTGTTAAAGAAAATATTAATATAATTGAAGGAATAAAAGATGAAGCAATAGAAGTGAGTGATGAATTTGCTGCACTAACATTTTATATGGATAGTCTAGATGAAAGTCTTAATCTTAGTGAAGCAGAAGTCTTATTATTACAAGCAAAAGAAGAATTTTCAAAAGAGAGATATACTGATACTTTTTTATTAATAGAACAAACATATGATAAAATATCTTATATTGAATCTATGAGTACTACTTCTGCAGTTATTTATACTGCTGCAACTCAGACAGTAACTAATTTTCTAAAAAAATATTGGCAAACTATTCTTATTACTCTTGCAATAATTGTTTTGTTGATAATAATATTGCATAAAAGAATATCAATTTATAAAATTAAATCAAAAATTCGAAAGTTAGAACTGGAAAAGAAAACGTTGAAGGAATTGATAGCTGATTCTCAATTTAAATATTTTGAAGAAAAAACAATACCTAAAGAAACATTTAATGTTCGTACAAATAAATTTAAAGAGTTAATCAGAGATATTAATAGAAGGATTCCTATGCTTAAAGAAGAGATTGAAAAGAAGAAATCTACTAGGGAATTGAGAAAGGTAGCTAGAGACAGTAAGAAAGCTTTGGCAGATACAAAGAAAGAAGAAAAAAAGAAGTTACGATTAGAGAAAAAGGATCGTAAGAATAATTCAAAGGTTAAACTTAAATCAAAAAAGAAGGTTGGTAAAGACAAGACTAAACCTAAGAAAAAGAAAGTTAAGTTGACTAAGTCTAAGTTACAGAAAGTTAATGACGATAAAAAGAAAATTAAGTTTCAGAAAAAGAATGATAAAAAGAAGCTTATACTTGAAGGGAAGGCAAGGAAAAAAGAGTTTAGTTTTGAAGAAGAAAACCATTAAGTTAAAGCTTAAGGAAGATTGTAAGAAGATGAAGAATAAGAAGAACTCAAAACCTAAACGTGAGGCAAGTTAACATTATTCATTAGCAACATATAAAAAAACAGAACCAATTCCTGTCCACAATGCTGTACGCTTATCTATAAATCTGGTTGCTTGAATTTCATTTATGATTTTTTTTAAATTCATTTTTTCACATCTTAAGTTTTATTTTGGTTATTTGATAAATCATTATTAACTTGGGGTTGCTCACAATAATGCTGCAAAATATTTTCAACAATTTCGTGCATCATTAGTTATTTGTTTATTCTCGTAGTATGAGATGCTTTTAATAATTCCATATGCCAATAGTGATCCCGCAGCTGATGCAACCATATCTTTGACATCAAATGTTTTAGCTCTAGGAACAAAGGGAAAAAATTCATAGGCAGATAATATTATTGTGGGAAGAATTACAGCAATTTTTTGTATTGTTGGACTGAAGTTACGAGAATAGTATAGAGCACAAGATGTAAGCATTGCACCAACAGCAAAATTACTTCCTTGTCCAAAAATAGGATGATAATTTATATCTCCTTCAACTGAAGCAATTTGACACATTTCATTACCCATCCATAAAACATTTGAAATCTGTCCTGTCAATAGTGCAGTAAGTTTATCTACTTTAGTTGCTTGAATTTCATTTATGATTTTTTTTAAATTCATTTGTTCACCCTTAATTTTTATTTTATTGTTATTATTAAGTAATAACATACTTCTTTTTGTTATTTACTGATATCATTAATATTAAAAGTAGAATATGAACTAATTTAAATTAATTTTAAATAGAATATTGAATAAGTGTAGAAATAGATAATTTATTCAAATAAATTAATAAAGTCTAATTACTAATAAAAGAATATGAATGATAAAATTCAGATACTTATTGTTCATGGTGAACTGACTTTCAAGAATAAGAAAGACTGCGTAGATTTCTTAAAAACTCGAAAAAATATCTCTAGAAAAAAAGATTAGGTGGTATGATGAATTTCTTGAACAAAGATTAGGTAAAGATTTTGAAATCATCAAACCTCGTATGCCATTACAAGATAATGCAAAATACAAAGAATGGAAAATTCATTTTGAAAAATATTTTCCTTTATTAAAAAACAACATAATTTTAATTGGTTCATCTTTAGGTGGAATTTTTCTTGCGAAATATTTGTCTGAAAATAAATTTCCTAAGAAGATTCTTTCAACTTATTTAATTTGTCCCCCATATAATAATACTTTGTTTAAAGAAGATTTAGTGGGCGGATTTAAACTTAAATTAAATTTATCTTTACTCGAAAAAAACTCAAATAATCTTTATTTAATGTTTTCTAAAGATGATGATGTTGTTCCTGTTTCTCATGCTGAAAAATTTAAAAAGAAATTAAAAGATGCAAAGATAATAATCTATGAAAGTAAAAATGGGCACTTTCAAATATCTGAGTTTCCTGAAATAATAGAACTGATTAAATTAGATGTTAAAAATTAAGTTTTTAAACTTATTTGTATTGGACAATGATCACTCCCTAAAACCTTATCTAATATTATTGCAGAATCAAGTTTATCAGTTAATTCTTTATTCATAATAAAATAATCAAGACGCCACCCAATATTTTTTTCTCTAGCATGAAACATATATGACCACCAAGTATATTGTATTTTTTCAGGGTGTAGATATCTGAATGTATCTATATAATCTCTACTTAATAAATGTGTAAACCAATTTCGTTCTTCTATTGTAAATCCTGGATTGTGTTTATTTGATTTAGGATTTTTTAAGTCTATTTCTTGATGAGCAACATTAAAGTCTCCACAAATAATAACATTTTTCTTTTTTCTTAGATTTTGTATAAATGATAAGAAGACTGAATTAAACTCAAGTCTGAAGTCTAATCGCATCAAACCTCTTTGAGAATTAGGGAAATATACATTAACAATATAAAAATCTTCAAATTCTAAAGTTAAAACTCTTCCCTCGCTATCAAAATCTTTATTACCTATTCCTTTAATGCTATTTATAGGTCTTAAACTTGAATATATTGCAACTCCACTATAACCTTTTTTTTCTGCAGAATTCCAATAACTAAAATATTCTGCAAATTCTTTGAATTGATCAGTTATGTCATCTTTATGTATTTTTATTTCTTGTAAACAATATATATCGGCATCTTGATTTTTAATAAAATCAAAAAGCCCTTTTCTCTCACAAGCTCTTATTCCATTCACATTCCAAGATACTATTTTTACCATTTTTATTTCATTTATTTCATTTATTAGTTATATACTACAATTATAAAGCCTTTGTTTTTTAAATTTTTACTTAATTTTTTTTGCTATTATTCCATGATTCATAAAAAAACTTTCTGTATTGATCAGCGTTTTCTTTACATATTATTACAAAAACTCGAGGAATTTTACCCCAATTAAACGTTGCAACAATATCTCTACAAATAGTTATTCCTGTTGGCAAAGTCAAATTTGTTGTTCTAAACTCATATAATCCCGTCTTAGAAAAATTAACATTGTCTTCTTTTGCAAGTTTTTTATTATTTGATAATATTTTTGCTTTGACTTTTTTCTCTGCTCGTTTCATATGAAAATTTTTGAAAATAAAAGAAGGAGATTTACCAATCCACCCCTCCCACGCCATGGTCATTGTAAGAAATTCATCTTGAGGTTCAAGCTGATTTAAAAGTTCATCAAAAAATGTTTTTATGCCTTCAATACCCACGTATACTTTTGCTTCTTGTGTTGATTCTAAAAATTTTTGTTTTTGTATTAGCTGAGGAAGTAACTCTTTAAAACTCTCTTCTTGTTTCTTGAGTTCATTTTCTTTCCTTTTAATATAATCCAAGATTTTTTCTGGAGAGGATGCCTGAAAATGTTTTAATTTACCTTCAATTACTTCAGTTACTAGTCCTTTAATTTTTAATCTTTCAAGTATTTCATATACTTTAGACCTAGCAACAAGAGATTTGGTTATAATAGGCCCTGTTGTTGTATTTCCCAATTCTAACAGTGCAAAATATACTCTTATTTCTCCCTTAGTTAACCCTATTTTTTCCAGTAAAAAGGTATCCATGAACTAATCTAATTCACAATCATTTATAAATATTCTTATTTGTTCTCCCCCAGGGGAGGACTAAGGTTTATATAATTAGCATCACTACTTAGGTGTAACAAGCATATTTTTGGAGGTTAATCAAAATGGAAAAATTACAAAAAAAATTATTTGATGAAATGAATACTTTACATGAAGAATCCAATTTCAAGAAAGGACATGGAATGAGAGATCATACTGCACTTGTAGCTTCAAAAGCTATCAGTATAGCAGAAAATGCAAATTTGACAGAAAGAGAAATAATGAAAGCATACATATCAGGACTTATGCATGACATAATACAGCCAGAACAAACTCCTATTGGAGGTAATATTGAAAAAATATTTGCCAACGAGTGGGGTTATAATGGACAAGGATTGGATGATAATGAAGAAAGAGAAAGTGCAAGATTTACAAATTATTATTTAAATCTACCAACAACAATTAATATGTTAAATAATTTCGGCGTTAATTTAACAAAAGGAGATATTAGTGAGATTACTAATGCAATAATTTCTACTGCAGGAAAGATGAATCCAGAAACTGGATTATATGAATTAAATGGAGAATCTGGAAGATTTCAAGATTTAGATAGACTGGCTCAAATAACTTATTTAGCAGATAAATTGACAGGAACCAATCCAAGTCTTATTTTTGATGGAACAACCAAGATTGTCGCACTATTTACTGACAAAAATCCTGAAGCAACAATTTATGATTATACTCTTCAGAAATTTACACCACACATTGAAAAAAGAGAAAAATTCTTTGGAGAAGTTTTGAAAAAAGACAAAATTGGAAACTACTTTGCATTAAATGAAGTTAATAAAGGAAAAATCCAAAGTGGAATGTATTTGCAAAGAGAATATCTTAATCAAATAGCTGGAGAAATTAAATTTGCAAAAGAAAATATGGGTCAAGGTCAATTATTTACTTGTATAAAAACAATTGCATTAGCATATAAAATGACTCTTGCTAAAATCAAAGAAGGAGATGTTAGGGGAATTGATGGATTTGATCTCATACACGAATGGTATGCTCTAGGAATGAATCAAGCACCAAATCCTGCTGAAGCAAAAAATTTGGGTCTACAAAATTGTTCTTTTACAGATTATATTAATGATTTGGTTCAGGAACAAAGACGAGACGGAACCATAATTGAAAAAACTCTACTTCCCCAAACAGATTACACTGCTTACTAATTTTTATTTTATTTTTAATTATAAACAAAAGGTAATAAAATGGAAAATAAACAAATTAAAAATATTGAAAAAGATATCCTTGAAATAAAAAAAATATTTGACAAATGGAAAATCAATAAAGAAGACTGGGCTCTAATGATTCATTTTTCTGATATTTTGCAAGGATATAATTTGAAAAAATCATTAAGATCAGGTCCACCACATTATAATATTATCATGAAAGCATCAGCTTTGCCATGGAAATATGATAAATCGCTCCTAGGTATAGACACAACAATACCTAAAAATTCAATGTATGCAAAAGATGTTTCTGAATTTCACAGAATATTGAAAGCAGATTTTGATATTGTTCTTGAATCAGATGAATATTATAACTCTTTTTCAGAAGAGTTTGTAAATCATAAAATTGGAAACCAAAAAGTAACATTATTAAGTGTTTTTGGAGACTTAATGTATACTAAAGATGGCTTAGAAAAACATTTTGAAGAGTGGGGTTCAAAAAGTCAAAGAATTCTTCTTAAAACAAAAGAAATATCTGAATTAGCTAAAAAAAAGAATCATAAAAAAATTTTCATTTTTGCTCAAAAGATTCTATCAAAATTTAAAATGATTGAAAAGAATGATAATAAGACAAATAAAGTTAAAGGTACTGTCGCTTACTCTGGAAAAGTAATTGGAAAAGCGTTAGTAATAACAGACAAAGACAAAGATCCTATAAAAAAAGTTTTATCAATCAAAGAAGGAATGATTTTAGTAATTCCAATATCAAGACCGTCATATATTTCTGCTATTGAAAAGTGTTCTGCAATAGTAACTGATGAAGGTGGAAGTCTTTCTCATGCAGCGATTATTGCAAGAGAACAGAAAAAACCCTGCATTATTGGAACAAAAAATGCCACACAGATTATTAAAGACGGAGAAATTATAGAAGTAAATGCAGATATCGGCGAAGTTAAAACATTATCTTCAAAATGGGTTTTACGATGGGAATCTGTTCATCCTCATAATAGAATAGATATATTCATGAATGGACATGTAAATAAAAAAGTTTTAGGTAGTGACTATTCAAAATTACTTGCAATTTGTAAAGATAAAAAAGTTCAGATGTATTATTCTCAAGAGGATTTAGATAGAAAATCGGCTCAAGCATTGAAACTTTTTAAAGATACAAAAAAAGTCTGTGATTACATTAGATTAATTAAAAACAACAACACAGAACTAATTAAAAATATAAAATCAATATTAAAAGATAAGGAAATCCTTTCTAATAAAGAGCTTGCTAAAAAATACTCAGCATTTATTGAAAATTTCAAATTACTTTTTGCAGCATATGATCTCTCAAGACCTGAATTTTTTGAATCTATTGAAAAGGAAATTAAAAATAACTTAAAAAGAAAAGTTCATAAAAAAGATTTGGATACAATTTTTTCGTTATTAACGACAAATAACAGAAAAAATCTATTAGATAAAGAAGAGTTAGATAGATTAGATATTGCGCTCAGAATTCATGAACATCAAAAAAAATACGGTTGGATTGGAACTTCAGACTCTGAAAATGAATGGGATGTTAAATATTTCAAAAAAGAGATTGATAAAGATTTAAAATTATCAAAAGAAAAATTAAAACAAAAAATTAAGAGAAAAAAAGTTCATAAAACTGAATTAAAAAAAACACAAAAAGAAATTATAAATAGATTAGAAATCAATAAATCAATTGAACAATTAATAGAATTTGTAAAAATATTTTCTCAGCTAAGATTAAGCATCAGACTTAAATGGATTAGAGCAGGGTATCTTAATAATTTTATTTTCAGAGAAATAGAAAAAAGAACAGATGTAAAACAAGAAATGCTTGAAAGATACAAACCAGAAGAAATAATTGATTTATTAAGAAATAATAATAAAGTATCTGCTGAAGAAATAAAAGCAAGATATAACTATGCTTATCTTTTGAAAAATGATGAACTTAATTTTTTTTCAGGTGACGCAGCTAAAAAACTAAAAAATAGAGAAATTCAGGAAGAGAATTATTCTAAAATTAAAGAAGTTAAAGGAACTGTTGCTAATAAAGGTTATGTAAAAGCAAGAGTTAAAATTATTTCTGCTATGACTAACGATCAGGAGAAAGCAATTTCTGAAATGAAAAAAGGAGAAATTTTAGTTGTGAGTATGACAAGACCTCATCTAATTTTTGCTATGAAAAAAGCTTCGGCAATAGTAACTGATGAAGGAGGCATAGCAAGTCATGCATCAATTATTGCAAGAGAATTAGGCAAACCTTGTATTATTGGAACAAAAATTGCGACTAAAGTATTTAAAGATGGAGACTTAGTTGAATTTGATGGTGAAAAAGGAGTTGTCAGAAAGAGTGAGGAGTAATGATAAAATTAATATAACTAAGGTTTACATTACTCTTTAGAAACATTTATATTATATCTGGCACTCTATAATAATATGCAAGAGAAAATTTACTTTTCAAATTCAAAAGGAGATAAACTCTGTGGAATACTTTCCAATCCAACATCTGACTTGAGTAGTCCTGTAATTATCCTATGTCATGGTTCTACAACTTCAAAAAATAATTCTACAAATAGAAGATTCGAAAAAATATTCAATGAGCAAAAAATTGCGACATTCAGATTTGATTTGTTTGGTCATGGTGAAAGTGAAGGTGATTTTGAGAATATTACGATTTCTGAAGCAGTCAATGATATACTGAATGCCATAAAATTTGTGAAAGAAAAAGGGTTTTCAAAATTAGGACTGATAGGTTCAAGTTTTAGTGGAGCATCAAGTCTTATGGTTGCATCTAAAACAAGTGATCTTTCTGTGCTTGCTCTAAAATCACCTGTTTCAAACTATCTTGATAAAGAACTACAAAAAAGAACTAAAAAAGAAATAGAAAAATGGAAATCAGATGGTTTTATAATTCGCATATACGGAAAAGGAGAAAAGAGAAAGCTTAACTATTCTTTTTTTGAAGATTTTAAAAATAATGATGGTTACAAAGCATCTGAAACAATCAAAATACCTGTTTTGATTGTTCATGGAGATAAAGATGAATCTGTTCCGATTGAACAAAGTAAGAAGACTGCAAGTATTCTTGAAGATTGTACACTGGAAATAATTCAAGGGGCAGACCACACTTATACAAAACCTTCTGATTTTGAAAAGATGCTGAGTTTGATTTCTGAATTTGTTATTAACCACATTTAAAGTGATTTCTGCTTAAAATCCCAATATTTATATATGATTTACTTTTCAATTTTGAAATGATAAGAGGATTTGAAAAAATAAATAGTGAAAGGGATAATAAAAATGTTAAATTACCTGTTAGAAAAACAAAGCATAGTGTTGCATATGACCTGTTTTCTCCTGTTGAAGTTAATATTCCTGCAGGAAAAAGTGTTGTTGTAAAAACAGGAATAAAAGCGTATTTTCAAGAAGATGAAGTTTTACACATTTATACTCGAAGTGGTCTAGGCTGTAAATACGGAATACAACTTCGAAATTCTGTTGCAGTTATTGATTCTGATTATTATAATAATCCTGATAATGAAGGAGAACTACTTGTTGCACTACTAAACACATCTGGTAAAGAGTTTACAATAAGTAGAGGAGATAGATTTTGTCAGGCAATGTTTCAAAAAGTTCTTTTAGCTGATGATGATATTTCTCCAGATCAACAAAGAATTGGTGGCTATGGTTCTACGGGAAATAAGAACTAAAAAATAAGACCAAAAAAATTAAAATTTCCTAATCTAACACTAAACTATACATATATATAAATGGTTTCTAAGAAGCAAGAATTCATCAATTACATCAAGTTTTAAAGCTAGTGATTTAAACTAATCAAATTAACATAGCTATTTTAGTAGCAAAAACTTTATATATGACATCATTCCAAAACAATAGATATGGTGTTAAAGTTACTACAAAACACCATATATGGTGCTTAATATGAAATGTCCTTTTTGCTCAAGTAATGATACAAAAGTCCTTGAAAGTAGAGATACAGAAGAATTCTCAGTTACACGAAGAAGAAGAGAATGTAATAAATGCGAAGCTAGATTTACCACATATGAACGGATTGAACTAAATATTAGGGTAGTAAAAAAAGATGGAACTTCTCAACAATTTGACAGACAAAAAATTATACAAGGAGTTATAAGAGCTTGTGAAAAAAGACAGATAACTCAGGAACAAATTGAAAACATTGCTTCTCGTATTGAAGCACACATTATGAAAAACGGTCTCAAAGAAATCAAAACTAATAAAATTGGAAATATAATAATGCGTGAATTAAAAAAATTAGACAAAGTTGCATATATTAGATTTGCTTCAGTCTACAAAGAATTTGCAGATTTAGATTCTTTTGCAGATGAACTAAAAAAACTTATCGATAATGGTAAAAAAAAAGAATTATAAAAAATAGAAGAGGAATTTGTGTGGAAAAAGAATTAAAAATGATAAAAATAAAGAAGAGAAATGGAATAATAGTGCCATTTGAAAAAGAGAAAATTGCATTTGCGATATTCAAAGCTGCAAGAGCAGTCGGAGGACATGATAGATCTCGATCTAACAAAGTTGCAGATGATGTTGTTGCTTTAATGAAAAAAGAGATTAAATCTGATGAACTTGCAACTGTTGAATTTGTTCAAGATTGCGTTGAAAAAATTCTTGTTGAAACAGGACATTACAAAACTGCAAAAGCATATATCCTATATAGAAATCAACATGAAAATTTAAGAAATGCAAAAGAAATGATGACTAATGTTGATATGATTGATAATTATATTAATCTTACTGATTGGAAAATTAAAGAGAATGCTAATATGAGTTATTCTCTTCAAGGATTAAACTTTCATATTTCTTCAATTATAAGCGGTCAATATTGGCTTAACAAGATTTATTCTCCAGAAATAAAACATGCACATGAATCTGGAAGTTTTCATCTACACGACCTGGGAACAATAAGTGTTTACTGTGTTGGCTGGGA
>CAYWRI010000003.1:0-67424 GCA_964461035.1 uncultured Methanosarcinales archaeon | reverse complement strand
TATTAGATGAAGCAGATAGAATGTTTGATATGGGATTTATAGATGATACAAAAGAAATATTATCACATCTTCCTGAAAAAAGACAAACATTGCTCTTTTCTGCAACAATTTCAGGAGATATAATACATTTATCAAAAAGATTAATGCATAATCCAGTTATAGTAAATGCGGCTTCAAGAGTTGATCCTAAGAAATTAACACAAGTTTTTTATGATGTTGATAATAGATTAAAATTTTCTTTATTATTTCATCTTCTTAACGAAGAAAATTCAGGATTAGTAATGATATTTTGTAATACGAGAAATAATGTAGATTTTGTTGCAAAAAATCTTAAATCTATGGGAATTGATGCTACCCCAATTCATGGTGGATTAACACAGAACAAAAGAACAAGAACAATGACTAAGTTTAATTCACAGAAAGTGGAGGTTCTTGTATGTACAGATGTTGCTTCAAGAGGTCTTGATATTAAAGGAGTTTCCCACGTTTATAATTATGACATTCCTAATGATAGTAAACAATATATTCATAGAATTGGAAGAACTGCGAGAGCAGGTAAAGAAGGAATTGCTATCAGCATAGTTTCTAGAAGAGATTATGATAATTTTGAAAGAGTTGAAAGAGAACAGGGAATTAAAGTAAAACAAGAAAAAGTTCCTGATGTTAAAAAAGTTGAATTAAAATTCAAAACTCCTGCAGGAAGATCTTTTGACAGAAACTCATTTCATTCTAGAGGAAGAGGACGAAGGTAATTTTTTATTTTTACTTTTTTATTAATTTTATTCTGAAATAAAGCATAAAATATCCGATTTAAATAGACTAAACTATATTAAACTAGATTAAAAATAATATTCTATGATTGAAAATATTCATGAACATAATAATAGAGTCGGACATTCTCTTGAAAAGGTAGTTAGTGAGATTTACAGTAATTTAGGATATAATAATGTTAGAACAAATATTATACTTAAACGAAAAATAAGAAAAAACATAATTAGATCCGAATTTGATGTTATATATGGATGGCCCATAACAAAGTATATAGAATGTAAGTATAAATCAAAAGGCAAAAAAGTTTCTGCAAAATCTACAGCATATTTTTCTGAAAAATTAAAATTACATAGAATAAAAACTTACAGAGGCACAATTATAACAAACCAGTATCTAACAGAAAAAGCGAGACAAATATGCAGAAGGAATCATATTAAATACATAGAACGAGAAAAACTTCAAAAGTTATATGAGCTGAGTAATAGTATAAAATATTTTTTAAGGAAAAAGAAAAAGGTTTCAATTGATTTAATAATTGAATCAATGTAAAAAAATAAAAAACTGAATATTAAAATTTATTTTATAAACCATTTAATATGATTTAGACGCATTTTTAGATATTATTTTTTTAAGAAGAAAAACATAAACAACAGTAACAAACGCTGCAATAATAAATATTACTTGGCATAAAGCATAAATGCTTTTCTCAGATATAACAAAATAACAAAATAAAGCTATTAAGAACATAACAATCCTGCCTATAAGTAAGTTTATCTGACGAAATGTAAAATATGCTATAAGATCTTTTCTTTTATGAGCATCAGCATAAACAATTTTATGAAATCCTAATTCAATCATTGATCTAGAAGATTGATTTAAAATATTAGATATAAAAAATCCTGTGGGAGTTATTAAAAGAAGTTTTACTAACCATAAGGGACTATATATTAAAGCTCCTGTTTCTAAAACTTTGTGAGGATTTTTATCAGACCACTTTCCAATATATTTTACAAATAAAATCATGAATAATGATGCAAAAGAAACTATTTTTCCTAAATCAGAAATACTTCCAATCATGGCATAAATAAATATTGGCCAAAATAAAAGATCAAAAACATGTAAAAAACCTTCAAATTGATAAGATAAAGCTTTTTCAGGAGTATCACATTTAAATATTTTTTTAAGATTTACTTTTTCTTTTTTTATTTTGAAATCTGCTGTAAAAAAAAGAGGAATAATTGATATTAAAAGAAGAATTGATGCAATAATAAAAACTAATGAAAAAGACCTGGTATCAATAATAAATGCACCAATTAGGGGACCAAGAGTTGCAGTTAAAATAGCAATTATCTTTACAATAGATATGTTCTTAGCTTCCTTTTTAGGCTGTATTGATTTTGAAAGTTCAAAATGATATGCGGCATAATATGATCCTGTACTCAAACCAATCATTATTGCAGGAATAAAAAAGTTTAACCCAGTTTCCAAAAAATTTAGTGAAAAATAAGTTAAAATAAGAAATACTGTTCCTATGGCCAAAACCTTTTTTACACCAATAAAAGAACAAACATGGAAAAAAATATACATGAATAAAGATAATGCAATAAATCTAACTAAGTAAAACAAGATTATTTCAAAAATTCCATAACCTAAGTTTAGAAGAAAAACAGGAATAAATACTGAGATAAATGATTCTGCTAATAATTTAATAAAAACTGAAACGTAGAGATCATCTATTTCTTTATGAATTAAATAATTTACATACATAGTTCTCAAATCAGATTTTAAGTGTAACACATATTCACATTAAAATCTAGTATTTATTAAGGTTTTGAATACATTTAATTTATAACAAAAAAGACCCAAAATACCAAAAAGTTTATATATAAGTTATGCATTATAATGCATAATGGTAAGGCCAAAACGGATAAGAAGAATTGAATTTATGCCAGAAGTAAAATATTTCAAGCCACAAGGAATAAAATTAAACGAACTTGAAATTAACGAGTCAACATACAACAAAATTGAGTGTTTAAGACTTAATGACATAAAAGAATTGTCTCTAGTTGAATCTACTGAAAAAATAGAAATACATCAATTAACTTTTCAAAAAATTTAACAAGAGAAAAAAATAACAAATTCGTTACTTAATGGAAAAGCCATAAAAACACACGGAGGAAAATATAAAATGCCAAATGGAGATAAAACAGGTCCAGAAGGAAAAGGCCCTAAAACTGGAAGAGGATTAGGAGATTGCACAGACAATGATAAACTAATCTACACAACAGATAATAGACTTCGAATAGGTCAAAGAAACTATGCTGGACGAGGACAAGGTTTAGGAAGAAGACAAGGATTAGGAAGAGGATTTAGACGAAGAAACATTGACTAAGAATAAATTTTTTATTTTTTTTGATTGATACCCTATGAAAAACTGATTAAATTTTAAAAAGATTTAAATATTTTAAAATTAAAAAAGATGATATGAACTCAATAATAATTGAAAATTATGAAATCCCTATTGAATCTCATAAAGGTAAAATAATTGTGATTGGTTCTGATCATAGAGGTTATGCACATAAAAAAGAACTTATAAAATTTCTAAAAGAAAAAAATTATGGAATAATTGATGTAGGAACTGATTCTGAAGAAAGATGTGATTATCCTGAAATATCTGATAAAATTGGGCGTAATGTTTCTAATAATTATTTAAATAGTGTCGGAATAGGAATATGTGGTTCTGGAATAGGAATTATTATACCTGCATCAAAGTATGGTAGAATTATTGCTTCAAGATGTTTAACAGCAGAAGATGCTATTTCAAGTCGGAAACATAATAATTCTAATGTAATTGGATTAAGTGCAGATTTAATAACAATAGAAGAATGTATAAATATTATTGAAAGTTGGTTAGAAACAAAATTCTATTCCGATAAAGAAAAAGATGATGCTTATCTTAAAAGATATTTACAAACAATAAAACTTGAAGAACAACATAAATATTAAAAAAACTAATAACTCATGGATTCAAGAGCTTTAATTCTATCCTCTATGGGTGGATGTGTACTAAACATTCGTGTAATAAAACTAGTTCTTTTTTTATTTCTAAGAGGATTTTCTATAAACATGTGTGCGGTTGCTTTATTAGCAGTATCAACAGTAACATCAGTATCTCCTTTGATTTTTTCAAGAGCGGATTTTAAACCTGCAGGATATCGGGTAAGTTGAACTGCTGAAGCATCAGCTAAATACTCTCTTTTTCTACTAATCGCAAGTTTTATTAGCTGAGCTATTAATGGTGCTAAAATTGCCAATACTAAAGCAATTATTATCAAAATCCATTGAGCTTGACCTCCAGAATTGCTTCGCCTACTTCTTCCTGCACCCCTCCAAATAAAACTTCTAAATATTACATCAGAAAGTAAAATAACAACACCGACAAGAACTGCAGCTAAGAGCATAACTTTTATATCTTTATTTCTTATATGACTCATTTCATGAGCAATAACACCTTCTAGTTCTTGTCTGTTCATTTTTTCTCTTAAACCAGAAGTTACGCAAATATATGATTTTTCAGGATTAACTCCAGTTGCAAAAGCATTCATAGAATCTTCTTTAATCATAAATATTTTAGGCGTATTCTTTAAACCTGCAGCAATTCTTAACCCATCAACAACCTCGTATAAATAAGGATCACTTTCAGAAGTTACTGGTTTTGCATTTAAACTTGCAAGAATAGTCGATGCACCGAAATTGTATGCAATCACAGTATAAATTATTCCAACAATTATTGCAAGACCAACACCAAAATAAATATCTCCAAAATATGCACCAAATGCAATGCCAAATAAAGTTACAAGTATAAAGAACATAATAAATAGGAGAACCGTTTTCCAATTATTCTTACTCATTTCTTTGTAAAAGTCTGATTTCATAGTATATAACTTAAGTTAAATAATCAAAAAAATAGAAAAAAATTAAAACTTTACTTTAACATTTTCTCTTTCTTCTTTTTTTGCTTCAAAGAACACATATTTTTCAAAACCAAATAATTTTACAAAAAGATTATTAGGAAAAAGCTGTGTTTTTGTATTAAACTGCTCAACCACGTCATTATAAAATTGTCGTGCATAAGCAATTTTTGATTCAATGCCATTTAAATCTTCTTGCATTTTTAAAAAATGCTGATCAGCTTTTAAGTTAGGATAATTTTCTGCTACTGCAAGCATTTGACCTACTAAAGCTGAAAATTTATTATTGTTCCCTATTTTATCACTAATCTTACTAGATTTGTATGCTTCTGAACGCGCAGTGGTAACTTTTAAGAAAAGTTCACTTTCATGCTTAGCATATCCTTTTACAGTTTCAACAAGATTGGGTACTAAATCATATCTTTTCTTTAGTTGAACATCTATTTGAGACCAAGCGTTTTTTACTCTATTATTTAATCTTACTAGAACATTGTAAATTCCTATTATAACTAAAACTACAAGAACTATAATTCCTATCAACAACCAATTTGTCATATTTGCACCCCCATTACTGGATTTAACTAAACTAAATATTACTTATTTAAATATCTTTTGAAATGAAGAGTTGGTCTCAAAAAAAAAACTGAAAGCATTTATATAATAGTTAATACTTCTAGAGTATTATGCAAGCATATGTTGATAAGCAGATTTTACCCAGTAAAATTATTGAAGGAGCTTATGAAATAAACTTTTATGGTAATAAAATTAATTGTGTTTTCAAAAATTCAAAGTATTTTGAATTCCGTTCTGAAGCACTCATAGAATTAAAATTATTTAAAGAGGAACTTATTAAATTAAAACCAACAGTAATACTATTCTCAGGTGGAGAACCACTTCTTCAAAAACAAGCAATGATTGAATTAATAGATTTTTGTAAAAAAATGAAAATTAAAATAGCTCTAAAAACAAATGGAACAAAATCGGATGTATTAAAGTATTTTTTACAAAAGAGTTTTTTTGATATTATTGTTTTTGATTTAATAACATCTCAAGAAAATTTTAAAAAAATAACAAAAGCAGGAACTTTTTTTGAATCTGCAGAAAAAACATATTTTGAAATAATAGAAAGTATTAATTTATTGAAAGAATATGATAAAGAAGTAGATATAATTTTTAGAACACTGATTGTTCCAGGATCTGTTTACAGAAAAGAGGTTTTTCTTGAACTCGCAAAAATTATTAAAGATTTGAAATGTGTTTGGGAATTAGAAAAATTTAATCCTGAAGACAATGCTGAACTATTTAAGAAAATAGAACCACCATCAAACCAGTTCTTAGAAACTCTGAAGCGAATTATTCTTGAAAATTATTCTAATATGAATATAGAACTTGTTTAATTGATAATAAATCTAAAATAATACAAAAGATTTATATTACAATAAAGACAAATTACGATTATGTATCAAATATGTGTATTTGGAGATAGTATAAGTTTTGGAAGAGGAGACAATCTTAATAGGGGTTGGTGCGGAAGATTAAGAAAATATTTTGAAGTTAAAGATTATTATAACTGCCTTCAGAATCTAAGTATCTGTGGAGACACAACAAAGACCTTATTAAAAAGATTTGATTGCGAAGCAAAAGCAAGAATTAAATTTCTTAGATCTGAGGATAGAAACATAATTATAATTGCGATAGGGCTGAATGATTCTAGATTAAGTTTTCCAAATAAATTGTACGATACAAAAATTGCTCAATTCAGAAAGAACATAATAAAATTATGCAAAAAAGCAAAAAAGTTTACTGAGGAGGTTACTTTTATAGGATTAACTCCTGTTGATGAAGAAATCTGCAAAAACTACGAAGAAACGGTGTTCTCAAATAATAGAATAAATGAGTTTAATAACACAATTAAAGAAATTTGTGAAAAAAATAATATACCTTTTCTTGACATATTTCAAGAGTTTTCTAAATCAAATTATACTGAATTATTAGATGATGGATTACATATAAACTCTAAAGGATATGAGAAAATGTATGAATTGATTAAAATATTTCTTGTTAAAAATAATTTAATAGAAAAATAAATATAAAATTAGTCAAACAGTTTTTTGTATTCTGGAACAACATCGTTTTCAAAAGCAATTATTCCTTCTGCAGATTTTTTATGCCAAAGCATGTCTTTTATTACAGTAAAAGGAAGTGTTGCTATATCTGCACCTTCAAGAGCTGATTCTCTTGCTTGTCTTGAGTTTCTAACAGATGCAGCGATTATCTGACAATCAAATTCATAATTGTCAAATATTGTAATTAGTTGACTTAATAAATCAATACCACTTATGATTCCATTATCTTCAGCCATTCCTTTTTCTATAAATACTCCTTCTGCAGGATAATAATCCTGTCCTGCAAATTCTTTATCCGTGACAGGAGCTGATACTTTTTTCAGATCTAGTTTTTCAATTCGTAATAAATCATCGATTCTACCTAAGAAAGGACTTACAAATTTTGCTCCTGCTTTTGCGGCTAAGAGAGCCTGTTCTGGATTAAAAATCAAAGTTGCATTTACAGAAATGTTTTCATCTGCTAATTTTTTTATAACTTTCAATGCATCAAAATTAATTGAACTTACATCTTTAGCAGTGCATATTGGAATTTTAATTGAAACATTGTCTACAATTTTATTAAATTGATCATATAATATTTTTGCTTCAGAATACATTTCTTTTTCAGTAAGACTTATTACTTCTAAGCTAACAGAATGATTACTGCCTGCAATTTTAAGAATATCTTCAATATAATTTAACATATTAACATTAGAACCTTTTGAATTCAAGCTGTTAATTGCTTTTTTCATTAAAGAAGGATTTGTTGTTATACCATCAATTATTCCCCAGGAAAAAGCTTCTTTAATTTCATCTAAATTTGCACTGTCAAGAAATATTTTCATATTATCACCTAACTAATATGAAACAAGATAACTTTATATAGTTTATGAAATTTAAAAATATTTATTTTAAAAGAGATTAAAAAAAATGAAAAATGTAATATCTAATCTTACTAAAAAATTTCCAAATTATTGTATAAATCCAATCTCAGATTACCTATGTTTAAAACAAGTGAAAAACTTAGAGAGAATACAATGGAGGGAAAAAATAATCTTGCATAAAGGAGAAACTATTCATGTTGTTGGAGTAAATAATGATGCCCTGTTCGACACAGAAGTTATTAATTACTTTCTTGAAAATAAAATAAATGCACTTAGCAGATACTTATATTCTAAAACAACTGAAAGTTATAAAATTGCAGTAGATAGAGGTCACCTTGCCAGAAATGTGACTGAGGAAGAATTTTATGGTAATAACTTAGATGATTTTGTGTGTATTCCTGAATTTAATGGAAACGATAAAAATAATCTCATGATTCTAGTTCTGGATAAAACAGATAAAAGTCAATTAGAACAAATTGCAATAGGGTTCTTAGATAAAAATGATATATCTTATGAGAAAGTATGTGTTTGCACACCTAAACCTCAACAACATAATTAGATATTCTATGAAAATAACACATAACTAAGAATGATTTAAATCAAATCTAAGAATGGCAACAACTTTTCCCATATCTCGAAGTTGAACGCCTTCTGCGGTTTCTGTTGATATTATTTCAACATTTGAACCTACTTTAACTGCTTCTTTTTCAAATTCATCAAGAAATTTATCGTCCAAAGCTTCAGAAACTATTACTGTATCAACAACACCTTGTTTTAGTAATTCCATAACTTTATCTTTACCATAAGATGTTTTACCTTCTTCTATTGAAAGCATAACAAAAAACTTTTTCATTAGAGTCCTTTCACGCACTATGTCTTCTTTTGCAAGAATATCATCACTTTTATCTACTAATTCTCTTAAACCAAAATCTCCAGTATAAGATAAATCTTTGACACCTATTATTTTTTTTTCAACATCTCCCGTTATGTGATGTCTATTTAAAAAAGTATTTACAGTAGTACCTGGACCACCAATTATGATTCCTTGAAGATATTGTCTTGGAAGAAATTCATCTTTCATATAATCTGCTATTTTTTTAAAGTGATCATTTTGGGCTCCAGCTCTTAATCTTTGAAATCTCGGAGCAGATTGTCCTCCAGCTCTCATTTTTCCTGGAACCTCTGAATGAGTTGTTTTTATAGGAATTATTGTTTTTCCTCTAAGAATTGCAATAGTTGCATCCCTGCTATCAAGAACTACAAGGCCATATTCATTTTTGTCTTCTACTTGCTCTTCTAAAGGATCTAAAATAAACTCTTTATCACATCTATATAATCTTTGATTCATTGGTGCAGGAGGTTCTATTGCCCAAACCTTAAAATCATACTGACCTTCTCTTTCAGCAATATTTCCTGCAAAAACTGCAAGACCGTGTTTGGGTGTTTTTACCACAATTGTTTTTAAATATTGAATCATTTTTTCAAGAGCCTCTTGAACATTTTTTCTATTAGAAGCACTTTTTATATTGCTCGCTGTATCTTTCTCTTGCTCAAGATGTTGAGTTATTTTCACAAGGTCATAACCTACGGGAACATAAACTGAAACAAGCTCTGTGTGTCTTCCTTTGTATTTTGATAACTCTTTAACAAATTCTTTAAGCTTTCTTCTCTCTTTCATACTCAACTGATAATCAGCATCTTTTTGATTCATAAGTTAGTGAGATTATTAATAATTTATAAAATCTGCGATAATAAATTGTTTAAAAAAGATTAAAAAATATTTATGAAGGCAATGGATCTATTATTAATATCATTATAGAAAAAAGTATTTAAATGGAATTAGCTAATGGAAAGGCATGACTACAATTGTATGTAAAATAAAAAGTGCAGAAGTTGCAGATGTTCATGAACATTCACCTTTTGAAGGTCATAGATTCAAAGGTATTCTTATGGAAGTTGAATGTATTAAAAAACCTAAAAAAACAATGGATTCACAAAAAATCTGGCTAAATCGAAGATTAGCTTCAGAACTTAGTATCATACCTAAGAATTATGGACATCTGACCGATGCAGAAATCAATAATTATATAAAAGAGAAGAGTTTGAATAAAAAACTGTACTTAAAGCAGAAACTTTTTGAGGTGTTATGAATGGAATTAAAAGAACCTGAATCAATGAAAGAATTAGTATATATAACAATTAGAGAACACGATAAATTTAAAGTGAGAGCCTGGGTTTTTAGAGAATTATGTCCTAAATGTAAAAAAGGACTAATGGGAAAGCCAATCAATCCTAAAACTGGAAGATTCAAAACTAGAGCGAAAGAATATGTTTGTCCTGAATGTGGTTATAGTGCACCTATTGAAGAATATGAAGATTTACTAACATGTAATATTGAATATACTTGCCCTGAATGCGGGTTTTCTGGTAAAACTCAAGCGCCCTTTAAGAGAAAATCGTTTCTTGGAACTAAGGCCGTAATTTTTAATTGTGAAAAATGCAATCACAAAATGGGCATCACTAAAAAACTAAAAGCAACTAAATCAAAGAAAAAATAGGTTTTTTGTTCTTTTTAAATTTCATTTTTTATAGATTATTTCAGGTTTATCTCATTCTGTTACTATTTTTAAATAAAAACAAAACAAAAGATTTATATAGGCAATCTGATTTCCATCAAATAGAATAAATTCTACTCACCTCTTTTTCCCGGGAAGCTCGCAACTCGTTGTGGGCTTCTTAGGGTTTATAATAAATAATGCTGAAAAATACCAATAAACCAGTTATAATTAGGAAGTTTTAGTTATTTTCAATTATTCTAATAATTCAAAAAAGAATTAAATCACAAAATTACTCATTTTTCAATACTTTTAGAATATATTCTAATTGTTTTTCAGCATTATCAGCAGGAAGAACTTCTAGTTCATTATAAATAGACATATCAGGACACTCTCCACCCTTAACAAGTAAACCAATATGCATTTCAGGATATTTCTCATGTAATTCACCAAGATGCTTCTGAAAAATCCAACCCGGATGTATTAAGAGAACTGCAGGATTATGTCTTGCTATTGCTCGTTTAAGATACTTAGGAGTATCTCTACAATATATTCTATCAGTTGTTGAATCAGAAATGTATTTTTCAGACTTTTCATCCTGAAAAGGATTAATATAATGAAATAGTTCTATTTCAAAATCAGATTCTTTATTTAACAATTCTTTTATTTCTCTGACAATTATACAGTCTTTAGTATAAGTATAAGTCATCATATAATCATACCATAAAACTTTTTTCATATAATATTTAAATTTATTGAACTATTTAAATTTTTGGTAAGAAAAGAACTCTGCAAAGATTTGAATTAAGGTCTCAAAGTTCAAATTAAATATGTTTTATTATTAATATATCATAAAAGCAAAATTTATAAGAATAAAGGTCTTTCTTGGATTAATGCAAATAAAGAGGATTGTTCTAAAGAACATACGAACATATAAATTTCAAGAGATAAACCTAGATGGTAAAATAATTCTTTTAAGTGGTGACATTGGAAGTGGAAAAACTTCATTGCTTATCGCTACAGAATTTGCATTGTTTGGTTTTATAAAGGGTAGTGTGGATGGAAGTTCGCTTCTTAGATATGGAACAACTAAGGGTTTTGTTGAATTAGAAATTGAAGTAAATAATGAGATTATTAAAATAAAAAGACATATTAAAAAAACTTCTCGAGGGATTAATCAAGATGAATGCGGTTTAACAATGAATGATCTTGAAATTCAATTAACACCTCAAGAATTACGAGCTAAATTACTTGAAATACTTGGTTATCCTAAAGAATTTATAACAAGAAGTCCTGCACTTATTTACAGATATACAGTTTATACTCCTCAGGAAGATATGAAAAAAATTTTATTTGATTCTCCTGATTCAAGAGTTGAAATCATAAGAAAAATCTTCAATCTTGATAAATATAAACTGATAAGATCTAATGTCTCATTATACCTAAAAGAAATTAATGCGAAAATTCGCAATGATCAATCACATGTTGAAGATATCAATATTCTAAAAGAGAAACAAAAAGAACTTAAAGTTAAAATCGAAGAGTTAAAAGAATTGTATAATAATTCTGAAAGTAAAATAATAGAAAGAAAAGAGATAATTGAAAAACTAAATAAAGAAATTTTAGAAATTAAACAAGATATAGAGACACAAAACGATATAAAAAGAAAAATTGCAATTTCTAAAACAAAACTTGAATCTATGAAAAATAGAATTGAATCAAATAATAAAATAACAAGTTTGTTGAAAAAAGAATTAAGTGAAACTTCCAATTTAGAATTGCCTAATGTTGAAGAGCTTAAGACACAAATTCAAAATTTAAAAGAATCAAAAATTCAAATAATTAATAAAAATAATGAAATGATTAGTAAAAAAGGTATTTTAGATTCAAGAATCAATGAAAGTCAAAAAATAATTGATAATATAACTTCTTTAGAAATATGTTCTAAATGCGGTCAAACTGTGAGTAATGAATATAAACAACAAATATTTGCTAAAGAATCTGAAAAAATAAAAGCAAGGAAAGAAAAACAAGAAAAAATCAATCTTAATATTCCCTTAATTGCTGAAAAGCTTGAAAAAGTAGAAAATGATATTGAAAAGTATCTTAAGATTATTCGTGATGCAGAAATAAAAAAGCTTAAGTTAGCTTCTATTAAAGAAAAAAAGCTCAGACTTACAAATTATGAAAAAGAATCCTTAGATTATTTAACACTTATTGAAACAGAAAATAATAATATTTTGAATTGGTCTAAAAAAATAAACAAGGAAATTTCAAAAATATTTGAAGAAAAGAATAATGAGTTTAAAGCTGAAAATAATATTTTAAAAAGTTTAGAAATTAAATTTGCAGAAATTAAAAAAGATATTGATAATTTATCTGAAAAACTTAAAGAAGTCGAAGAAAAGATTAAAGAAAAAATAAAGATTCAAAATAGGATTAAAGAAAAAATTATTTTAAGAGATTGGCTTGATTCTTTTTTTATTCAATTAATGGAGTCAATGGAAAAGTATACTATTGCTAATATTTTAAAAGAATGTAATGAATATTTTCAAGAGTGGTTTAATATTCTTATAGAAGATGATAATTTAAATGTAATTTTGGATGATTCATTTACACCCCTGATTGAACAGAATGGTTATGATGCAAATATACAAAATCTTTCAGGTGGAGAAAAAACCAGTGTTGCTCTCGCATATAGATTATCTTTGAATAAAGTAATAAATAATTTTATGACTGGAATTAATACTAAAAACTTTTTAATATTAGATGAGCCAACTGATGGATTTTCATCTGAGCAAATGGATAGAGTTAGAGAAGTTTTAGAGAGATTAAATATGTCTCAAATAATAATTGTTAGTCACGAGCCAAAACTTGAAAGTTATGCAGATACAGTTATTCGAATAAAAAAAGAAAATAATATTAGTTCTGTTTAAACTTATAAAAATTAATAGAATCTAATAACTAATAGAAAACTGCAACGACAACCCCGACAACATCTGAAAAATAGATTTTGTATGGATCTGGATTTGGATTGTTATCTCCTTTGGTAATAAAATAGTTTCCTTCTGAATCAATTCCTGTTTGTATTACTCGATGAACATATGTTTTACCATCTTTTGCTTTAAATGAAATAATATCTCCTGTTGTTATATCTGATGCACTTTTAGGTATTATTTCTAATGCATTGGCCTCAGAATCAAAAGTTGGGTCCATTGAACCAGTATCTTCAAATCCTATAAAATTTGATTCGCCTATATCAAGCATCACATAATCTTCATATACATGAATTTTATTTTCAGATATCCAATTATTAGGAGAATTTTGTTCTATAACTTCTTGATTTGAAAAAGGAGAATATAATAGATTATCATTTAATAGATTACTAATTAGAATTCCAAGTATAAATACCGCAATTACTAATATTACATTGTAAATAGCCCATTTATTCATAAAAGAGAAGAATCAAAATGCATTTATAAAGTTTTCACTTTTAAGTGACGAAATGTCTTTAAAACGTGAGAAACTCATTAAGTTATGATTGTTTTTTACAATAAAAAATATTAAGTTAGGACAAACATAATTGCAATCAAAAGCTTTATAAATAAGTTATTTTTCTATTCTAAACATGGAAAGATCAGTGTTTACGTTAATATTCCGGGAGAAGCCTGCAAAACTTTTATTGGCTTTAATAAACACTCCTGAAGAAGTTTATGCTTCTACAATTGCAAAAAAAATTGATTGCACTTATAGCCACATAGTCAAAATTTTACAGGCAATGGAAACAAATGGAATTGTTACTTTTCATAAAAAAGGAAGACTTAAAATAATTACTTTAACAAAAAAAGGCGAAGAAATTGCAAAAAGTATTCACAGAATTGATTCATTAATTATATAGGTGATAAATAAAATGGTAGATAATAACCCAAATGGTACTGACAGTATGTCAAAAGATGAAAAAATAGGATTTCACAAAGGATCTTTATCAACTCTTGCTAAAGAAAGACAAGAGCTATCAAGAATTTTACAGATAGTTGAAGAGATAATGAAAATGCATGTTGCTGCTTTGAAAGAAGAAGGTATTGATTTAGAAGCAGATGCAAAGAATTTAATTAATGCTAAACAAAATCAAGAAGCTCCTGAAGATAAGAATAATAAAAAACCTCCTATTGATGAGTTAATATAATTTTTTTAATTTTTAGATTAATTTAAGTTCATTAATAGTTTGTTCGACTAAATTATTTATATCGAGTTTGTTTTCTTCTTTTTCTATTACCAATATTTTAGTTCTTGTAACAGGAGATTTAGGTAAGAAGATACATCCTTCTTTAAATTTAAGATTAAATTCATAAGTTCCTATTGTTCTCGCAATATCTATTGTTTCGTTTTTTTCATTTGTTAGAATTGGTCTTAAAATAATTATGTCTTTATTTTTAATTACGCTACTAACAACTCTCATATTCTCTATTGTTTGAGTTGCTACTTGACTTAAATTATCTCCCGTAACAATAAATTTACAATTTTCTTTTTCTGCAAGTTTTTCTGCAATTCTAAGCATCATTCTTTTGCAAAAAACACATTGTAATCTCGTATTGCATATTTTTTTATATTCTTTATGATAATGTGATTGATCTGCAAGATATAATTTTTTTATTCCACTTAGTTGAGCTAATTGTTTTAGGTTATCTAAGTAAGTTTTATTTATTGCTTTAGAACAAAAATGTAAACCAATTAAATCTATCCCTTTATCATTACATATTTTTGAAGCTACAGGACTATCTATTCCATGACTAAATAAAGTTATTGCTTTCATGTTATTCGTGAAATATTTAATTGTTTATAAGGTTTTACATCTTATTTTTCTAAAATAAACTCAAAATCTTAGAGCCATAAAAAGTCCTTCTTCTTTAAAACCGAATTTAGAATAAAAAAGTTTTAATTCATTCTCGCAATCAAGAATTATTTTGTAACAACCTCGAGATTTAGCATAATTTATTGCGGAATTTATAACTATTGTAGCAAGTCCTTGTTTTTCAAAACCTTTTCTTGTAGAAACATCTTCAATATGACCTGCTAATGCATTGTTTCTAATAAATTTTTGTTCTATCATGATTGTTGTTGTTGCTAATATCTTAAAATTATCATCTATTGCAACAAAAATGTGTGAGTCTTGTAAGTTAATTTTGTCAAGAGTTGTTTTTGCTTTTTCTAATGTAATTTCTCCCACCAATCTAAGATTATTAAGTGTTTCACAAAAACCTTGAAAATCTTTTGCCATAATTTCTTTTGTTAGTTCTACTATTTTGTATTCCATTTTCTTTTATTCTACTGTAACACTTTTTGCAAGATTTCTTGGTTTGTCAATACTACATCCTCTTTCTTTTGCAAGATAATATGCAAGTAGTTGCAAAGGAATAACATTTATTATAGGTGATAAAAGAGAAAGTGTTTTAGGAACATATATGACTTCAGTTGCAAGTTCTTTTATTCTTTCATCACCTTCTGTTGCAATAACAATAATTTTTCCTTTTCTTGCTTTTATTTCTTCAATATTTGAAAGTAATTTATTATACATTGAATCTTCTGTTGCAATAACAATACAGGGCATGTTTTCAGCTATTAGTGCAATAGGACCGTGCTTCATTTCTGCAGCAGGATAACCTTCAGCATGAATATAAGATATTTCTTTTACTTTTAATGCACCTTCTAACGCAACAGGATAATTAATTCCTCGTCCTAAAAAAAGTGCATTATTTGTATTTGCAAATAATTTAGTAATTCTTTTAATTGATTTTTCATCTAAATATTTTAAAGCACTTTCAATTTTTTTTGGAATATTTTTTAATTCTTTAACTAATTTTTTCCCTTCTTCTTCAGATAAGTTTCTTTGTCTTCCAAGAAGAATTGCTATTAATACAAGAACAATTACTTGTGATGTAAATGCTTTTGTGGATGCAACACCTATTTCAGGACCTGCATGAATATAAACTCCCGCATCAGTTTGTCTTGCTATGCTTGAACCCACAACATTACAAATCCCAAAGACTGTTGCACTTTGATTTTTTGATTCACGTAATGCTGCTAAAGTGTCAGCAGTTTCTCCAGATTGAGATATAACAAAAACAACTGTTCCTTCTTCAATTATCGGATTTCTATATCTGAATTCGCTTGCATATTCAACTTCTGTTGGTATTCCCGCTATTGATTCTAATAAGTATTCTCCAATTAAAGCAGAATGCCATGATGTTCCACATGCAATAAGAATAATTCTTTTTGCATGTTTTAGTGTTTCTAGTTTATCAGTTAATCCACCTAATGTAACATTTCCTGTTTCAGTATTTATTCTTCCTCTAAGTGAATTTAATAGAGTTTTATCTTGTTCATAAATTTCTTTTAACATAAAATGCTCAAATCCTTTTTTTTCAATTTCTTCAAGTTCCATTTCTACTTGTTCATATTTTGGATCTTTACAATCTTCATTATTAAGATTAAATATTTTTATTTCTTTTTTGTCCAAAACCGCAATTTCTCCATCTTTAAGAAAAGTTATGTTTTTAGTATATTCAATAACTGCACTCACGTCACTTGCAATAAAGAACTCATTTTTATCAGATTTCCCGATTATAACAGGACTTCCTTTTTTTGCAACTATTATTTTTTCTGGTTCATAAATTGATAAAACCGCAAGACCATAAGTTCCTTCAATCATTAATAAGGATTTTTTCACTGCATTAACTAAATTGTTTGAATTTAATTTATAATTATAATCTATTAAATGAACCAAAACTTCACTATCTGTATCTGTTGAAAAGTTATAACCTTTTTTTTGTAAATATTGTTTTATGGTTTTATAATTTTCAATTATTCCATTATGAACTATTGAAATAGTTTTTAATTCATTTACATGAGGATGTGCATTAATTTCATTTGGAACACCATGTGTTGCCCATCTCGTATGAGCAATTCCAATATTTGATTTATGAGTTTCAAGTTTAAGTTTTTCACCTAATAGATTTAGGTTTCCTTTGACTTTAGTAATTACTAAGTTTTTATCTATTAATGCAATGCCTGCAGAATCATAACCTCTGTATTCTAATCTTTTAAGACCTTTAAGTAATATTGGAACTGCTTCTTCAGAACCAATATATCCGAATATTCCACACATAACTAAGAACTAATTCAAATTTGTTTTATATATTTTATGAACTCAAATCAATATTTTATTATAATTAAAGAAAATTTAATCACAAACGTTTCCAATTACACACATATCTTAACTTAAATTATGAATAAGAATATGACTAATAATTACTTACTTATTATTTTATATAATTCTAATCTTAATTCACCCAGTAAAATAAGTTGTTTAGGCATAGATATTGTTTCAGATTGGGTTCTGGCAAATCCTGTTAAATCAACACCAACAAGATTTCCAGCTTCTGCAATTAAATTTATATTTTCAATAAGAGTTTCAGTTTCCATTTTCCCATTTCCACACATAAATCCTTTCCAATCTTTCAATACATCACCATCAATTGATACATAAATGTTTTTTCCTTTAAAATATTTGTTAAGTTCATCTTTTGTAACTATTTCAGCTGGACCGAAAACTTTAGAATATATCCTGTGAGGATTATAATTATTTTCTTCAGGAATATCTCTATATCCAAACATTACCGCCGTTTTTACTGTAGGAAGACCAAGTATTGGATAAACAAAAGTTCCAAGCCCTAAATCTCTTCTTGAATAATTTGAAATATCTAATTCCAATGCTAATTCAGCAGGAAAAGTGCTTGGATGTGCATCAGGATGAAGATCAAAATGAACATAAACCAAATCATCTAAATGTCCTGCAAAATATTTTACAAAATGATAAGTAGATTGATGACGCATATTTGAACCTGCAATTATAAGAAGCTTATTCATATTTGGATTTATTTTATCTATTTTAGTAGCAGTATCTGAATTAATATGTGTAATATCTAAAGACTCTAATCTTTCTTGAGTAGAATTTGTTTGAAATAAACCCTTAGATTCAAAAACTTTAGTTACTAAACCCTGTGTGAATTTAAGTGCAGAATCATCTTCTTCTGCTGATGCATATAATTCTAAAACAGGTAATTGAAACATTTTAACACTAAAGAATTAAATTAATTTTATAAAACTTTCTATTTTGTTATCCCTTAATGATGGAAACAACTTGCACCCTAACTTAAGCCTTTGAATTATGAAACAGCATAACTAACAGCAAGTTTTTACATAAATTATGATGTCGGCTTTTTTGAAAATAAATATTCGAATAATATCAAAATTATTTCAGAAAAGTTTAGCAGATAAATATAAATTCAGAGATATTCTTATCACATTGTATTATTTAACAATATGATTAAAGATAAAATGAAGAAAAACCAGAAAAAAAGAGTAAAGATATCAAAATCACTAATGTTTATTTTAATATTTTTTTTTATTATTTTGATTAGTTTGGTAGTCATTTTTTCAACTCGACCAATAAATTTATTCAGTATGAATTTATTAAATTTGAGCTTTTATTCAAATTCAACAAGATTTAACGAATTGAATAATTCTTTTGTTGATTCAACAGATAATTCATCAAATAACTCTATTTATAATCGTCTTGCGTTTGATAATGGCCCATTAAAGTTATATTTTTGTAATTATAATAATTGTAGTGCTGGTCTTATTAAAACAATTAATTCTTCTGAAAATATATCCTGTGCATTTTATGATATTAATTTAAAACCATTAGTTTCTATTTTAGAAAAGAAAAATACTGATTTGATTTTTGATATTCAACTTGAACAGGATATTTTACTTGAAAATATTACCAACAAAAAGTTTATGAGAAATTCAGGAGTTATGCACAATAAATTTTGTATTTTAGATAACAATACTGTTTTAACAGGAAGCATGAATCCAACCAAATTTGGTACACGGAGAAATAATAATAATTTTATAGTAATTAAATCCGAGATTCTAAAAAATAATTATTTAGCAGAATTTGAATATTTAAAATATGGAACAACTCCAAACATAACAAAGTACTTTATCCATGATAATTACATTATTGAGAATTATTTTTTACCACATGATTCTACAATAAATAGAATTGTTGACTTGATTCATCAAGCAAAATATTCTGTTGTTGTTGCAATATTTAGTTTTACATCTAAAGATATTGCAGATGCTTTAATTTCTGCTCAAGATAATCAAGTTGATGTTAGAATTGTTATGGAATCAAAAAGTAAAAATGGTCTTGGTTCAGTTTTTAATTATCTTCAAGAATCAGGAGTTGAAATTTATGAAGACTCGAATAAAGGAAATATGCATCACAAGTTCATAGTTATAGACGAAGAAGTTGTAATAGTAGGATCACCTAATTTTTCAAATAATGGTTTTAATAAGAATTCTGAAAACTTATTGATAATTCACAATCAGGATATTTCTTCAGCATATTATGAAGAATTCAATAGACTGATAAGTTAATTGGATCTATATTTATTCTTAGGGGAATTTGTCAAATCACAACCTTTTTAAAAATACTATATTAAATAGATAAATATTATTATAATCTTGAGGTGAATCTTATGCACATTAAAGTTTTTGGAAAAATCAAACCTAATGCAACCATAATTTGTGGATTTCCAAGTTTTGGACTTATTGGAACAATATCAACTGAATTTCTTATTAATCATTTGGGTGCTGTTGAAGTGGCAGTGTTTCATTATGAAGAAATTCCTCCAACTCTTGCAATTCATCAAGGTAAAATTGTAAAACCAATGGCAGTTTATTATGATAAATCTCACAATATTGTTTTAATAAATATAATGGTTTCTACTAAAGGTGTAGAATGGAAAATTGCAGATTGCATGGCTAAATTTGCTAAAGAGATTAATGCAAAAAGAATTCTTAATTTAGAAGGTGTTGCAGGCGGTCCTGAACAAAAAGGAAATATTAAATTATATTATGTTGGAGATCACAAATTTGCAGAGTTCGGAGTTGAACATCTAAAAGAAAGCATTTTGCTAGGAGTTGTAGCAGGGCTTTTACAAAGAGTAAATAATGTTTCTTGCATATTTGCTAGCACAGAATCAAAGCTTCCGGATAGTAAAGCATCTGCTAAAATTATAGAAGTTGTAGATAAATATCTTAACTTGAATGTTGATTACAAACCACTTTTGAAACAAGCGGAATTATTCCAAGATAAACTTCAAAAAATAGTGGAAAGAAGCAACGAAGCAATAGAATCTGTAAAGAAAAAAGATCTAAGCTATGTTGGATAGTCTATTCAACACAGATTATATCTGAGTTGTTCCATCTATGAGAGATGCGAGAGTGGTCTTTAGTTCTGATATTTGAACTCTTTTTTGGTGTTCTGTGTCTCTGTCTCTTATTGTAACAGAATTGTCTTCAAGCGAGTCATAATCAATAGTTATACAGAAAGGCGTTCCACTTTCGCTTTCTCTAAGATATCTTTTTCCAATACTGCCTGAAGCATCATATCTAACCATGAAATCTTTTGAAAGCGTAGAATATATTTCTTCAGCTTTTTTTATAAGATCTGGTTTTTTCATTAAAGGAAAAACTGCTACTTTTATTGGTGCTAATTTTGCAGGAATTGCAAAAATGTTTTTACCTTCAGAGATTTCTTTTTTTTCATAAAACATATCAAGTAATGCGAATAATGGTCTATCAATACCAAATGCAATTTCTATAACATGAGGAGTTTCTCTTTTACCTGTTTTTTCATTTAGTTCTGTTAATTCTATTCCAGAATGTTTTGAATGTTGTTTAAGATCATAATCTGTTCTATCATGAATACCAACAATCTCATACCAACCAAACGTGTTCAAGAAAAACTCTATATCCCAGGCATCATCTGCATAAAATGCTTTTTCATCATCTGTGTGTTGTCTAAGACGCATTTTATCTTTTGGAAATCCGATTTCTAAAAATAATGATGAGGTCATACCCAGAGCATAAGCATATGCTTTATTTTTTATATATTTCTTTTCGTAAAGCTCTTCAATAGTCAAAGTTTGAACTTTATACGCTGTTTCTTGAGAATCTTTAGTTATAACATTGAGTTCAAGATCCTTGTATCTTTCGTATTCTTCAAATTGATCTTTATCGTCTTTAAATATGAATAATTGAGCTTCAGCTTGAGTGAATTCTCTTAAACGCATCATCATTTGTCTTGGACTGATTTCATTTCTAAATGCTTTACCTATTTGAAATACTCCAAAGGGAAGTTTTGTTCTAAAAAAATCAGTATATCTTTTGAATGGAAGATAGGTAGTGGTTGCGGTTTCTGGTCTATTATATGCAATTTTATCAAGACCTATTTTAGTTTGCATCATTAAATTATGAGCTTCTATTTTTTTAATGAAATCAGATTTACAACTAGGACATTTTATGTTTTTTTCTTCTATTATTTTCAATATTTCATCAATTTTAAATGGAAGATCAGGATAGAGTTCTTCTATGAGATTGTCTGCTCTAAATATTGATTTACATTTTTCACATTTAATTAAAGGATCTGTAAAACTTTCTAGATGACCTGATGCTTTCCAGACTTCTTCGGGTTGAATAATTGGAATTTCGACTTCCCAAAATTTTTCCTGAGAGAATTTATTCTTAATTATTGATTCAATATTGTTTTTTAGTAATTTTCCCAGAGGACCATAGGTGTAAAAGCCAGCCATCCCTCCATATATTTCAGGTGATGGACCCCAGATAAATCCTTTATTACTAAGAAAGCTCATAAGTTCTTTTAATTTTTCTTTTGATGCTTTAATTTTATCTTTCTGATTAATGTTTCTTTCCATTTGCAGAGTTGACATTACTTAGTTTTAATATTTTTTGGTCTTGAAGAGTAAAATTTGATTACATACGAAACGCCAGAAAGCTTAACTCTTTAGGGTTAAGATGAATAGCTCTTGCTTTCGTATGTTCCAAAAATCTGTGTTTTAAGAAAACAGTCGTTAAAGCCTCGTCATTTATGACTAAGATAGACTGCTTTCAGCAGATTTTTGTTACGTTAAATCACTAAGGTTTTTATGTATTTAAGCAACTCAAGATGATTGGAGAAGATTTTATCTGCTTTCAAAAGATGTTTCTTGTCCAAGGTTGTTGTTAAAGCAAAAGTCTTAAGTTGTGCAGTTTTTGCACTTTCGATACCTAAAGGTGCATTTTCAACTACTAAAACTTCATTAGGTTTTAATTGCAATTTTTTTAATGAAACTAAATAGGGCTCGGGAGAGGGTTTGCCATTTTTTACATCACTGCCCGTAATTATTACATTGAAAAAATTATTAAAGTTCTTTTCAATTACTGTTGAAACGAATTCTTTGTTTGAACCTGAAACTAAAGCCATTTTCACATTTTTTTGCTTTAAAAATTGAAGTATTTCAATAACATAAGGATAAATAATAAACTTACAAATTTCTAATAATGTTTTCTTTTTTGTCGAGTAAATTTGCTCTTTTTCATGCTGTGTTAATTCAACAGAATATTTTTTAGATAAAACATCAATAGTTTCTTTATATGACATTCCTTCGATTAAATATAATTCTTCATCTGTTGGGAAAATATTAAATGTGTGAAGTGCTTTTTCCCAACTTAGCATGTGATATTTCATGGTTTCTACTAGAACACCATCCATATCAAAAATAACTGCTTTAACAATTGATTTAATGATCACATAATAAAAATAAATCTACTAGTTTATAAATCCTTTTGAGATTTAATTATTACTAGGATATCTGAAAATTATTTTGCAACCATTTCTATTATTCTTAATAGTCCTAAGCAGTATACACTATAAGGATACGTTATTTAAGGAAATAGTCACTTTTGATAGAAATTTATTTAAACTTTGTTGATTTTCGAAAAAAAATGCCCAAACCTAGTCTTGAAGAAACTTTAACTCAATTATTTGAAGAAAATGAAATAAATAAATTATGTACTGTTATTATTGAAGAATCTGATAAAGTAATAGATTCTACTTCTCAAATTGTTCCGAAGAAAGCTTTAGTTGAATTAACTGCTAAATACCGATGTAATTGGCCTTGGGGAAGCGGAATTTATAGTTCTTATAAAGAATCTCAGTTTAAATCAAAATTTCGTGAAAGGTGGAAAGAAGAAGAAAAGCTTTTAGAACTTGAATTTAATAATATTGATGAAATTAATAAGTTGTGGTCTAATTCAAAAGATTCATTAGAAGAAAGATATCATAGAAAATTTAACAAACGAGAAGATTTAGCAATAATGTTTGCTATTAATTATAAAACAAGGAAATTAAAAAATATGATTGATAATTTAAAAGAAGTCATGACCATAATTAACAAATTTGATAATATGTCTGAAGTTGAACCTAATTCTGGTTTTGAAGAATCTAAAAAAATATTTGAAAAATATGTTTTAGTTAATCAAGCCAAGCGTTGTGCAAATTCTCTGATTAATTTAAATTTAGATATGTCTGATTTTCGCGAAGGAATGGATCTTATTCCAGAAGAAATAAAATTAGCAGAGTATAGTCTTTTGAATTATCGTGAAATAGGTAATACTCGCTCGAAATGGATTAATTCAAGAATTGTTCTTAATTCTCACACTGCAAAGTATCTTTCTTCTTTTCTTATTAGATATAAAGAAGAATCTTTATCTTTTTCAAGCGCATTAGAATTACTTTATCCTAAAATAATCAAAGAAGCAGGGTTTATTAAAAGAAGAACTTTTTTTAATTATTATCATGATATACCTAAAGAAATAACGGATGTTGTCTACAATACTTTGAAATTTCATTATGATAACATAAAACAAGAGGATGAAGTTTCAAAGTTTATGTCTTGGTATACAAAGAAAATATTGGAAAGATGGAAAGCGACTGCTGTGGATCATGAACGATTGTTTGATTATTATGAACCCAATGTTGCTGATAAAAAATTTATGTCAATTTTTTGGTCAATAAAAGAAGGAAAGTATTTCAATAGATTTAGTGAAGAAAAAGATTTTGCAAGACTTCCAGAAATATTAAATGCAATGATAGAAAATAAGCTTATTGCAAAAGAACAAATTCAACCCCCTTTAAAAGACAAATATTTGACTTATAATGAAATTGTAAATAATCTGAATGGAGGTTCACACATAAAAATAGATTCAGATTATTTAAAAATGAATAATAATCCTCAAACCATGTTACCATTAAATAATTTAGAGAAATCTTTTTCTCCCGATGAAATCATATATCTTCCTACAACTCCATCAAATGATAACTCTGATCAAAGAAAAGAATTAATTCTTTCGGAATCTAAGACATTATTCAAGGGAATTAATTGTATTTTTATTTCTGATAATGATTACTCTTCTAAAAATAATTTTGAAATAAGTCATGTTTATAGGCTTAATTTGTTACCTCAAGAATCTAAACCAGAAGATGGAGCGCTTATTTCTACTTTAGGAAGAGAATTTAAAGTAATAGAATTAGCACCAGATTCTCAAGAGAAGAAAATAAGAGATGCAATCAATGATGTAGAAAAAGATGTTGTGCCTATAAATTCATATACCCTTCTTACAAATATATCTCCTGAAGAATTTAAAAAAAAATATCTTGAAGAGTTTATGGCTCATGCAGCATTACATATGCCTAATCAAACGTTATATAGTTTTAATAAAGTAATTGAAACAATTAGAAAGGCAGATGCAATTAATTGGATAGCTCATCTTGGATTGAGAAATAAAATTATCTTGGAGCCCTTTGAAATTGACAATCATTTCGGATTTCAAATTAAAGATGAACAGGAATTAATTTATTCAAATGTTTTAGCTATTGTAAAAACTTTATCTGATTATATTCGTGGCGTCGGGTTATCTTTTTATGAAGAAGTATCATTAGATGAAGAGGGAAGAGAAATAGTAAAACAAAAACTTGCAGACAGAAGATTTCTTAGTGATAACTTGGAGAGAATAGTTGAAACTTTACAAGATGATGGTCTTCCAAAAATATTGTCTTTTTTAGTTCAAAATGATAAATATTACATTGATGATATTTATGACTCACTGCAAAAATGTAATTTTTGTGAAGAATATTATATAGCTGGAAGATTTCTCGAGTCAGATTCAAGAACAAAAATAGAAGATAAATATATAGATATAAAAGATTTGCATGATTTATCTGTTCATCCAGAAAAATTCATATTTAAAGATGGAAATCTAAGAAATATTTATGAGCTTATTAATAACTTTAATAGCTCAGAACCTTATGTTCCTATTTTTTTCGAGTATTCAGAGTTAATACCTAAGTTTGTTAAATTCGCAGAGATATTTAAAGAATATGTTGATGCAAAGTATGAATCTTATAGATTTTACGGAACTATTAAAGACGGTTTAGAAGGATCTGAATTAGAAAAAGTAAACTTTGAAGAAAATCAAGCTAAAATTAACTTAGAAAAAACCACTAAAGGTCTTAACAATACCATAAATGAATTACAAGGAAAATATAACAATTTAAGTAATAATAAATCAAATCTAAATAAATCTGAAGAAAATTTATTATTTTATTGGAAAAACGAGCTAAAATCATTTAGATTTTATCAAATTTGTCATCCAGAATCTTTAAACATTGAAAATGCTAACCCTGATGTTAATCTTTCTTCTAAGGATTTATCTTTTCTTTAAAATTATAAAAAAATTAGTTGATTAATATTTTCTTAAATTAGTAGTATAATTTAATAGAAAGAGTTCATCAACTTAAGAATATTGAATAGTATGTTCAGAATGGAATATGTTTCTATACTGCTGAGAATTGTTGACCACTCGTGGCCAAATTCTAATCTTGAAATACAATAATTTTGTGTTTAGACACAAAATGTATTTCACTTAATTTACTCCAAGGCAGTATTTTTTATCATTCTGGACACACCCTTTGAATAGTAAACTTAATAAAGCGTTCCTTATTCTACATTGAATATGTTATTAATTAAAGAAGGATTTCCAGAGGACGGGGACTTGGTCCTATGTAAAGTTACAAAAGTTTCATTTAATTCAGTTTTTGTAAATATTGAAATGTATGGAAAACAGGGTATGATTCATATTTCAGAAGTCAGCCCTGGAAGAATAAGAAGTTTAAATGATTATGTTAAAGTTGATAAACAAGTTGTATGTAAAGTTCTTAAAATTAATCAAGAAAAAGGTTATATTGATCTTTCTTTAAGAAGAGTTAATGAAAATCAAAAAAGAAAAACTCTAAATAAAATTAAACTTGAAGAAAAAGCAGAAAAAATAATAATTGATGTTGCAAAAGAGCTTAAGCAAGATGTTAAATTGTTTTATAAAAAAGTTTCTGCATTTGCAATATCAGAATATGATTCAGTATATCCTCTTTTTGAAGCAGTTATAGAAGAAGATTATGATTTTAGCGAACAACAAAACTTAACTCCCGAAGAAGTTAAAGCGCTTGACAAAGTTATTAGAGAAAGAATAAAACCAAAACAAGTTGAAATTGTTGGAGATATTATGGTTAAAACTTATGCTGAAAATGGTCTTGAAATTGTAAAAAAAGCATTACAAATATTTGAAGCTCTTGAAAAAGAAGTGTCTGAAGATACGTTACATGCACTTCAAAGTTCAAAAAAAGAACCTATTTCAGTGAAGTATTTGGGATCAGGTAAATTTAAATTAAGAATGCTTACTCACGATTATCTTGAAGGTGAAAAGCTATTGAAAAAAGGTATTAGTGAAGCTGAAGCTTATTGTCAAAAAAATGATGCCGAATTTAGTTTTTCTAGAATAAATAAAAAATAAAATGGAACATATTCATAAATGCTCAAAATGTAATATGTATACTCTTGAAGAAATTTGTCCTTCTTGCTCATCTAAAGCAATTCGACAAAGACCGCCTAAATTTTCTTTATCTGACAAATATGCACGCTATAGACGACAAGCTAAAAAAGAATTCAGATAGTAATTTCTAAATATTTTAAAAAAAATAGAAAAATTCATGTTGTTTTGAGCATTCTTCTTTTAAAATCAATAATTTTGAATTCTATATGCTCTAGTTTACATGAAATACTATATTTGTAATGTAATGAAAAAAATAAAAGTAATAAAAAAATTATCTTACAATTTCTATGCCAAGCTCATTTGATAATCGAACTTTAGCTGCTTGAGCTTCTCTTTGTGAAGGCTTTCCAAGAATCCAAGGACTCTGAACTCCAGTTATAATAGTCATAACCGTAATTTTTTCCTTCATATCATCATCAACTCTTGCACCCCAGATAACATTTGCATCAGCATCCATTGATTCAGTAACTAATTCACCAATAGTGTTTATGTCATCAAGAGTCATATCAGGACCTCCTGAAATATGTAAGATTGCTCCTGTTGCACCCTCGTAAGATATGTCTAATAAAGGATTACTTAAAGCACCTTTAACTGCTTCTTCAACCCTATTGTTTGTGTCTGAAGCACCTACTCCGATTGCAGCAACTCCACCATCAGTCATTATTGCTTTTACATCTGCATAATCTAAGTTAACAAGTGAAGGTACAGCGATTGTTTCAACAATTCCTTTAATCATTGTAGCTATAAGTTCGTTTGCTACTGCAAATGCTTGTTGAACAGGTAGATTTCCAGCTATTTGAACTAATCTGTTGTTATCTATTACTATTACTGTATCTGCAACTTGTCTCAGTTTTTGTAAACCAAATTCTGCTTTATCAACTCTTGCTCTTTCTATTTTAAATGGCATTGTTACAGTTCCTATAACAATTGCACCTGCTTCTTTAGCTACTTGAGCTACGATTGGTGATGAACCTGTTCCAGTTCCTCCACCCATTCCAGCACATACAAAGCACATATCTGCACCTTTTAATGCTTCTTTAAGTTCTTGCATTGATTCCCTTGCTGCCTCAGCCCCTTTTTCCGGGAAACCACCACAACCTAAACCTCTTGTAACATCTTTTCCAATCAAGAATTTTTTATCTGCTTCTATCATATTTAAATGTTGCAAATCAGTATTACATGCGATTATTTCTGCTCCTCTAACTCCTTTCTTGTAAAGCCAGTTAACCATATTATTTCCAGCTCCACCACTTCCTAACACTTTAATATTAGCTTGACCCACAGATAAATCATCTGGAGTTGCCATACTTTCTTGTTGCTTTAAAGCATTTTCCACAATAAAATCCATTTTTATACACCACACACCATTTTATTTTAAGATTCCAAAACTCAGCACTTATATCCTAAAACATATATATTAAAAAACCCAAAGGTTTAAAAGCAAAGTTTTAGGATTTTGAACATCTTCGGGTTTAATCTTGCTGAAACACTGCTAAAAAGCCATTTCGCCAATACTGAAGAGTAAGGGGCAGATTTGCTTTTTAGAATCTTTTATAATAACTGTGTCATAACTTATATTTAAACCTTTCTATAGTTTAGTATATAAATCAATCAAATTCAACCAATTATCTAGAAAATAATTCTTTTTTTCTACCAGAATAAAGCCCCATATCAGACATTTGAACATATTGATCAGGTTCTAGAACTAAAGTGTTTAAAGTTATACCATATTTCTCTTTAATAGCATATACAACGCCTTTAACCGGCTCTGAATCAACTTTATCACCTATTACTAATAGATTGATTCTATCTTTTGATTCTTTACCATATTGTATGATACTATAAATATTAGGATCAGGACTCACTAAATCTATGAATTCTGCAAGATGAGCATCTGAATCTTCAAATAGGGGCCTCAAGAACTCTATAGCATCATTATTACTTATTTTATATAACCTTAACGATTTAATTTTATTAAATTTGATAAGGTCATATCTTGTAAGCTTTCTAAGAATCCTATAAACTGTTGCTACAGGCACTTTACTACCTTCAGAAATCTCATTAAGACAAAATTCTTTAGTTGGATTTTGAAATAAAAACACTATAACCGCAATAGTTTTCTTATCTATTAACCCTAAAACTGAATCTTTGTAGTTCATATATCAAACACCTATTAATATTAGCTTAAACCCAATTATTTATAAACTTTATCATTTATAGAAAACTCTTTTCATTTTTGATTTATTATTTCATTTATGGAAACCAATTTCATAATTGATAGTGGTTGAGAATTCAACCATTTTTATTTTTTAAGTTTTAAAATCGAAAAATTTAAATAAAGTAAGTCCCAAAAAAAAATGAAATGATTAAAGCAATTATTTTTGATTGGTTTGGAGTTTGCACCACAGAAAATTGGGCAGATACTCTTGCAAGAGAACTAAGCACTAAGTTAAATTTGGATGAATCATTTGTTAAAGAAAAATTTAAACCACTAATTCAACCATTTGCAAGAGCAAAATTATCTCCTAAACAATTTTTAGATTAATTTATTTATTCTTTAAATAAAAACAAAAATCCTGAAGATTTTATGTATCTATTTGAAACAATTCCTAAACTAAATATTGAGTTACTTGAGTATATTCTAGAATTAAAAAAAGAGTACGCTATTTTCCTGTTATCAAATAATTTTGAACAAGTATTTCCTAATTATGAAAAACAGCTTGATTTCAATAAATATTTTGATAAAGTATTTTTATCACATAAACTAAAAATCAGTAAAACTCAAGATATGATTTGGGATAAAATTCTTCCTGAAATTGAATTTAAAACGAATGAATTAGTTTTTATAGATAATAAAGAAAAATACTTTGAACCTGCTAAAAAACAAGGAATAAATTGTATTTTATTCTTAAGTAATGAACAAATAAAAACAGAATTAACAAAAATCTAAATATTATGATAAAGGAAATCTGATGAAAGGAAATATAACATAAATATAGAAATCCTTTTACAATATTAAAAAAACTAATAGAACATTAATATCTATAAATCCGACAACTAAATATTTGTGGTTCTAAATTTAAATTAAAAATTATCAGTTTCATTCATTTTAAAAAGTTTAAATCCCTCACTTATTCTTTCTCCTTCAGAAGTACGATATAACTCTCTTCCACCAAGAAGTCTCAAGTTTTCTCGAGCTGCTAAATTTGAATAAGCAATGTCATCACAAAGGTCTAAGGGCTCCTTAAAAATATTCTGTACACCCTTTGTAACCTGCATTTTTGGACTTTTAAGTCCACCATAACTTTCAGTCGTTTTAATCCCTCCGGAAATATTTTGAGCTGAATTACATAAATTAACATAAAATCAGCGTATTGTAAGTTTATCTCAGATTAAAAAAAAGAGAAATTATTTACCCATGAATTTTCGCATCATAGGATTCATATCCATCATATGTTGTTGAGCTATCTGTTCATACAATTGATAAATAATCATAACAGCCAATAAAATACCTGTTCCATTAGCCAACGCTCCTGCAATATCTGCAAGACCTGCTAAAAGACCCACAGTTATTCCACCCATAACAGTTAAAGGAGTAATATATCTATTGAGCACTTTTTCTAAAACTCGTGCATCTCTTCTAAAACCAGGCATTTGTAAGCCTGATTCCATTATTTTTTTAGCCTGACTTCTAGCATCAAGACCCGATGTTTGAACCCAAAACATACTAAATAATACTGCTCCACTAACTAAAATCAACAGATAAACTAGTGCTTGAGCAAAGTTTATTGGAGCTACACTCCCTTTTATAATTAATTCAATCAGCTTAGGTGCCTGTAACCAAGCAATTATTCCCCCAGAACCATTATTTCCAAATAATCGAGCAAATAATTGTATGTTTGCCATTAAAGCTGCAATTAATATAACTGGAATATTACTAGTATATAAAAATTTTAAGGGCCATCTTATACCAAAACCTCTAACTCGACCATATGATAAAGGAATTTCAATATTCATTGATTGAACATAAACTACTAATAAGAAAACACCTGCGGTTGCAAGAAGTGCTGCAAGCATTAATCCTGCTGTTTGAGGATTATTATCTGCAAATGCTTGTACTAATGCAAATAATGCACCTACAGAATAATTACTTCCCTGAAGATGCTGTGGACTAAAGATTCTAACGAATAAAGACTGAGAAACATTTGCAGCAATGAACAAACTTATTCCTGAACCAAATCCCCATTTAGTTATTACTTCATCCATAAACATAATTAAGATTCCACCCAGTATTAATTGACCAATAATAAGTACAGGAGAAACACCAGGCATTGCTTTTAATCCGCCAACCGCAACATATATGTATGCTTCAAAAAGTATAAAAAACATTGCAAGTAATTTTTGAACTCCTTGAAATCTTTTTTTACCATTATCTGATGAAAGATCAAATTTCACAATTCCTGAGCCATTAAGTAATTGTAAAACTATGGATGCAGTTACAATAGGACCAATGCCTAAACTGATTAAAGAACCAAATTGTGCACCAAGCAATATAGAAAGATATTCAAATTGTTGTAATACACTCGCATCTGCACCATATAAAGGAACAACACCCAAAACAAAGAATAAAACAAGAGTAATTAGAGTCCACTTTATTTTAGTCTTAAAAGATACTTTCTTTTCTGTCGGGTGAGATACTTCGGGCAGATTAAATAATAGTTTATCTAGAGTTGATACCATAAAACATCACATTATTAAAAACATTTAAATATTTTTTGAGAAATAGTCACATAACATAATGTAATACTAAACTATCAATAAAAATGATAAAAGTAAAACAATAAAAGTAAATAACTTTGAACTATTTCTCTAATTCATTTGCAACTGAGGATTTAAGTAAAATTACTTTACCACCTGCTTCTTGCACTTTTTTTACTGCGGTTTCTGATGCGTATTCTGTTGTTATTTCAAATTTCTTGTATAATTTTCCAGTTCCGAGTAATTTATTTCTTTTTATATCTTTAAGATTAACAATATAAGTATCTGCTTTTAGTTCAGCTTTGCCTTGTTTAATATAAGTTTCTACTGCAGATTGTAATTCAACTAAATTTATTTGATTGATTACTAGTTTAGATTTTGAAGTGAATCCGTTTTTACCAAATCTATTTTTTATGGCCCAGTAACTAGGTTTTTTTGCATCTCCTCTTTTACCTGAACCTGCATCTCCTCGTCCACCACGATTACCCGCTCCTCTTCGTTTCTTTTTAGAGCCGCAGCCATGAGTGTGTGTTCCTCTTTGCCGTGTATTCTTTTTTCTTTTAAAATTTACCATAATAATCAACCTAAATCATTCTTTGTATAAGTAAGTTTATTTTATCTTTTCTATTACCTAAAGCACCACCATTGGAAAAAGGCTGTTTTGTTCCTTTTCTTTCAAATCCGCCTCTAGGAGGATGAAGTTTAAAAATGTTTAAAACTTTACCTTCTTTATCTTTCTGTGCTCTTTTACTGATAAGTAATTTGTGAGTTGAATCATCTAAAAGTCCATAAGTTGCATAATCTTTAATTTTTTCAACCATGCCCTTATTCGGAAGAGTATTTTCAAGAACTACACAAGTATTCTTTTTTATTAATTTAAGTAAATCTGCAGTCATGCGCATATCATGTCTCATACCTATTCTTCCTCGAATAAGTATAATTGCAATTTTCTCGTTTACAGATTTTTTATTATTAGTTTCTTCTGACATTTTACACCTATCTATCAACATCTTCTATTTCTTCAACATTAAGTATTGGCTCTTCTAAAATTTCTTTTTTTTCTTCAATACCTGTTTCTTGTCTTTCTTTTTTGATTAAAGAATAATCAATTATAGAACAATTAGCTATATCTAATGGTCTAACTTTTGTTGAAGATAATTTTTTTAATGCTTCAACGGTTGCTTTGAATAAATTAAGACGATTTTTTGTTTGACCAAAAGTTTTTGACCAAACATCTTTTATACCTGCAAATGCAAGTATTTTTGCGACTTCTGATTCAACACATAAACCCTTACCTTTTGGTGCAGGCATTAATCTAACAATTACTGAACCACATTTTCCTTCAACTGCAAAAGGAACTGTGTGAGGTTCACCACAATTACACTCCCAACTTCCGCATCCTCTTCTTATTTTGAATATGCTTAGTTTTGCTTGTCTTTTTGCTTTTTCTCTTGCAGGAACAGTTTCTTTTGCTTTACCAAACCCAACACCAACATGACCATCTTTATCTCCAACTACACAAACAGTTGAAAATTTTGGTTTATTACCTTCTCTGGTTTTCTTTTGAGTTTGTCTAAAAACTCTTCTCTGACCACCACCAAATTTACCTTTGGATTGACCAACAAGAAGAAGTTCATCTTCTAACTCAATTAAAAAATCTACGATTTCTGGTTCAAGTATATTAATTCCTGAATTAAGAATTGTATCTATATCTATGATATCTTTTGATTTTACTTTTTTTCCAATTTCTGTTTTAGGAATCCACGCATCCATTAATTGTTTTTTGGACACTTTAGGTTTAAGATCTTTTCTTTTATTAGAAAATCTTTTATCTTTCCTATTATTATCTCTTCTAGGTTTAAGATCCGATTTTGTTTTTGAATTTGGTTTTTTTTGTTTAGGAGACATTTTGCTTTACCTTAATCATTAAATTATTTGAATTTTTTTCTTTATATCTTCAACAGACTTTGCTAAGTCTTCACTTATGTGCTTTCCAATTATTGAATCATCACTTGGAAAAATTTTTGTATCAACAGGCAAATCTAATCCTCCTTCAAGAGCACCTCTTAATGCGGCATAAATTTTGCTATTTCCACTTTTAGGATTTCTCAGACCTAAATCAACAATACATACTTTGTTTTCTTCTGAATTCATTTTATGCGCTAATAATAAACCGGTAAGATATGCTGCAGGTAAATTATTACAAGAACTAGTCCAACCTAATTTTTGTAATTCTTTTGATACACAAGACTTTATAATTGTGTCACCCGCAGGGGTATAATTCACAATTTGAAGTGTTAAATATTTATTACTTAATCTAATAACAAGTCTATTTTTTCCAGATTTAAGATAAGCAAATCTTTTTCTATAGTTTGTTTTATTTTCTCTTTTCCGTCTTAAGGGTATTGTTGGAACACTTCGTCTCATTATAATTCACCAGTTATTTAGCTTTTTTCAATGAAAGATTATTATCATCTATATAAACTTTAATATGTCTTTTATTTCTAAAAAATCCGCCTTTTGATTTCATGTAAAGATTTCTATAAATAGCTGTAGATAAATATTTTTTATCATATAACTCTTTAAGGAATTGTCTTTGTAATCTTATTTTATTCATCCAAGTTTCTTTATCGGGTTGTCTAGCATTTTTTGTACCTTTTCTTTTTCCTGGACCTTTTCTTAACCCTTTTGCTTTTTGCTCAGCTCTTTTTCTAGCTCTTACTCTACTAATTCCTTTTTTTGGATTTAAAGATACAAGACCTCTATTAATCATTCCACGCATATCTGATTTAGTAAGTCCTTCTTTAATTTCATCAAGAACATCAGTCTCAAATCTAACTCTGTTCTTCGAGGACTTAAAAATCCTTGCCGCTAGTCTTTTTTGTAAATCGAGTTTCATTTTAATTATCACTTATTATTAAATTTTTTTAAAAATTATTAGCATCTTTTTTTGTAAATACTTTTTTAGCACTTTTTTGCTCATCAGATTCTTCTTTTATATCATTAGCTAAAGTATCTAAATCTTCAGAACCTTTCTTAGATTCTTCTTCTTTTTTCTTTTCTTTTTTCTTTTTTTCTTCTGAAGCTTTTTTCTGTTTAGTTTCTTTTGATTTTTTTCTATTCAACTGTTCTTTCTTTTTTTGTTCCTTTGTTTTCAAAGCTTTATCAACCGAATTTTTAATTTTGTCAAGACCTTGAACAAGTACAAGTTTTTTCTCTTCAACAATTTTTATTAATTCTTGTTTCTTTTTTATTCCAAGTTTGGAAGATAAAATAACCGCATGAGTTTTTGAATCTATTTTTTCAATATCCTTTTTACTTGAAACAACTATTGAAAGTAAACCCGTTTTCAAATCAACATGACGAATTTCATTAGGAGTTCCATACCCTGTATCAACACATCTATGATATCCTCTCTTCTTTAGTCTCATTTTATTTTGCAGACCTTTGGGTCGTCTCCAACCAGAACAAGAAACACGCTTTTTAATTTTAGCACTGCTTCTAATAAATGTAGGTCGTTTAGCCTTCATTTTCTTCTTTAAATCCAGTAATGTTTTTTTGTCTGCCATTTTAACTATAATTAAATTTTCTTACCATCTTTTTCTGTTATATATATTCCATCTTGGAATATCCTACGATCAAATCCAGGTCTTCTGGTTAACTGTTCGATACTTGCAGCAGTCTGACCTGCCAATTCTTTATCTATACTTTCAACAACAATTTCAGTACCATTCATTTTAACACTAACACCTTCATGAAGTTTTAATATACGAGGTTTATTTTCCCCTATAAAATTCTTCACTTCAAACTTATTTCCTTTTACTGCGACAGACATTGGAAAATGTCCTGAGCATATTTTTAACACATATTTATGACCTTCAACAAGACCAGTTAACATATTCTTTAAGTGTGATGAAAAAGTGAAAACTAATTTTTTGAAAGTTTTTGTATTTTTTTCAGCATAAAGTAAAACAGAATCTTTAGTAACTTCAGATTTTACTAATTTATTTTTCATATCTTTCTGTACATTTCCTTTTGGGCTTGTAATTTTTATAAGTGCATTATCTATTACAACACTACATCCTTCAGGAATTTCTATTTTTCTTTCAAAATATCTTATAACCATTTTCATTCATACATTAATAGCAGTAACAAAGTAATTTGCCACCTATACCTAATTTTTTTGCAGCAACATTTGTCATTATACCCATTGAAGTTGATACTATAATTATACCAAATCCTCTTGCGGGTAAAAATCTTTTTTCAAACTTTTCAAAGTCTGTTTTTTTAATAGCAAACCGAGGTTTTACAACACCAATTTTGTTAATACGACCAAGAAGATTTAATTTAATAACTCCTCCTCGCCCATCATCAATAACTTCAAAGTCTCCAATATATCCTTCTGTTTGAAGTATTTTTAATATATTTCTTATAACTTTGGAATTATTAGCTGTCGCTAGTTCGGTCTTTCCAATATTTTCATAGTTTTTTATATGTGACAGCACATTTGCCAACGGATCATTCAAACTCATTTTTTAACACCTAATCATGACTTAACTATATTTTTTAAAACCTAATTTTGTTGCTTTAAGCCTAAAGCATTGTCTACAAAGATTCAAGCCATATTTACTTATGTGAGCATGTGTTCTTCCACATAAACTACATTTATGAACTGATTCTCCAAATTTTCTTTCTCTAGGTAAATTATGCTTAAGGTATTTTATTTTTTTACCCGGTTTTCCTTCAAGTTGCTTAAGCATTTTTTTTGGATCTGAAGTTGTCATTTTTAATCATCATCCTCTTCAGCTTCTACTTCTTCTTTTATCTTAACATTATAATTAAGTTTCATGAAGTCAATAGCATCTTTTTTACTAATTCTGTGAGTTTTCCCAATTTTTGTTTTATTGAGTTTTCTTAATTTTATTCTAAACCCAGGTCTTACAAGCGTGATACTTGCTTGTAAACCCATTATTCCAATTTTAGGATCATAATTTGTTCCAGGAATATCAATATATTCGGGAATTCCAAATGAAATATTTCCATTGTTATCAAAGCATTTAGCTGAAAGTACATTATCTTTTGAGACAAGTAATCTCTTAAGTAATTCTGGAATTTGAGTTTTTCTTAAAGTTAATTTACAACCAATAGGAAGACCAAGTCTTATACCCCATCCCGCAATTCTTTTAGTGGATGTTGTTTTAACAGGAGTCATTTTAGTTATATCTTGAATTACTTTGATTGCTTTATCAAGATTTTTCTGTTCTTTACCTGCACCTATGTTCAAAGTTAATTTTCCCACAGTTATTGTTTTCATATTATGAACCATTTTTAATCAATTGTTTGTAATAATTTTTTCATTTTGTCATCTATAACTATAATGCTATAATTATTTGTTTCAAATTCAATTTCTTTGAATTTACAAAATATTCTAGTGTTTTCTATTTTTTGAATAACTGCACTTATTCCTTTATGTGAACCTGCAAAAGTAAAAACTTCAGCACCTTTTTCAAATTTAACATGAGCTAATACTTTTTGAGTTGGAAGTTCTATTCTTAAGCTATCACCAACCGAATAATCTTTATCAAATTTATCTTCAGTAAGTAAAGTTCTTCCACATTTCGTAAAAACTTGAAGTTTATTACCACGAATTTTTTTCTTTGATTTAATTGATACTATTCTTGAATTCAAAGCAGAATCAACTTTTACAATTTGAAGTTTACCTAATTTATTCATTACTAAAGTATAAGTTTCATTAAGTTCTGGATAGGAAATTAAATCAAAAAGACCAACACTGAATGCTCTATCTTTTCTTTGTTTTCCATCGACAATAACCTGATGATTATTCAAAATATAATTTACTTCTTTTTTATTTGAAGCTTTTCCAGATTCAATAATAAACATGTTTAAAGTTTCTGCAAGTTGCATCTTATGAGCGCCCGGATTAGGTCGAAGAATAAATGTAATCGTTTTTCTATTCAACTTCCAAGTTTTTGGTGCAAATAATCTTTTAAGGTGTGATTTAGTCATTATAATTCCTCATTTTGTTTCTTTTTAATTGATTCTTTTTTTATCTCTTTTGATTTTTCCAATTTTAATTTAGGAGTTGTTGAATTAGATGATTCTAATTTCTTTTTTCTTAACTTATCTGAAAGCTCAAGTTCTATGATCATTAAATTTGATGCATTTAAAGGAATTTTTGCAGTATTACCATCAACACGAACCAAAGTTAACTTTTCCAAATAAACTTTTTCACGTTTAACATTAACTATTTCAACTTTTTCTTCTCTTCCCTTGTAAGCGCCTCTCATCACTTTAACTTTATCTCCTTTTCTAACTCTCAATGATCTAAGAGCATATTTTTTTCTTAACTCGGGAGATAAATGTGCTGCAAGAAACTTCCCTCTAATATGAAGCGGAGCATTATATCTATACTTTCTCTGCTTTCGAGGTTGCTTGCTTGAATTCCATGAAGTTGAAAATTTTGTTTTCATTTGAACACCTATATTTTAAACAATAATGCTTGCTACTTTTGCTATTCCTGGCCATTTAGTACAAGCTTCTTTAGCAATTGGTCCTTTGAATATTGTTCCTTTAGGATTGCCTTTTTCATCTTTACATACTACTGCCGCATTATTTTCAAATTTAACTCTAAGACCATTAGGTCGTCTATATTCTCGTCTTTGTCTTACAATAACTGCAAAGACAACTTTTTTTCTCATATCAGGTTTACCTTTTTTAACAGCTGCAGTTACCATCATTCCAACTCCTGCTGCAGGAAGTCTTCCTTTAACAGTTTTGGATCTTTTTACACCTGTTATTTTAAGTGATTTAGCACCTGAATTATCACAAGTTTGTAATTGTGAACCAACATTCAATGCACGGGTTATATGTGCAGCTACAGCTTTCATTGTTTTGTCGCCTCATTACTATTTAAAATTTCTATTACAACAAAATTCTTTGTTTTAGACAAAGGTTTTGTTTCAGCAATTCTAACTATATCTCCTGTTTTAGCATTAATACATTCAGGATTATGTGCTTTTATTTTTGAAAATTTTCGGTCATATCTTTCATATTTTGGAACAAACACTCTTCTTTCCCAAAAAACAGTAACAGTTTTATGCATTTTATCACTTGTAACTTTTCCAGTGAATATTCTACCATGTAAACTTACAGTTCCATGAAATGGACAATTAACATCATCACATTTTGTTTTTGGTTTATTTTTCACTTGAATTCCAATTGAATTTTTCATATTATTTACCCTAATATTTTTTAATAAGTTTGATGCGATCTTCAGGTCGCTTAATTATTTTGTCACCATTAACTTTTTTTTCATTTATAATAAATGTTGTTCCTGATTTCAAAATCTTAACAATATTGTCATTAGCTTGCTCAATTATTATGAGGTACTTGGTCTCATCTATTATTTTACCTTTTTTCCCTATGAGTGAACTGTTTTTTGAATCAGCAACTTCAAGGGTAAAACCGATGAACTCGTTATACATTTTGAGTGTTTACTTACTTTCTTATTATGTTTATGGAGTCTGCGTTAAACCCCATTTCGATAAGGACAACTTTTATTTGCTTGGAATGATTTCCCTGAAGGTCAATAACTCCTTTTTTCACTGTGCCTCCACAAGCAAATTTTCCTTTTAGGTCTTTGGTTAAATCCTTAAGATTTAAATCCGCAACACTTAATCCTTCAACAAGAGTGTGTTTTTTACCAAACTTCTTTTTGACAACACTCACAACTATGGATTGACTCTCTTTTGCGATAGCTTCGCAAACACATAATTCTTTAGGTAAGCCACAGGTTGGGCATATTTCCGCCATTTTGTTTTTAAGTTTTTGTATTCAAGCCTCCTTTTTGTTCATTGAAGGTTGTTAATATACGCGCAATATCTTTCTTTATCTCTCTTATTTCTTTAGGTTTCTTTAAAGTTGTTCCTGTTGACACTTGTAAATTAAGCTTTAGTAGTTTCATTTTTAGTTCTGTCATAAGATTATTTTTTTCTTCTTCTGACATCGCTTTTATTTTATCATATTTCATTTTAATCAATTATTACTCCTTTTTGTCAACATCTTCAGTTTTAATTTTATTTTTTTCTTCAATCTCTTTTGTATCATTTTTTGGAGTATTATCTTCTTTGACTTCTTTATCTGTATTAACCTTTTTATTTTTATTTGAATTTTCTTCGATTGAGTTTTTAGAGTCTGTAGATTTTTTCTTAGGTTTAGATTTTTTTTCTGAAATATCTTGAGTCTTTTTTTTCTTAGGTTTAGATTTTGATTTTGATTTTGAAGATGATTTATCTTTTTTATCCACAATCTTATTCTCTGATTCTAATTTAGTAAGTATTGCTTTTTGAGCATCACTTAATTTAGTTTCAGCTACTTCTTCAACAACTTCAGTAATAGCATCTTTAATTTTTATGGAATCAGGCAAAACAACATCTGCAGGTAATATACTTACTTGAACTCCTACAACACCTGACTTTAATCGAGCAAATCCCTGTGCCTTATTTACACCACTAACGGATATGTCACCACATTTTTTTAAATAACCTTGATAAAATCTCCAAGTTTTTGCTCTTGAACTAGGAACTTTACCACTTATTAAAATTTCAACACCTAATGCTCCTGATTTAATTACAGCACTAATTACTTTGTGACCTACACCTTTAAATCTTTTAGAGCCAAATCTTTCTAGTGAATTTACTATTGTTTCTACAACAATATCTGCATCTTTATAAGGATCTTTAACTTCTTCAAGTTCTATTTGAGGATTATTAAGTTTGAATTCTTCTTTTAATTTTTCTGTAAGCATATTTATGGTTGAGCCTGCTCTACCGACAACTAATCCCGGTCTAAGTGTACTTATTACTATTTTATCTCCTAAGGGGGTTCTTTTAAGTTTTATATCACTCAATCCAACTCTACTTAATTTGGTTGCAATGAATTGTTTTATTGCATACTCTTTCAGGTTTTGAGCAATAAATTTTCTCTCAATCATTTTTTGATTCCTCTTTAGGAGTTGATTTCATTTTTGCATTATCAGAATCTTCAGGTTCTTCTAAAGGTTTTGTTTCTTCTGATTTTAATTTATTTTCAACTTCTTTTGAATTATTTGATTTACTATCTTTAGTAATTGTATCAACATTAATATTCTTTTCTGATGTTTCTATAACTTTATCAGATTTATTAGGAGTTATTTTTTTAACATTTTTTTTATCTTGCTCAACTGCCGAAGTTGGTTTTTTAGATTTAGAATCTGCCTTTTTGGAAGATTTAACTCTTTTCTCTTCAACTTCTTCAACAATTATTTCAATGTGAGTTCTCTTTGTTTCTCGTCTAGGATGTCGACCATATCTCATAGGAACTGCTGCTTTGTTTGCAATAAAATATATGATTTTTAAGTTATCACCAAGACCTTTCATTGAAGCATTAGCTTCTACGTTTTTTATTAGTCTTATAAGTTCTAAAGATAATTTTCTAGGATATCTTCCTGCAGCCATATTAGGTCCTTTTCTATGTCCTACACCATTAGTAAATCTTCTGAAAGGAATTGCTGCTTTTTTAGCAATAACTTTGTCTAAATATGCTTTTGCTTGAGCAGTTGTTCTATTTTTTAAAAAATGAACAGTTTCAATAGCATACTTTGTAGAAACACCTGCGTCTCTAGCAACAGCTCTTGCCATGTTCTCTTTCAGTTCTTTTATTGAATAATTGTATGCTGCCATAGTATCGTTAATTATCTTTTATTTTTTGTTTTTTTATCGCCGACTCCTGCTTTGGAATGTCCTGCCTGTCTTCTTGAAAATGCGAATTCGCCAAGTACATGACCAACCATCTCAGGAATTATAATAATTTCTATAAATGATTTACCATTATAAACTTTAATTGTTTTTCCAATCATTTTGGGAAGAATTGGAACAGTTCTATGATGAGTTTTAATAACATTTTTTGAGTCTACTTTTTTTAGGAATATTTTTTTGGGTTCTGAAAAACCTCTTTTTATTTTTCTCCTAACTCTGGAAGTAAAAACTTCTGCAAGCTGATTTAAAGACATCTCTTTAAGTTCTTCCATTGTTTTTCCACGATAATTGAATATTTTTTTAGTCATCTTTTACAACCTTTATTATTGAACTACTTATTTCTTCCAGTATGTTTTGGTCTTAACATACCAACTTTTCTTCCAGGCGGTGCATTTTTAGGTACAGGTTTTGCTTTTGCTTTTCTACTAGACCTTTTATTACCAAATGGGTGATCAACTGCATTCATTGCTCCACCTGAAACTATAGGCCAAAGCTTATTTTTAGCACGCATAGCATAAAACTTTCTTCCTGCTTTGAAAAAAGGTTTTTCAACTCTTCCTGAACCCGCAACATTACCAATTGTAGCTCTGCAATTAGGATGAAATTCTTTTTTCTTTTTTGAAGGTAATTCAATAACAATTTTTGTTGGAGTTTTTGTGATTATTCTTGCACCAACACCCGAAGCTCTAACAAAACGACCGCCATCACCAGGAACACCTTCAATATTATAAATAACTACGCCTTCAGGAATCAAGTTCAAGGGTAATGTATTACCAATACTTACTTCAGCAGTTTTACTTATTTTTATTATTTGATTAACTTGCAATCCTTCCGGAGCAATTATCAAACCATATGAATTTAATTCAGGATATTTTAATACTGCAAGTGGAGCTGAATGACCTGGACAACTAATTATGTCAACAACTATTCCTTCAGTTTCTTTATTCAACACTTTAGCAGGACCTTTATGTCTAAAGGAGTGTGCAACATATCTTGGACCTCCTTTTCCTCTTGCTTGTTGAATTATTCTTTTACCCAATTTAACACCTTATAATAATCCTAATTTTGTAGCTATGTCTAAAGCAGGAGTTTCTGCTGTAAAACGAACATATGCTTTTTTATTTCCTTTTCTATCGATAAGAGTTCTTATTTGTTCAACTTTTGCATCAAACATTTTCTCTAGCTCAATAGCAATTTCATTTTTCTTTGATTTCCGATCCACTATAAAGATTAATTTATTCTCTTCATTTAACAATCTTATCGCTTTTTCAGTTGATATCGGGTGTTTTATTATCATTTTTACCTTTGCCTTTTTGAATTTTATTTATTGATTCTTTTTCTGTTTTTGAAGGTTTAACAGAGTCAGTAGATTCTTTTGAATTAGTTTTATTATTGGTAGGTTTAATCTTAACTTTTTTTGGTTCTTTAACTTTTGTTTTTTTAGATTTTGAAAGTTTTGGTTTGTCTTTATTTTTAGCAAGTTTTTCTTTCCTTTTTTCTCTTCTCAATTTTCTTTTATCAACTTCGGGTTTCTTCTTCTTAACTTTTTTATCTTCTTTACCTTGTTCATTATCTGAATCAATTTTAGGAAGTGATTCTAAAGTGTAAAGTTTTTTCTTATCAATTAATTTAATTGCAGATTCTGTGAATAATGCAATTCTTCCCGCATGAGTTCCAGGAGCTAAAAGCTCTGCATTTAAATTATGAACATTAACAATATCAACACCATTTAAGTTTGATACAGCATTTAACAATTTACAATCATCTGCAACAACAAACAATATTGAACTTTTTGATTGATATTTTCTTCCTCTTAATTTACCAATCCCTGAACGAATTTTACGAATAGCAATTCTCATTAATTCTTCTTTAAATCCTACTTGGTTAAGAGATTCTTTAAGATCAGATGTTTTTGCAATTGCATTAAAATCATCTGCAATAATAAAAGGATAATTTTTAGGAACATTAGTATTTCTCTGTTTAACTAATTCAAGATTGAAAACCATTGAAAGTGCAGAACGAATAGCTTTCATATTTTCTTTTTTATTAATATTTTGAGTCCAAATCTTATCTGCTTTAGGAGAATGAGCTTTTCTTCCACCAACTGTTTGCGGTGCAAAAGCTCCAACCCAATTAAATCTGGTTCCTCTTGAACTTAAAACTTTTCGAGGAGTTCTTGATTGTCCTATACCATAAGTTCCTCTATAAGCATGTCTTCTTTTTGAAACAAAAGCACTATGTTTTTTACCGGCTCTTTGATCTGCACCATAAGGTTGTCTCCTATTATTTTGAATAACCAATACTGCTTTCTTAATTAAATCAGGTCGGTATAATTCTGAAAACTGAGCAGGAATTACCACATCCCCTTTTTCATTTCCTTTTGCATCAAATATTTTTAATTTCATTTTTTCTTTTATTATATAGTTAGTTTATTATCAATTAGTGTAATTATGGTTTATTGTTGTGAAGCTAAACTTATTTCTGAAATTGTTGGAACAGGTCTTATGATTTTTGTTGGCCTAATTGCTTTTGTAAATACAACAAATCTTTTTTTAGGTCCTGGAACAGAACCAGCAACTAAAATATAATCTGATTTTACTTTTCCATATCTAACAAAATCTCCTGAAGGATTAATCTCTTCAGGTTTATCTGACATTTTGAATACTTGTGAATTATATTGAGTTCTTTGATGATACCCCATTTGACCGGGAAAAGCAACTCTCCACATCATATGACCTTGTGCAACCCATCCTCCAGAAATTGAACCTGGAGCTCTTTGTCCTTTTTCTGATTTATGACTTTTTAATCCAATACCAAATCTTTTTACTGAACCCTGATAACCTTTTCCTTTAGTGATAGCATGAAAATCAACAATGTCTCCTTCTTTTAATATTTCAGAAACTTTAATGTCTTTCTCTTTATTTTCCTTAACAAAGTTAATTACATCCTCATTACTTCCACCAACTGGTAACTCAAATATTTCAGGAGTTTTTTTTAAACCAGTTAAATTAGGTTGAGTAGAAAGAGTTATTGAAAAATGATGATAATCAGAAAGATTTAGATTATCAAGTTTATCAGGAGAAGATACTTTGAAGGTAACGCGTCTTGAGGTATATTTGGTGCCTTTGAAAAAGATTTCATTGGCAATTTCAAACCCGTAACCTTTTGAAACATAACATCTTAAAGAATGTATTCTTAAAGGAGGACATTCAATAATTGTTACAGGAACACTAATCTCTTGACCTTTTGTAATAGAATTTTTGTATGCATCAATTGCTTGAACATGAGTCATGCCGACTTTATATCCTGCAAACCCAATAGGAACAGCTTCTTTAACAACAGGTCTAGATCTAATTCTAGGTTGTTCTCTTTTGGCTCTTTTCCTTGGCCAAACCTGCATACTTCCATGTCTCGGATTTACTTTCTTCATTTTTTATACACACACATTTTAATAAATACACCAATAAATAATTGGTTGATATTAATCCATGTTGATGAATATTGAAATATACCTTTTAGTCAAACACTTTTTTAGAATTTTGCATACAGCATAAATGGTATGTATACAACAAAAGCATTCTTCTCAGGTACTGTTTACATAATTGACATCGTTAAGATGACCAATTAATAATTCTAACATCACTAAAATATTAATGTTCGATGAAATAGCGAATATCAGGGTATTTAAAAAGGTTCTGTTTTGTTAAAAATTTAATTAAGAAGACTTTATTCATATTCATTTTGAAATTTTTGAAGTATGGATTCGAATCTTTGCTTTTTCGTAAGTCCAAAATTATTAAAACCAAGAATCATGCTCGTGATTCTAGAATCATCATCAAAAAATGCAGGCTGATGAGTTAAATTATTTTTTTCAAACTCTTCTTTCAATTTTTCTTCTAGCTGATCATGCAAAACTCCAACACAACAAAAAATAAATTTAGGTGAATTTTCTTGAAAAACATCATAAGGTTCTATTACTTCAATTTCCTGTCTTTCTCGTCTTAAACTTAAGTTCATATTAGCAGTATTCCAAAAATGAAATGTGTAGTTTGATTTCTGTTCCATAAAATTAGCTTGTTTAATTTGAAGATGTTTTTCGCAATTTTTTAATTCAGGATGATTAAAAAGGTAATTATATTCATTTGCAAATTCACAATCAAGTCTAAGACTAGGATTAATTAAAATATTTAACAACATCATATAATTCAAATACCCTTGATGTGCATCAGGATATCTAGGATTTTTTTCTTCTCTTGATACTAAATGGTTTGTTCCATCAACTATTAAAATATTTGGTTGATTGTTAATAATTGTTGAAGTATAGTGACCGAATAAATTTTCTTTAACATAATAAGGATTATCATGACATTGGGTTGAACCTACTTTAACATCTTTCATTAGAGGTATATTATTTTCATCTAAAAAATTACTTATCGCAAGAACAGGCATTAATCCATAGCTTAGATTAGGAACAATCCATAATTCTCTATTTTGTTCTTTCGAACTTATTTGAACTTGTTCAATATACTTTCTTAATAAGCTTCCCTCATATACAAGTGCTCTTAATTCTAGTTCATCTTCTATTAAGAAACCATCTAACGATTCGGATTTAATTACACTTTGATAAAGAATATTATTTGAGATTGTTTCAGTTTTTGTATCTGCTGTTACAATATCGCAAAAAGTTATATATTCTAAATCTACATGTAAAGGATCATTAATATTAAAATGTCCTTGTCGAAATTCATTTCTTATTTTATTCCATTCGAATTTTGTTTTAGAAAAATCATTAGATTTTTTTAGTCGCTCATATAAATTATTACTTAAAACCCCCTTAGTTATATTTAATAATTCTGAAACCAAATTAAGTTCTAAAGTATCTTCTTGTGAATTAATTAATTTAGTCAATTCAATTAAATTGAGCTTATTATAGTTTTCACTTGTGATACATTTTAACAAAATTGGTGATAAATCAGGGTTTCTTTGATATGAATCTAAATCAAGTGAGTCAACAAGATTTTTTATAATTGATTTATACGATAATTCGTGCGAAATAAATCTTCCTTCTTGATCTAATTGATTTTTCATTACATCAAATAAATTCAATATTTCATCCTGATTTAGATTTATTGTCAAATTATTAAATTTAACATCATCCAATTTTTGAAATAATTCAATAAAATTGATTATTGATTGTTTAGGTTTTGATGCAAGTTCCCTGTATGAACTAATTTGTAAATATTTACAAAGTTCATGAATATTTTGTTGATCTGAATAAGTTGTTATGCTTTGAATTATTTCTGTTAAATTATCTACATCTACTTTATTCTGTTTTTTAGGAAATAAATTTAATATTTGTTCGCTTGTTTCAGACTCATTTATTTGAGTAAAATAATTAAAAAGAAACGGTGTTTTGGTAATAATTGTAATCTCTTTTGAATATTGAGAAAATGTTGTTACATATTCTGCAGCATTAGAAACTTTAAACTGTTCTAGAATCAGTTCATGTTTACTAGAACTCATTATACTTAAAGGATAATTCAAAGGGGTTAATAATTGAAAATATCCTTGTTCATCATTATCTCGTAAAAAGTGATTTTGCAAACCTTCCTCACCATAATTCAAATTAATAATCTTGTGGTCTTTACGATTTGTATCTAAACCTTTCAAGGGCTCAAATATGTGAGGAAATAAGTCTTTAAAATTTTCATAAACTTCATTTAAATTATTTGCTATGCCTTCATTTAAATTTATAAAAAGTTCAGTTAATTGCGATATGTTCTCAGGTTTTGCATAATACAATATTGCATTAATATGACCTGAAGAAACTTCTTTTAGTTTATTTACCAATAAAAAATTAGCAGGATTTGATAAATCTGAAGTAAAATTTGAATAGTTATCATTATTGTAAAAAAAACTTGCAATTGTATCAAGATTGGAACTTAATCTATCATTAACACCAAATTGTTCATCTGAACTAATATTTTTTTGCAACTGAAATAAATGTCTTCCAGCAATATTTTTATTTCCTAAAAAAGAAAGATATTTAATTTGAATTTCTCGTTCTATCTTATCTGAATTTCCATGATTTAAAATCTTTGCTAGTTGAGTTATTTGATCTTCATAATCTTTAAAAGGTAAGATTTCCATAATTTTTTGAAAAGTTATATTTTTAAAAAGAATATTTATCCAAAAATAATGATCCTGCTCATTAAAATTAGAAGATGCACATTTAATTAATTGTTTTATTTCATTATTTTCAATTAATGTCTTTGCAATTCCTTTCGGGTCAAATTTCTGAAAATACTTTTGCATTTCATCATTTTGATCTAAAATTTCTCTAGACTTACTTATTAATTTAATACTTTTTTCTTTAAATTGAAGTCTTTTTCCAATAATTTCCTTGTTGAAATCTAAATAATGATTCCATTCTGATTCAAATTTTATTAAAGGCAAATTTTGATAATAATCAGGCATATGAACTAATATAGATTCGAGAAGTTGAAATCGATCCTCCAATCGCACCATCAAATTTGCATAATTCTCACTATTTTGTATATAAAAAAAGTTAGTTAAATTGTATTGAAGATTATAAAGAAGATCTATAACTTTAATATCTGTTTCACTTAAATCTTCAAATAAATAATTTTTAATTAGCACTTCTGTATCTAATTCAGCATCAGAATTTTCATAAATTAATATTTTGTTAATTTTGTCTTCAAGAACTTGCTCAGGAAATGTTTCGTTCGAATCCGAGTCAATAGGTTCTAAAAATAAATGTGCGATTCTACCAAATAAATTATTTCTAAATAGATTAGCATATAATCCATAAGCACCTGCTTTCTGAAGTCCTTTTTCAAACAAAGCTAATCTATCACCCATTTCATTTTCAGCCAGCACACTTTCACCCAGCTTACGTTCACCTGGCTCAATTTCATCTAACTCACTAAAAACAGTCATATTTTCAGAAGTAATAATTAATTTATAAAGTTTTTATTATTTAGTGATAACAAAACAGAGTTAAGGATAAAATAAAAATTGTTTATGAATTCTAATCATACTAGACCTATCATATTATCCAGTTAATAAGAATATTTATATAGTTTTATATTAGAAATAACAATATTATGGTGACTTGGAAACATTGTGGAGTTTGGACAATAAGTTTGTTAAGTTGGACAATCTTTGCAAAAATGTATAGAAAAGGAAAAGATTGTAATCCAATGTATCTTGAATTCAAAAATAATACGTCTATTGCATATCAAACAGCAGAAGAACTTCAAAGAATTAAAGATAATGTTGGTAAAAACTTTAATCAAAGCACTATAAAGAACAAACTCAATGACTTAAAAAATCAAATACAAAAAGATACTGAAGAACTTCAGAAAATTAATAATAAATTATCTGAAGATAATCTTATTGAGTCATTTAAGCGATATTGGAGTTTATATGAAGAAGTTGTTTTTGGAATGGCAATTGATATTTATTTTGATGATATTTTATGTTCTGAATTATCAAGTTTTTTAAAGAAAAAAATAAACAATAAAAGTAAATATAATAGAGTGTTCAGTATTATTACAGCCCCAATTAAACTAACTAGAACTCAAAAAGAAGAATCGGGATTTCTAAATCTTCTTTTACAAAAAAAACCGAATTTTGAATTTCATTTGAAAAAGTGGGCATTTATTCCGATGTGGTTTGATAATTCTCCATGGACAATTAAAGATTTAAGAAGACGAGCTGAACTTTATAAAAATGAAGTTGAAAATAAAATCAACGAATTTTCTTCTTTGATTAAAACAAGAAAACAAGAAATAAATAAAATTATTAGTGAATTAGATCCTCCAAAAAGAATAATTGAGCTGATAAATATAATTTCAGAGTTTGCACATCTTCGTCAAGAAGGAGAAATACAAATTAGTTATCATAATTATCAAGGTTTAAGCATTCGAAAGATGATTTGTACTAAGTTAAATATTTCTTTGAATGATTTAAAATTTTTAACTGACACCGAAATTATAGAGAATTTACAAAAACTCAATTCAAATATAAAAAATATTATTATTGAAAGACAAAAATATTGTTTTGCAATTTTTAAAAATGGTAATTATTTTATTTACACTAGTAAACAAGCTCAATTAAAAGTTAATGAAATAAAATCTAAAATTATTGAGAATGTTAAAACGGATGTGAAAAAGATTAAAGCTCAAAATACGCTAAGAGGCATTATTGGTTCAATAGGAACAGCAAAAGGTAAAGTTTTTGTAATTCATAAATTGGAAGATTTAGATAAAATTAAGAAAGAAAATATTATGATTGTTTCAGGAACATCTGTTGAGTATATCTCAGCAATGGAAAGAGCTGCAGGAATAATATCTGAATATGGTGGAATTACAAGTCATGCTGCAGTTATTGCAAGAGAATTAAACAAACCCTGCATCATTCAAGTTAAAAATGCTACAAAACTATTAAAGAATAATGAGTTAATTGAATTAGATGCTGAAAAAGGAATTATTACAATTCTTAACCAAAAATAATTGTAGACATAAATAAGGGATATTATGCACTTAGGGTGAGCTGATTAAAATATATAATCAAGTGCGTTGTCAGGGGTCACACCCTGTAGGTAGACCGCACTTTCGAAAAAAGAAGCAATTCAGCGAAAGCACATAATTTTATTAAAAACTTATGTTCACAATTAAAACTCAAATAAATTTATAAATATTTACTGATTAGTAGTCATTATGAATGATATTGAACCTTACCTAATATGGTACATTTGTAGACATGGGAAAACTACAGATAATATTCAGGAAATCTGGACGAGTCAATTAGATGGAAAATTAGACAAAGAAGGTGAAGATTTTGCTCAAACTCTATTAGCTCAATTAATTAAATTAATTAATCCTTCTATAATTTATAGCAGTGATTTGGAAAGAGCGAAATCCACTGCGCATTTAGCATCCGAATTTGCAAAATATAAAAAAGAAATAATTTATGACAAAAACTTAAGAGAAATATATTTTGGTAGCTTACAAAACAAAACTCAAAATGACATTCAAGCTTTACTAACTCAAAAAGGATTAACGCAATTTAATAATTTAACTTATGATGATTTAAGATATATGCAAGTAGATTCTAGAGCCCCTTTTGTAAATGAATTTAACGCAGAATCAATTAATGATATTGAGACTCGAGTAAATAATGTTATTGAAAATATTAAACAAAAATCAGGCATTATTATGAGTGTAGCACATGGAGCTATTAATGCATATCTTGTTGAATACGCACTTCACGGAACTTGTGGTTATAATTTTTATGATAATGATAAAAAGTTTTATCTTCAAGATAATACAGAAGTAACTATTCTAAAATTCAATCAAAATGGAACTCTAATTAAACCTGCTGAAGTAAACATACCCATATCCGATGTTCTTATTAGATAGCCAAAATACCTTAAGATTTATATAAGTTAAATTATTCCTAAATTTTATGAATTTGATTTCGATTGTTAGAACATCTTTTAGAGAATTAAAGTCTTGGCAACAAAATTTAGAGAAAATGTTTGATAATGATTTAGAAAATGATGTTATCAAACTAAATAAAGCTAAAAAAGGTGTGGCCATATCCGGTTTAGGTTCTTTAGTTTTTGGTAAACTTTTTAATTTAGATATAGATTATGAATCTATTAAAGTTACAGCAGCATTTAATCTTTACTCGTCTTATCTAGATTGTTGTATTGATGGAACACATTCCGAAATTTTCAGTTCCCAAAAAAATTCGAATTTAAATATTTTTGAATTGATTTCAGAAGGAATTAAATTTTTAGAAACTAGAAATACAAAAAATGAATTTTTATTAAAAGCTCAGCCCCTAGTTGATTATTTAAATCAATCCGTTTTATCTAAAGATAACTCATTTAAATTTATTTTGCATGATCTTTTAACAGAATATGCTTCTTCAATAATTAATTATTTTGATACACAATCTTCTGAAGAAAAAAAACTTGAAAGATTAAACATTGGAATGATTTATGGTAAAATTCAATCTGCGTTTATTAATTTATATTCAAAGAAAAAATTAGCTTCTAACGAAGAAAAAGTTATTCAAAACTTTTGCGCTATAAGTACACTATATGATGATTTTGTAGATATAATTGAAGATGGAAATGAAAGTTATATTTTGGATAAAAATATTAGTTTGTCTGAGAATACGTTAAATTTATATAATCACAGAAAGAAAACTGTTTCTTTATTTAGAGATTCTAAGTTTTTAATTCAAAATTCTAATCAAAGGAAAAATTATAATATGTTATGTAAAACCCTTATGTTTTTAGGAGATATATTCTTTATTAAAAAAGGACTTAACTATCTTGCTGAAAAAATAAAAAATAATGTTTCAAGAGCAGAACCAATTCAGATAAAGCAATACCAAACATCTGACTAAATTTATAAAGAGTGTGTGATTCTATAATTCTATGAATTTTCAGAATATGAAAAGTATAGAGGACTATCAAGTTTATCTTGATGTGGCTCTAAGAAAAGGAGAAATTAAGAGTAAAGCTTTACGTAGCACTATTAGACTTAGGAGTGTTAGTAAACTAATTAAATCTAAGAGAATCGAAATAGATAAAATAAAAATATTAAGAGATGAACTTTGTTCAAGATTACATGATATTCATTCTAATTTTCCAAGTATTGATTCACTTCCTGAATTTTATAGGCAGTTGATTGAATTAACTCTTGATGTCGATAATTTAAAAAAAGCGTTAGCAAGTATTTCATGGGCAGAATATAATATAAATAAAATATGTTGTGAAGCTATGAGAAAATTAAAAGTTTTCAATGAAGAAAGAGATATAGGTTTTTTGAATAAATTAAGTGGTGGTTGTATTGGTCGAGTATCAAGTATTTTAAAACAAGTTGATAAATTTCTAAAAATAATAGAAAAAAATAGAAAGATTATGAAAAACTATCCTGCTATAAAAACAACATTATTCACTGTTGCGATAGCTGGTTTTCCTAATGTTGGAAAAAGTACTTTATTATCTCAGGTAACTAATTCTGAACCTGAAATAAATGATTATCCATTTACTACAAGAAAATTAAATACAGGTTACTTTAAACATCATGCTGAAAAAATACAATTGATTGATACACCTGGAACTTTAGCTCGGTTTAATAAGATGAATGATATTGAAAAACAAGCAGATATTGCAATGAAATATGCTGCAAATATGACAATTTATGTTTTTGATTTAACAGAGCAATATCCTATTAAAGATCAATTTAACTTATTAGATAGAATTATAGAATTAGAAAAGCCGATTATTATTTATTTAAGTAAAAAAGATATTCTAGATAAAAAGCAAGTAGCAGATTTTATTAAAGACTTTCAAAAAAAATATAAATATCAAATGTGTGAAAATGGTGAAGAATTAATAAAACAGATTACTCAAATTAAAAGACATATTAATGACTAAACATATTTTAAAATATTTCTAAATTGTCAATAAGAAATAATTTTTTTAAAAAATAATAAAATAAAAAAGATTTACTCTTCGTCTCCAGAGTATGCAGGAACTGCTGTTTTATTTATAATCATTATGTCTCCGATACTTTTTACAAGTTGATGTGGAACAATAACTCCTTTAGCATTTCCTAGTACTTTACTCAAAAACGAATTTTTAGTTGCTCTGACTCTCCAACCGGCAATTTTTGTGTGAGCAAGAATTACTTCCTCTATATCACCGAAATAGTCGCCCAAGTCTGTGAAAACTCTCATATCATAGGTTTCAGATATTCTTTTTACTTTTAACATATTAATACCACCCTTTAAATTCTTTAATTGATTATTGCAGTATACACTAATGTATACTACATATATATAAATTTATCGGTTGTTTAGGTTATTGTAAAACTATTAGAATTAAATGAAATTATTTTTTAATTAATTATTTTTGCTAATCTACCAAAACGAGTGCCTATTTCTATATCTGTTTTTGTATATACCGCAATTGCTTTTTTATCAACATACGAAGTCTTGTCTTGTTTATCACAATTTCTTAGAAATAGGTTCTCTTCAGGCGATTCCAATATTAATCCTTCAGGTATGTAACTCGAACATCCCTCTTGATATTGTATTATTCCTCTTTTAATAAAATCTTTATTAGAATCAGGATTTAATTTAGCATACATTTCTCTAGTAAGACCAATTAATAAATCCCAAGGATTAAATTCTTTTGCTCTATCATAATAAGTTTCAGATACTTCAAGAATATTCAAAAGATAATCTAATCTATTTGTAATTACTTTTCTATCTTCAGTGCTGAGAATTTCTTCTTTTAAGTAGAAGATAAACTGTTTATTTGGATCTTTACCTGCAACACTAAAATCTAACAGAAATGAAAATAAAAATTCAGGATTGAAATTATTATATTTTCTTTGATAGTTTAAATATGTTTCAGTCTTATCTAATTCTAAAGTCTTGCATTTTTCTGCAATTTCACCACCCAATATCCATTCTGTTATTGGAGAATAGGTTATATGTCCTGCATAGCCAGATAATACAACACTGAATTGACTATATCCTAATTCAAATATATTTCCAGGAAGTTCTTTAGGATTACCTTTTTGAGTAATTTTATCCCGTAACATCTCTTCCATAATTGATAAAAGAGTTTTATCTTGAACAACACCTAAAAGTCCTCCAATAACTAAACGATTTCCTGAACCATCCTTACAAAAAGGTGTTAATAGTTGTGATTGAAACTGTCTAAATACTAAATCATAATCAAATTTTGAATCTTTTTTATTATCAACCATATTTCTTGAGAATTTAGATTGATATTTAAATCTTTCTAGATGATTGGCTATTGTGAAACCTTTTATCTTTTTTGTATTTTTGAGTTCTATGCTAAACCAAAAATTGTTGGCACATGTAACAAGTTACACAATTCAGAATAAAGAAGTTTTCATATTAACCGATAGTTTATGATATTGCAAAACAATTTAATTTTTTATATTTTTAAACAGCCTACATTAAAAGAACGCTCGTAGGTTCTGTGTGTTTTAATAAATTTTTGTAAAGAACAATATTTTTTGAGAATCTACCAGTTTGAGAATCTAAAAATAATTCTAACATTGCAGGTTTTAATTGCCAATCCATATCAATATTTTGCTCAGAAAAATACTGTTTAAGTAAAGTAGATAAAGTTCCATGAAAATAAAATCTTTTAGATAAATATTGTTTTTCCAATACATAAGTAGACTGACCGAAAACACAGCCTTTAACGTTTGATACATTTTTGCTCTCAACATGTTCAGTTATTTCATCCAAAATCCTTTTTGTTTTAGCTCTAAAACGATAAATATCACAAAGACGCTCTGAACAAGAATTTATTTTAAACATGTAACCTTCAGAAGAATAATTTCCAGAATAATCAAAATAAAGTGCGATTGCAATATCAGATAATAAATTTCCTGAACTCACAATTTTAGAGTCACTTACCTTTTGCAAAGTATAAAGTTTTGTTAAAATAATATTTGGAACCAGTATATCTTCCATTAATGATGCAAATCAATAGGCATTATTAAACTTTACTGTTAAATAAATATAAGAAGTTACCTTTTTGAATTATAAAGTCCATTTGCTTCAGATGTGTATGCTCTTAGTTGATCCTGCCGTTCACTAGATGAAAGAGGTGTTGTAATTTCATTTTTTTTAAACCAAGTTGATGCTTGATTATATACCTCATCATAACAAAAGAAAAAGCCTAAAGCGTCATTAGTTGAATTTTCCATAGTTCATTAGGAATATAAATTCATTTAAAAATTTCACTGATTTTTTATTGTAGATTATATTGTTCAAAATTATATTTCTTACTTAAGTTAATTGAGTTAATCAAAATAAATATTAATGCATCTAGAGTCTGCAGCGTTCAATCCGAAAAGCTTTAGCGATACTTCATGATTAAGTAAATATCAAACTACACAATACAAGAAAGACAACCAAGGTTATCAAAATTAGAACTGATGTCTGAAAAATCTTTATTTCTATTTTACATTTATATTTTTACAACTTTTTTAAGAAAAAATGAAATTCAAAAAAAGTATAAATAAAATCCCACTCTATTTTTTAGCTCTGATTACTTCTATTAAAAAGTGAAAATTCTATTTTATTTAACATTAAATTAAATCTAAAAAAAGATAGAAAGATTCAAAAAGATTTTTAAATGAAATGAGGTTCGCATATATTTATATCGACTGAGTCCTTGCAAAGTTAAGGGCGCTCGGAGGAGACAATAATGGAATTTAAACTTAATATTGGCTGTCCAAAAGCCAAAAAATGTTATAAAAAAGAACTTAAAGACGACGATTGTAGAGTTCTAATTGAAAAGAAAATTGGTGACATCATAAAAGGTGAAGCTGTCGGATTCAAAGGTTATGAATTTCAAATAACTGGTGGTTCTGATTATTGTGGTTTTCCTATGAGAAAAGATGTTAATGGTTCTCAAAGGAAAAAAATTCTTATTGCTTCAGGAGTAGGCATAAAGAAAAGAAAAAGAAAAGGAATTAGACTTAGAAAAACCGTTGCAGGCAGTGTTATTAATGAAAACACAGTTCAAATAAATATGAAAACAGTTAAATATGGACCTGAACCAATGGAAAAACCTGCTGAAACTTCTGAAACTAAAGAAGTTGAAAAGAAAAAAGAAGAGGAGAAAAAATAATTATTATGATGGAGATGTGAAGTATTAGCTACTTTGAATCCTTAAGGTGAAAAAAAATGGGTTATCAAAAATATATGAAAGAAGCGTGGAAAAATCCCACAATAGAAGCTAAAAAATTATCAAGAGAAAGATTATTAGGATACAGAAAAGAACTTGCAACCATAAGAGTTGCTAAACCAACTAGAATTGATAGAGCAAGAGAACTTGGTTATAAAGCAAAGCAAGGATATTTAATTGTAAGACAGAGAGTTGCAAGAGGAGGACATGAAAGACCTCATGATCAAAGAGGAAGACGACCTAAACACAATCGTAGAAGTTTAGTCTTGAATAAATCTTATCAACAAGTCTGTGAAGAAAGAGCTAATAAAAAATACACTAATTGTGAAGTTTTGAATAGCTATTATATTACTAAAGATGGATTATACATATGGTATGAAGTTATTCTAATAGATAGAGAACATCCTCAAATACTTGCAAATAAAGGTCTTAGCGATCTTGCTAAGAAAAGAGGAAGAGTTTTCAGGGGACTTACCAGTGCTGGAAGAAAATCAAGACATCTTGATGCAAAGGGACATGGAACTGAAAAACACAGACCTAGTACTGCTGCAGTTTATAGAAAAAAGCACAGACATGATCCTCCTAAGTATAGGAAAAAAGATAATAAAAATATCAAGTAGTTATTTTTTTATTTATTTTAATTTTTTTTATAATTTTTCTAAATTATATGTAATTTAAAGTTATAAATTTCATAAAATATTATTCTAATTAGAATTAAATAGGTGTTTGTTAAAAATGATATTTATAATTAAAAGAATACATAAAAAAGAAAAAAAGCAATATTTAATATATCTTAAAGACTTTTCTTAAAACAGAACTCATAATGACCGTTATTAAAATATAAGCCCATAACCAATTTAATCCACCCACTATTGGTGCTCCTTCAAAAGGTTTTACTTTGTTATTGCTTACAGTTATTTTATTTAAACCACCTGATTTAACTATTTGTTCAGGATTAGAATATTTTCTATCAGGTGTTTCAACAATAAGTATATCTTGATTAAAGTCTTTATTCTGAAATTCTATTATTGCAGTATAAGTTCCAGGAGAATCTGCTTGAAGTCTCCAAATAGCTTGAGAATCAGTAATGTTTTGTTCAGCACTATTTAAATAATTAAATCCCTGAGGTAGTTCACTCATTGAAACACTTCCCGTAACACCTTCATTAAATTCTGCTGTTACAGTAAAAGGTTGTTCTGTATATAATGGATAAAAAGCAAGATTTGCACTCATCCAGGCAAGTATTAGTAAGGAAGGAATTATTGTATAAAATGTTGATTTAAATGATTCTTTCATCATAGGACCATTTAGTTTCATCATCTCGGAATTTATTGCCATCATTTTTTCTGGCTGATCTTTAGGAATGATCTTCATTTTTTTTTGAAGTTCTTTCATTCTTTCTTTTATCGTCTTTATCTTTTTCTGGTCAGAAGCAAATTTGTATATGATTGTAGTTAATAAAGACATAATTAATGAAATTATGACTATTCCCATAAAGGGACTAAAATACAAAATCCAATCTAATAAAGGATCAATTAAACCCATTGTTACACCCCACTCAATTCATTTTATGAAATAAGATTCTTTTAAAAGTTTTGTGAAAACCTTATATTTATTCTAAAGAGTTAGTAATAGAAGTAGAATAATATGTTATTTATGATTTTTTCAAAGCTACTTACAATAAATTAATAAATAAAACCGCTTTTTTTTATAATATGAAACCAAAATTAGTTAGAGATAAAATACCTGAAATCATAAAAAAGTCTAATAAAATATCAAAAACACATATCGCTAATGATGAAGAATATTGGAATGAATTGAAAAGTAAGCTTTTAGAAGAAGTTAATGAGTTTTTAGAAGATAATAATTCTGAAGAATTAGCTGATATTCAAGAAGTTCTTTATGCTATTTATGATTTCAAAGGTTTTTCAAAAGAAGAAATCGAGAAAATTCGTTCTAAAAAAATGAATGAAAGAGGCGGTTTTAAGAATAAGATTATTCTTGACAATGTGGAGTAAGTCAGCGTCCATACCACACTATTTCTTAGCTTCTGCCATTTTTTCTATAAAAAAAAGGACAACAAAGAAGCAGAAACAATATCTCGATAAATTATGATAAAAGTTTTATCTGTTTACAACTAAAATTTGAAAAGATTTTTAAAAACTCGATGTTAAGATAAGAATATGAGTAAATTGTCTGAAAACATAAAAGATATAAGTAGATTTAGTAAGATTCTTAGTGTGTTTTTTGAAGAAGGATTTGATTTTGCTATTAGTAAAATAAATTTGCATCATTTTGTTAAAAAAAGTTCTAAGAAAAATAAAAATATTATTGATTCACACCCAGTAAGATTAAGAAGAGCTTTTGAAAGATTGGGTCCCGCATTTATTAAATTAGGACAAATACTAAGTGTAAGACCTGATATGGTTCCTGATGAATATTGTAAAGAGTTAAGAAAATTGCAAGAGCATTCAAAACCAATTTCATATTTTGTGGTTAAAAAAACTATTGAATTAGAAACAGGTAAAAAATTAAATAAATTATTTGCTAGTTTTAATAAAAGCCCTCTTGCAACTGCATCTTTAGCACAGGTTCATAGAGCAAAATTAAAGACAGGGGAAGAAGTAGTTGTAAAAGTTCAGAAACCTGATGCAAAAAAGATTATTCTAAGAGATCTTGATATTCTTTTTTTCCTAGCACATTTATTAGATAAGCATTTTCCTAAGCTAAGAAATTATAATCTTGTTGAAATAATAAAAGAGTATGCAGAATGGACACTGAATGAACTTAACTTTAGAAAAGAAGTAGAAAACATAAATATTATTCGTGAAAATTTAAAAGAACAAAACGTTATAATTCCAAAAACTTTTGAAGAATTTACAACAGATAAGATTCTGGTTTTAGAATTTGAAAAAGCTGAAAATATATATTATCATAAATTTAAAAATGAAGATGATAGAAAAGAATTTTGTCAAAAATTGATAAATTCTTTTTCCAAAATGATTTTTGTTGACGGATTTTTTCATGCAGATCCACATCCGGGAAACATTTTTATTGCAAAAAATAACACTCCTTTACTTCTTGATTTTGGAATGGTTGGTTATATAAGTAAAGAAATAAGAACAAAAATAAGTGAAGTTTTTGTAGCTTTAATTAATGAAGATATAAATCAATGTATTCAAGGACTTATTAATTTATCTGAAAAAACTGAGAATGCACAACTTGAATCATTTAAAAAAGACGCTAAAGAAATAATAAAGAATTGGTATGGAAAATCAATTGGTAAGTGTAGTTTTATTTTGACTGCGTATAAAGGAATAAATTCAGGTGTAAATCATGGTTTGGTTTTTCCATCAAGTGTAATGCTTTTAGTAAAATCACTTGTGGATCTTGAAGGTATTGGCTTAGAAATTTATCCTAAAACAAATATTGAGGAAATGATGCGTCCAAATATTGAAAAGATTGTTGCGGAAAAGTATAATCCTATAAATATTGCAAAGAAAACAATTAAAAAAATGATTTCAAATAGGGATTTATATACCGAGCTTCCTGAACATTTGATAGAATTTCTTAAAAAAATTGAATCAGGTAACTTTGAATTTCATGTTGAAGATCAAGAAATTAAAGATATAGAAAAACATATGGATTCTTCCAGTAATAAAAAATCAATATCATATATAATTGCAGCATTATTTATTGCCACACCAATATTTTTTTATGCTGGTAAAGCAACAACAATACTCGGAATTAATCTAGGATATATAACATTTTTACTTGCTTTAATTTTATTAATACGTTTAATAAGAATGATGAATACGAATACTAATAAACAAGAAAATTATTAAATAATAAAAATAAATAAATGTTATATTTACGGGAGGTAATAAAATGGATATATTAAAAAAAACTTTACAATTTGGTTTTGGTCTTGCTTACATAGGTAAAGAGCATTTAGATGTTCTTATGAAAGAACTTAAAGATAAATACAATCTTGATGCTGTTCAATCTAAAAAACTTGCAAAAGATATAATTAAACATTCTGTGGAGTCAAATAAAAAAATAAAAGACCTTGTTGAAAAACATGTTAAAGAATTTCTTAAAGAAGCAGATAAAGTTGTTGCTAAACCAACTCAAAAAAAACCTGTTAAAAAGAAGAAAACTAAGAGAAAAGCCACTAAAAAGAAAACTGTTAAAAAAAGTTCTAAGAAATAAATATTATTGATTAGCAAAAAGTGTTTTAACAGAAATGTCTAGTTTATCCGTATCAGAAACCATGTTATGTAAATAAGTGTTTATGAGAATCTTATTGTTTGTAATTATGTCTACAAATATGATAACTAATTTTTTTATTAAAAATCTTTTCCAATTTTTAATCAAGAATTCTACATTTGTACTTGCTTTTGAACATACAATGAATTTTTTATCATATTTATTTTCTAAAGTATGTAATTCTTCAAAGATTGAATCATCAAAAACAGGTCTTAGTATTGCTACATCTTTTCTATTTTTATATTCAAGTATTAAATGATTTTCTTCTTCTTTTATATTATCAAGTGATTTTTCAAACAAATCTTTATGCCTGAAATAAACTTCTGTCCATTCTTTAATATTCATCTTTTTCATTTTATATTCTTATAATATTTAAGTTTTGTTTTTTTATTTTTGTTTTTTTGCAATTTCTTAGTTTCATGAATGTAATGTAATTTTGAAATTAAGGTAGGAATAGCAAAACTAATTGCAAAACTTACACAATAATAAATTGGCGTTTTATTAAAGTTTATGTAATTAAAAATTAATTTAAGTGTAATAAAAGAAAGTATTAAAATTACAATAAACAATATTACATCCGACATTAATTTATGTTTATTATTAAAATCTTCTAAACTCAAAATTGAATTTGTTAGAGTAAGGCCCATTATTAATCCAAAAAATATAGTTATAGTTAAAGCTGTAAGTTTATCTGTTACAAAAATTATTGGAACCAAAATTGAAATGCTAAAGACAACTGAAAGAAAAATTAAAACTATGTTAATCCAGTATTTACTAATCATTAAAGATTTAGATTCTTGAGTTCTAAATTTATGCAATTTTTCCACACTTTCAGCTATTTCTTCTTTAGACCATGCATTTTTGTGCATTGCATTAACTAATTTTCTATGGTGCTGCATATCCAGTAATATAAAATTATGTGTTTATAAAATTTGTTAATTCTCTGAAGGGATTAGAATAACTTCCTTTTACAGATTGCAGAATATTGATGGTTGCTTCTTCTTTTATTAAGAAATAACCGGATTAATATTCAATTTAATTATAATTTCTTAATAAATTCCAGAATTAAATTTTTATTATAGGTTTCTTTGTATTTCTTAGAAATACGCATTGTTTCTTGTCTATTAAAGTTTATTTTCTTTTTTTTAAGTATTAATTTTAAAGGATTTGAAGATAAATATTGTAGGAATTGAGTTGTATTCTTAGGAGTTTGAGAAAATCTACACCTCTCAAAATCGATTAGTTCTGGAACTCCATTGTTTGTTACAATTATATTTTTGTAAGGATTTGTCATTTCTTGTTTATTAATTTTTAGTGAGTCAAGTTCTAACATTAACAAAAGTATTTTTTTTAGAACAGATATTATTTCTTTTTCTAAATGGGAAATTAAATAATCTCCTAAGAATTCACCTTCAATAAATTCTCGTATTAAAGAATTGTTTTCTTTATTATAACTTATAAATTTTGGACCAATATCGTGTTTGTTCAATAATTGATTAAATCTTGCTTCATTTTCTATGTTTCCCATGGCTTTGCTTTCTTTCAATGCCATTTTTCTTATGAATTTTTCATTATTTTTTTCAAAGAAATATATTTTTCCTCTTTTTCCTTGAGCAAGAAAATACTCAGAGGGTTTTATTTTGTAAACATATAATTTTTCAAAGAAAAGACCTTTTTTTGCTAATAGTGAACATGAATAGTTAAGAGCTTTAGCTTTTTGAAAAATAATGTTTTTTTTGCTTTTTGAAGAGAATAAAAGCAGAATAAAACCATCTTTTTTTAAGTAATCCTTTGAATTTTCAAGAAATTTTATTATTGTTTCATAACCTTGTTTTCCACCATTTAATGCAATATCATTGTCTTTTTTATTCTTTTCATCAGGTAAGTATGGTGGATTAAATGAGATAATATCAAATTTCGCTTTGAGAAAATTAAGATTTGAATATAAATCAGATCTTACAAGATGAATGTTTTTTATTTTGGATTGTTGTTCTGATTTTTTTAAGTCTACTACCGAATTATTGTTTGAAGTCTTTATTTGTTTATTATTTTTACGTTGGTCTTTAATTATTATTGAATTGTTTAGAGAATTTATTTTATTATGAATGTAGTTAATTGATTTTTGGTCAATATCAACAGCATAAACTTCTTTCACTTTATTAAAAATATTTAAACTTATTATTCCTGAACCTGTGCCCATATCTAAGAAAAAAGGGTTGTAATTTAAATCAAATAATTCTCTTTTTACAATTTCCAATAACAAATCTGAATCATCTTCAGACATATAGACCATTTTAATTAAACTCCTTCAATATATTTTTAGCAACTTGTTTAGGAGATTTATATTTTGTATAAACACTGAAATTTGCATACTTCTTAAAAGTTGATATTCTTGTAACATAATCATTTTTGACCTTTTTATTAAGTTTTTCTTCTGACCAACCTGTGACCCAAATATTACTATCAGATTTATTTCTATTTTTTTCTCTTTTGAAAAGGATTTTTATATTTTCTTCATTGTTAACAGTTGGCAAAATTAAGAAGGTTGTTGAATTTTTTTTAATGAATTTTGCATTCAGATTACATGAAGGATAATTTGCTGCAATTGTCCCTCCACCTAAATCTAATATCATGTTTTTGTTTTTGTTATCTTTTATTATTTTATTTAATTTTTTATTAACTTTTTCAAAATATTTATTCCAACCATATTTGTTTGCATAACCAAATATTTTTCCTTTATTTTTTAGAACTTTTAACATTATCTGATCAATATCAATTAATTTATAACCAGAAATTAAACTTAATTCTTTCCCAATTGTTGTTTTGCCAACAGTTCTAGGCCCAATTAGACTAATTATTTTATTCATACTACAACTCAAATCGTTTATCAGTTTCTTTAAGATATTCTTTAACTCTATCAAGTATTGATTTTAGATAGTATCTTTCTATGTTTTCAGAGAATATTTCTGAAAAAGTATTGTTTTCTCTTATTTTATATTCTGTATTAATTTTTTCAATAAGAAATATGTCTCTTAATCTTAGTATTTGTCGTCGTATATTACTTGGAGCTATACCTTTTAATGGTTGATTTAGTTTTGTTCTAAGTTCAATAGTCTTTTCTTCGATTTCTCTACTTGACATTAGTTTAGATTTATTCTTAAGAAAAACCCAGAGTATGTCCACTATAACATCTCTTGAATCACCTGGTTGTAAAACACCTAATGATAAACAGAGTTTTCTAACTAGTTCTCGATCTTCAAGACTTTGAGGTTTTTCATATTTTCTTAGTGTTAACTCAAATAAAGCTGTATCTTTTGTTATTTTTCCCATTTTAATTATCATGGACACACACTGCAAACGGGCATCCAATTATTTGTGCTTAAATTAAATCCTGATAATGAAGATGATATTCCAAACAAAGTATACATATCAATTCTGAAACCCTGGTCAACATCACAATCATTATTGTTATCAGCGTCTAAACAGTAAAGCTCGCAACAACTAAAATTTGTTCCTCTGAAATATTCAATATCAACATAGGATCTATTTTCTATATAAGGAACATCACCTTCATTAATAAAGCTTATTATAGATAAATCTGAAGAATCAAGCTCATCATAAAATCTATTATCAATAGAAGTTCCACGTGAATATTGAACATATGATGCTTGTTCCATAAATTCTTCAAACGGTAAATTAAATAAAGTACTATCTTGATATGGTTCATCAAATAATAAAATGTCTTCAAAATATTTTTCATAACCTGTTTTTATTGTATACATCGGATCAAGAACACCTTTAAAATTTATTTGAACAGTTGTTTCATATCTTTCAGGTTTTAAAACAAAGTCTGAACCTGATAAAATAAATTCATATTCAATACCTATTTCTAATTCGTCTGGCTCTACTTGAGTTATAATAATATTATTAAAAAGATAATTTGTTTCAATTCCATAATCATCTCTTGTTAAATTAACTAATTGATCCATTATGCTTTTTCTTGATTTTATCGTTGTTTGATTTAAATTTATATCCTGCCCAGGATTAGAAATATTATGAAGTTTAAAATACTGTAAACAATATTGTAAGTTTTCTTCAATGAAATTCGCATCACCATATGTACTTTCTTCAACCATGTTTTGAGCAATAGCAGTTAAACAATATTTTGCAGGTATTTTTATAGCATAATCAACGTATTCTAAGAGATAATCATGATATGCTCTTATGTTTAATGCTCTTGATTTTTGCAGGTCAACATCATTATTGTATCTTAAAGTTTTGTTGGGAATAAGAACAATGATAAACAGTGTTGCTAATAACAAGGCCATCATTGTAAATAATATTCCTTTTTTGTTTTTTAGTAGTTTCATTTAATACCACACACTAACTGAAAATATGACCGGACCATATATTGAATTATTGTCAAGAGTTGCTAATCCAAGTTTTCTTGTTGTTGTGAGAACTTCTTTTGATGAAGTTATTGAGTCTCTTGAATAAATAGACTTTTGATTTCCATTATCCGTAATTGTAATGTTATACCCATAACTAACAGGTAATTTTGCGTTTGTTATATTAATTATAAATTCTCGAAGAACAATTCCACTGTGAGGATCAAATGCGTTTCTTTCATATAGAACCAACATTTGTTCAAGAAGAGTATTACGAGGAGTTTTCAGATACCCTGTCGCATACATAGAATCAATGTAAGAATTGTCAACTTCGGTTATTTGAGTTTTATAATAATAATTTAGTAATGATTCACTGAAAACCGTTGGTAAATTCACATCTTTTGGTTCTGAAATACTTGATGATATTAAAGCGATAGCTCCAAAGAATACCATTGCTGCGATTACTGCATCAAACAAAAAGAAATACGATGCTTTCTTATTTCTTCTTGCATTCATTTTCTTCTTTGCAAACAACCTATTCACACTTATACACCTCTTACTCTAACCATTATCTTATTTATTTTTAAAGGTTTGTTTATGTGCGGTAGAATTCATTAAAATCTTAATCATTAATTCTTAGAAATACATCTTAGAAATATATTTTAAAATAAGAAAATTATTACAATATTAGAAAAAGAAAGAAAAAATAAAAAAATAAAAATTGTTTATTGTGCAGTTGAAACTCCACTTCCTGTTACAGATCTCGCTATTGTAGAACTTGTAGGAGTATAAGTGAATTCAAAAACGAATCTTACTTTTTCTCCCTTTTTTACAATAGGCAAACAAAGATCCAGATCACCAGATGAATCAGTTAAATCTACAACACTAGAACCTCCACCCACAATTGTAGCTCCAGATGCAATAGTGGCTACACCACAGGATACACCATCAACAGTTAAACTGCCTAAAGAAACCGTTACGGATTCAGATAAACCATTTTTAAATTCAATTTTAAAATCTGAATCTGCAGCACCAACAGCACTTAGAACACTGGAACTAGCACCAGTACAAGTAAATGGAGCTGATGATGCGCAAGAATCTGTTATCATTTGTTTTGGATCTAGAACTCCCATGTAAGCTAACGCTGCAATCATAACTAAAATTACTAGAAAAGCCCAGCCATATGTTGTTAAAAACTCTAAGGCCGCTTGACCTCTTTTTCTATTCATGTTATTCACCTCAAACACATTTTTGATTAATACTATCGTAGACATATTGTCTAACTTTTTATAGCTTTAGATATTGAAGTTTATAAAGTTTTCTGTTCCCATATGGTTTTTTGTATATTGATAAGACTAAAAAGTATATTCAAACTTAAAATGAGTCTATAAAATGTAATTGTGAATATCAAAAAATATCCGAAGAAAAGTCGCATAAATATAAGAAGAAATAATCGATTATTATTGCATGGAATATTTAACAAAAATATCTCTCATGATTAGTTTGATTGGCATTATCGCATTATTTTTTGTGATTGAAAATTTTGATTTCAATCTTCACAATCTTAATAATATGACTGAAGAAAATATTGGAAGAACAGTGACGATAACCGGAAGAATTACAAAAGCTAAAAAATTTAATACTTCTTTTATGATTACTTTGAAAACAGAATGTTATATGACTGGTTTTTATTATGATAAAAATAGTAAATACGACGAGGATTACTTAAATTCTTTAATCGGACAACAAGTTACTGTTAAAGGACAAGTAGAACAAAAATTCAATCCAAGTATAAATGTGGATTATCTTGAAATCGAATAATAAAAAATAAATTATTAATACTTAGCTAAGATTAAAAAATAGTTGAAAAAGTTAAAATTATCTAAAAATATCAATTTAGTTAAATTCAGGCATTACAATAGTCATTCCTTTTTGTTGTCCATCTACAAAATAAAATCTGAGTCCTTTTTCTTTTTCATACGGCGATACAGGTTCAGTATCAGAATTTATTAAATTTAATTTCATTGACTCTGCAACACCTATTTTTGTATCTCCAATCAAAATAGAATTTGTTTCTTCTTTAAGGAATATTGCAATAAGCACAAAAACTCCATCTACTTGTTTCTTAAATCGCAAAGTTGTTCCAAACAAATATCCTTTTTCAAATCGGTTATTTTCATCAACAGGAACCTGAATAGTAGTATGAAGTTTTTGATTTACTAAATCTAAAGAAGTATAAAGATGAGTATGGAAATTAGTTCCA
>CAYWRI010000002.1:77357-119634 GCA_964461035.1 uncultured Methanosarcinales archaeon | reverse complement strand
TAAATCCAACATCTATTAGATCTTAAAGATCTAATAGATGTAGGATTTACAGGAGTTTCTGGAAAAATTCAATCTAAACCTGCCAAACATTTCAGAGCAATTCTTGGTCAAATAGTAAACTTCTTTTATACTTTACAAGGAGAAGCAGCAGGTGCTCAAGCATTTTCAAATTTTGATACACTCTTAGCACCTTTTATAAGATATGATAAATTAACTTTTAAAGAAATTAAACAATCATTGCAAGAATTTATGTTTAATATTAATATTCCTACAAGAGTTGGTTTTCAAACACCTTTTACTAATGTAACATTGGATTTGAAAATTCCTAAATACATGAAGAACGAACCGGTTAGTCGTGGCGGAAAACTAATGGAAGAAACTTATGGAGATTTTCAAGAAGAAATGGATATGTTTAATAAAGCATTTGCAGAAGTTTTAATTGCGGGTGATGCTACGGGCAGAGTCTTTACATTTCCAATCCCAACATATAATATAACTAAAGATTTTGATTGGGAAAACCCTAATTATGCACCGATTTGGGAAATGACTTCAAAATATGGAATACCTTATTTTTCCAATTTTATAAATTCTGATATGAGTCCTGATGATGTTAGAAGTATGTGTTGCAGATTAAGACTTGATAAAAGAGAACTAAAAAAAAGAGGAGGAGGATTATTTGGAGCAAATCCTTTAACAGGTTCAATTGGTGTTGTAACAATCAATCTTCCCAAATTAGGATATGAATCTAAATCTGAAGATGAATTTTTCCAAAGATTAGATAAACTTATGGAACTGGGAAAACAAAGTCTTGAAGTTAAAAGAAAACTTTTAGAACAATTAACTGATAAAGGTTTATTTCCGTACTCTCAATTTTATCTTAGACATATTAAAAAGGCATTTGGCGAATTCTGGAAAAATCATTTTTCAACAATAGGACTTATTGGAATGAATGAAGCATGTAAAAACTTTTTGGGTGTAGATATAGCCAATAAAGACGGTCATGCTTTTGCAGAAAAAGTTCTTGACTTTATGAGAAATAAACTTCAAGATTTTCAAGAAGAAACTGGGAAAATATTCAACTTAGAAGCAACTCCTGCAGAAGGAACATCTTTTAGACTTGCAAAAATAGATAAAGAAAAGCATCCAGACATTATTGTTGCAAATGAATCTTCACTTGCAAAAGGTGCAAAACCATATTATACCAATTCATCTCAATTACCAGTTAATTATACTGATGATCTTTTTGAAGCTTTAGAGATGCAAGACCCATTGCAAGAAAAATACACTGGCGGAACAGTTTTTCACATTTTTGTCGGAGAAAAAAAGATTCCTGTTGAATCGGTAAAAAGTTTAGTTCTTAAAGTTGCAACCAATTTTAAATTACCATATTTTACATTAACTCCAACATTTAGTGTTTGTCCAAATCATGGTTATATATATGGAGAACATTACAAATGTCCAAAGTGTAAAGCTGAAGGAAAAGATGTTGATTGTGAAGTCTATTCAAGAATTGTTGGTTATTTAAGACCTGTACAACAATGGAACGATGGTAAAAAAGCTGAATTTGATGAAAGAAAATTATTTAACAAAGGAATCAAATGCAATGAGAATGTAGAAGCAGACCCTCTTAAACCAAAAGTTGAAGAAAATCTTGCAAAAGCTAATAATTAATTTTTTTATTATTTTTTTATTTTTAAAAATATTATTTTTTAAGTTTTATAAAATGACATCATCTCCAATTTAAAGGTTGAGATATCCCACAAAAGGGATGTCATCCAAAAAAGCCTACATCTAGAACCTAAAGGTTATAGTATTGGCTTTTTTGAGAATAAAATTCATATTAAATTAATGATTACTAACAGAAGGTGTTAAGATGAATATTGGAGGATTTCAAAAACAAAGTTTAATTGATTATCCGGGTAAAGTTTGTTCTATTATTTTTACACAGGGGTGTAATTTTAGATGTAAATTTTGTCATAATCCCGAACTTGTTCTACCCGAATTAATATCTAATGCAGAAGCATTTGATGAAAACGAAGTACTAAATTATCTTAATAAAAATCAAAAGTTGCTTGATGCAGTTACAATAACTGGAGGAGAACCAACAATACATAATGATCTTCCAGAATTTATAGGAAAAATAAAAGACATGGGATTGTTAGTTAAATTAGATTCAAATGGAACGAATCCTGAAATGCTTAAACAACTTATAGATAATGAGCTAATAGATTTTATTGCAATGGATATTAAAGCACCTATGGAAATTAAAAGGTACCAAGAATTAGCAGGAGAACATTTAAATGAAACACATCTTGATAATATTCAAAAAAGTATAAAATTAATTATTGATTCAGGTATTAAACACGACTTTAGAACTACGATTTTAAAAGAACATCATTCTAAAGAAGACATTCTTGCAATAGTGAAAGAGATAAAAGGTGCAAAGCAATATTCTTTGCAAAAGTTTGTGCCATTCAAAGTTTTAGATAAATCTTATTTAACTAAAGAATCTTACTCTGAAACAGAAATAGAAGAATTTGCTAATATTCTTAAAGATCAAACAGATTTGGAGATTGTTAATAATCGATAATTCTTTAAGTATGCATAAATGAAATAATCGAAAACTTTATTTAGATAAGAAGATTAGTTTTTATTATGTGGATACTAAAATTAAAATTAAACCCTGCCAATTTCCTGATGGGTAGTTTAGCAGTAAAATTCAAAGTTGATATCTGGGGTTATCCTTTGTCTTATTATAAAGATAAAAAATACATCTATCTGACATCTGCAGGATATTTAATAGGTAATGAAAAGGACAAAAATAGATTGATTAATTATGCTAAAAAAAGTAAAGCTTTTATTAATATTGAAAGAAAGAATGATTTTATTATTAATGTTTCAAGACAACCTTTAAATACAGAAATAGTTTATTCTTCTAAACTAATAAGACCTAAACCCGTTTTTATTTCAAAAGAAGGTTATCATATCTGGGAGATTGCTGCATGGAATAAAAAAGATTTAATGAAAATAGCAGAAATTTCGAAAAAATATTATGATGGAGAAATATTGAAATTCAAACAAGAAAAAATATCTAATATTTCTTTTACTTCTATTCTTCCTGATTTAAGCAGAAAACAGAAACAAGCATTAGAAATTGCAATTGCAAATGGTTATTATGATTATCCTAAACAAACTAATTTGCATAAACTGGCTAAAAAAATGGGTATTTCTTATTCCACATTTCAAGAACATCTTAAAAAAGCAGAATCAAAACTAATGCCTAATCTTAACCGATTATAATCGGGCAAATATTAATATTCTTAGTCTGTTTCTCATCAAATTGTGGTAATAAACTGCTTGGAAAAAACGATCAAAATTCTTAACTCAAATAATTTAATGAATCCTGATGAAAATTTGATTGAGCGTTACAATAAAGCAATTAAAATAAAAAGGATAAGAGATTTGTTTGAATTTGAAATACCAAAAATAACAGATCTTAGTAAAATTCTTAATATAAAAAATAAAGGAAAAGTATATGCAATAAGATTTGATTTGCTGAATTATGTTGAAAATCACAAAAAACTTGTAATGGGAAGATTAATTCTTAAAAACATTTTGGATAACAGGTTTTCTGACAATACAATAACAATTATTGATGGAGGAAATTTTTCCAATGGTCTTGCGTTAAAATTCTATTCAGAAAGATTTGAGTTTAATGTAGAATATGTTGTTTCAAGATATATGCCTGAAATTATAAAAAATCAATTAGAATCAGAAAGAATGACCATAATTACTGCACCTAAAAAAGCAGGATTAAGTATTGTCAAAGAGTTTTATTCACATATTCCTGAACTATTAAGAAGTCAAGAGTTCAGAAAAAATAAAATTTGGCTGAAACATCCCAAATTCGGTGGTCAGGTTTTAATTCCTTTTGCAAAAGAATTAATTTACTCTTTATCTGAAATTCCTGATATTATTTTATCCTGTGCAGGATCTGGTTCTTTTTTAGAGTCTTATCAAGAGGTCTTAAAAGAAAAACTGAAACAAGATTATAATAAAGAAGTTTCAATTATTATTGCAGAACATAAAAACTATCCTATTTTTGCAAGAAGATTAAAATTAAATCTAAACAAAGTAAATTCCTCAGAGTTCAAAGAAGTTAGTGTTTTGTTAAAATACAGAAAAGTGTCTGGATTAAAAACATCTGTATCAGGACCACATTATCAAGAAATAAATCCTTTTTTATCTGATAAAACAATAACATCTATTGATGAAATAGTTCATTATTCTGAAGAAGATTGGCAAAGAGTTCAAAATTATCTATTTAATCAAAATATTTATGTTGGTAATTCTTCAGCTATAAATATCGCCTGTTCAATTTACTTTGCAAACAAAGGAAATATTATTTTAACACCCATATTTGAACCATTCAGAAGTTTTTATGAAGAAATAGCAAAAGATTGAATATAAAAAAATAAAAAAATAAAATATATATATATTATTTAGCAACCTGCAATATCACAGATGTAGGTTCTAACTTCAGAACTTTTGTAACTTCCAGTGTATTCTTCAGCATTAATAATTAAAGATGGTGCATAAGTTAAACCAAGATTATTTGCTTCATTCATTGCACTCATATAATCTGCTTCACCATACATGTCAATACAAATATCTGCATCTTCTTCAGTTACACTAATACATCTCCATTCAACATTTATAGAATCATAGTCTTCAAGTTCCATCATTAAATCATTAAGTGTTTGACTATTATCATCTGTTTCTGAATAATAATATTGAACAGTTACTAATTCTATTGGTTCAGTTGTTTCTTCTTCAACATTAGATTCTATATACTCTGCATCATCATCTGCATCAGTTTCCGCACCTGCACCTGTTTCACTATCGTTAACACCTGTTTCCACATCAGTATCTGTCTCCGCACCTGTCTCTGTATCATTAATTAATTCAACATTTGAGTCCACATCGGTTCCCATATCAGTTTCCATACCTGAGTCTACATCTGTTTCAGTAGATATTGTTTCAGCAGAAATATCAACTATTTCTATATCCGCATTAGCTTCTAAATCTTCTACAAAAACAAGATATTCATCAGAAGTTTTTTGTGTCAATATTTGTTCTTCTGCATCAGCATAATCATCTTCCCCAATATCAACTCTTTGTATTAAATGATAACCATATTGAGTTTTTACTATATCCAAATCTCCTTCAGCTAGTGCAAAAGATGCATCTTCAAACTCTTTTACCATTTCTCCAGCACCAAAAACATATTTACCGCAATTAAATTTTGAACCAGTATCTTCACTTATTGATGAAGCAATATCGCAGAACTCTGAGTCATCTTCTTCTAAAACAGATTTTAATCCTTGAAGTCTTTCAAGAACTGTTTCATTCTCTTCTGCAGACATTATTAATATGTGTCTAACTGCAACTTTACCTACAAAGTAATTTGCTAAATCACTATTTGAAACTTCAAGATCTTTCTTAAATGTTTCATCTGCAACTTCTGAAAATATCATTGAATACTTAACATATTCAAGCATTTGTTCAAAAGTTGTCCCTGAACTTTCTAGATTTTCATCAAGTTGCTCTAGAGTCATACCCTGTTCTGCAAGCATTGAATTTATTTTTTCTTCAGCTTCAGCAGTAGATATAATTATTCCTAATTCTTCTGCGTTTTGCTTAATTAATTCTTCAGTTATTATGTTTTCTAATGCTTGTTCTTTAGTCACAGGCACATATGATGCTGCAGATAATTGATCATAAACAGTATTCAAGTAATCTGTTGTTATAGGAACTGAATTAACATATGCTGCAACATTCTCATTTGTACTTGTTGTTGTATTACCATTGTCGGATGTTGTAGCAGGCGAATTATTAAACCAACCTGAATTAAATCCTATTGCTAAAACAACTGCAACTACAACAATTAGAACTATAAATCCAAATATTCCTTTATCTGAGCTTTCTTTAGCGTCTGAATCATCACTCATTTCTTTAGATAACTTTTTAGAAGTTTTTTTTACTTTTTCCTTTTTAGAATTTTTAAGTATTTCTTTTTTTAACATTTTCTTGGATTCCTTTATTTCTTTTTTTGATTCTTTTTTTGGTTCTGATATTTCTTCGAATTCATCATCTTCATCAAAATCATCAAATGCAATTTCTTTAGACTTTTTAGTTTTTTTAGTTTTTTTAGCTTTCTTATTATCTATTAACTCTTCTATTTCTTTGAGTTCAACATCACTTACATCATCAAAATCATCCAGTTCTTTATCCGTATCATCAGAATCAAGTTCCAACTCATCGATATCTTTGATTAAATCATCTTTTTTTGCCATTTTAGCACCCCGTATTATTTACAATTGCAACTATTATTGCGTAGTTTCACCCCTTCTTTACTTCACTATAAGTACTTAATATTTAAATATTTCGGATTTACACTACATAATTAAGGGATAATTAGCCTAAATCTCTTATTTATCGTTAACAGATATAAACTTCGTTTGTGAAACTCCCTTAAAATATTTAAGCAACATTAATTTCTTTATAAATTTAATCTAGCGCAAATCAGTATAAAAAATCTTTATCACATCTTTTAATCCGAAGATATAGTATTAAATCTCTAAGTTCTAGAATAATAAATTTAGGGATTATTAGAAGCTATTTCTAAATCTTCAAAAGGACCATAATATTTAGGCATCCTATGAGTTTTAATAAGTGTCTGTTTTTTATTTTTATAATCATCAAAGTCAAATACATATGTGTGTATCAACTCATTAACTATCATTGCAGAACAAGCGCCAATTGCACCAAAACACGCATCTAAAACATTACAACAACCTTCACCAGTGCAATAAGATCTGTATTCCCAAGCACAACTACCTAAAATTACTAAGCCCCCTGAAATTAAATTATTAACCCCTGAAGGTAAATCAGTATAATTTTCCAGAATTACATACCCAATAGTCTCTCCCAAATAGGCAACCCCTAAATGCCATTGTTTATCTTTTTGACTTAAATCAAGATCCCTTAAACTAACATCTTTAAGATTGTTATGAGGATTTAAATATGATATTGTGGATTGCGATTGTTTATCTTTTTGACTTAAGTCAAGATCCCTTAAACTAACATCTTTAAGATCGTTAGGTGGATTCAAATACGACATTGTAGATTGCAATTGTTTATTACTTTGACTAAAATACAAATTATTTGAATCAGGACCTTTAAAATGAGTTTGTGAAATTAATGCAGAAGTAAGTGAAAGAAAAGCCATTAAAACTATACTTTTAAGATTTAAGTTCTTTGATATCATTAAACGCCTTCAAAATTTTGAAATCATTGTAAAATAAAAAAACTAATTCATTTAAAAAAAGTAAATAAGGATATCCTTAATCTTCACACTTAAAAACTTTGGTATTGTCTGAAACGGTCTTTTTAAAGGAATCAAAACACTAACAAGTTACAACTAAAATACAAATTAAACAAGTTTTTATATTAACTATGGTGAAGTTAAAAATTTAGTTAAATTTTAGTTTAAACAAACATTATAAAAGAAAGTATTAAATTGACATTAGAAATCAAAATATTTATATAGTTGAAGAATTAAATATTAAATTGAGCGTAATCTAAGAAAAAGGTTTATAAATAAGCTCAATAAATGAATTGTCATAATTAAATGGGGGATAATAAAATGGTAGAAGGAGAAAAAAACTTTTCAAAAGACATAATAGGAAAAACAATTGTTTCAAAATCAGGAAAAAGATTTGGTGAAGTTGGAGATATTATTTTTGAAACTCGAAGTGGAGAACTTATTCACATGGTCGTACAGAATCCTGCAGCTTATACTGAAAAACTTGATCTTGAAAAAACAAAGGAAAGCAAGATATTAATTCCGTTTAGTGCAGTAATTGCTACAGGCGACTATATGGTTATAGCTGAAGAGGATATTGTTTAATTTTATTTAACTATATCCGCATACATGACTAATATGAAAACTCTACCACTCAATTTATCAATATTAAAAGAAATTCAAAAATATCTTTCTAAATCTAATTTAGATTTTGCTCTGTTATCCAAAATGGATGCAAAGCATCTTGTTGGTTCAGTAAGTATTGTGCTAATACCTAAAAAAGGAAAACCACTAATCTATCTTAATGGATTAGAAATTAATAATTTTCAATCTTCAAAAGATTATAATTTAAGTTCAGATTTTGAAATTTTGAGAAATCAATTAAAAAATAAATCTGTTGGAATGAATTTTCTCACAACTTCTACTGTAATGTATTTGAAAATTAAATGCAAGAAAAAAGATATTTCCTCTTATTTATCAATTTTAAGACAAACAAAGTTAGCTCAAGAACTAAATTATACTAAAAAGAGTTGTGCAATAGCACAAAAAATAATAAAATCGGCAATAGATGAAATTGGAATTTCACTTTTTTCAGAGCAGGACATTATTAAATTTCTTAAAATAGAAACAATAAAAGCTGATTGTGAACTAGCTTTTGAACCTCTTGCTGCTTCAGGTAAAAATGCTGCCGTTCCTCACTCCCTTCCTTCTAATATGAAACTAAAAAAAGGATTTTTAATACTTGATTTTGGTGTTAAATATAACGGCTATTGTTCAGACATATCAAGAACTATTTACTTAGGTAAACCAAGTATGAATGAAATTAAATTATACAATAGGGTTTTAAATGTTCAAAAAAAATGTATAAAAAAAATAAATGATATTATAGGTAAAAATGCGGGTTTGCTTGATAATTATGCTCGAAAAGAATTAAAAGAATTAAAAGAAGAATTCATTCATTCTCTCGGCCATGGTACTGGTTTAGAGGTTCATGAAGCTCCAGCAATAGCTTTTAAATCTAAAGATGTTCTTTTACCAAATTCAATAATAACTATTGAACCAGGTATTTACAATTTAGATAAAGGTTATGGAATAAGAATTGAAGACGATGTTCTTGTTACAAACTTGGGTTCAAAAGTATTAACTAATAGTTTAAGTAAAAATCTCATAATAAAACCTGTATTTTCTAAAAAGAAATAGATATTTACACAAAATATGCATTATTATCTAAATATGCCCTCTGTTTTCACAATATTTTAAAAGGATGATACAAATATCATACAAATATTAACTAAAAAGTAAATATGGCATTAACAATAATGTTTCCTGAGGTGTAAATTATGAAAAAGAAACCCACTAAAATTACAAAGAAAACGAACAAAAAAGAAAATAAAAAAAGCAAATATGATTACCTTTTTTATAAGACTGAATCTGCATGGACTCATCTAACAGAAAAAGATGTTATGAATTTCTCAGATAATTATAAAAAGTTTCTTGATAATACTAAAACAGAAAGAGAAGCAGTTAATATAATTGAAAGTATTGTACTCAAACACGGTTTTAAAGATTTTTCAAAACTGAAGAGCATAAAAAAAGGAGATAAAATATTTCAGAGAACTAATAAAAACATTGTTCTTATGAAAATCGGTTCTCTGAACAAAATGAGAGCGATTGTTAGTCATCTCGATTCTCCAAGATTAGATTTAAAACCTAATCCTATTTTTCAAGATTCAGATATTGCACTTCTAAAAAGCCATTATTATGGTGGAATAAAAAAATACCATTGGGTCAATAGACCTTTGGCAATTCATGGAATTGTAATATTGAAGAATGGTACAAAGAAAAACATAGTTATAGGAGAATCTAAATCAGATCCGGTTTTAGTAATACCTGATTTATTACCACACTTAGCAAAGAATCAATATGAAAAAAAGGTTTCTGAATTTATAGGTGGAGAAGATTTAAACATAATTATTGGAAATCTTCCCACTAAAGATAAAAAAATAGAAGAAAAAATAAAATTAACTGCATTAAAATTTTTACATGATAAGTATGGAATGACTGAAAAAGACTTTACAACAGCAGAACTTGAAATTGTTCCTGCAGAAACAGCAAGAGATGTTGGCTTTGATGGTTCTATGGTTGGAGCTTATGGTCAAGATGATAGCGTTTGTGCGTACACTTCAATGAACGCAATGATAGAATCCAAAAATAGTTCTACTATTGCAGCATTATTTGTTGATAAAGAAGAAATTGGTAGTGAAGGAAAATCAGGTGCAAAATCAAAGTTTTTCTTTAATTTTTTGAATCAAGTTTTAAAAAAGATGAAAAGTAAAGAAGATGCTTTTTCGATTCTTCAAAATGCAGAAATAATTAGTGCAGATGTTACAGCAGGAATGAATCCTAATTTTAAAGATGTGCAAGAATTAAGAAATGTTTCTTTTATTGGAAGAGGTGTTGCTGTTGAAAAATATGGTGGAGGAGGAGGAAAATACTCTACCAATGATGCTGATGCAGAGTATACTCATAAAGTTATGGCTTTGCTAGACAAAAACAAAGTAAGATGGCAAACAGGTGAACTTGGCAAAATTGATATAGGTGGTGGAGGAACTGTTGCAATGTTTTTTGCAGAATATGGTTGTGACATCATAGATGTAGGTCCTCCAGTTTTAGGAATGCATTCTCCTTTTGAAATTCTGAGCAAAGCAGATGTTTATTCAGCTTATCAAGCGTATAAGGTGTTCTATGAACAGAAATAACTTTAAAATCATTGTTTTTGTTTTTTGTTTTATTCTTATTTTAAGTATTGGATTACTAATTTTTTCAAAACATAATAATAATAATATAACTGGCGCGGTTACAGGAACACAAACACTTGATGATGCAATTAAAAATAAAGATTCTTTGATTCAAAAATATAATCAATTTGCTGATGAGATGCCTAAATTTATAAGATCAGTATTTGGTAATGAAATCATAGAATTAAATGTGAAAAGAGAAACAGGTGAAGATTACAATACAATCATAGTAACTGAAAATGGTTTTGTCGTTGATTCTCCTGAAGAAGATTCTTTAGAACCAACATTAAATGTTGAAATGAATGAAGATACTTTTGAATCAGTGTTGAATTCTGAAAATCAAGTCGATGCGTTTACTGAAGCAATAAAAAAAGACGAAATTGAGTATAGTGCTAAAACATTTGGAACTAAAGTCAAAACAGGAATTGCTGATGTAATACTTACGGTAATGTCTTGGTTTTGATTTCTTGGGGAATAATTAGTTGCAAACATAAATTTTTAATAAAATTATGCACGCTCACTAAATCTTTTCTGTTTTGAATAGTACTATCATCCCACAGGGAGCAACCTCCGACGACACCTGAACACACGATCTAATCAGCTCGCTTTAAGTGCACAATATTCATTATTCGTATCTGCAACTAGACCAAAACAACTTTTATAAATACAAAAGTAAAATTTGAGTTATGAAAAGAGATTTGATTTTTGTTTTCTTGGGCGGAACTATACCAGGAGTATACTAATTAAAGAATTCTCATATTTTAATATAATTATGAAAAGAAATTTGTCAATAATTTCAACAGTTATATAAAAACTAAAGACGTTTAGATTAAAAAATTATAAAAAAGTAAAAAAATTAATAATTATTTCTTTTTTCTTTTTGTGGTATGAAAGTATATCATAAAAAGGACTACGATAACAGCAACCAATATCACAATAAATAAAGTCCAATTTGTTGTATTTCCCTGCTGAACTGTCAACGAAACAACTTCATTTTCTATCAATACTTCATCATTATATATTCCTCTTACTTCTAAATCAAGCAAGTACTTTTTAGCAGTTGCTTTTGATTCAACATCAAACTTTATGACCGCTTCACCTGATTCTCCTGGTTTAAGTTTTCCTATAAAATCAGATTTTTCATCAAACTCGAAAGGTTGAGATGATTCTTTAAAAACTCTGATTGAAACAGATTCTGCTTCTTCTGTCCCTATATTTTTTATCAGAAGATGCAATTCCACATCAGAACCCAAAGTTACTGTTTCAGGAATTGTTGAAACTTGTTCAATAGAGAACATTGGTTTACCATTAACAGGTATTCTTAAAGGTAGAGTAACAGATTTATATTCATTTTCATCATCATTTTCTTCTTTGTAAAATATCTTAACTGAACCTTCCCACTCACCTTCAAAAACGGTTTCATCAATATCCACATAAAAAGTTCCTACTTTATTACTGCTCTCTGCAACCGTTCCCAAATTTGCCCTTGAAGAATAACCATAGGTCTCACTAAACCCCTCTGGAAGATCAAGTTCCATTCTTACAACTTCGGCATCTTCATCACCTATATTTTCAAGAGTTATCTGAAGCTCGTTTTCATTTGTATCTGCAAGCAATTTTGTTGGTGATGAAGTCAAAGTTCCTAAAACAAATTTTGGTTCTGTTTTTTCTCCAACATCAATATCGAAAGTTCTAATACGTTTTGAACCTAAAGAATCACTTAATTCCAAATCTAATTCATAGGTGTCTTCCAATGCGTTTTCATCAACAAGTAATTTATAGTGCAAAATATAATATTCTTCATCATCAGAATAACCTGCCCATGTTCCAAGCTTCTTTTCAGGAGTATCTATTTTATCAAAAGAAAAAGGATACTTTGCATCAAGATGAAATGTTATATCATTCATATCATCATTACCTTGTTTCACAACTTTCCATCTTAAATCAAGATACTCCCCCTGTTTTGCAGGAGCAGGATCTTGATTCAACAAATTGATTTCTAGATATGCAAAATCTTTTGTAGTTGCATGAACTGAATTACTTAAAGTTCCAATAAACAATACAAGTAATGCCAGAATAAAAATATATTTTAAGCTAATTATTTTTTTAGTTTCCATTTTTAGTTATCCTCCTAATGCTCTTTTTTTATTTTTTAATTTATTTTGAAGTCTCTCATAAAGTATTATAATTGAAGGAATGGCAGTAATCGCAACAAAAAAACACATAATTACTCCATAAGACATTATCTCACCCATTTCTCCCAAAATTTTTATTGTGCCTAAGCTCATTGCTCTAAATCCTATTACTGCAGCAAGTGTTGTAATTAACATTGGGTAAAGCACAGATTCAAGTGTTAATCTCATAGCAGTATTAACATTATTTTTTTTATGCTCTTCTCTGAACCTTGTAGATATCTGAATTCCAAAATCAATTCCGATCCCCATTATCATACTGATTACTCCTGATGTTGCAGTATTAAGGTTTATTCCTAAAAAGCCTACAAACCCCATTGCCCAAACAAGACCTAAGATTATAGTGACCAAAGGAATAAAACCATATATAATTGACCCTGTAAGAACTAACAATGCAATAAGAATACCAATCATAGAATAGGAAGCAGTACTGCTTAAATCTGAAGAGGTAATATCTTGTATTACGCCTACTTCAAGACCTGAACCTCCTACACTCACTTTTGTTCCAGAGGGTGAACGAAATTCAGTGACAAGCTTTTCCAAAGAAACTAGTAACTCTTCTGAATCACAATCATCCTTTAGAGTCAACTTTATAAGACCAATTGTTCTATCTTTACTAATATATGAATCAAAGGAAGGATTATCTTTTGTTAAAGCAGTTATTTCAAAATATGTTTTTGGTAAACACCCCCCATTTAATAACTTAATAATATCCGTTGAACTAGTACTTGAGGTTACATCCTGAATACTTTCAATTGCTTGTTGTAAATTTTCCTGATACTTCAGAACTCTGTAATCTCGCACATCTCTTACTTCAGAACTATCAATTGAATTGTAATCAAGTTCTATAACTATCAATCCAATATCTGCTCCACCAAAATCGTCTTTAAGAATATTCATTGATTTTATCACATCCAAAGATTCAGGAAGCACATTTTTTAGTTCTAGTGGATCCATACCTACGTTCCGCATATAAACCAAACATATAAGTGATACAATCAAAACTAATATAAGTATAAGTAGGGGGTTCTTTGATACGAAGTGCGCATATTTATCAATTATTTTTTTTATTGCCATTTTATTTATTAGTAAAAATATTTTTTCTTTTTTCTGAAACCTGTTTTAAATGCCAATTCTCAAAAGATATAAACAGCATAGGATAAAAAACTAGAGTGACAATCAATATTGAAACTATTCCTATTGCTAAGGTAAGACCAAGTTTCTGAAGCATAGGAATGGTAGATAAAGTTAAAGATAAAAACCCTATTAAAGTGGTTATACCTGAACCCATTATTGCATGCGCAACTGAAGGCAAAGCAATGTTCAAAGATTTTTCCTGAGAAAATCCCTTATCCCTTTCTTCAAGATACCTAGTAAACATAAAAATACTATATTCAACTCCTAAACCCAAAATCATTGCTCCAAGACCTGCTGTTGCAAGAGTTATTGGAATATGAGCATATCCTAAAAAACCTATTGTCCAAATCAACCCTATAACCAATGGAATCATAATTATAATTGCTTTCAAAAATGATTTTTTCAGTACAAATAATAATAAAGTAATTGCCAAAAGCGCAACCGCAATAGTTATCATTGAATCAGAAAGCATGAGTTCTCCCACTGTTGATATTAAAATAGGATTTCCAGTAACATAGTTATTTGTGCCTGGAACTTTTGATGTAAGATCTATGTCATTCTCTATTGTATCAACTAGTTCATTAACCTTTTCTTGACTAGACCCCACATCTGCAGTTATGTACATAATTGAAGAAGTATAATCATCACTAAAAAACCTATTGGCATCAGGAACCATCTTCAAAAAATATTTAACCTGTGCATTACTTAAAAGTTCTGTGTCCTGCAAATATGTGTTTATGCTAATAACAGAATCAACATCGCTCTCCTTCAAAAGTTTTTTTTCAAGCTCTTGGACAAAAGTAATTGTCGCAGGATTTCGAATATCTCTTAATCCTGTTAAATCATCTTTGGTTGTATCAAACTGAGTGATTACTACAACAACATCTTCTCCTCCAAAAGACGCAGATACCTTATCATCAAGAACAAAAATAGGCAAATCTTGAGGCATCTCTTCCATAATATCTGTCTGCATCTGAATTGAAAAAAAACCCATAAGAAAAACCAAAGTTATTAGGATACCTATAACCACAATTAGTTTGATGTGCTTAATCTGAAAGCGTGCAAGTTTTTTCAAAATTGAATCCATAAACTTCATTTTGAAAAGAAAGAGGGGAAATATTTATAAGTGTTTCTCACCTAAAACAACTTGAAGGTGGTTTATTTGGGAATTAAAGAAGAACTAAGAAAAATAGGATTAACAAAGTATGAAGCAAAAGCATACATGCACATAATAAGTGCAGGGATAAGTGATGCTAAAACAATATGCAAACAAGAAGAGATACCCCAAGGTAAAATATATGAAACACTTAGTACACTTCAAAACAAAAAGTTCATTGATGTTCAGAACACAAGACCAAAAAAATACAGAGCAATAAAAATTTCAAAAGCATTTGACTCTTTTTACGATAAAAAGAAAAAAGAACTCGAAAAAGAATTATATAAGACAAAAGAATCACTAACATTTATTGGGGAAAACCTAAGCAACAAAAACAAGGTTAAAAATGAAGAATATACTTTCTGGAAATTTGCTTTCAAAAAAAATATTCTAAAAATGACAATAGAAAGTTTTGAAAATGCAGATAAAGAAATAAATGTATTACTTATTAATTCTGAGGACATTACAGGTATCGAATTAAACCAATTTTCAGAAGAATTAGTGAAATTAATCAACAAAGTAAATTATATGTCAAAAAAAGGATTTAATCTTAGAATTCTAAAAAATAAAGATCAAAATAAATATTTCACAAAATATGTTAAAAATTCAAAGTCAGAAATAGCAAAAAGGGTAAGAGAAACAAAAAAAGAGATATATCAAATGCTACTTGTTTTTGATAATGAAACAATACTAATACCTGTAACTAATCCTCTAAATAAGAATGACGTTCTTGCAATGATCAAAATCTGGAATTCTGAACTTGCTAAAGACCTAAACCAAAAATTTATGAAACTATGGAAAACAGGTAACAAAGTACAATAAAAACAACTTACTTTCAAAATATTTTAAAAGAAAAAGATAAATAGCAAATATATTAGTAAGTAATAATGGAATAATAAATCAAACAAATAATAAATTATGAAAAATATTTCTGAGGCACAATAATAAATAAAACAACTAAAAAGACAAACCCCAGTCAAAAAAGAAGAAAAAAATAAATATGCTCATCTTTTTTACAAAACTGAATCCGCTTGGACTCATATAAAAAATTAGGATATTATGAATTTTGCAAGTCATTACAAAAAGTTTCTTGATAATGCTAAAACAAAAAGAGAAACAATTAATATAATTGAAGATGTTGCAATAAAACATGGTTTTAAAGATTTTTCAAAATTGAAACAGGTGAAAATTACAATAAAATCATGGTAACTGAAAATGGTTTTGTCGATGATTCTCCTGAAGAAAATTCTTTAGAACCAACATTAAATGTTGAAATGAATAAAGATACGTTTGAATCAGTATTGAATTCTGAAAATCAAATCAATGCATTTACTGAATCAATAAAGAAAGACGAGATTGAGTATTGTGCTAAAACATTTGGAACTAAAGTCAAAACAGAAATTGCTGATGTACTACGTATCGTAATGTCTTGGTTTTGATCTCTTGAGGAATAATTAAAACAACGTTTATAAATACAAAAGTGAAATTTGAGTTATGAAAAGAGATTTGATTTTTGTTTTCTTGGGCGGAACTATGTCTGGTGTATTTAGCGCAGGTGTGGCTAAATCATTAAAAGATCATAAATTATACAATAGAATTCATAGTTTTTATACAACATCTGCAGGCGCACATTCTGCTGCGTTTTTTCTATCAGACAACATAAAAGAAGGTTCTACAATATATTGTGAAGAAATGATTTCAGACAAATTCATACTACATAAGAAATGTAAATTCCTTTGGACTATGTTCTTAAGAACTTTTAATAAAAATGTTAAAATAGAAAAACTCATGAATATTGATTATTTAATAGATGTTGAAAAGAATAAAAAAAAGTTAAATTTAAGCAAAATTAGTAAAGCCAAAATAAATTTATTTATTAGAGTATTTAATATTAAAACAAAGAAAGCAGAATGGTTAAAGGGAAAAACGAACATTCTTAAAAAACTAAAAGCAACATCAGCATTACTTCCTTTTTATCCTAAGACTATAAAAATAAATAAAAAAGAATATTCTGACGGAGATACATTACTAAAAACAATTGATCCGTTCTTAGAGGACATAATAAATAATAATCCGGATAAAAAAGTGTTTTTGGTATTTAATGAAACAAAGAGGAACAGAATTAATTTGAATGCAATCATAATAAATTTTATTTGGACAATTTTTCTTTTAATATATTTTCAGGATGCATTTGTTTTGAAAAAGAGAACTACTTTTGCCGAGAACAAAATGTTAAAAAAATATACAAAAATTCCGAACGTGCAAGTTATTGAGCCAGATTTTAACATTCTCCCATTTTGTCAAAATAAAGAAAAAATAATTAAATTGTTTAATCATGGCGTAGAAAAAACAAAGAAAATTCTTGGCAAAATAAGTTACTAAATTGGAATACGTGAAAGACGAACATTTTCTTCTTGCAATGTTTTTTTATCTAATTTTTTAAAGAGTAAATTTTTCTTACCTTTTTTTTGCTTATGCATATTTATAATCATTTCATAAAGTAAAATCCATTCTCGAACAACAGTTGCGTTATCATATAGATATCTATTTTCTTTACAGTGTTGTTTAAGTTCTTTTTGTAAATCTTTATCATTAAATAGATTTAGAATTTTTCTTGCTAAATCTGAAGTGCCATCAGGTTTAAAGGTAAATCCATTATTTTTCACAAGCTCTGTCGATCCTGTAGCATTAGCAACAATTATGGGAATTCCTGCAGCAATAGCTTCCATTCCAGTCATACATTGTGTTTCAACTTTTGATGCAGTAATAAACGCAATAGAATTATGTATTATTCCTGAATTCATCAATTCATCATTATTTATTCTTCCTGTAAAAAATATGTTTTTTTCAAGTTTTAATTGTTTTACATAATTTCTAAGATAATTTAAGTCAGGACCATCACCAACAATCACTAATTTAAGCTTTGATTGTTTTGATATTGCTTTAGCAAATCCTTGAATAAGAATTGGAATAGACTTTTCTACACTTATTCTTCCGAAATATATAAATGTGTTTTCATCAAAAAAAGAAAATGATTTTTTGACATCACCCCTTGTTTTTTGAATTTTGCTATAACCCCTAACATTTATTCCATTAGATATTGCGGTTGTAAACACTTTTGCACCATGTTTAATCAACTCATTTTGAGCATAACGAGAAGGTGTTGATACAACATCACATTGATTAACAAAATAATTGACAAATTTCCAAGCTAAAAATACTACTTTAGGAATTTTATCTAATTTTGTATGTTTAAGGCAAGATTTATCAGCTATAAATGTATGAAATGTTTGAACTAAAGGTAGCTTAAAAATTCTTGAAAAATATATTGCGGCTTGACCCATTGCGCCTGGAGTCATAAAATGAATTAAATCGAAATTTTCTTTTCGAAACATATTAATATATTTTATGGATATTGGTAAAGAAGCTCTCATATCAGGATAAATAAATGTTTTCACAGATTTAAAATAATTTATTTTAATGTTTTTACCAATAGTTTTTGGAACTTTTATTTTTTTATGAGGTGCAGGAGTGAATACTTCAACTTCAATGTCTTTTTTTTCTAGTGATAATGCAAGATTATTTGTTGATATCGTTACTCCACTAATATATGGTAAGAATACATCTGTAAAAATTGCTATTTTCATCGTTGACACATCTAATCGAATAAATAAATGCCTTATCTGGGATTCGAACCCAGGTTACAAGCTCCGCAAGCTCGCGTACTATCCAGACTATACTAATAGGGCTTTATTATTAATTTAATAAATTAGGTTCATTTAATAATATTGTGCCAAAAATAATCTTTTTAGAATAAAACTAAGGAGTTATTAATAATAATATGAAGAAAGTTAAAGATAATAAAAAAGCCTCTGCTGCGATTTGAACGCAGGACCTGTCGCTTACTAGGCGACCGCACTACCACTATGCTACAGAGGCATAATTTTATGAGTTACTAAGAGCAACTCAATTGAATAAAATGTGGGGGAAGGGATTCGTGCTCAACAATCCAAAAAAAGGAATTCTTGGCACCAACAAGTTGGAACTTCATTCGAATCCTATCGAACTACAATCACAACAAAATTTAATTAAATATGTGGGGGAAGGGATTCGTGCACAACAATCCCCAAAAAAAAAAAGGAATTCTTGGCACCACCAAATTGGAACTTCATTCGAATCCTATCGAACTACAATCACAACAAAAATTTAATTAAATATGTGGGGGAAGGGATTCGAACCCTCGAACCTACTAAAGGACAGGATATCTCATTTACACATGAGTGTCCAAAACTTAAGTCCTGCGCATTTGACCAGACTTTGCTACCCCCACAAAAATGAATGAAAAAAATTAAATCATTTCTATTTTTACTTTTTTACCTTTTTTAGTCGGAACTAAATTGTATTCGGCGTCTTTTAAACCTTTTTTTGTTGCATATGTTTTTGCAGATTCTTCAGTTTTAAATGTTTTTATTCCTCTTTTCTTTATTAAACCTGAAAAAATAAATTTATGCCCAAAACTTGAGGTTAATCTTTTGCTTCTTTTTTGTCTTGTATGAATTTTTACCATATTTATCTCCGTTTTATATTGATTTTTACTTTATAAGTATTATTAAGATTTGAAGAGTGTCAATCTATTTAAAAGATTTTTGATAAAGTTGTAGTATTTTAATTATAAAATCATTTAATTTTTTGTATTTTGTAATCCACATTTAACCAAAAAGTTAATAAATACAAAATTTAATAAGTAAATTAATGAGTAAAATAACTAGACTGATAATAATCTACATATTACTAGTGTTATTAATTACAAGTTTTGTTTCTGCAACAACAACAAGATATATCGATAATACTGCACAAATAAGTGATGGTGATATTTCTTACAAAATAAACGACAGATTAGGAAATGATAGATTAACCATTAATAATGATAATATGATTGTTGCGTCGAATAATTTACCTTATGGTCAGCAGTTGAAGAATAATAATGTTAAGTTTAGTTTTACAGGTAAGGAATTGGATGATACTGATAATTATTATTTTAATGCGAGGTATTACGATTTTGATTCTGGTAAGTTTTTGGGTGTTGATCCTGTGAGTGATAATCAGGCCTATTCGTATGTTAGCAATAATCCTATGAATTACATAGATCCAACAGGAAAAGATATGGAGCTACACCATTTTAATAATGATGATGGAAGCTTAAATCCTGAGTTAGTTCAATTCATGCAAGGATTAGAAAAAGCAGGGATAAATACGAGAGCAGAACCTACTGAAAATGGACAATTCAAATTAGAATTCCTTTCTTTTACAGGAGAAAATAACCAATACACTAATAACATTATTAGTTTTATTAAAGATAGTACTTATGATATTCACGTAACTTTACTTAATAATCAAGACACTCAATCACGAACTGAATATTTAAAAAATACCAATCATGCATATGTACTATATAATCCCGCACAAAAATTTGTAGACAATTATGGTAAAAAAAGCGGCTTGAATGGGGTAAGAATTAGTTTAGATGAAGAAAATTCTTTTATTTTTATTGTACATGAACTTGGACATATAGTTCAAGGAATTGATTTTTATAAAGGAAACGGTCTAGTTATGGATGAATACATTTCAGTAAATTATGAGAACTGGGCCAGAAAAATCATATACGGGTCAAATGCGCGCTTACGAGAAGTCTATACATCTTCAGGACCATTCATAGAAATAAGTTTGAAAAATAATTATAAAGACTCCGAACATTCTAAATTATATTTACAATATGATGGTGTTCCAAACATAGATATGATAAAAGATCAAGCAGAACTTAAATTGTTTTATAAATATGATACAATACGAGGCTATCCAATATTTACGTATTTAAATGAACAAGAATTAGATTTGCAAAATAATGCCATAACAAGTATGACTGATGTGGGTATGATAGAAACTTTACCTGAAGAAGTTATATATGAGCGAAAATGAATTATTCTCAACTAAATAAAAAAACTATGAATAAAACGGAAAACACATCATAAAATATTTAAAGTGACTTAATTCGATAGGATATATGATAAAAGCAATAATATTTGATATGGATGATACATTGATTTGCACTTCTGAATTACATCAAAAAGCATTTGAAAAAATATTGATAAACTATGGAATAAACAAAGAGGATATTCCCAAAAAAGAATATACTAAATTCTTTGGAATGTCTGATAGAGATATACTTATAGAAATCGCGAAAATAATGAATAAAAAACTAGATATTGATAAAGTTTATCTTGAAAAAAGAGCAAAAGCTAATGAATATCTTAGAGAAAAAACAATTCCCAATGTTGGATTTGAAGAATTAGTTAGTTTTGTTAAAAATTCAAAATTCAAATTCTGTGTTGGAACATCATCTTTAATGGAATATGTTGATTCAGTCAATAAAGCGGTTCCATTAAAATCAATATTTAAGCACATAGTAACAAGAGATATGATTGAAAAAGCTAAACCTGCACCAGACATATTTTTGAAAGCTGCAGAAGTATTAGATGTTTTACCTGAAGAATGTGTTATTGTGGAAGATTCTATGAATGGAGTGGTTGCAGGAAAATCTGCAGGAATGTATGTTATTGGAATAAGAACAAAACTTGTTGATTCTCATCAAGATTTAAGTTCAGCAGATGTAATAATTAATTCTCTTGCAGATGTTGAAAAAATTGTTAAAAAGCTTAACTCTCAAACCTTCAACATTAATTAATCTAAGTAATTTAACAATTAAAAAATAAATTCATCTTCGTTGTTTGTTCTTATTGCTTTTTTTGAATTTTTTATTCTCAAATTTAGCATCAAACCCAGTATTATTTCTATTAGTATTTCTATTTTTATTTTGAAATGATTCCGATTTATCAAATTTATGTTTAAAATCGTCTAAGGGCCTTATATCTACTGAAATACCAATATCTTTTTCTATTGCTCTTATTCTTTCACCATCACGACCAATTAAGGCAGGTCTTTTTTGTTTAGAAACATAAACTGCACACCTAGAATCAGTAAGCATCTCCACTTTAGATGTTGAATCAAATTGTTTAAAATAATTAATTAGTGTTTGCTCTGCAAGTTTTTGTAATGAACTTTTTTCTTCTCCTGTTACAGGCATTACAACGGTTTGTTCTCCATAAGTGTATATTTCAAATTCGAGTTTATCTGTATAAAAATCATTCACACAAATTACTGGTCTGGCAAGATCTGATTCCTGCATCCCATTTGGAACTTTTACTTTCATTGAAACTGCATAAACATTTTCTATTTTTCCGCCTTGAATAAATATTACTGTGTCAACAACATGAGGAATAACACCTAAATCTATTTTACCAATAAATCTTTGAATAGCATCTATTGTTTTTGTAGCATGAATAACTCCAAGCATACCAACACCAGATAATCTCATGTCTGCAAATAATTTAAAATCAGTAGGATTTCTCATCTCATCAAAAAAAGTATAATCTGGTCTGCTAAGCAATAAAACATCGTGAACTTCTTCACTTGAACCATGAGATATTGAGTATTGAGTTATTTCATTACTAAGTATTAAATCTCTAGGAGCTTCTACGGTTTTTACAACTTTTCCCCGAGAGTTATAAAATTCTGCAAGAGCTTGTGCAAAGGTTGATTTTCCTTGCCCAGGTGCACCACTTATTAAAACACCTTCAGCTTGTTCTTCAAATCTCTGCATAAGTTTTTCAGGAAGTTCATATTCATCTAAAGAAAGTTTTTTTATTGGTCTTACCGCAGTAATCTCATATCCTTCACTAAATGGAGGTTTTGTTATAACTATTCTTAAATTACCTAATTGAATTATTGAACTACCTTTTCTTTGTATTTCTATGAATGCATCATTTCGCATATTTGATTCTTCAACAATACTTTTACTTAAATTAATTAATTCATCTCTTGTAAGTTCTTTTTTACCAATAACGTCATAAGTCCATTTACCAGGAAAACCTTTTTTTGCTTTTGGCACACATTCTTCTTTAAGATGAACACTCATTGTTCTATCATCAAAAAAACCATGTAAACTTGATTTTTCTACTTCACCAGATAATTGAAGTAGAACAACAGGAATTGCCTTTGCTTTTGCAACAAGTGATTGAACAATATCTCCAGTTATTAAAGTTGCTTTTTTTAAGTCGGCTGTATCTCGAATAAGATTATCTATTTCTCCTGATTTTGCTCTTCTAATTTCAAATTCTCCAGGCCTATCACCTATTTTATCAATAAGAATTTTATTTTTTTTGGCAATATTTTGTAATCTTATTAATTCTTCTAAACCTAAGTAACCTGTTTCCCTATTTTTATTAGCTTGACTTTCTAATTCAGCAAACATTGCTTCATGAAGAATTATTGTTTTAACTTTTAGTTTTCCAGATTCTATTGCTTTGCTAAGAAATCCATCTATGATTGCACTTGTATCTGGAAGTATTGTGTCAAAGCTCATTTTTTGCTTAAAGTCATCATCTATAACAATATAATCATTTTCATTTTCTAGTTCTTGTGATACTAATTCTTTTTTTCTTTTGTTTGCCATTTTTTTTCCTTTTAATTATTTTTTTATTATCTTTATATCATTTAATTTAATATGATTGATTAAAACTCTATATAAGAACTAATCTTGTTCTATTATTTAAAAATCTTTGTGCAGAAATAGTCTAAGAATTATATTAAAAAGAAAAAAATTAATAGTATTATTATTTTGAATCTTCTAACTTCATTACTATACCCTTATCAGCATCTACATCTATTAAATCATAATCATGTAATATTCTAGTTGTGTTTTTTGTTCCCACTATACAGGGTATGTCAAACTCTCTACTTATAATCGCAGCATGAGACAACATTCCTCCTTGATCTGTTACAATTGCAGATGCTTTTTTCACTAAAGAACAAAGTTCAGGCGAAGTACTTTGTGCTACTAAGATATCGCCTTGTTTCATTTTATTAAATAATTCTTTGACTTTTTCTGAGTTTGTTAACATTGGCGCAATAATTACTCTTCCTCTTGCACGTCCTTTATTAGCAGAAATCCCTTTAATTGAAGTCTGATTTATTTTTATAAACTCTTTTGCCAGTTCTAATGCGGTCCCATAATCATACTTGATAAGTACCTTGTTAATTTTTGCAATAACAAGAGATTTTTTTCTTTTCTCAATAATTTCTTTACTCGGTTTTTTTCCTTCAAACAAATTTAACAATTCATCTGAATAAAGAAAAAAAACGTCTTCGGATTCTTCTAAAAATCTTTTGGAAATAGTAGTTAATACTTTAGGAAATATACCTTCATCAAACATGAGAAAATTTAATGCTTCCCTTCCTTCATTTTTTAAGATTTTTAGGTCTTCAAGATTCTTTCTTATTAGGGGATTATCCTTTGATAATTCATATGCAAGATCAGTATAAAAGTATTCTGAATAGCCATAATATTTCCAGAATTTTCCTATGAATTTAATTAATTCAAATAATGTTTCTTGAGTGAGATTTTTTATCTCGAGTTTTTTTAATTTATTTATGTAACTTCTAAAACTTACACTATATCTATCGTATTTATCCTGATTACTAAATAATTCTAAACCTTTTGTTAAAGACAAGCTTTTTTTACTCAATTTTATGAATGCGTGCCAGATATTTTCATGAAAAATAATTAGAGGGTCGCATAATTCGTAAGACCCATCTAATAATAATTCAATGTGTAGACAACTTAATCTTCCCTCACATCTGAAAAAGTTTTCGTATTTTTCTAGTTCCATTTTGGTTCACCCATATTTATAAATAATTTGTCAACTCAAGTATGTCCAGAATGAAATCTTTTTCTATACCGCGAAGAATTGTTGGTAACTATGTGACCAAACTTTAATTGCAAAATACAATAATTTTGTGTTTACACACAAAATGTATTTCACTTAGTTTACTTCAAGGCAGTATTTTTTATCATTCCGGACAAAGTTGTTAACTCAGTTAATTATTAACGTATTGAGCAACAACCTTATCAACAGCCGCAGGAACTATTTTATCCAATGTTTCAGCAACTCTTTCATAAACTTCTGGACCTTGAGCAAAAGCATTTGGAACATCTTCTGCGTTTTCACCATTAGCGTATTTTGATATAACTGCTATAATTGGTTTTTGTTCCTGATCTTTATGCATTTTTTCAACGGCAACTTTATTTGATTCACCCATAGTTAAATATGCTATAGTAGCACTATTTGGTTTAGTCTGTTTAAAGTTTCCATCAAGATATTGTTCAGCACCTCTTCTTTCAGCTTCATGATAACAATGACCTTCTTCTTCATTAGCTAAATACAATCTTGCAGTTTCTACATCTTCTTCAAAATGTGTTTGGAAATTAGAGTCTTCAGCACATTTTTTATCGATACTTTCAACATCAGATTTTTCAATTTCTTTAACTAAGTCACTATCAACAGATGCTCCATGTTCATAACCTTTTTCTAAAACTACTTTTTTTAGTTTTGTAGCATAAGTTCCAGCCAATATTGAATCCACACTTGTACCAGAAGATCTTGCTTCATATTCATTATCTAATCCCTGATCAACTATGTACTGTTGTGCTATAGCACTTCCAAGGGGGCTTCTACCATTATTACCACTACAAACAATCTCAATTATTTTTTTTTCATTTTCATTTTCCATTTTTCTTAACCTCCAAATGTTTTTATATAATTACAAAAGCCATTTCGGTTTTTGTTACAACTAAGTAGTACTATTAAGTATTTAAATAGTGGTGTCCCTTAAGGGGACAACTAAGTAAAGGTTTATAAATAATAAATGAGTTTAATCCGAATATGGATCTTAGAGACCTGAAAAAAGTCGGTTTAACAGAAGGAGAACTAAAGCTTTATTTAGCATTATTAGACTTAGGAGAATCAACAAGAACAGAATTAGCTAAAAAATCAGGTATTTCGCCTTCAAAAATATATGATGTAGCTAATAGATTATTAGAAAAAGGAATAATATCTTCAGTAAAAAAGAACAATGTATTACACTTCAGTGCATGCAATCCTGAAAAGTTCAAAGGATATCTCAATAATAAACAAACGAAATTAGAAAAAGAAAAACAACTGGTTGATGAATTGCTTCCAACATTAATAGCTAAGTATACAGAAAAAGAAGAAACAGCAGATGTTGAAGTTTTTTATGGTTGGGAAGGTATGAAAACAGCTTTTGATGATATTGCTAACTCATTAGAAAAAGGCGAATTCAACTATGCTTTTGGTGCAAGTGAAGGATATAATGTTGAGCAAGCAAATATTTTCTTTAGTCAATACTACAAAAAAAAGAAAGCAAAAGGTTATGGAACAAAAATAATATTTAATGAATCTGTAAGAAAGAACATTAATAGAATCTCATTACTAAGACAAAAGCCAAATGAAATGAAATTTTTACATCAAGAAACATTCACAGAAATAAACTTATATAAAAATAAAGTACTTATTATTATGATGTTAAAACAACCAATTATTATAAGAATAAAAAATCAAGAAGCAGCAGAGTCTTTCAAAAAATTCTTTGACAGCTTATGGCAAAGTGCAACACCTTAAATCAATCCAACCCACAAAAAAATATATAAATTGAAGAGGGTAAAGTAATAAAATGTATGTTTTAAATAAAAATAAAAAAAAAGGATTTACAAAAATAACTATTGCATCTTTACTAATAATTGTAGGTATATTTATTTTTGGAGATAAATCATTCACAAATACAATAATAGGAATGGGTGTATGTGCTATTTTCTTGATATTTTACTTTGGTTATGTGGTCATACAACGAAAAAAAGAATTAAAAGAACTTTGTAACGACAAAGGATTTATTTATTCTAAAAAACCTTCTAAAGAAGAAAAAAAGAAGATTGATGAATTAAGTTTTGAAAATAAAAATTTAAATATTGTTGAAAATAAAGATTTTATTAAAGGAACTTATCAAAATTATGATTTTAATTATGTTTATGAATTAAACAATAAATTTTTGTCAGCTCAACCTCAAAAAGATAATGAACGATTAATGTTTTTTATTAAATTAAAAAAAGAAAATAATTACAAAATAGTCATTAGAAAGTACGAGTTTACAAGATATCAATTAAATAAAGAGTATTCAGAATTAAGAATGAAAAATAATCTCTCAACAAATAATTCTGAATTTGATAAAAAATATAATTGCTTTGCAAGAGATTCGCACCAATTTAACATAATAAATAGTAAAATTATTGAATTAATTCAAAGGTTTGATATTGATGCTGTTGTTTTAATAAAAAATCATCTTATCGTTGAATTCAAATGTAGAGATTATACAACAGAATTCATTGATATTAATATAAAAAATGCAATAAATATAGCAAAAGAATTTGATAAGTCTCTGGAAAAATAAAAAATTCGTTGTTCAGCACATTCCCAACCTAAAAGTCGGGGCATTATACTTCTGCGTTTCACAATAAGAAAATTTAAGTAAAAAAAGTCTGCATTCCAATCAATATATTAAAAAAATTATTTCTTCACAATCTTAGTAATTGCTTCAATCAAATTGTTTTCATCAATGCCAAAGTACGCATATAGTTTATCACTTGAATCTGATTTACTATATGATTCCATACCCACATTTTTTATTTTATCAGGATAAACTTTTTTTCTAAGTAGTACTGGTGATAGATAAAACATTATTCCTGTTTCAACATTATGATCTTCAAAAGTTACTAAAGTCTTACTTTTTGATATTTCTTCAGCTAACTTATCAGATATTTGGGTTGGAGAATAACAATTAATAAGTTTACCTTTAATACCTTTTTTCAATAATTCTTGACTTGCGTTAATAGCTCTAAATGTTGGTGTTCCATAAGTTATAATTATGTAATCATTTCCATAATCTCTTAGAACATCATATCCTTTATCGATATTGAGTTTGTAATTTTCATCAAAAAAAGGGGTTTCAGAATCTTGTTTAGTTATTATGGAAATTTTTGATCTTCCTAAAGCAATATGCATGTTTCCATATTCAGAAGCCATGTATCTTACAAGTGCATCAGTCTGATTAGCATCTGCAGGAACAAAAGTTTTCCAACCACGATGATTTTTTAAAGCTAAGTAATTTATAGGAGAATGAGTCTTTGAATCCATTCCTGTATCTATTGAATTATGTGTTGTAACTAATTTTAGATTACCCTGATTCATAGAAGTAAGCATCATTTCATTATAACACAGGGTGTGCCCGAAAGCTCCAAACATTGCTAACCATGTCGAAACACCTCTTGCTGAAACAGTTCCCGCAGTCATTGCTGTGCTATGTTCCTGTATTCCCAGCTGAAAGAAATTATTTGGAAATTTTTTACCGAATTCCTCAGTTTTAACACACCCCGCTAAATCACAATCAAAAACCGCAATAGGTGATTTTGCATTTTTGGGTTTTCCGTTTTCATCAATATTGATTTCACCCATATTTACTAAAGCAGAACCCCATGCGCTTCTGCAATCTACAAGGTTATTACTATAAACAGTTCTTTTGCCCACATCAATATTTGTTTTGAAAATAGGTCTTCCACTTAAACCTGTTACTTCAGTACTATCTCTTAATTTTTTATATAATTCTAATTTGTTTTTAGAACCTAATTCAGATATTGCTTTTTCAAAATCGCTTACAGGTTTACCATGATACTTATGAGTTCCTTCAGCCTCACTCACTCCTTTACCCATTATTGTATCAACTAGAATAACATTTTGTTTATTCTTATGAATCTGCGAAAATAAGTTATTCAATTTATCAAAATCATACCCATCAACAGAATAAACTTTCCAATCATTAGCTTCGTATGTTCCACTCACATTCATAGGCATGACTTTATTTGTTGAACCACTTAATTGCTGTTTATTACAATCAATAATTATTGTAACAGGTAAATCATATTTTTTAATAGATCTTAATGATTCTGCTATTGTTCCTTCTGTTTGTTCTCCGTCACCCATTGTGCAAAAGATTCTTGTATTGTTGTTACCAAATAATTTATCAGCAATAGCATGCCCGGCCGCAATTGAAGGACCATAACCGAGATGACCTGTTGAATCCCAGATAAAAGGAAAATGATGAGTAACATGACCTTCAACAACATCGTTTAAAGTTCTGAAATTAGATATTATTAAGTCATGCTCTTTTGGATAAAAAATATTTGCCAATGCACTATATACTAATGCAGAATAATGCCCTGCACTTAAAACTAATTTATTATTTTTAATATTGTAAGGATTTGATTTATCCAAGTCCATATGTTCCAGCATCACTAAAAAAGTTTCAACAAAACCTAGAGGACCACCTATGTGTCCTGAGTTTGCCAAATAAGTCATGTGAAGTATATCACTTCTTAATTCTGTTGAAAGCGTTTTTATTTTTCCCACATTGATTTCGTTTGCCATAATAAGCTTTAATTTACTTATGATTTATATATTTTGAGAATTATATTTAACAAGAAATTAAAATCTAAAAAGCAAAAGAATCAATCAAGACCAAAACTATCTATGAAAGAAGAAATCATTCCATATTTAACAATATAATTATGTCCTTTATCTAAGATTCTGTATGTTTTTCCTTTTTCAGATTCAGAAAAAATTATAAAACCTTTTTTAACTAAATAATCAAGATAAGTATTCAACATCTTAGGAGAAAGATTTGCTTTGTACATTATGTGTGTTGGCTTCATCTCTCCTCTATGATTCTGAATTGCTTTAAGTATATCATGTATTAATTCAAGTCGTTCTCGTTTCTGTTTCATTTTTTAGTTATAACCATTATCATATTTATTATAATACAAATAAATGCAATCAATTCTATCATACTACCCGCTAAATTAAAGATGGGCTTTTGAAATGAAAAGATAAAAATAAAGTGACTTGTAAAAAGAAGAATGAATCCAATAAAAACTAATAAACACTGAATTCCCTTATGTTTTTCATAATTTTTAAAATAATGCATACTGATTATTCCGAAAAGTGCTGATGCAATAATATGGTATGCAAACAAAGCTTCTCCTGAAAAGAAAATAACAAAGAAAGAAAAGACTGCAACAACCCAAATATAGAATTTGTCTTTAAATTTCATAACTAGGCGTAATAATAGAAGTAATCCAACCATAAAAAATACTATCTTAGATAAAGAAGATATAAAATTCAAAGACATAGAATACTCTACAAGTCCCCTTATCCCTTTAAGAGTCAATCTTTGTGCACTATTTATCTGAGGTAATAATAACTTTGTTGTAGCTCTAACTATATACGCAATCGCAAAAGACAGAAACCCAAATGAAAAATACTTAAGCTGTTTTTGATCTGTTAAATTATAAATGTAATAAGAAAGAATTGCAACTAATAATGCAGTTAATGCTAAGAAAAAACTAAGAGTCACATTAGCATTATGAAACCAGGGATATACTTGATATGTTAACATTTTACTTTACAATGAGTTATACTTTAAAAGATTTATGTATATGAAATTTAAAAAAATATGCCCTAAGTTTTACGCCTTGAGGAAAGGCGATTTACTTATTGTGTGGTTTTCCAATTTAAGGATTGAGGTTAATCCATTTAAAATGAATTATTCACTTAGGGCATAAACTAATTATTCAGATGCACAGTTACAATCACCTCCTAAATGTTTTTCTCTTGAATTCGGTCTAAAGTCTTTGTTTCGACCTTGCCTAAACCCAGGAAATCCAAGTGCTTCTCTTAATTCTTTAGCAGTTTCCATATCTCCATTCATTGCAGCTTCATGCATATCTGCAAAAACTTCAAAGTTTTCTTCTGTGATATACTCAGATATTTTATGGGCTTTATTTTGTTTAGAGACTATCTCATACCATGCACTATAATCATTGTTTTCAAATGATTGATCTAATGCGTTTCTTGTTTCGTCATCTGCAAGTCTTAATTGACCTGTTTCAAAGTTTCCTTGAAAAGCAGACGCCAATCCTGCGACCATCACAATCCCTAAGATTGCAAAGGTAAGTGCAGACATAGTTTTTTTCATAATTCCACCTCCTTACGGTTATAATTGCAATTAATTGAATAGTTTATTAATGTGTTATTAAGGATAAATAAGACTAGAGATACACAACACTTTTAAATTAAAAATTGGTTATTGAGTTTAGGCAATAAATTTATAAATAAAATACTTCTCTCCTAAATTTAATTGGGCTTGTGGTCTAGTGGCTATGACAGCGCCCTTACAAGGCGTTGATCCCCGGTTCGAGTCCGGGCAGGCCCACCAACTTATATTTTTAATTGAGGTTATCTTACTTATACAGAAATTTGCAGGGATAGTTTAGTGGTAGAATGGGGGCTTGCCAAGCCTTCGGTGCGGGTTCGATTCCCGCTTCCTGCACCATTTATTTTAATAGAATCAAGTAGTATCCTTATTCTTAGGTAAAATTTATATATTTATTAGAATTTTCTTCTTTTATGGGAAAATTTAAAATTGTAACTGTTTATGGTAATAAGAATGATTTGATTTTTTTTGATAAAATCCCTTTAAATCGAGATAGATATTCTTATGGTATTATTGAGTCTTCTAAATCTGAAAAAGTAACAGAATCTGAGAGCAAATTTGATCATAAACGTATTTTTATGATTCTTACATTTAAAGATTCAACTCAGTTAAATTTTCCACATCAATTTGAATATAAAATAGAAGAATATGATAAAGGTAAATATTCTTTGTCTGATTCCAGTAATAATAAAGATTTAAAGACAAGAATAAATGAACAATATTCTGAAATTGCTAGAAGAAAAGGGCTTAAATGCTCCCCTTTTAATTTAGAAACAAAAACAAGTATTTTAATTTGTCAAGGAGATATTTTAAAACTTCAATCAATGGAGTGTTTGTTTAAAATGTGTGAATATGAAGGAGGTATGATTTTTAAAAAAAATTATTTTAACTAATGTTTCTTGACAATTAATTTTCTTATTTCCCAAACTCATCTACTTCTATGAATAGAATTAATCTAAACAAAACAGATTACTTTTTTAGAATTTTCCAAGAAGTTCCTTTTCTGAAAGTCATCGCGTTAAGTTCAGATGTTAAATTTAACTTTTTTTCTTTTTGACTTTTTTTGTGTTTATAAAAAAACCAAATTAAAAGAACTATTAAAAGGGAATAAATAATTAAAGAGATTTTAGAACTAATATTTATTTTTGTAATTTCTTCTTTACCAGGGTTATATTTATCGGGTATGTTATATTCTGTATTACTACTTTCATTTTTTTCATTTGTATTATTAAGAATGCTTTGATTCATACAGACTTTTTGTTCTAAGGGTTTATTAGTATTGTTTTCACAATTGTTTTCATCTGCACACAGTCTACTTTGAATTTCATCAATACAGGAACTCCAATCAGAACAATTCCATTCAGGAATACATTGTTCAATACTTCCAAAAGTTCCTCCACTAGATCCGCCTCCATTACCACCTGATGAATCTCCTTCTTCACCTTGAACAGTTTGAATGATTTCAGATGAACTATATTCATTGTCATAACAATATCCTCCAAAATAAACTATGTTCTCACAGATACACGTGTTACTTATTTCTCCATCACTACAGTTTTCATATTCTTCTCCTATAATAAATTCAGAATAACTTGTTGTACTCAAATAAAAATTATATTTTTCCGAATTGTTAGATACTGAAACTAGAGACCAAGGGCCTGTAAAATTATTACTGTTATTATGATCAACCCAAAAAAATAATTCATCTAAGTTAATTTCATTTACAAACTCGATAGGTAAAGAAAAATAAATTTTGGATTCTGATTGAACAGAAGCAGTGATATTTAGAGTTAAAAGTTCTGTTTTTATATTATTAGGTTTATAGCTACTATTACTTTTAACCTTAAGATTTATTGAAATATTAGGTGAATTAATGCTAGAAATCATTTGTATATAATTTTCTAAATGTGTATTTTCAAATAAAACATAACCTTGAGTTACTTCTTTTACTAATAGGAAATTATTGTTAACTGAGAAATTAATAATTGTAGAATTAAAATTATTTGCATAATCATAGCATATAAATTCTGCAGTATGTCCAGAATCATTCAGCAAAAATGTATCTAAGTTATAATAATCTATTGAATTATTGATAGTTCTGGTTGAATTATCTAAAATAAGTATTGTATTATTAACACCTGATTCTGCGTCTGAACATCCAAATACAATTTCATAACTTCCATTCAAAATTTGATTTTCTTCTAAATTTGTAATGTTCAATTTTGGCTTTTGATTATCAACATGATAAATAAACTCTTTAACAGAATTATTAGTTTCACTTGAAATATTAAAAAAAATACTAAAATTTTCTAAATTCACAACAGTTACAATTATTGTTTGATTTTGATTAAAAATGAGCGTGTTGTTGTGATTGGAATAATTATAATAACCTGATGTAACATTATACAATTCAAAATAGATTTGTGTTGAATTTTTTACAAAACTATTGTTAGCTATACTTGGATTTATTAATGGAAATCCATTTCTTACTTGTAAAGTTGTTTGACTAATATTTATATTTCCCGCGTTATCATAAACACTAATGTTAATTGTGTAAGCGCCTTCATTACTGGGCGCTATTAGTGTTCCAACATATTCATCTAATCCACTATTCAAAGAAAGATTATATTCTGAATTATTGAGTTCTGCAATAACTCTTTCTATTCTAGAATCTGTATCTGTTGCTCTAAGAAAAAGTCTTATTTCTTCATTTGAAGGACTTATTGTTGAACTTAATCTGATGTTACTAACTTCTGGTTTTTCTTTATCTATTTTTGCATCAATAAATTTAGTTATTTCTATGTTACTAGCATTATCTGTTGCTCTGTAAAATATTTTGTTATCTGTAATTTTATCTGTAACATTAAAACTTGAATTATATCTTATCCAACTTGAAGAATTAGAAAACTTATAATCTATATGGTTCATTTCAATATTATCTGTCGCATTAATTATTATACTTATTGTTTCATTGTACCATCTTGAACTAGATGTAATAGTATTGTTAAAAAGTAAATACGCTTGACTTGATGGAGAAATATCATCAAACGTATAATTAATACTATTGTTTGTTATAAAATTACTTGCGTTATCATATATTGTAATATTAAATGGTTCTTCATTTAAAGTAATATTTGCAGACCATAATCCATTATTTTTTCCCAACATTTGATTTTCAACACTTACATTTTCAATAGCTATATTATCACTTACGTTCAAACTAACAAAAACCTTTGATCCTCTTTGAACTATCGTATTACTGCAAACAAATTCATTTAATACAGGAAATACATTATCAATAATAAATGTAATACTCGTATTTGATACTATGTTATTATCATTATCTACTGCAGTAATATTTAATGGCGATGCAGTAAGATTAGCATAACCTGTCCAGTCATTAGTAGAATTAATCTTTGATAATGTGAACCCATCCGCGGTTACATTTATCACTTCAGTTTCATCTGTGACAATTACATTAACAAAAATACTACTTCCATTTGAAAATATATAATCTGATAAACTTATGTTAGTTATTACTGGAGATGAATTATCAGGACATCCATTGTAAACTAGTAATCCTGATTGTAAAGGACATTCGTCGCAAACATCACCTAACAAATCATTATCTGTATCTGTTTGATTATGATTGGATATATTAAAACAATTATCTACACCATCTAAAATTCCATCATTGTCAATATCTGTGCTTGTTACTGTATGACTGTACCATAAGAAAAAAATTCTATCATCTCCTGAACCAAATACTGAGTCATACCATTCTGAATAATCATATACTGTTTGAGAATAATCGATTATTCCATACCCTTCTAGTCCCCAGGTAGTTCCCCAACTATTTTTAATAATCCAACCATCTGAGTTGTAACCCACAATTGAAACTGCATGTCCATTCATATTACTTAAAGTTGAGCTAGGTGACCAAGAAGACCAACAAGTAGAATCATCGTAAACATCTCCAGAATGGTCATAAACACCATTATCATATATTGCAAAATCATGACAAACCATTAAAGATGCGCTTACAGAACCATAAGCGGTTATTGCATTTTTAATTGCTGTTTCTGTTGCTGAGACTTGCGAATAATTGTCCTTAATTAATTCATTACTCCAATTCGCACATCGATTAGAACATTGATTATCGGTTCCAGTATATTCAAAACAAGATTCTTTAACTGTTCCATTATCTCTTATATATCTTAGTGCGTGATGTGTATACCCACCATCACAGTCTCCTGCATCGCTACAGGATATTAAATCTTGTTCTGATAAATCCAAATCATACTCAGAATTGTTAAGATTCAAATTAATTGCTATTTCAACCATTCCCATTGCTGCAAAAGCCCAACAACTACCACAGGAGTATCCTTGGTCCCCTATAGGTGTTGTCCAATCACCAGCAGTATAATTTCGCCAATCGAGTTCAGAAGGATATCTTGTTAAAGGGGTTGTTGTTTTAGGAAATATCAAGTTATTTGTTGTATTCACTTTTGATAAATATTGACTCCAGATACTACTTTCAGAAATGTTTGCTTTAACTTTAGTATGGTTAGTCATATTACTCTTGTTTCTTATTTGAACTACATTATTTTCTCTGTAATATTCCCACCCATCTATTTCTCTATTATTAATTATACAAATACCATATTCATTATTATTTGCGTCAATTCTACTAATGTAATTTCCACCTTGCTCAATACAGAAAACTGCTGCAGGATTAGAAATTGCTAAACAGGAATTAATTAGTATAATAGTAAGTATACAGAAAATTACTAAATTAATTTGATTTTTCATTTATCTATTTTTCCCTATTTCTTTGATAAACTTTAATTTGATTAGGCTCAAAGAAACTTAATACCTCAGTTTAGATTGCAGAGGTAGTTTTGATTATGAGTTGTAAGTATTAAACTTAATTTCAATAATTAAAATTTCATTATTTATTAATTCTGTTATTTGTGGTAGTTGATTACACTATTTAATGAAATATGTGTTTTAAGGATACTTTAACTTTATTTGAAATTATTAAGACACATAATAAATCTTATAATATTCATTTCCCAAAAAAAGATTTATTGTTAGGTAATACTCTTAAAACCGAAGCTTAGTAGATAATACTCAAGTATTGCCTGTTGAAACATACCCTTTTTATTTTTTGTTTTAATTTCTGAAAATTACTAAAAACAAAGGGAAATTTTATAAATACTTTTTACCAAAATATGATTTGTTATGTTATCTAATATTATTTAACGATATCGTGCAGGTGATTTAAATGAATAAAAAAAATGCGTTCATAGTTCTTAGTTTAATTATTATATTAATTCTGATGAGTTTTGCTCAAGCAAAATTATCATTTTTAAATCAAGAAGAAGAACTTACAAATCAAAAAATCACAGAAGAAAAAGTCACTAACTCAATCAATACTCTTGAAAATATTGAAGATTTAATCCGAGAAACTAATAAACACTTAGAAAAACTAAAATCTATTGAAAATCTCAATCAAAACTGTGTTGAAAACGAATATATACGAACAATAAAACTATTAAAAGAAAAACTAAGATTTTACGAAAATGATTATTCTGAATTTAAAGATAAAATATTAGATACACAATTAATCTATTTTTTTAATAGAGCTCGGAAAAATTGTCGTAATGAAATAAAAGATGATGAATATCTTGAAATTCCTGAAGAAAAGCCAGTTCAAACTGTTGAAGAACCAACATCTTTCAGAATGGAAATTTCTAAATTAGATGGAACTGAAACACAAATAATTACAAATTATCTCCCATTAGGAACTGAACTTCAACATGTTAACTTTATGGATGAAAATCAAAACAATGTTGAATTAAGTATTGATTCTGATGGAAACTTATATGGTTTAAATAGTTTAAATACCAAAGAATACTCTATAAAATTTTATTCCAGCTATGTTCTCGAATTTGAAGAAGAACCAATTTTAGAACAATTAAATAAAGGAATTAGGAAAACAAAACAAGAAATAGCAAGTTCTATTGAAAGTGAACAAGATCAATTCAAAAAAGATATTAAGGGAAAAATTAGTTCATTTAAAGAATCTCAAATAAAAAATGAATTTAAAGAAACATTTAATGGAATGGCAGTAAAATTAACAGATAGAGAATTAAAAGAAGTTAAAAAACTTCCTAATGTAAAAGTATACGAAGATAATATTATTCTAGCAAACTTATATGATTCTGTTGAAATAATTAAAGCAGACGAATTGTGGGATTTAGGATTTTATGGAACTGGTATAACTATTGCTATTCTTGATACAGGTGTTGATAAATATCATCCTGATTTAATTGGAAGAATTATTGATGAAGATTGTTATGAATCATGTCATAATGGAAATGATGAAGATCACGGATTCAATTCAGCATTAGATGATCATGGACATGGAACTCATTGTGCAGGAATTGCTGCTGGAAACGGAACAATTGTTGGAGTTGCACCCGGTGCAAACATTCATGCAATCAAAGTTCTTAGTTCTGAAGGAAGTGGATCAATATCAGGAATTATTGCAGGAATTGAAAAAGCAGTTCAATCAGAAGTTGATATTATTTCTTTAAGTTTGGGAGGTTCAGGAAATCCTGATGATCCAGCATCGCAAGCAATAGATAATGCTGTTGAATCAGGAATTGTTGCAGTTATTGCAGCAGGAAACGATGGACCATACTATAATTCGATTGGTTCTCCTGGAACTGCAAGAAAAGCAATAACTGTTGGAGCATCTTCTAAGCCAAATCAACACATAGAATCTTTGGCAGAATTTAGTTCAAGAGGACCTGTTTTATGGTCTAAAAAAATTGTTTCAAAACCAGACATTATCGCCCCAGGCATAAGCATATGTGCTGCACAACATGAAAATGCGTGGGAAGATAATCAATGTTTAGATGATGAACATACAGCAATTTCTGGAACTTCTATGGCAACACCACATGTTGCAGGAGTAGTTGCATTATTATTAGATGCTAATCCTTCTTTAACACCTCAAGAAATTAAATCAGCATTAATGACAACAAGCGTTAATCAAATTAAATGCGTCATTAATAATTCAGAAGAAGATTTTGAATATTCTTGTTCTAATTTTAATGAATCAGAATGTTTACAAGTTCCAAGAGATTGTGAATGGGAAAATAATCATTGTCAAGGATGGGCCATAGAAGAGTGTCAGTATTTAAACACAAACATATGTGAAATCGTACCTAATTGCATAAATAAAGATTATTTACCTGTTGAACAAGGAACGGGTTTAATAAATGTTCTTGAAGCAATGTCCCCAACAATTAATATCAATCCTTTGTCAATTAATTTTGAAGAAGATTCTAATACATCTGAGATACTTGTTAAAAATTTAAAAAATTATCCTATTACTATTGAACTAAATATTGGATTAGGTACTGAAATATTTAGTCAGCAAGAAGCTAACATTATTAATTTTGATGAAGGACAATCCAATGTTATCACAATTCCTGCAAATAATCAAGAAACAGTAAACTTTCAATTAAATGAAAATATTAACATAGAAGGTTCATTTACAGGATTTATAAATATTAATGAATCTACATCAAATAAAACTATGAGAATACCCTATGTTGCAAACAAATTATCTGAATTAACTATTAATTTTGATAATGCTGGAGGAACACCACTAATCCTAATTCAAGATGTAAATTTTAAATATTTTTATTCAGATTATGTAGAAAACGAAGCAAATTCAAAAACAATATATATTCCTGGAGGAAATGAATATGTTTATTCATTTTTTTCAGATTTTTATATATTTCCTGAAGTTATGTTAATGGGATCTATTAATTTGCCTGTTCAAGGAAATGAAGAAGTCACATTAAATTATACTGAAGATAATTTATTTACAGTTGTTGAAAAATCTTTTGATAATAGAGATTTAAAATTAGATTTATGGGAAAAAGGCGTTTGTCATAAAAATAGAGAATTAGATATGAGATATTGTTTTACAATGAGTGATCCAACAATAGGTAATAAAAATTTATATGTTTCAAATAGGCCATCAGAAAATCTAGATACAGATGTGTTTTTTAGAACTAGTGGGGTACCTATAAATGAATAAAATAAGTAATATACAAATTTTAATAGCGCTACTTATTTTGTCTTTAGTAATATTATCAGGATGTTCAGGAAGTAGTAACCAAGAATATGTTTTCGCAGAAGAGCAATATTTTGCAGGATGGATTTTGCACAATATTAATGAATCCACAAACAGAACTTTAGATCTTAGAACAGAAAATTATGCAACATATAATGCAAGTTTTGATTTTGAAGCAAATGCGCCTGACACTTTTCATAATTATTATTTTTGGATGAAACCAGGAGTAGGACTTGTGTCAGGACTTAACTATCGGTTTATTGCACCTTTAAAAAGAACTTATTATATTTATGGGGGTATTGATAATCCTGAAGATTATTCTCAACCTTGGCAAATAAGTATTGTTCAAGCATCAACAATGTTAAGTGAAGGAACAGAGACTTATGCCAGTTTTATACGAGAAGAAATAACTCATAATAATTCTTTGAGTTTTAGCGCATTTAAAGAAGGAGATTATAAAGAACTTAATTATGGTAAAACAAGATATAAACCAACTAATCTAATAATTGAAAATCTTTTATCTGGAATGAAAAATTTACGACTTGATGGAGAATTTCTAAGATCTCTTAATAATGAAACTTATTTATATCTTCAACCTGACTCAAATAGTTATTCAAATCCACACTACAAATTATTCAGAAATGGTTATTTATTTACCCAACAAGATCTTGGATTCCATTCTTGGAAATATGAGCATTTAAACCAATACTTGAATATAGGAAATTATACATTTAATTTATCATTTAATACAACTCAGAATTTATGGGATAAAATTAAATTAAATTCAGAATTTGAAATTGTTGCAGGAGAATACACTTATCTTCCAAAATTAAATTATTTAAAAACGCCTGATTTAATAACATTAAATCAACCTGTTCAAATAATTGCAAATGTTACTGATGAACAAGGTATTTCAAGTGTTAATATATTTTATAGAACAAATTTAAATCAAAATTGGGAACAATTAACTGTAAATAATATTAATGGTTTGTATCAATCAGATCTTTTGATAACTGATGAAAATATTGAAAGCGTTGATTTGAAAATAGATATTTTAAATTACCAGAATAATTTAATTTCTTATTCAATTAGCCCTATTTCTTTAAAAGGAAAAACAATAACTATTGATTGTTCAAAGCATGCAAATCAAGAATATTACAAAACTGATGAAGTAAATATTGGTTGCAATTGTTTAGATGAAAACAATAATAATAATAATAATTCTAACAAACTAAAAGCCAAATATTATATTAACGATGTTTATCTGGGCGAAGGCGATATGCAATACTTTCTTTATGAAATACCTTTTGAGTCTCTTGAAGATTACAATATCTCTATTAAATATAATGAAACTACAGGATTATATCAAACACCTACTGAAACAGAATATGTTTTGAATGTAGAGGAAAAAGATATTTATATTTTAAACTATAGTTATCATGGAATTGATGATGATGAAAATGGATTGTATGATTATTTAGTCGTTGATGCAAAAGTTTTAGTTATGAATGATGGATATTATGGCGTTGAAGGAAAATTAAACATTAACAATAATTATATTTATTCAGAATGGAGAGATGACGAGTTTTTAGAAGAAGGAGTTACAAATATTAGTATGTATTTCCAAGGTTCTGAAATTTATTTAGAAGAAAATAATGAAACATACCTATTAAATCGAGTTACACTCAGAAAAAACTATGAAACAATTTTAACAAAATATCCTGATTATGAAATCTCAAATTATAATTATGATGATTTTGAACAACCTAAAGTTATATACACAGGAACTTATGACACTAGAGGAATTGATGAAGATGAAAACGGATTATATGATTACTTGGAAATTATTGAAGAAATTGAAGTTAATGAAATAGGCACATATGACTTTCGAATGTATTTAGAGCTGGGGGAATATTATATGTATCCAGAAATTCAAGAAAACATATTAGAAACAGGAAAACAAAATATTAGTTTTATGATTCAAGGATATAAAATTTATTCAACTAAGGAATATGGTCCTTTCAATATATTAAATTTGAATATTGTAAATCCAATAAACTGGAACAATATTTTTCAATATGATGAAGCGCAAGAAGTAACAGGCTATTCTTATTTAGATTTTGAACTTCCTGCAGTTGTTCCATTAAATTATATTAATCATTCTGTTGAAGACACAGATGGAAATGGACTATATGATTATTTACATTTACAAAGAGAAATTGAAGTTAATGAAGCAGGAACATATACTATTAGAGCATCACTATACTCAGAAAATGAAGAGGAAAATAGTTATGCATTTAGATACTTAACAGATGATTATGAAGAAGGTATTCAAAATATAACTTTTAGTTTTGAAGCAGAAGATTTATTTAGAGAAAGATTCAGCGATCCCATTATTTTTAATGACATGGAAATTACAAATTTGGAAACATTTGATCATCCAAATTATGTAATTACAGGATTAAACTATTATGATTTTGAACCTACTGCTATAGATTTTATAAGTATAACAAGTATTGAAGGACTTGATACGAATAATAATGGATTATATGATTACTTAGTTATCAATAACAATGTTACTATAACAGAGGCAGGCAATTATAGAATTCAAGAAGAAATCGAAATCAATAACGAAAACTATGACAGTTTAGAAAATGAAATATATTTAGAAGAAGGTAATCAAAATATTCAAGTTTTATTTAGAGGACAAGATATTTATAATTCTGAATTAGAGTTAAATGATGATATTGAAATTCAAGAAATATATTTCAGAAATCTTGATACACACGAGAATTTCTATTTTAACTCATATACAGGATATGAAGGACTATTTTCATATGATCAATTCGAAAGACCTAAAATAATGTATGAAAATAGATTTTATCATGAAGGAATTGA
>CAYWRI010000002.1:10683-77257 GCA_964461035.1 uncultured Methanosarcinales archaeon | reverse complement strand
GGAATCAGCCCGTGTTTTTAGAAGAAGGAATTCAAAATGCAACAATACTATTTGATGGAATTGAACTATATTCATCTGAATTTGAAGATATGAGATTCAACGAAATACACTTTAGTGATACTAACTACAATACAATTCTAGAAAAAAACATTTACGAATATATAGAAGGATACGAATATGAAGAATTCGAAAGACCTAAAATAATGTATGAAAATAGATTTTATCATGAAGGAATTGACGAAAATGAAAACGGATTATACGATTACTTAGCAATAAAAGTTGAAATTAACGTAACAGAAGCAGGAGAATATTATCTTGAAGCAAACATGAATTTAGACTATCAAACAATTTACACTTATTGGAATCAGCCCGTGTTTTTAGAAGAAGGAATTCAAAATGCAACAATACTATTTGACGGAATTGAAATATACTTATCCGAATTTGAAAATATGGTGCTTAACCACATACAATTTAGTGATACTAACTACAATACAATTCTGGAGGAAAATATTTATGAATATATAGAAGAATACGAATATGAAGAATTTGAAAGACCTTCAGTCACATTAACAAATTCATTTACAGAAACCCCTATTGATTTAGACAATAATGAACTCTATGATAAATTAGTTATTGAAGTAGGAATAAATGTTAGTGAACCTATAAATTTAAGTGCAAGTGCTAGACTTTATCCTGAAGAAGGATACAATAGAGTCTATTCAAGTAATCAACAACCAATAGAATATTCTATAGGAGAACACACTATAAACCTCAGTTTTCTAGGAGTAGACATTTATGCATTAGAACAAGACACCACATTTCACTTAAATGGAATTTCATTTAATTCTCCTGAAGAAGAAATGCCGACCATTATTTCCAATTATCAAACCAACAATTATAATTACACAGAATTTGAACCTACTGCTATAGATTTTATAAGTATAACAAATATTGAAGGACTTGATACGAATAATAATGGATTATATGATTACTTAGTTATCAATAACAATGTTACTATAACAGAGGCAGGCAATTATAGAATTCAAGAAGAAATCGAAATCAATAACGAAAACTATGACAGTTTAGAAAATGAAATATATTTAGAAGAAGGTAATCAAAATATTCAAGTTTTATTTAGAGGACAAGATATTTATAATTCTGAATTAGAGTTAAATGATGATATTGAAGTTCAAGAAATATCTTTCAGAAATCTTAATACAAACGAAAATTTCTATTTTAATATATACGCAGAATATGAAGGACTATTTTCATATAATCAATTTGAAAAACCAGAAATAATGTATGAAAATAGATTTTATCACGAAGGAATTGACGAAAATGAAAACGAATTATACGATTACTTAGCAATAAAAGTTGAAATCAACGTAACAGAAGCAGGAGAATACAATCTTGAAGCAAGCATAAATTTAGATTCAAGAAGAATTTACGCACAGTGGAATCAACCCCTGTTTTTAGAAGAAGGAATTCAAAATGCAACAATACTATTTGACGGAATTGAAATATATTTATCCGAATTTGAAGATATGAGATTTAACGGAATATACTTTAGTGATACTAACTACAATACAATTTTACAGAAAAGTATTTATGAATATATGGAAGAATACGAATATGAAGAATTTGAAAGACCTTCAGTCACATTAACAAATTTATATACAGAAACCCCTATTGATTTAAACGATAATGGATTGTACGATAAATTAGTTATTGAAATGGGAATAAATGTTAGTGAACCCATAAATTTAAGCGTCAGCGGTAGACTTTATCCAGAAGAAGGATACAACAGAATCTATTCAAGCAATCAACAACCAATAGAATATTCCACAGGAGAACATATCATAAACATTAGTTTTCGAGGAATAGACATTTATGCATTAGAACAATATACCACATTTGAATTAAAGAGAATCTCATTTGCATCTCCCGAAGAGGGATTTATTGAAATAGCAGACACTAATTCAAACTATGTAACCAACTATTATAATTACACAGAATTTGAAGAAATATTTACATCATCATTAAATTTATTTGATTCAAATGGAAATCCAGTAGAAAGATATGTTGTAATGGATAATTATGAAGGATTTACTAATGGATTAACAATAATAAATCCGTCTGAAATAGAAGATATAATTATTGCACATATAGAAGATTTTGATGAAAATTCTCTTGAAGACTCAGGCAAAATATTTATTATTAATTACGAAAACTCTTATATTCAAGATTATATGATTCAAACATCAGAATATTATAATGAAACAATTATAGATGAAGATAAACAATTATATGCAGTCTATGCAACTGAAACAGATTGGGTTACAGAATATGGATATACAGGACAAATAATCAGTATAACTGACTTTGAAAGCTTTAACATAGAAGAACCTTTAGAAAACATAGATTTCAAAATGTATGCTTGTGAAAATTGGTCATTTGAAACAGAAGAATGTTTAACAGGATGGGAATTGACATCAAATTGCGAGTATATTTCTAGTTATAACAGACTATACTGTGAAGGAGATAATCAACTTAAAACAATTGCTTTAGGAGTATCAATTGAAACAAATGATTGTAATATTGAACTAACAGAAGATTATGATCTCTATGATGACATTAATTGTTTAGAAAATGGATTTATAATTAATTCAACCGTTGAAGATATAACATTAAATTGTCATGGAAAGACCATAACTGGTAACAACACAGGGGCAGGCATAATGAGTAGTGGTTCAAATATAAATATTATAGATTGTTCTTTTACTAATTTTGATATTGGTGTATCACTGAAAGGAGCAACTAATAACGAATTGAGCCAATTAGATATATACAATAACAATAAGGGAATAGAATTAGTTAAAGAAAATAATGTTCCTAGCAACTATAATATTATTGAAGAAAGTTATATTCATGAAAACTCAAATAGAAATATAGATTTGCAAAGAGGAAGTAGTTATAATTTAATTAGAAATAATTTTATTAATGGAGAAGGTGTTGGTTCTGGAATTATTTTAAATACTGGAATTGAAAATGTTATTGAAAATAATAATATATTTGATCATGATGAATATGGCTTAATTATTTATGCATCTAATAATTGTTCTGTAATTAACAATACTATTTCTAACAACCAAAAGGACGGAATTATGATGTTTGCTTCTAACTATAATCTAATCTATAATAATGAAATTGAAAATAACGCATGTGATGGTATTTGGTTGTTTGGTAATGATATTCATATTTTTGATGCATCTGTAAAATATAATAATATAAGTTACAATCACATAAAATTTAATGGTTTGAATTGTGAAAATGAATATAATCCATTTTATACGGGCATAAGATCAAGTGAATTTTCAAATGATAATTTAATTTATGGTAATGAATTTATTGAAAACGATGTAAATGCTTATGACGAAGGAACTAATTTTTGGAATAGTGACATAATAGGAAATTACTGGAGTGATAATGAATGTTATGATGATGAAGAACCATTTGATATTTGTGATGATCCCTACATATTTGAGTTTGCAGAAGATTATTTACCAATAGCAATAGAAGTTATTATTACTAATTGTGAAGATGGAACCTTAAACAATGCCTGTTCAATAAATCAACCTTTATATTGTGAAAACACTAATTTAGTAGAAAATTGTCAAGAATGTGGATGTTCAAACAATGAAATTTGTTTACAGGATGGAACTTGTGAAGGAAGAATATGTGAAGATTCAGATCAAGGAATAAATTATGAAGTACAAGGAACAATCACTTATGAAATATCCGGAACAATTCAAAGCAATCCTGAAACTTATACAGATTACTGTGAAGATCGAACACTTATTGAATTTTATTGTGTAAACAATAACATGGCAAAAGAAAGATATGATTGTCCTGAACTTTGTGAACATGGACAATGCATCATACAAAATACTTGTGAAAGTCTTCCAAGAGGTGCATGTTCAGAAAAACAACCATATTATTGTAATGAAAATAAATTGGTTCAAAATTGTCAAAAATGTGGGTGTTCAAATCCCCTAATTTGTGATAAAAAAACAAATAAGTGTATTGATAATACAGATATTAAAAAAGAAATTGTAATTGAAAAAAAAGAAATAAAAGAAAAAAAATCTTTGAATAAAATTCCAAAATTGAAACAAATAAATCTGGGAGGAAAAGCATATCAACAAAGTAATTCTCAATCAAATTATATAAGTAGAATAATAAGTAGTTTATCAAATTTATTCAAATAACATCCTTCACACAACCTAAATGATACAGTATCAAAAAAAAAAAATGCTCATACAAAAACAAGTTTTTGAGCATTAACCAAAGTTTAATAGTCACAAAAAAAGCCTACATTTACAACCTAAATCTTCGATTTACGCTTTAGTGTAACCAAAAACTCTGTTTTTCGTTTCAAAAACCTCAGGTTTTTGCATAGATTATGGTGTTGGCTTTTTTTAGAATAAAATATGCTCAATAAAAATTCAACTTTAACCCTGAAACATAAACTAAGTATCAACAACGAATAAATTTAATTCAATTCCAAGTTGCTATTTACAAATCATTTTTTAATAGAATCTAGAAGTATTAATTTCTTAATATATCAATCTGCATTACACTCACTGTTGTTATTTAGATAATCTAACCATTATTATCTTACTTTCAGTTAAATAAAATGATAATAATGACACTAACGAACACAAAAATACAGCGAGTTTCATATTAGCCACTTAAATAGATAATTTTATAAACAATTACTTCAATCATAATAGTTAATTTATTTATCAAAAGTAAGTTCTAGATGTTTAGGGGGGGAGTTATATTAAAGTCAAAGAACAAGAAATAAACTTTCGGAACTTTGTCAATGAAAATTTTTCATTATCTGGATTAGGTATTAATGATTCCGAATATTATGATTATGTTAGAAAGTTTAAAATAGTTTTTTCATTTTTTTTAAATATTGATAGTAATGTTCCTTTAACAAAAGCTTATAATCTGTTATATGATTCGAATCTTAAATCCGAAAAAGCTAAGTTAAATAAGTCTATCCTATTTTTTCTAAATCATTGTCAGGAACTATGTTACAACACCCGAGAATTAAACTTAGTGAATTATGATCATATGACAAGTTTTTTTAAACTGATTTTATTTCAAGCCTTAGAAAAAAATTTAATAAAAGATAAAAGTGAAGCTCTACAAAAAATTCAAAAGACACTAAAATTCTCTTTATTCAATTTGGATTTACATAAGGAATATTTGGAGATTAATAAAATATATTCTTTCCTGAAAGAAGTAAAAACGTTTCTTAAAGATAAACAAGAAGAAATTTTAAAATGTCAAGAAACCAATATTCTCATTGCAAAGAAAGGAAAATCTGAAATCGATTCTAAAATAATAGACTCTAAAATGCAATCAAAATTGGGGGATTATATTAATTACGATATTGGTTTAAACAATTATATCATTCATTCTTCTTTACTTAATTTGATAGAGGGAACTTATTCTGAAAATTATTTAGAGTCATTAAAAAAGATTAAAGAACAAAATAAAAAAACAATTATTTCTTTCCAAGCTCTTATTCATACAGAAAAGTTTTCTGATTTGTTATTACCTCTCCTAAATTTTTTAGGATATAATTATAGATTCATTCATAATACATTATGCTTTTCTGAACCAGAAAAAACTGTTAAAGAAATCAATTCCACCGATTCAATTAAATGATATATAAATTCAATAGATAGAAAATGGAAGATAAAATAAAACATTATTCAAAATTACTTGTCCAATTAAAAGTAGAGGTTAAAAAAGTTATAGTTGGACAAGATGAAATAATAAATGCTTTTTTAAGAGCAATAATCGCGGGAGGTCATGTTTTAATAGAGGGAGTTCCAGGTCTTGCAAAAACAACTTTGATCAGGGTTCTTTCAAAAATTTTGGGTTGTAATTTTAACAGAGTTCAGTTTACAGCAGATTTATTACCTTCAGATATTCTTGGATTAAATGCATTTCAAAAAGATGTTGGTTTTCATGTTATTAAAGGACCAATCTTTACGAACATATTACTTGCGGATGAAATAAACAGAGTTAATCCCAAAACTCAATCAGCACTTATTGAAGCAATGGGCGAGAAAAGAGTAACTATAGGTAATAATACTTTTGATTTAGAATCTCCGTTTCTGGTTTTTGCAACTGAAAACCCAATTGAATCTGCAGGAACGTATCCTCTACCTGCTGCACAACTAGATAGATTTTTGTTCAAGCTCTTTATCAATTATCCTACGATTCAGGAGGAATATAATATATTAAAAAGAAAAATTGGAGATATACAAATTTTTGAAGATAAAATAAATACTTTGCTTTCTTCTGAAATAATAAGAGAAATGCAATCTCTTTCAAGGAATATTTATGTAGATCCAAAAATAAAATTGTTTGTTGTTAATTTAATAGAAGCAACACGTAATTATAAAAAATATTCTTTGAAACTTGGAAAATTCATTAAATTCGGTTCGGGTCCTAGAGGAACCATACAATTAATATCTGCTGCTAGAGCAGAAGCATTAATTCAAGGAAGAAATTTTGTCGTTGAAGATGATGTTTTAAATGTTGTTAATGATATTCTTAGACATAGAATTATTATTAATTACGAAGGTCGTTCTAAAAATTTAACTTCAGATCATATCATAAATGAGATTATTTCGATTGTCAGATAGGTTTTATAAAATGCAAAAATTAAAGTTTAATAGAAAAAGGTCTAATAAGATTAAATCAAATAAGATTTCATTAAATTTAGATTTTAAACATAATATTCACGAATTAGAAGATTTAACCAAAAATCCTAACATTACAAGTAGATTAACGGGTGCTTATTTGAGTAAGTTTAAAGGTCAAGGAATAGAGTTTGAGGAGTACAAAGAATATATTTATGGTGAAGACGATGCTAATAAAATAGATTGGGTTGCTTCGAATAAAACAACCAGTCTTTTAGTTAAGAAATTTAAAACTCAAAGAAGCACTAACGTAATTATAGCTTTAGATACAAGCAAATCTATGTTTTTCAGTTCTTCAAATAAATTAAAATGTGAATATGCTGCAGAGTTAGCAGCTTCTCTTTCTTTTGCAATTATAGAATCTAAAGACAATGTTGGATTAGCAATTTTTAATAAGGGTATAAAAAAATTTATTCCCCCTGCAAACTCTCTTGATCATTATTTTAAGTTATTAAATGAACTTCAAAATGAAGATAATTATTTCTATGAAAAAGATTATATACAAACTTTTAAGAAACTTGGGGAAATGATTGTAGAAAAGGATGTTTTACTTTTTATTATTTCGGACTTTTCACAACTTCATAAAGAACAATTAGAATACTTAGATATATTGTGTGCTGGTTTTGACATAACGGGTTTTTTAATTAAGGATCCTGTTGAAGAAAATCTCCCTAAAAAAGGATTGTATTCTTTAAACGATCCTTTTTCAAGCAGTCATATTTTAATAGATTCCCAAAAAATAAAGGATTTATACCACAAAGAATATAGAAAGAACATATTCAGATTAAAAAACCATTTTTTAGAAAAAGAAAATGATTTAGTAGAAATAAGTATGTCAAAAGATTCCGAATCACAAATAATGGAGTATTTTATAGCACAAAAATAAAATGGAATTAATATTTACGAACCCCAACTACTTGTTTTTGTTTGTACTAGTTCCAATTATCTCGGTTTTACTTTTATTTTTTAAAAAAAGATACAAAAAAAACTCAGTTACTTTTGCTAACTTCGATTTAATAAAAAAAGCAATAAATATAGCTGGTGAACCAAATTTCTTTTTTTTAGATATTATAAGATTACTTTTTTTGATTCTCTTAATTTTTACTTTATCTTCTCCAGTTGTCTTATATGAAAAGGAAATGGGCGGATCTAATTATGTTTTTGTGTTGGACTCATCTGTGAGTATGCTTGTTAAAGATGTGGGTACTTCCAGATTCTTTCTTAGTAAAGAATTCATAGAAAACATAGTTAAAGATTCTTCCTCTTCTTCAAAATTAGGTTTAGTGAGTTATTCTTCTAATGTTAAAATACATCAATCGTTAAGTGCAAATAAACAAGATTTTTTTAACTCGTTGAATAAATTAGAACCAACAACAAAAAGTAACACTCAACTAGTTGATGCATTAATAACTTCAGCAAATTTATTTCAAGAAGAAGAAATGGGAAATTTAGTTTTATTAACGGATTCTCTCAGTGATGCAAATTTAGATAATGCTTTAGATTATATCGTTAATAAGAATTTACATCTTTCAATAATTGGTGTTGGAACAATTGAAGGAGGTGTAATCCCCGAAACCAATATAACTTTCAAGTTAGATGAAACCTTTCAAAAAATTGGGGATTTAGAAGATATTACTTATTTCAACTTAAAAAATAGAGATTTTTCAAATGCAAAATCTTCAGTTATAGTAAATTCCGTAGTACAAGAGGAAAAACAGTTAATTACATACTCTTTAATCCTATTACTTATTTTGTACTTGTTAAAGTTGGTGTTGATAAATACAATATATAAGATAGAACCCTGATATTAAAAAATGAAAAAACAAATATTTTTACTATTTTTCGCAATTTTGAATATTTCAGTAGTTTTGGCTGCATCATTTAATTGGGATCAATCAGTTCCCGCTAATTTTACATTAATAGAAGATAGTATTTTTTCTTTTGATTTCAATGTTACTTGTGATGAAAGTTTAGTTAATTACTCCATTTATATTGATGCAGTCGATCAATCAACGATTTTAAGAAACATATCTGAAAATGGTTTATTTCAAGATATTGCAGATAATTTGGATAATTATGATATTTACTATGAGCGAGGAATTAAAGTATTTAATATTTCAAATCCTGCGGATAAATTAGAAACTGGTTTCATACCTATCTATATTATTAATACTAATGATGTTCCAATTGTTTTAAATCAATCTTGGCAAGCATATTTAGGAACAGAACACTTTAATTCAACACCTGTAACTGAAGAAAATCAATCAATATGTTTTACAGCTTTTTTTATGGATATTGATCCCACTAATGATGAATTAAACGTAACTTGGTTTAATGAAGATGTTTTTCAAGCCATCAATACATCTATACAAAACCCTTCTCCAAATTCTGAATTAAATGCAAGTTATTGTTTTTTGCCTGATTGTGAATCAGATGGTAACTACATAATAAACGCAACAATTTGTGACAATAATTCTGCGTGTACTTCTCTAACTTGGAATTTAACAATCATGAGTTATAATCGTCCACCATTTATTTATTGGCATTTTCCAAGCAATGACTCAAACTCTTCAATAGTTGAAGAATCTGAGGATTTAACCAGTAATATAACTATAACTGAAGAAGAAAACATAACTTTTTGTGCTAATTACACAGATCCTGATGGTAATTCTCTTTCAGGGTTTTGGTTTTTTAATTCTGGTTCTGTTCAAATTAATTATACTTCAAATTATTCTTGTTATACTTATTTTGCAGATTATGATGATGCAGAAACAAGTTATTCCTCAGAACCTGAGGGAACACACAGAGTCAGCATGCGAGCATCTGATTCTGTTGGCATTCCAACTAAATACGATTTTCATTATTGGTACATAAATATAACTAATGTTAACAGATTAATTAATGTTACAGGTAATTCTGGGTCTGGCACGAGCGAAGGAGATTCTTCTTCCGGACATGGTGCTATTGGAGACGAAGATGAAGATTTAATTAATTTTTCGTATTATATTTGTAATTGTTCTGCTCCTTGCAATTCTAATAATTGTACATGGATATATTCTTGTAATGTTTCTTTAGATGAATATGACCAAACTGAGGGTGTTTGTACTTTTAATCAGTCTTTTAACATTACTTTATCCAATTTAACTTATGAAAATCATCTTTGGCAAGTAGATATTATTTGGCAAACAAATTTTTCTGATGCTGGCACTTACAAATATTTACTAGAAGCTTCTGATTCAGAAAACTCAACTAGTCGTTTGTGTTCAAATTGTTTTGGGGTGGGAAATAATATGCCTCCAATAATAACAAATAGCTTAGTACCTACTAATGTTTGTGAAGGAGATACAATATACTTTAACTTTACCTCAATAGATTCTGAAACTAATATGTATAGAGCATTTATTTATTTGGATTCAAATTTACTATCTTTGTTTGATTTAAACGCTAATTTGAGTTTAAATAGAGCTAATCAAAACTTTCTTTATTCTTATCGATTTAATTATACTGTTATTGATGAAATTGATGGTGTTCAAGAGTTTGTAATAAATTATTCTGTTGAGGATTTTGAACCTTTATGGGATTCTGAAAATTTTACTTTTAACTTAACAGAAAAAAATGATATTCCGAATATAAATTTTACGGCGTTCAATAATTCTTTACTTATTCAAAACACTTTTAGATACTTGAATTTTACAAATTCTTCTTTTGATGAAGATAATTTATTAACTGAGTTAATGTGGAATTGTTCTTCCAATTTAACAAATTCGGAACTCAATTTATCTATGACCAATGTTCTTAAATTGTTAAAAGTTACCGCACTAAATAATTTTATTGGTTTGGCAAAAATAACTTGTGATTTAAATGATTCTAGAAACATGACTCAAGCAAGTTTTACTTTAAACATCACTCAAAATAACCCTCCAAACATAAGTATTGATACACCTATAGGTGTTAACATAACTATTAATGAAACAGACACAGTGGATTTTAATCATTCTTCTTATGATTTAGATGGAGATAATTTAAGTTATACTTGGTTTTTGGATTCAGTTATTTATTCTTCGTCTGCTAATATTTCAGTATATTTTAATTATACTTCTGCAGGTAATCATAATATTACTTTACAAGTGTTTGATGGTAACTTTTATAAAACACGTTATTGGAATGTTTCAGTCATAAATCTTAATAGGCTACCTCATTATGCAATGGAACTTGACTTATTCAACCATTCTTCTTTTTCAAATGGAATTTTTCATAATTTATTTTATGAAACAAGTTTTTCTTTAAATACTTCAAATGGAAATTACTCAAACAATGGAACTTATACTTCACCCATAATAGAATGGCAGGAGTCAAGATATTACGCATCTTTTAATTTTACTAATACAACTTTTATTAACACTTCAATATCTTGTTTTGCAAGAACAGGATACTCTTCAGATTATAATAATGGTTCTTGGTCAGAATGGATAACCATAGAAAATGATTATCAAAATTTGATACCTAGTGAGGGAAAATATTTTCAATACAAAATTATTATGTTAACTAATGATACTTCTCAAACACCAATAATTCAGAACTTATTCTTAAAAAAGTTTCTTAGAAATTCAACTCTCAACACTCAAATACTTGAAGACTGGGTAGATCTGGATAACTTTTTTTATGATTATGATTCAGATGATACATTAATTTATGCCGCTTTAGGATATAATAATATGATTGTTACAATAAATAACATTACTAATTCAGTAACTTTTAACTCAAATAATAATAACAATTTGCAAGAAACTATTTACTTCACACTCAATGATACTTACGAAGTTGTTTCTTCACAGAACATTACTATAAATTTTAATATTTCTGGACAAGAAGAAGATGGTTCAACTGATGGAGATGAAGATTTAAGTTCATCTTCTTCATCTGGTGGAAGTTCAACTCGAACAATAACTCTTCCTGTGACGAATAATGTTTATTCAGAACCCTTAGAAATAACAATGCCTGATCCTTTAACCATATCTTCAAATCGAACAGTTTACTTTATAATTCATGTAAAAAACAAGTTGAATCAAACTCTTAATGATTTGGAATTAGATCTTGAATGTAATACGGGTACATGTTCATTATTTCAATCACACTTGGATTTGATTTCAAATCAGAAAAAATCAATTGAAGGTCAATTCTCTTCTAAAAATAAAACTGGAAATCACACTCTTAAATTGTTGATACATAGCACTTCTCCTGACTTTACAGAAACAGAGTATCTTTACATTACTGCATTATTAAAAGACACAACTATTAAAGACGATTTAATTACAAAATTAAAATTTGCTGAACATTTAATTTCGAATAATCCTATTTGTAATGAGTTGATAAGTAACTTTGATAAAATAAAAGAAAAGATTAATTCTTCTAATTTTGAAAATGCAAATCTATTACTTGAAAGTTCTATAAAAAGTTGTAATGAACTAATTAATTATAATTTAAACATAGATCAAAAGGACATAGTCTTTAAAGAAAAAGATGATGGTTGGAAAATCCTTCTTGTTTCAGTTGCGTTTTTCTTAATTCTTATTTTCCTTTTTCTTTTTGTTAACAATTTTAGAAAAAAAAGATTGCTCACTAAAACAATTAAAAAAGAAAAACAAAAAACTGAAGACTTAGATTCTTATATAAACAAGTTTAATAATTGATTACATCTTTATGCAATTTTATATTTATTCAATATTGTTTAGTTTCTATTACAGTTAAAGTTAAGAGAATGTTTAAATAGGATTTATGATTTATACATATTTAAGATGAAATTACACACACTTTTAGTAGGAATCATATTAGCAAGTTTAATTATATTCGGAAGTTTAGTTTTAACTGGATGTAATTCAAATAATATTTATGATGATTCTAGTAATAAAATGTCTTTTCCCGTAGAAGTAGGTTTACGTTCTGAAAAAGATCATGTTAGTTTTATTGTGGCACCAGGAGATGAATTTCAATTAAATTTAGTTGGCAGACTTATTCAAGGTTATAATAATAAAAGTATTCCCGGACAAGTAAAGTTCACTTTTGAAAAAATAGGTAAAGGAATTAAAGTAGAAAATTATGAAGAAAATCAAACTATAATGCTAGAAATAAATCCCTATGAAGAAGAAAAAGTGTTTGATACTCTCACAATCAAAGCGATTGAAAAAGGTTATTATTATATTGATGGTGAAGCTGAGTTGATAAATAGTGATGATTATAGAAGACCTGATGCATTAAATAAAACTTATCATAATATGATGGGGGATTCAGGAGTATATATTTGTGTTGTTGATTCTATTGATGAAATTAATGAATTTTGTAATTTTGGACATATTGATTTTTTTAATCCAGAAAGTATTTTTCACAAGCAAGTTGAATATATTGGAAGTATTAAAAAACCAACAATAATCAATAAAATCAGTAATAGCTTTTTAGTGAAAAGTAGTAATGATTAATCACAAATTGATACACTCTAATTATTTTTTTAAAAATTCATATAATATTTTCAGATTAAAACATTCTTGATTTATTTACAATCTATTGAATCAATAAAATAATCTGTTTTAAACTTAGATAATAAATTTTCTGTAACAAGCTTTGAATCTGAATACTCCAAAAAAGATGTTGTTCTAAGTCTATAAGTTACTATCACTTCAGTTCCAGGTTCTAAAGCATCACAAAAAAAAGAATCACTTAATATGTGTGTAAACAAATCTGTCTTAATAACTAAAGAATAAAATGATCTGAAGAACAACAATGGTTGAAATAAATATTCATTAAAATTACTAATTTTGTCAAGAATAATACCCTCAATTGATTGAGGTGAGGAATATTCAACATGTTTTTTTTCAACTGGGCTACGATCACGTTTTACTTTTAACCAATTCATATGATTCCGAAAGAATTCAGCGCTTATAAATATTATTAATGTAATATCAATCATTAACTTTTTAAATAAAAGTAACTCTCAATGAGTTTATGGAAGAAACAAATAAACTAAACGATTTTATATTAATAGGTGTTATTGCAGGACTTGTTGCAATACTTGACTATATTGGAGTCATTATTTTTCCAATTGGAATAATGGGCGCTTCTGCATTCTATATTGGTTCAGCATTCTACACCGCATTCGCAATTTGGTTTAAAGGAAAAGCACTTATATCCATATACATCGGACTCTTGTTAGGTGCCTTAATTTCAGGTACTTTCACAATTTATGCATTTTTGTTGGCTTGGGGAAATGTTATAGGTGTGATAATCCCCATGATATTCTTTAAAAAATGGTTTAATATGGAATTAAAAAAACCTAAAGATTTTCTAGGATTTATAATTTCCGTCACAATATTACAAAGTGTTATCTCATCAGCGTGGGTACTAACAGGATTCTATTATTTTGGAATAATGCCTGCAGAAGCAATAGTCGCTTCAATTTATGGTTGGTTAATAGGTGACGTAATAGTTTCAATAATTATAGGAATACCTTTACTAAAATATTTAAGTCCTTTTATCAAAAAAACATCATTATTCGTAAAGAAATTTTGGTAAAGGTAGCTTAATGAAAGAGCCCACATTTATTCATTACTTAGAAAGTTGTTCTTTTTTTAATAAAGTGAGTTTTTTATTTAAACTCCTTTTTTTTATTATTATAAGTATGATAGGAGTTCTAAATAAAAACTTAATTCTAAATTTTACAATTATGGTTTTATTGATATTACTTTTGATGTCAATAAAGTTTTATAATTTGACAGTATATAAATCTCTTTCAATAGCAATAATTATCTTTTCTCTTTTTTGGATATTTTTGAGCAAAATTCAAGGGGAAATTATATTTACATTACCCTGGGGAACATTTTTTTCAAATAATACTTTATCACTTATGCTCCTTGCTGCATCAAGATGGATTGTTGTGGTGCTTGCAGGAACATTTTTTATGGCAATCAGTTCAGAAAAAGATATTATTAACTCCATGTTAAAAATCAAAGCGCCAATAAATTTAATATTCATGTTTACAATAGCGTTTAACACTATTGGATTCACACTGGGCGATATCACAAAAATAAACTCTGCCTTAAAATCAAGGGGGTTTGTTGCAAATAGCATCAAGAAAAAACTCAAGAGAATATTTTACATAGGCGTGGTTATTTTGCTATCCAATTTTAAGAAAATAGAACTATTGAATCAAGCGTATATTTTGAAAGAATATGATTTTAAACATACAAATAAATAAACTCGGATTTGAGAAAGAACTACTAATGGAAAACTTTTCATTAAAGTTGAAGAAAGGAGACCTATTAGTCCTAATAGGAAGTACTGGTTGCGGAAAGACAACTTTGCTAAAAGCAATTTCCGGATTAATTCCTGAAATTCAAGAATCTATTTTCTCAGGAAAAATAACTTATGGAAAAGAAGAAGATTTAAATAATCTCAGAAAACATATTTCTTTCGCATTTCAAGAACCTGAAAATCAATTTATACTTAGCACATTGGAACACGAATTATTTTTTTCAATATCTCGCAACAAACAGTTCCTTGCAGATAATCTCTTAAAGTATTTTCATGTAGAAAATCTCAAATCAAAGAGTCTAAAGGATTTATCTACAGGACAGAGAAAAATCTTATCTATTATTTCGGTGCTGGCACAGGATAAAGACATAATACTTCTTGATGAACCGACATCTAACCTAGACAACGAACATAGAAAAAGGCTTGTTTCACATCTCAAACTAATATCCCCTAATAAAATAATCGTATTATGCACTCATGACGATAAACTTTTTAGGATTGGAAATAAAATAATAAGTTATAATAATGGAAAATGGATAAAAGGTAACATACCTGAAAAAATTAAACTTGTAAAATTTAAAGAAAAAAAATCAAGAAATGATCTGATTAGATTCAGAAACGTTCATAAAACTTATTCGGACAGAACAATTGCACTCAAAGATATTAATTTTAATATAAAAAAAGGTCAGATTTTTGGAATATTCGGACCTAATGGATCCGGAAAAACAACCCTCCTGAATATCATAACAAATAATATTAAAAAATCAAAAGGGAACATTAATCTAAATTTTAAATCCTGTGCAATGATAATGCAAGAGCCCGAAAAACAACTCTTCGCTAACTCTGTCTTGGAAGAACTAAACTTTGAGAGTAATTTCACTAAAAAAGAGCTTCTAAGAGTACTAACAAGAATAAATTTAGAACATAAAAAAGAAGAACACCCTTTTTTTCTAAGCAGAGGTCAAAAACAATTATTACTTATTGCTTCAACGTTGATGAAAAAACCAGAACTACTCATAATAGATGAACCATTTGCAGGATTAGATTCCCAATCTATCAAAAATATTATGATTTTTATAAAAGAATATTATGAAACCGAAAACACAACAATTATTTTTTCAGATCAGGAAGATTATATACTAAAAGATGTTGTTTCAGGAAGGATTGATCTTTTTAATGGTAGAGCCCGTCAAAGTAACAGCAGATATCAACAGGTAAAAAAGCTTGATGTTTCAATGCTTGTAGTCAGACCTGAATCAATGAACAGATTTGAAGAAATCAAATCAGAAGTAATCAGAAGAGGATATAAAATACTTAACTCTTATAAACTAAATAAATTCTCAGATAAAGTGTCTCAAATGTATTCAGCTGATTATCCTGACAAAAAAATAACAGACATATTTCAAGAAGCATATAAAAAATCTAATTTTGGAGAGAATTTCCAAGTTTTAATTCTTAAACATGAGAACGGAGAAACTATTAAAAGATTGAACTCAGATATTGGACATTTCAAAGCATATCAAAATAAAAAAGATGATTCTTTAAGATCTATGTTTGGTTTACCTACAAAAGACAATTATATAAATAAATACTGTTCTATGGTTTTTTGTGGACTTCACAGAACTGATTGTATTGATGCATTTATAATACACCTAGATTTGTTTGGAATTAAAGATTTCGTGTGAAAAATGAAAATATTGGATAATGGAACTATTTTAAATGAAAGTAACATAAAGAAGATTCAACCTACTTTCAAGAAATTAACTGAAGAAGCAATGAAAAGAATAACTTTGGAGCTTAAGCCGATTTCAATATATTTAAGAGGAAGCTTATCTGAAGGTAAAGGATTAAAATATATGTCAGATATTGACATTGTAGTTTTTAAGGAATCTACATCTGATAAAAAAGAAATAAAGAAAGTCTTACAAATTATAGATTCTTTGGAACACGAGTTTTCAATTGTTTCTGAAGTAGATATAACTATTCTAACGCATAAACTATTAATGTCCTCTAAATATAAGAGATTAAGAGTTTATCTTAAAACGCAATCGTGTTTATTATATGGCAAAGACGTGATTTCAGACATAACCCCTTTCAAAGCCAATAAGAAACTCGCTCTTTTTATGTACTCTAATATTAATAAAGAATTACTTGATTTTTATAACTATTTCAAAAATGATGAGTCACGTTCATACTTATCCAGAGTTAGAGCGCCTGAATTCTGGTGCAGATGGACTATGAGAACAATATTAAGGTCGGGTCTTGGATTAGTCATGTTTAAAAAAGCAGTATATACTCCTAACCTCCACAAATGTGCAGAAATTATATCTACAGAATTTCCTCAACTTTCAGTAGACATAAAAAAAGTTCTGATGTATGAAATGAACCCTATGAATGACAAAGAAAAAATAACCTCTTTTCTGGACAAATTTCTACCCAAATATCTTTATTTATGGAATGAAAAACAAAAGAACAACTTATCCTCAAGATAAATCAAGATATTTATGACCCAAAAAAGAATTTAGTCACTTAAGAATTAAGATAAATTTATAAAGTTTAAACCACTTCTAATTTACATGGTCGAATCAAATATAGAGCGAGGAAAATTTAAAAGCTTTTACTGGACAGCACCAGGAACAGACATCATACAAATACATGACGAAAATTTTAAAAAGCATCCTTATTTTAAGAAAACGAATTATCAAGCAAAATTCTTACAACAATTCATAAATAATGAATTGAATTTAGAAACGACTACTAAACCCGCAAATAATAAGGTAAGCCACATAGAATTAATGAAAAGACATGATCTTGTAGACTATTGCGACGTTTCAGAAAAAGGTCATATGAAATGGTATCCAAAGGGAATGGTAATGAGAAACCTGATGCTTGATTATGCAAAAGAATTAGCCTATAAATGGGGTGCATTAGAAATGGGCAATCCTTTAATAATGAAGGCTGACAACGAATTGGTTATGAAACTAATGGGCGAATTTCACGAAAACAATTATACTGTTGATGGTGGAAGAGGAAAAGCTTACTTAAGATATGCTTCAGACCCGCTAGGTTTTCCATTCATGCAAAACCTTATCTATTCTGAAAAACAATCACCGCTAAAGGTTTATGAAGAAGCTTATTGCTTCAGAAATGAATTAGAAGGTTCAGTATCAGGACTAAAAAGAATGCGATGGTTTATTATGACTGATATGCACGGAGTTTATGATACCGGCGAACAAGCAAAACAAGAGTTTGAAGAATTATCAGAACTCTTTGCAGGACTTATGAATAATGTAATTGCAAAAGACAGATGGGTTATGGGATGGGAAACTACTAATGAATACTTTGATAAGAATAAAGATTGGTTCAAATCAGTAAGTGATAATCTTAATGTTCCTGCACTTATCAAACTAATGCCCGAAATGTCACATTATTTTGCATTTAAGAATGAGTATCAAAGTATAAATTCAGATGGATCAAATATTCAAATTTCAACTGTTCAATGGGATGTGAAAAATGGTGAACGTTTTGGAATTGGACCTACTATCGACGGAAAAAAGAGACCTGCAGAAGTTATACTTCACGCTTCAAGTTTTGGAAGTATTGAAAGGGCTCTATGTAGCATCCTTGAAAATACCGCAATAGATCAAAGAGAAGGTAAAGTTCCAGAATTTCCCTTTTGGTTAGCACCGTCACAATTAAGAATAGTGCCTGTATCAGAGTCCTATTTAGATCATTCAATAGAACTACTAAATTACTTTGACAGTAAAAAAATAAGAACAGAAGTAGATGATAGAAATCTTAGTGTTGGAAAAAAAATAAGACTTGCTGAAAAAGACTGGGTTCCCTACATAGTTGTTATTGGCGAAAAAGAACTAGAATCAAAACTTATCCCTGTAAGAGTTAGAGCGGATAAAGAAACTTTTGAAACAAGCCCTGAACAACTTTACAATACAATACATAAGCGTATTGAAAATTTCCCTTATGAAAGATTGATGCTAAATCCTTTAATTAGCAAAAGAGTTTTATTCAAGTAATCTTATAATGAATTTTCCAGCCAAACTTAGTAAAGGTGATCAAATTAGAGTAATTTCTCCAGCAAGATCAATCAAATTCATAAGAAGTATTTCATCAGACATTCCAATCCTAAGCCAGAAAAAAATAGAGTCATTAGGTCTTTACGTCACATATGGAAAAAATTCTGAAGGATCTTCAAATTCTGACACTACAAGTATTAAATCTCGTTTGCAAGATTTGGAAGAAGCTTTTTTAGATCCTGATGTAAAAGCAATTATATCAACTATCGGAGGTTACAACTGCGGTGAACTTTTAAATTTCATCAATTATGATATAATAAGAAAAAATCCGAAGATATTTATAGGTTATTCGAATATTACTTCTTTGCAGAATGCTTTATTAAAAAAAGCAGAACTAGTAACATATTACGGTATTAATTTCTTTGATTTTGCAGAGAAGAAAAATTTTGAATTATCTTATAATTCTATTAAAGACGTGCTGTTTAAAGAAGAAGCTTACATTCTACGATCTTCTGAATTTTGGAGTAATGATTATTGGGCGGTAAATCAGATAAACAGAGATTTTAAGAAAAGTAATGGATTAAAAGTTTTAAGAGAAGGGTCTGCAAAAGGATCAATACTTGGAGGAAACATAGACACACTTGTAATGCTAAATCAAAAATACATCTTAAACCTTGAAGGAGAAATACTCTTTCTTGAAACGGCAGATAGAAAAATGAAGAACCATTCTAAGTTTTTTCGAGAGATGCTTTTTGCCATATCTCAATTTGACGGTTTCTATGGATTAAAAGGAATTGTATTCGGAAGATTTCAAAGTTCATTAGGAATAACCACAGAAGCCATAACTGATGCTCTTGACAAGATAGGTCTTTATGTTCCCACAATAATGAATGCCGATTTTGGTCACACCAATCCTAAAAACATATTTCCAATAGGAGGATATGCAGCTATAGATGCAAATATTAATAATCCCGAGATAAAAATAATTAATCATTAATACTTCATCTTCACGAACAATCTCTGATTCTCTTCGTTAAAACCAATAAACTTAAGTTTATTTTGCGGATTGAAAGCAGGATTATCTGTTACATATACTGCATCTGAAGCATATTCTTTACGAATTTCGCTTATCTCAATGACTTTTATAACCTTAGCATCTACAGAAAATGTATTTTCATTAAGAGATAAAAGTCTTTCAATAACATTATTAGAATTTACCCAGATGACATCCTCTCCTCTCTTCCTAATTTTCAAATCATGTTTTCCTGATCCTAACTGAAAAGGTATGCCTGATGCAATGAACTGTTTATAACTGGGAGTATTACTCTTTTGTCTTAAGAGAAGATAAGATATATTACTTTCACGAAATCTTCTTGTCAATCCAGTTAGTTCTTGTTTATCAAAATCTAATTCATTAACTAGGACCATATATGGAGAAATATTATTTCCTAACATGAAACCTCTTTCTTCATACATATGATTCGATAAGTACGCTGCGAGCATCCTTCCTGTAAAACTAGCATTTAATTGAACAGGATAAAAATGATTATGATTTTCATCGATTAGAGAAATTGCATGTGCTTGAGTGTATTTATAATCTGCTATCAAATTACAAGCCACACTACCAAATCGTTCAGAGTGTGGAAAGAAAGCGAAAAACTTATGTTGTGCATTAGGATTTTTAGAATCTTTAGATTTAATCCAAGGAATTTCTAAAGCATTAAGATTTCTCGGAACAATTTTATTAAATTTATCAAGTTCGTTTTCAGCGTCTTCTCTTAGTTTAAAAAAGGAGTTAAATTCAATAATTCTAAATTCTAAATTCTTAATAAGATGTGTTTTAGCAGTTTGTCTATAAGCACTGCCAATATTGAATATTTTTACTGGAAACATAGTATAATTATCGATAATATCATTAAACATTAGAACTGCTTGAGTTTCATAGCCTGGAGCAAGAAAATATTGCCCAAATTCATTATTGAATTTAAACAATCCGTCTTTTCTCAAGTGCGCTATAAGTTTTTCAGGTAATACTGTTGGAAGACTAACTTCTTTATAACCAATGTCTTTATAGGAAGATAAACATAAATTTTCAATATTAGAAAGAATCGCTTTACCTAAAGGCAATAATATGTCCACACCCTTTACAGGATAAGTATTAGCCGATATCTTAGCAGCCTTAACTAACTTCTGAAATTTTTCTTCACCCATAATATTCTAAGTAAGTACAACAAATTTAAATATCTTTCTTAAATACAAAAATTATTTAAAGTGTTATCATTCAATAAGGTAATATGAGATTTTACCTTTCATCATATAAATTAGGGAATAAGTTTGACAAGCTAAAATCTTTAGAGGGTAAGAAATTAGCATACATATCCAATGCTCTGGACTACTCAGATGATTTTAAAAGACGTAAAATAAGTGAACAAAAAGACATTGATGAATTACAGGAATTAGGATTCTCAGTAGATAAAATAGATCTTAGAACTTATTTTGGAAAAAAGAAAAAATTAAAGAAAAAATTAGAATCATTTGATATAGTTTGGGTTAGAGGAGGTAATGTTTTTGTTCTCAGACAAGCAATGAAACTTAGCAGATTTGATGAAATTCTTTCTGAAATTAACATAATTTATGGAGGATATAGTGCGGGAGTCTGCGTGCTTTCAGATAGTGTTAAAGAATTTAGAATCATGGATGATCCAAATCTGAATCCTTATAACACAGATATTGTTTGGGATGGCCTCGGACTTATTGATTTTGTGATTGTGCCTCATTTTCAGTCTAATCATAGCGAGTCTGATAATGCACAAAAACTTATTGATTCGTTAAAAAATAAAAATATTAAATTCAAAGCACTAAAAGATGGAGAAGTTATAATAATCTAAATAACAAAAAGTTTTTAGCACACTAAAGCTCTATGATTTTTATAGGATTATGATATTGGTTTTTTGCGAACAATAAACACAGTCTAACTTAAATACTCATCCAATAATATAAAATAGTTTTTCACCAAGTCAAATAATTCAAAACAAATTTATTGTTTTTTCTTACAAACTTCTTTCTGAGTTCATCACCAAAGAAAATTAATAATGCAAAAGGAATACTAATGCTTAATTCCAGCAATGTTAATGGTGCTGTTCCAAAGAATTTGTTGCCTATTGAAGTATAAACAATAAAACCAACTAATAATATTTCTGTTAGTATTCCTAACAGTATCAACTTATTTTTACCAAATCCAATTTTAAATATTGATTCTCTTCTTGTTCTACATATGAGAACATCTGCAATCTGAGCAATTATTATGCTTACAAAGAAACCAGTAACTGCTCTTAAATATAATGGACTAGTTGTTGCTAATTCTTGACCCCACATCCATCCTCCTGAATATAAAATGAAAAAGTATGTTGCAAATCCTGCAGCAGCTTGTATAAAACCTATTATGCCATAAGACATAAATAATAAGTTTTTAGTAAGTAATCTCTCTTTTCTTGATCTTGGTTTTTTAGTCATAACATCAGATTCTGGTTTTTCAGAACCTAAGCCCAATGCAGGCAAAAGATCTGTTCCTAGGTCAATAGAAAGAATAAGTATAACTGTTAAAGGTAACGGTAATCCTAGTGCTACAAATACAATAAATGGTAGTATTTCAGGAATGTTACTTGTTAAGACGTATGCTACAAACTTTTTAATATTTTCAAAAATTGTTCTACCTTCTTTAATTGCACCAATTATTGTAGCAAAGTTATCATCCATTAAAATCATGTCACTAGCTTCTCTTGCAACTTCTGTACCCATTTTTCCCATGGCTACACCCATATCTGCATTTTTCAGTGCCGGTGCATCATTAACCCCATCCCCTGTAACTGTAACTATTTCATTCATGGATTGTAGGGCTTTTACAATTTGTAATTTTTGAGCGGGTGCTGTTCTTGCAAATAATATATTATCTTTTTTTAAGAAAGCTTTTAGTTTATTACTTGTCATTTTTGCAAGCTCTCCTCCAACTATAATATTAGCTTTTTTAGTTATAAGCCCAACTTTTCTAGCAATAGCTTCTGCTGTAAGCGGATGATCTCCTGTAATCATAATAACCTTAATTCCTGCAGTTTTACAAGCTTTTAGTGCTGCAGGAACTTCTTTTCTAGGTGGATCCATCATTCCAATTAATCCTGTAAAAATATAGTTTTTTTCAGAACTATTAATTGTTTTAACATCTTTATATGCAAACCCTAAAACTCTTTCTCCTCTAGAAGCAACTTCTTTATACTTATTTATGATTAATTTTTTATCTTTTATTGTTAACTTTCTAACTTTTTGATTAACACGTATTTTAGTACACTTTTTTACAACAACTTCGGGTGCACCTTTAAGATACGCTCGAATTCCTTTTTTATATTTATTATAAGTAATCATTCGTTTTGTTTTAGAATCAAAAGGGGATTCTCTAAGTCTTTTCAGTTTATTATTTAGCAACCCAATATTCTCATATTTATTAGAAAATTTTATTAGCGCAGTTTCTGTTGGATCACCAAAAAGTTTTCCTTTGTCACCTATGTATGCATTATTGCAAAGAACCATTGTTTTTATAAGATGAGAAAAACATTTTTTATTTTTTATAATTAATGTTTCTGCAGTAGTCTCTTCCATATTCATAAAAATGGTTTCTAATCTCATCTTATTTTCTGTTAGGGTTCCAGTTTTATCTGTACAAATTACTGTTGTAGAGCCTAATGTTTCAACTGACTCTAAATTTTTTATTAATGCATTTTTTTTGGCCATTCTTTTAGCAGCCATTGATAATGAAAGAGTAACAGTTGGTAATAATCCTTCAGGAACATTTGCAACAATTATTCCTATTGCAAAAACCAAACTTGCAGTTGCAATATTACCTGAGAAAAGACTAATAAGAAAAAATAAAACACCTAATATTATTGCTATTCTTGAAATGATTTTAATAAAATGATTAAGTTCTTTATGTAAAGGCGAATTAGTACTTTTTGTTTCTTTAGTAAGTTTTACAATTTTTCCAATTTGGGTATTCATTCCTGTTCCATAAACAACTGCTTTTCCATCACCTGTTTGAACAAGTGTTCCTGAAAAAAGTATATTTCTAGATTCTAAAATATTATCATGTGTTGCAATATCTTTTCTTAATTGAGGTTCTGATTCTCCCGTAATAGAAGCAACATCCACTTTCATATTATTTGTTTCTATAATTCTTGCATCTGCAGGTATTTTATCTCCCTCTTCAAGAAAAATCATATCTCCAGAAACAAGATTTTCTGTAAGTATCTTAATACGTTTTTTATCTCTAAGAACTGTAACTTCTGAAGGAAGCATGTTTTTAAATGATTCCATAATTTTTTCACTTTGATATTTTTGAATAAAAGTAAAAGTTGCATTAAGAAAAACAACAACTAAAAGGACAATAGCAATATATAAATTTCCTTCACCAGGATAAAGATAGTTTGCTAAGAATGATAACAATGATCCAACAAGTAGCAATATTGCAAAAAAATTAGTAAATTGCTTAAGATAATTAAGAAGAAAAGATGTTTTCTTTTTTGTAACAAGAATGTTTTTACCAAATTTTTTTAATCTTTTTTCTGCTTCTTCTGAAGATAATCCTTGTTCAGTTGCATTAACTATCTTATAAAAATCTTTTAAGGGAATTTTATGAATATTTTTGAAGTCAACCATACTAATAAACTTAAAATTTACTTTAATGATTTATAACTTTTTATATTATTATATATCTCATTTTTAAAAATTCTTAATAATAATAAATTATTTATGAATGAATAAAAACATACACGTTATTACTCATTAGTGATAAACAATCGAAACACCTATATACTAGTTATAATTTACCACTATAAATTACTTAATTTAATCATAAAAGGATGTGATTTAAAATGGAGAAAAAATATATTAAAAAATATAGGAAATGTAGTAAATTATGTAGGAAAGGTATTAAATAAAATAAGTATTCCAAGTCGTGAGACTCAAAATCATCATATTGCTAATTTTTTAGGTGTAAACGGTTATGAAAAACCCGAAGATAATCTAAGAACTGTTGAAGATATTAATGATGCATATATAAAAAAACAAGAAATATTAAACCAAGGAGAAGATTCTGACAATAAAACTAACATAGCTAACAACCCGAATATTTTAAGGGAACATATTTTAACAACCATACAACCATTATCTAAATACAAAAAGTTACAAGAAAGTTATGAAAAGGAAGATATTGATCCTGGCAAAAACCTAATTGAGAACAACTACCTGATAAAATGACATCCTTTCACAACCTAAAGAATGCGGTATCCAACAAAAAGGATGGCATCCAAAAAAGCCTACATCTACAACCTAAATCTTCGATTTACGCTTTATCGTGACCAAAAACTCTGTTTTTCGTTTATTATTGATTTTCAATCAATAATGACCAAAATTTACAATTTTGTATTTCAAAAACCTCTGGTTTATGTCGAAGACATGACTAAAAATCTTTGATTTTTCATTTTTGCATAGGTTATAGTATTGGCTTTTTTGTAAATAAATAAAGACAACTGTTCCCACAATTAGTGTTGTGAGACCCACAATTATCATTGCTTGAATTAAAGAATAAACCTAAGTTTAAAAGCAAAGACATTCTGACTTCAAAATAATAGAAAGTATTAAATAATATAATTGTTTTTCAAGATATGTTATGCGGGGTGTATTTAAATGATAAAAACTGAACCAAAAGCAAGATTTCCAAAAAATTTTGAACCAGATGTTTCTTCATTAGCTGCAGGAAGGTACGGAACTTTAGAAATGATTAATATTTTTGGACCTGAACAAACATTTGAAAAAAGTTTAAATGTTCAAGGTCAAGCTGCAGAAACATTATCTAGATTATATCCAGGAATTGTTCCTCCAAAATGTGCTAAAGAATTAAAAGAAAAGGCTTCTTTAAAGCATATAGATGCAAATAGAATTAGAGTACTTGAAGAACAAACAGGTCATGATGTTATTGCAATTAACACTGCTTTAGAAGAAGTTGTAAGTCATGATGCTGGAACACATATTAACCAGTTCAAAACAAGTGCAGATACAACTCAACCTGCAAGAGCACTCCAAGTTAAAGAAGCTCTTGAAGTAATAACAAATTCTGTTGAAAATTTAAGAGATATTGTTTTGGAAAAATCTATAGCTTGGATTGATGTTCCCCACATGGATACGTCTCATTTATATGATGCTCTACCAACTGTTGCTGGAAGACCTCTTAGTTTTTATGCAGAAATGCTTCAATCTGATCTTAATGTTATAAAATTTGTTTACAATAATTCAATTATTGGAAAATGGGTAGATGCTACAGGAAATAATCATTCAGCAACAGCATTAGGTGTTGATGGAATAAAATTACAAGAAGAATATTGTAAAGATTTAGGTATTGGATGGATGATGGCACCTGCACAACTTCCAGGCTTAGAATTTGAAGCAGATATTTTTTATGCTATTGCCAGACTTGGAACAACAATGAATAACTTAGCAAGATACATTGCATGGGGACGAAGTGATGATGTAAATATTTTTGTTAACACAGGTAAAAAAATGAAGGGTAGTTCAGCAATGCCTCATAAAGATGTAAAAGGAGGAAATCCCACTGCAGAAGAACAAGTTATGTCTATTGCTAACTATTTAGTTGGAAATTTAACTACGGGAATGATGAATTGTCAAATGTTATATGCAAGAGATTTATCTGCATCTTCAAACGCAAGAATAAATTTAGAAGACGGATTCAAGTTTTTGGATCATGGAATTAGAAGATTGAGTAGAATAATGTATGATATTCAAATACGTGCAAAACGATCTAAAGAAAGAGTTTTAAGGAGTTATGGTTGTACTACATCTCAACAAGTTATGACTTATCTAACAGATAACAATAAAACAGATAATCCTATGACTAGATCAGAAGCTCATGATTTAATGGGTGCATTAGCAACTTATGCATGGAATAATAAAATTCCTTTTGTAAATGTGCTTCTTGAAAGCGATGAAGTAACTTCAAGATTAAGTAACGATACAATAGTTCAAATAACTAATCCAACTAAATATATTGGACAAAGTAAAGAGATTGTTAAGATGGTATTTGATAAATATCATTTGCAAAAATCTTTATAATTTTTTTATTTTTTTAAAATCTGTTTATATAAGTTTTAACATAAAAAGAGTTTAAATTAACATATTGTTTTCAAGTTATGAATTATATAGACGCTCAAGTGCATAAGTACTTTGATTCTGACATAATTATTTCTAAAGCTACCAGATTTAAAGCTACAATGACATTAAATAATTCTAAAAATGGTATTTCATTTAGTGATATTTATTATAAATTAGTTTATATGCTTGGAGACGGAGAAAGCCGTAAAAAAATTCGTGAACTAGACGATTCAATAAGGAAAAACTTAAAAGATTCAATAGACTCAAAAATAGATAAAGAGCGATTACACTTAGTATCGACACATGGACATTGTGGGTCCTGATTCGTACAAAAATTTTCAAACGCTAACACTCCTGAAGAACTTAAAGCAACTTATGAAGAATTTGCAAAAAACGCAACTCAAAAATATGCAGAACTTATGACAAAAAGTAAATAAAAAAGAAAAAACTAATTCAATAATGAATTAGATAATAATCTAAGCATTGTTGAACTTGATTGTATTTCTTCACAAGGAGTTTGAGATTCTATGTATTGATAATATTCTAAGTCTGAAGTTTGAATTTGACAAACATAATCAGTTTCTTCAAAATTTGTAGGAACAACACCAGTCAGAATTAAAATATGAGGAACTTCAGGATATCCTTGAGATCTATATGTTTTTTTATCAATAATCAAATAATTGTCACTAATTAAAATATTACTATCTGTTGAACCAGGAAACTCAAAAGAGCACTTTTCAAATTCTATAGAAGATAAATCTGGAAACACAGCTAAAACATCTTCTGGAAAAATATAAGTTGATACTTCACAAGAATCAGAAAAAGAGAATTCATCACAAATAATGTTTCTATTTAATTCTGAATCATCATTGTTTTCAACATAACAATAAGTATTGAAATTATTAAAGCTTAAAGTTTCAAAATAAGAAATTATTTCGTCGTTAGATAAATTCATAATTTCTTGAGAAGGTAAATCAACTTCATATGATTGTGCAGCATAGAAATTAGTTGAACCTCTTAAAACAGGGTATGCAATCAATTCATTATCTGTCAAAGAAGTGAAAAAAGCAGGAAGTTTTAATTCGCCATGAACCTCAGGAAACTCAATAGTATTTAATGCATTTACAAGAAGTTCTGTTGAAGGAACAACACTCTCAGTTTCATTATTGTTAATAGTTGTTTGATGACCACAACCAGAAACTAATAAAACTGCTAAACAAAGTAATACTAAAAATATTTTTTTCGTAAGTTCACCTCAAGTATTTTAGTAATGTGTGATAGTTAACTATAATTAACAATATTAATTCACTTTTTACCTAGAAATTTATTAAAAGTTTCAATTAAATCAATAATATATTTGCCATCTTCGAGTTTATAAATCAGTGGTTGTTTTTTCTTGAAGAGATTAACAAGGTCGAGTTCATATTTTCCTGGTTTAAGAATGTTTATTGATTCAATATCAAGTATTATAGGCTTTTCCTTATCTATATCTTCACCCATAATGTCATAAACATCTTTTTCTATTTGAATTTTTTCTTCTTCAGAAAGATTTTTAACAATATTTTTTCTTTTAGCTAATGCATCTTTTTTAATAAAAAAGAACATCTTTCCACCACATTTTCTACATCCTTTTAGAATAACATCTGTACCAGAATCATATATTTCTCCGCATTTAACACATTGATGTGGCATTTTATCTTTTTCTCTTATTAATAGATTTTTTTCCTTCAGCTTCATTCATAAATAATTGAATTTTACCTGGATCTTGTTTTATTTCTTTTATTACAGATGCAGGACCTATAATTGTAAATCCTGTTTCTTCACCGAAAAAAGTTCTGAGCAAAAATTCTTTAAACTTGTTAGCATGTCTTGGAGAAATAGAACCTATCTCTATTCCTTTAAAGGTTTTAGATATTGCTTCCATTGTTCTTTTTATTAGTTCTGCCTCTTCTTGACTTTTAAGATGACCTGCTAACAGAATTATTTTTTCTGATTTAACCATGCTTAAAAGTCGCTTTATTCTCTGATCTGAATCAAGTCCTCTTATATCCTCATATGGTACAAATTGAAATGTTAACATCTTTTCTCACGCTCTTTTAAACTAATTTAAAAATTGAATCATATAGTTCTTCTATATTTTTTCCATATTTAGCACTAATTCCTATAACATCATATTGAGGGAATGCTGCTTGAAGTTTCTTAAGATTTGCTTTTTTCAAGTCTACTTTATTTCCTACAACAAGAACAGGAATATCTCTTGCCTGCAAATTTCCCATTATAGTTATGTTTACCTGACTATATGGATCTATTGTACTATCTAAAACAACTATTACTGCATCCATATCATCAAGCCATTTTATTGAATCAATAACTCCTTTGGTTGCCTCTTTTGCCCTTTCTTTTGCTTTAGCTTCTTTCATTCCAGATTTCAGAAAATCTTCATAATCTATTTTTGTAGCAATTCCTGGAGTATCAACCAGATTAAATTTTAATTCTTTTCCAGCTTTATTTTTTATGGTGACTTCTTCTTTTATTTGAACTTCTCTTGTTTCATGAGCAACATTAGAAACAGAACCCATCTCTTCACCAAGCCAATCTTTACAAATTGTGTTAGCTAAAGTTGTTTTTCCACCATTTGGCGGGCCATATAAACCCAGTTTTATATCTCTTCTACCTTTAAATATACTTCTGAAAAATTTTTTTAATAAAAAACCTAATTTGACCATATTTCACACTCTCGACATATTTCTATCTTTTTAATCTTCTCACCCTTTTTAATATACTGGAGTTTAAATGTTTTATATAGTTTTCTATTGTGCAAGACTGCTTAGAATAATATGTCTAAGATAATAACAAAACACTCCAAAGGGCTAGAGCCAATAACCCTGAAGAAAAGAAAATAAGTTTATTCCACTTCCAAACTTTGTGACCGTCAAATCCTGGAGCTGGAAGCATATTAAACAATCCTAAAATAGCATTAATAAAATAAATGTGTGAAAAAACAGAATTTAGATAAGATATTGGTGTTAAAATAGTTAATATTAAAAATAATGCTGCTAAAAAAATATTTGAAGCAGGTCCTGCTAATGCGATAATTCCCTGTTTTCTTTTGTTGTCAGGTCCTATAGTGTAAACTGCTCCTGGAGCAGCAACAATGTAACCTATTAAGCTTAATAAAACTGTGACTATAAGAAATTTAAAGTTTGCTCTGAATTCTGCAATATAATGATATTTTTGAGCAAAATATTTATGAGCAATTTCATGAATAATAAAACTAAATAACACTACAAGTAACATTAAAGGAAATATTAAGATTACATCTAAAGAAATTCCTTTAAATAGAAAAGAAAATGCAAGTGCAAGCATGAGTGCAGTGATAAACAAATCCATTAATTCTTTTTTTGAAAACTCGAATTTCATATATTTAGAGAAGCAGAATTATTTATAATTGTTTGGGTTCGATTAAGTAAAATACAATAAATTTTATAAATAATATAATTAAGGATGATAGTGTAGATAGGATATAAATGAGAAATGGTTTAATATGAATAAAAAAAATGCAAACAAGAAAGCAGAATTAAAGGAAACAATTGCAACACTTATAATTTCATTATTGATTGGGTTTCTCGCATTCTTAATAATTAAAGGAATATTACAAAAGATGGTTCCAAAATGAAATTAAAAACAAAAAAAGCAATGATTGACAGCTCAGTAAAGATAATATTGCTTTTCATTGGAGCTCTTATTTTAATTGGTTTATCAATCATGATAATAACTCTGATTACAAACAATACGAACTATCAAGCTTGTAAAACACAAATCGCACTGTCAGCAAAAGGAGTTCCTGTAGGTTTTAGTACTTGTCATGAATATATTCTTAAGTTTGGAGAAAAAGAGGCAGTTAAATATGATCTTTTAAGTGATAAGAAAGAAAAAATATTTACTTATTCGTATTCAAAAGAAATTCAAAAACTAAAAAATGAGCATATTTATTTTCCTGAAGAGAAAGAAAGAGAATACGCAGTATACTCTATAATATTACAGGAAATGAAACTATGCGATAATATTTATTATGTTGATAGTATGTTAATATCAAGAGCGGTTGTAAACTTTAAAGGAGATGTTAATGAAATAACAATGAAACTCATGAAACAAACCGCCATCAGTTCACCTGCAGATGTTTATAGTGTAGACGTTATTAAAGAAATAATAAACGGTAAATCAATTATGGGTGCAGGAACTGAAAAACTAGTAAACCTATCAGGTATTGAACCAAGCAACATGATTATGGCAAAACCCTGTGTATCTTTTAACTTTGATTCAAAAGTATTTTTAAATACTGAATTAACGGAATTATATAATTTTGCAAGTATTCTAAAAACAAAAGATACAGATGATATGTTTTATGCAGACTATTTTAGAAAAAAATATCTTGCACCCTTTGCTCCAGATAAAAAAATTGATGACTCGGTATTCTTAGATAATTATAATCTTATGGTTGAAAGATATATGGAAAGAATTAAAACTATTTCAGAACAAAATGTGGCCGCATTTAATTTTAAAAATAATCTAAAACAAATGGTAATAGGAGAAAATAGAGATAATAAAATAGATACTACCATTCAATATAATATAAATGTGGAATATTTAGTTGCTGAAACAAGCACCTTAGCGGGTAACATAATAAACATGAATTTGCTGGTTGCCATCCCGTATAATTTACAAATACTACGTCCTGAAACTGAAATCGCAAAATTTCAGGGACTTTACCTTCCAATGGGTTAATGTTTAAAAATGATAATTAAAAGAAAGAAAGCAGAAACAGATTTGAAAGATATAGTAAATGTGATAATAATTATTTGCATAAGTATCATAATAATGTCGATTTTGGTAAATAGCTTAATAGGTTCTAAGTTTAAAGACGAAATTGAAGAAACTAATTGTATTGCTTCAATAGAAACTCATAAAAATTTTGTTGAAGCGTTATTAAGAACAGAGAAAAAAATTGATGAAAATATTGGTTTGCTAGCTTATTTGTTTGACGTAGATAAAACTAATGTTCCTCCAATAGAATGTAATACAAAAATGATAAAATCTAAGGCTGAAACTAAAGAAGAAGCTCAAAAAGAGCTAATAAAATTAACTGTCAAAACATGGAATGAATTTGGTGAAGGAGAGAAAATGTTTTATCCTGATATTACTAAAGATGCATTTTGTCATGTAAGATATGTTGTTAGATTTAATGAAAATTTTCAAATGAATAATTGGTCGAACATATTATACTATACTAATATCAAAGAATTGTTTCCTACAAGTTCAGATAATACTATAACTATTGAAGAATATCTTAAAAGAAATGATGATCATTATTTTAATCAGGTAGTTAATATTTACAGTAGTTATTCTAATTTTTTTGCAATTACGGGATTTCATCATGATTCATTCAAAGATGACTATCCAGAATATAAAAACTGGGTTGAAAACTGTTATCTAGGATATGCCCACTTAGTTACCGAAATTCCTTTAGAAACTCAAAGTGAAGGTTCAAAATCATATATACTTGCGCTCAGTCAAACTACGAGAATGGGTGAAATTGCTAATACAGAAGCTAAGGATCAAAAGATTAAGGAACATCTTGCGGTTCTTGAAGCAAACCTCAAAGAGTATTATGAAACTGGAACACTTCAAGATTATAAAAAACAAGATAAATACACATACTACGGAATTGTTTTTTATGAAATAAATCATATAAGTTCTAATGGAAAAAAAATAATAATCTCAGCAATGTATGTTGTACCATATGAAACATGGATGATATCATCGATGAATTGTGAAATGAGTGTGGAATTTGAAAAATAAAAAAATTTTGACTTTCAAGTGTAAGTTCGTCAAACTGCATGATTTAATCAAAAAGATTATAAATATCAAAAAAAGAGGTAATAATATGAAAAAAGGAATGTATTCAATTGTATTCTGGATAGTCCTATCACTTCTATTCCTAATAGTTATTATAGTTGGTATGTCACAACAGCAAGATGCAAGCAAGGGATTTATAGATGTTATAAGAGGCTTAATCCGAATATGAATAAGGTATATGAATGAAAGAGTAGTATAGAGCAATAAAATGATGAAAATAATTTCACAGAAAAAAGCAAATTATTCTATGGTAGTTACAATCATAATATTCGTCGTTATACTTGCAAGTTTATTATTATCAGATTTTTCTCCAAAAACAATAACAAAAGGATTAGATTCTATGATAATTTCTATAAAAGAAATATTCAAAAGTTATATGGATGCAGAAGTGGAAGGTGACAAATTTCCAGCAGAATACATTCAGTTTGAAAAGATTGCTTATGAATTTATACTTGTTGTTGATAATAAATTTGAAACTTTTGATTATGATAAATTCATAGAATTTGAACATATTTCAAAAGATGTTTTTGAACAACAATATCCAATTAACTTTATGGATAGATTTGGTTGTTTTATTAAGGGATATACTAAGGACACAGATACATTTGAAGAACCATTTTTATTTGAACCTAATGGAAAACTAGGAAACTTCAATGGAATATTAAGTGAAATGGATCTTACTTCAATAACAACAATAACCGCAACTGCAGATAACACGATAATTCAATTATTAAATTCAAAACCAAAAGGATTATTATGTGCAAAAATAGATGCTGGAAAGTACTATTATTGGTTTAAATGCACAGAAGAATTTAGCAAAGAAACAAAAGAAAATCTTCAAAAAAATGTAATTAAAAGTGATGGAATAGAATATCAATGTAAAAAAGTTAATGGAGAATATGAATGGACTTTAGTGTAAAAAATATCAAAAAAAACATAAAAGTTATCAATAAATTTATATATAAAGGTAATAAAAATAAAGAATGGGTTAAGTTACATTAAACATAAAAAGATTAATGAGGTGAAAAAATGAATAAAAAAGCACAAGGATTAAGTATGAATACAATCATTATTGCAGCAGTATCATTACTTGTCCTAGTAATTCTTGCAACCCTTGTTTTGAATACAGGTGGAGAACTTTTTGATCAGACAAGTTGTACTGGAATATCTGGAGCAAGATGTGATGATTCTGGCTGGTGTGGTGATGGCTATTTAGAAAGTGGACAGAGAGGATGCCCCGAAGAAGATCCTGTATGTTGCATACCAATCTAAAAAAACTAATGAGGTAATAAAAAATGTTGAATAAAAAAGCACAGAGCTTAAGTTTACATACAGTAATAGTGGCAGTTCTTGGGTTATTAGTTTTAGGAGTAATAATCTACTTCGTTGTTAGTATGATTAAGCCTATTGATAGTGGAATAAGTTGCAGTTCTAAGATGGGAATGTGCAGAGAATCTTGTGATGGCGCTTTTGCAGATTATTCTTATGATAATGAAGGTAATGAATTGGTTTGCCCTGGAAATCAGGAATGCTGTATCCTAAGTACTAGCTAAAAAAATAATATTTAATTTTTATTTATAATTTTTAGAATTTATAAAAGTAAATAGATATGTGTGAGATAAATAACAAAATGAAACATCGAATAAATACTAAAGGCGAGAATTCAGGACTCGGATTAGTTCTTTCTGCGGTTGTAGTGCTTGTAGTGCTTGGAGTGTCACTTTATTTTATAAATTCTGCTTTAGGTCTTGGTTTATCAATGTTTAAATGTGAATCTTATAATCCCTTAATGTCTTGTTCAGATGTTAGGCCTGCAATGGGAATAAAAATAAGTTTTCTTGATTGTTTTAATGAAAAAAATGAAAAAATTGTTGTAGGAGAAAACTGTTATTTGAATATTTTGGGTGGTTCTAAATCAGATAATAATGGAACAACACCAGGCTCACAAATACTACCTGGTGATCCAGATTCAAAATCATCTGATCAATTATTTTATAAAAACGTGGGAAATGATGCAACTGCTACAGGAATAAGACCAATTAGTAAATGGAATAATGTTATTCATAACTGTCATCAAGTAAGAGATAATGTAGGTGTAGAAATAAATGGACTAAATCCTGATGGTAAAGTCATATTTTATGGGAACATGACCGATGTTGAACATTGTGAATTAAGGATTAATTGGATGGATGAATCAAATAATCCAAGTTATGCTGATGAATCAAAGAAAATTGCTACAGGAACAAAAAATGCAAAAGGTGAATGCAGTATTAGTGGCCCTGTTTATTTTAAAAGAACCAATGACATAGCATTTAATAAAGAAGTTTGGGAATCCAAATTACCATTTGCATCATGTAGTAATTATGCACAACCAGAAAGAAGAGATAAAGACGCAATGTTCATGCTCTTAATGAAAGGATGGAATGGTAATAGTGATGATAAGTCTCAGTACATAAGAACTTTTGTTGATGTTCCTGAAATCTTAGAAGACGAAATAACAACTCCTGAAACTTTTGATTCTATTTCTTTTAATATTGAGTCAAGACCCGTTTTAGGTGTTAATGGAATGGGAACAGTCTGCGACATATATTGTAAAGCAAGAAAAACAGATGATTCAAGAGATTATCCTTGTGAATTTGTTGGAATAAGTCTAAAAAAGTCATCAGAAAAATGTCCTAATAATTTAATTTCTCTAACAAATCCTGAACAATATGAATCATATTATGATTCATTTATTTTTGCAGAAAATGGTCAAGTTCAAAATGATGGTGTTTATAGTTCGCCAATAACAGAATCAAAAATATGCATTATGGGTTTTGCACCTGCAACAAAATCAATTTTTGTAGAATCTCACTTATCTTGTTCAAAAATATACTATGTGAATCCTGAAAAAAGCAGTCCATCAAATACTTGCGATATAGCTGAATGCGATGCCATATCGAGAGCGGGAGGCAACACTATGTATGAACAAATATGTAATTCAGTTCATAGTCAAATAACTTCTGAACATTTGGGATATAATTTTGTAGATCCTACTAAAGCCGAGATTTATAATAATTATTTTATTAATAGTCCACCTTATAGCAGTGCTGATTCTTTTTGTAGTAGTACTAATCCGCAATATCAATGTTATTCTGATAAACGTAGTGGTGATAGCGATGAAAATTATGATTGTGTGCCCTGTGCTCAAGCAACTCAAACTAATTTGAATTGTAAAATTTATGCAAGAAAAAATGCTTGTATTCAAAATCCTTGTTTACCCGGTGCAAATTGTTATTGGGAACGAGAAGATAAAGAAGAAAAGGGCTTTTTAACTAACTACTGTAGCACTTGTCCTCAAAACAAAGATGATTGTGATAGACTTAGTAATGAGTATCAATGTGATCAATGTTCTATTTGCGAATGGAATAATTCAGAAGAAGAATGTGAGGCACAAGAAAATGAATAAACATAAAAAAGCACAAATGTCATTTCAAGTGATTATGATTATTTTAGCGGTTATAGGCTTAGGATTGGGTATTTATTATTATACAGATATATTTCACAACGTAAAACTAGAAAAAGGTTGCGGAGCTTATGCAGCCTCATTTTGTCAGGCAGGAACAACTTGCCCAGAAGGAACTATTCATCTTGCAGGTAGCGATATAAATTGTAAAAAAGAAACAAATCCTAATTATGTTTGCTGTGGTGGAGAAAAACCTGAATAAAAATTGTATTAAAAATAATAATTTATACGTATTTAACAAACATAAAACAATTTGAACAAATCAAAAAATGAAAAATACTAAAAAAGCGGATTCTAATGTAATGTGGATGATAGCCACCCTGATAATAGTTATTATAGTTTTATTAATCTCTCTAAACATAATACCTAATGTGGTTGATATAATAAATCCAGCTTTAGAAAAACATGGAGAATGTTTTATAGTTCCTGGAGAACCAGGTATTTGTGTTACAAGTAAAGATATGTGTCTTTCAAGTGAAAGAGTTTCTACATTTAGAGGAGCTTGTTTAGATTTAACAAATGAAGACACAAAAGAAGCAACAAAAGATTTAGTTTGTTGTATACCTGAAATCAATCCTACAGATAAAATTGAATTTAATTATTATTTTAATAGTATTGCAGATAAGCAATATTTATTTCCTAAAATAGAAAAAGAAAATCTAATTGAAATAGATGAACCTGAAGTAATACATTTTGAGTTATATGCACCACACAGATATTTTAATTATTCCGTCATACAATTTGAAATTAAATTAAATGATGGAACTCCTTGTTTTAATCCTGACGGACCACTCATATTCAAACTTGAGTTACCAAAACCAATAAGTGATCTTAATAAATTTGACATGAATAAAATAAAATCAGGCTATTGTACAATAATTCTTGAAGCCTATGAAAAAATGGATTCTAAAATGCCTTTATTTACAAAAGAATTTAATATTCACGTTACTGAAAATTAAAATTCATTTTATTAAAATATAATATTCTCAAACACATAAATTATTTTAATTAGAACATATTTTCATGCTTACTCTGACAAAATCCCTTCTTGGCCACAAAGGAATAATTTGAAAGGGATTAGTTTCAACAGTTGAATAAGGACCACAACCAGATGAAAAAGTAAAATTATTGTAGTGAATAAATGCTGCGTGATCCATTTTAAATTCATAATTTTCTCCCCACGCATTTAATGTTGAATCAAATATTTGTGTAAGAGATTCATTCAAATATTTACAAGAAGAAGTATCTGAACTTGGACAATGAATTCTCTTGTCAACAGCACAATCATAAATTAAACTTTTTATTGGAACATGGTCTTGACACATAGAACTTGTGTCTAAAAGTGCAAGAATAAATGCGGTGGGATACTGAGAATCAGAATACTTTGAAACAACCTCATTCGGTTTTTTATTTAACATGAAAACAAGAACAACAAATATTATTATTACAATTAAAATAACTATTATTACAAGACCCATAATTTCAACTTGTGCCTTTTTTGAAGGAAATTTTGAGTACACCATTATTAATTAAAAACCTCTGTGTATTTTAATATTTGAACATAACCTAAGTTGGTTGTCATGTTTATAGGATTGTAAACTTTTATAGGAATAACTAAAGGAATTTGATTATAGTCTCCAGATAATTTACTATCATAAATAACAAAACCTTTGCCCTGTTCTGGAAAAGTTGTATTTATTATGACTTTTGATTTTCCAAATATGGAATAATAATAAGAATATGATGTATTCAATAAATCTAATGCAATAACTGCTTCAAGTTTTAATTCATCAACACAACCTACTTCTACTTGCTCATTAAAAGAACAACTTAATTCGGGTAAATTTGTTATTTTTTGGCTTGCTTTTACTAAATCAAGGTCAGAATATTCATTTACTGTTTCAACATACGTAATTTTTTTAACATTATTATAAAAAACAATTCCAATAATAAATATGAAAATTATGATTATAATTATAACTACATTTTCAGTTATTTGAAGTTGCGCTTTTTTATTTAATGTTTTTAGTGTCATTGTTTATTTTTAGCTCATTTATTAAATCTACAACAATTATGAACTAACAATTAATATGCAAGAGGACAATCGCTTCTTTGAAGATAAGTATTTCTAGATCGAAGCTGAATTGCATCTTCGTAAATCGTATTAGAAGAATCTGAAGTAATCATATCTTCCAATATACTAATAACAGAAAGATACCCTCTTGAAGGATCTTTGCATATCACTCTTGTTGTTGCTTGATTCATTTTTGTTGCGGTGTAATTATATATTTGATATATTGATTTTGATTTTTCAAATAGTTTATTTGCAGTACAATTGTACAAATAAGGATCTGCAGTAAATATTGCGCCAAACAAAAGAGTTTCATCAATATAGTCATACTCGTTTTCTCCGACAACTGCTGACTGACCATTATCATCAAATTTGTAAAAAGTAATTTGTCCTTTATTTTCTTGACCCGGAACTGTTGTTATTTGTAAAGCTATTATTTTTCTAAGAAACATGGGGGAAAAACCATTTAAAATAGTTCCTGATAACGAAGTAGCAGTCATTATTATATACTGATTATAATTATTATCAGTTATGTCATTAATACTATTAACAACTTCCCTAGTTATATTTGAAGGCATTAAATCTAACAATAATCAATAACAGGATACCCGTCAACAAAAATAAATTTATGAAGCGGGTCAGTAACATAGAGAACATTTGTTATTTTCATAGGCATTTTATACTCTTTTGTCCAAGTATAAATATTTCTTCCAGATATTGATGAAGAAGAAAACATTATTGAATTTTCTATTTTATTTATATTTTTCTGAACAGAATATGCGGTGTAATCTTCAAAACACAAATAAGTTAATTTGAGTTCAGGTGTATGAACTATTTTGAAAGTGTCTGTGCTTTGTTCTGCACTTGATAAAATAGAATCTATATTCTTAGATAAATCCAAATTTATTTCTTGTTTAGATACATCTGTCTGGGAAGTTATTATTCTTATTACTAGAAACATTACAAAAAATCCAACTATTAAAATAAAAATCCAACTAAATTGTATTGTAAATGCTTTTTTTGAAAATATCATTTTAAAATTATTAACTTGTTCTTACTGCTGTTGTTCTTCCCTTACCCACAAAAATAATTTTAAAACTATTGCCTGTTGAAGTAACACAAAGACTTCCATCACCTTCAACAGTTAATTTATTTGAAAATCCAATTGGTTCAACAACATCTCCTTTTACGAAAAATATATTATAATCTCCTTGAATAGTTACTACATCTTGCATTACTTTGTAAGGAATGTTGGTTATTGGTGGAGAGTTTGTTTTAAGTCTTTCCGCATCTAAAAAACATATTTCAGTATAATCACAGGAAAGAATTATTGATTCTGTATGCGCTGAATCTTTACTATTATAATCAGATATTGCGTCCATAATATCTTTTTGAGATAGCGCTTTTTGTGCTTTGCAAGTTTGAGTTAATAAGTTTTTAGCACTAATTATGCCAAATAAAAAGAGTAGTCCTATTAATATCGCAACCATTAGAAAAGTAAAGATTTGTTTTGTTATTGCTTTTTTATTCACATTATCACCTTTAACGCACTGTTTGAAATTTAATAGTTAATTTAATAACCCTAATTCTGTTAATATTTTATTTGCTTTAGATTCTTTTATTAGTTTTTGTTCAAGAAGTCTAAATATTATTCCTGAAACATCTTGTTTATTTAGTTTTTTTGAGTTTAAAAGTTCGGACAGTATTACTTTAAACACATCAATATTTAACTCATTAGTTTTAAATAAGTTAATCATACTATCCGTATCTGCGTTAAGATTATTTTTAAAATTAATTGAATCAGATTTAAGTTCTATATCTTTTTTAGAAGATGTTTTTGAAGAGGAATTTGAAATTTTTTCTAGAGCCAAAAAAACATCATCGTCTTTTTTAGAAGACGGCATAGAATTTGTAGACTTTGATTTTTTACTGTTTGAATTTTTAGATATTTTTGAAGTTATTTTTAAAGCTGTTTTAGAAGTTGTCTTTGAAGAATCTTTTTTAGAGGAATTAGTTTTTTCTAAAGTTTCTATAGGAGATTCATCTTCAACAGGAATAACTCCATCATAATAAACAGATAATTTATCTTTTTGCTTTGCTTTTTTTATTTCTGGTTTTGTTGCGTGTAATTTTTCTAATTGCGCAAAAACATCAGTCATAACTTTATCCTTAAACTTCTTATCTTTATTCATTAATTCTACAGAACTTTCTTCTAATTCTTTAAGCGAAATAAAATCTTTTGCAGGAAAATCAACAGAAAGTTTTTCTTTTATTTTTTTATTATCATCGTCTGTTTTATTATTATCTTGCTTATTTTTTAAATCCATATTATCAACAAGTTTTTCAACTTTTTTAGTTGTTTGGTCTTTTTTTTCTTTTTTTACTCCGAGAGTTTTTTCATCAAATTCTGACATGGTTGTTTCTATTTCAGATAATCTATCTGTTTTTCTAGATTTAAATTTGTTACGCATTTGCTTTTTTCTATTGGTTAAAGATAATAATTGCTCTTTTGTTAAATGAGTTTTTAATTGTTTAGATTTTGAAATACGAGAATCTGATAAAGAATCTGAAAAACCTATTTGCGTATTTGAAGAATTTAATTTATTAGCATGCAAGTAATAAAGATAAGCGCTTCCTGCCAAAATTAAAACTATTCCAACTATTAATAATATGAGCGAAACAATATCTTTTGGAGGGGGAGGTGGTAGAGGTGAAGGTGAACTAGAACAATCATCGCAAGTTCCGTAATTACAACAACCACTTTGACAATCTGTGTCAAAATCACAATCCTTTTCGTTTTGACAGGGTGTACAATCTGGACCGCCACAATCATCATCAGTTTCAAAACCATTCATGATTCCATCAGAACAGGATGATAAAGAACAAATACCTTCTGCAGTACAATAATTACTATCACAATCATCAGATGTTAAACAAGAGCTATTAATTGAACAAGTTGTACAATCTGGACCGCCACAATCAATATCTGTTTCTTGACCATTCATTATTTTATCATCACAAGATGCCCATTTACAAAGATTTAAAGTAGGATCGCACCACATGCCTGAAACACAATCAGTGCTTGAAAAACAAGGAGAATCTAAAGAACACCCCACACAACTACCACCACAATCTATCCCTGATTCATCTTCATCTTTAACATTATTCTGACAATATTGAGGAAGATTTGTTGGAACTTCAATTATCCAAGATTTATTCACACTATTACCTGATAAATCGTGTGCTTGCGCACATATTTTTGTGTCATAGGAAATTATAATATTGTCTGAGAAAGGCATTTCGTGACCACTATAATAAGAGCAAGCATGTGATAGATTTCCTAATCTTTCTAAAATATAATTATCAGAACATCCACTTCCAGAGTCTTGACAATTTAGTTTTACAGTAACTTCTCCCATAGACTCATTAATAACATTAAGTGTTATTGATGGAGGATATAAATCACAAACAAGATCATTAGGTTTTGAAGCAGTAATTGTTTTTGTTACAGGACCTTTAGAATTATTAGCAAGATCATAAACCCACGCAGTTATTGTGTAAGTTTGATTTTCAATTAACTCTAAATCATCAAATTCTACATTTACAGTGTCCTCCGTATCTTCTGAATTAATGATGTTTTGAATACTTACATTAACTCCCGTAAAATTATATTTAAAATAATTAAGACCGACATTGTCTTCTGCATATAATTCAAATTCAAAAGAATTAAGCGAGCAAGTTTTGACAAGAGAATTTATATCTAAGAGTGAAGGTGATGTTCTATCAACAACAAAATCAAAGCTTAACAATCCTGAGCTAGTATATATGTGAGAGTAACAAGTTACTTCGTAAGAATGAGTTCCCTCTTCTAAGCCACTTAAAGATATAGCATATGTTTTTTCATCAACAATTTGAACCATTTGTTCTATTTCATCTAAGGATGCACCTTCAGCAGATATATTACAAGCGTCTGTTACAACAGAAGTTTTTACTTCTATAAAAACCGGATTTGCATTAACATAATCATGAGGGAGTAATTTTTCAATTCTAAATGTATCAGCAAATTGCACAGTGATATCATATATTCTTTCAAAAGGTGTTGGTTTGAGTCTAGCAGTATTTCTACAAGAAACCTCAAATCTATACTCATGGGGCTCATGCACTCCACCATTAGGCGTTCCACCGTCAAGAATATATGAAAAATCTAAACGCTTCGTATTTGTTTTTGTGTAATTCCATAAGTCAGAATAATTAATATTAGGAAAAAATTCATAGGGTGAATTTTGTATTGAAATTCCGTCTTCTGTTAAATTTTTTAATCTACAAGCAATTTCATCGGGAGGATCTCCAGTTATATAATCTGATTCAATAATCATATCCACATAGGGTTCTGTAATATCAAGAACAGTATATTGAAATTCAGGATGATAATTTAAATTAGGCGGAGTATCATCCCACGCCAATATAAAATGACCTAGATAAATTTTATTTGAGTTTGCCGCATTAGAAGAATTACAAACAACATAAAGATCATATGGCGAATGTCGAACCATTGCATCATCTCCCCAAATAGCGATATTAGATATTGTGTGTCGCATTCCTGAAGTTGAATCAGTAAAAAGATGTGTGTTATCTAAATTTGGTGAAAATTTAAAATCTTCTTGATTAGCCCAACAAGAACCGGGTAATTGAGTTTCAACAACAATATCAAATGAAGTTGAATTTGCCCAACCCTGAATTGGTTCAATAAGCTCAATACTTTCTGATTCAGAATCTACAATTAAAGTAATTTCATAATCAATTAATTCATTTCCAAGTAAGTCTGAAACCGTTGTTTCAAATAAATATGTATCACTTAACAAAGGTCTATTTAATGAATATACTATTACAGAACTGTCTGAATTTGGACCATATTGAACAGATATTCCATCATTTGAAACTGTTGCAAATGAATCAAGAGTGTCATATAGTTGAAAACAATTTCCATCTTCATTTGCACAACGAACATTTGCAGTTACATTACTTAGTAAAATAGGTTCTGAAAAACTTATTGTTAATTCAGGATAAGCATTATTTGAATACTTAATAATATCATCTGCGTTTACGGGTAAAGTAAGTAATGATATAGTCATAACTAATAATAAGAAAGAAATAAAAAAATTTAAGCTCTTAACTGAAAGCCCTACACCTCTTTTTTTATTTTTTAAAGTTATCACTCTATATCTACAAATACACCTATAACAGTTGGTGGTTCTAAGTCAAGCAAAGCAGTTAAATTTGCCTGCTCTTTATTTAATGCATCATCTGTTGCAACTAAATTTATATAATTCCAAACAAGTCCACCTTGATTCACATAAGAGTCAAAGGACATTGTAAAATTAAAAGTAAATAAATTATCTTCAGTTATACAATCTGATGTCTGACCTTCAAGACAGGGATATTGACATGTTATTTCAGGATATGATGTTGCATCGCTGGAAACATTTAAACAAATATGTTTCATGGCAGAATCATTTACAACACCACCTATGGATATATTTAAATCGCTTGTTGTTATATTTAATTCTTCTGGCGAAATATATATTCCGTTTGATTTAAATTCAGTAATGTTTATTTCAGGAGGAATATCGTCAACCCAGATATTATATTCTGAAGAAACTTGATTCATTGCCCTATCAAAAACACTTATTTGAAATTCGTAATTATTATAACTCGCCCATCCAAAGTAAGATGCATTTAACATTGCAGAATAAGTTAAATTATCTGTACTTCTGCTTAAATTAGATAACAAATAATTTGAACAAGGAGAACCTTCACCAAGAACTTCAGATATATTAACTAATAAATCTAATTCGGGATTCGTTAGAAGAATCAAAAAATTTGTCCAAGAAAATTCTTCAGTTGGTTGAATTGCACCAGGTAAATTATCAACTTCGAAATTCGGAACGCCCGTGTCAAAAGATACTTGTTTATCATACCAATGAGCTATTGAAACACGAAGTGGATAACCGCCAGTGTCAAGTAATTGTGCAGATATTTCAATAATTGAAATTTTATTTTCAATTAAAGCAGGATTGTCAACAGTGCAAATAAAACTCCCATCAAATACTTGACGACAATCTAAATTAAAACCAGAAGTTTCAGTTAATAATTTGACACTTATCAAATCAACTAATTCGCCCTCTGCAAATGTTAATTGAATAATTGGTGATTCAGCCACAAAGAATATGTTATTCCAAAATCCGTAATTTGGATCTGCATTTGTAACTTCAACAATTGGTGTTGAAGGTGCATTATCATTAATGTTTAACGACCAAGTATTAGCTCTTACAGGATTCATTGCATAATCATATGCATCAACAACTATTGTATAATCATTATTTTCAAAAGGTTCAGTGTCAGGAGTCTGATATAAAAAGCTATAAGCAACATCAATTCCACTGAATGGTTCTGAAATATCAACTAAAATTTCTGATAATGAAATTTGTCGATATAATTCACCCGTTTCAGTTATAATAATATTAAGATTTGAATCATCAATATTTATTCCTGAACCGCAAGACCCTTCAATAATGCTAAATCCAATTTCAGGAGTTAATTCTGAATAAGTTCCTTGTGGTAAAGTTATGTATGCAACTCTTGGACTTTCAGTATCGACAAAAACTTTTTCTGAATCAATTGTTGTTGCAGCATTTCCAAATTTTGAACGAATAGAAAGATCATAGAAATTACCGCCAGAATTAGGATCACAAGTTTGTTTATATTCAACATCCCGCATCTGAAGAGCCACGTAATTACTTGGATAAGATTCTATTAAACTAGACGAGGAATATATACTAACATTCTTATCTAATTCCAAATCTTCTTCTAATGACACATCAAGAGTGTATTTTGTAACATGAAAATCTTCTACGCCATTTAAAGTAATATGATCCTCAGCAATACTAAGCACTGTATAGAATTTTGAATATGAACCATATGCAGTTTGCTTTTGTTCTGCGTGTGCTAAACCAAAATCATAATTATTTTCATCAATAGGTAAACCTAATCTTGCACCAACCATATCTTCTAAATTATCATTGTGAGGAAGATATATTTCTATATCTCCTTGTCTATTGTAATCAATAGAATTAACAATTGGAACAGTTAATAATGGCACAGTCTCGTCAATAAACTCGTGCTCATTAGCAATAAAAGTATCAATAGTATGAATATTCAAAGCGTTTTCATCTACTAAGTCATTAAGAACAAGTTCAAAACTATCTGCACTACTAAACCCTGTAATTATTAAATCATCAAGATAAGTGAAGAAAGTTTCATTTAAATCAAAATTTGCTAATGAATATGCATTTGCATCAAGTAAATACTCTGGAACATAAAACAAGGGATAAATATTTCCTAAAATATCTAATATTTGATAATTGAGTTTATGAAATTCATTAAGTAACGGCTCAAATAGAGGTACTGGCGGAGAAGTTGTATTAATAAGGTAATTATATTTATAATAAGTATCACTAACACCATGCGCATCTTCTAAATAAATTTTAAATGTTAAGTTTTCACTAATATTATATAATTCGGGAAAATAATGATGAGGAATAAATGTTGCTGAAAGAGTCATTGAATCTTCATCAAAAAATTCATCAAGATCAATCAGTATTTCTGATGCAATAGAAAGACTTATATCATAATCTGCAGGAACTTCGTCAACAATTATTTCTATCTGATAATAGCCCAGACCGATTGTTGTAAGTGGTTCACTCATTGGTTGCATATAAACTATAAAATCGTTATTACTTATCCTATTATACGCTGGAGCGACATTGTCTACTTTAACATCACCACAAAAAGTTGGTCTTTGATTTCCAAGTGCATCAATAGTATTGTAACAAACTCTCTTATAATGACCTCCAGTATTACCTCCAACACCAACCACTTCGCAAATACCCGTAATGTATCCTACAATTTCGCAATCATAATCTTCGAAAAGAAAAGTATATGGTTGAACCGATATTGGCTGAAGATCGCAAGGACTTTCACCCATGCCGACTCTACAAAAATTCAAACTACTTTGTTCTAGACAACCTGCTGAAAGATTCACATTTGATTCTACAAAATAATTTCTTCTTGGATCAGAATCATATTCTAACCAAAGAGGTAAATAATCATCAAAATAATTTAAATCTTTACATGCAAAACTAACATTTGGCCCGAGACTCCAAACAGAATTAAGATTATAAACTTCAAAAGAATCATCATTCCAATCTTTCATTTTAATTGCTGTTTGTGGAGCAGTATAATCCTGAGAAAAAACTATCCTGTGCATTGGATTTCCTTCTACAATTTCAGAAACATTTTGTTCTAATTCTGGATCGTAAATAGTTATATTACATGCAACATTGTAAACATAAACTCCTGAAACATTTCTTGGATTTGAAAAGTTTACATCGTTAGCATAATGATAATATAAACCATCTTCTTCAGGTTCTTCTGAAGAATCAAACTGTTTAACAACAAAGTTTTCATCAGATAAGTCTTGTGAAGATTCAAAATAAGATTTCATAACACTATAAGATTGGGAATCTCGATCATAAACAGTTTCGAAGTCAGAATTGTGTTTTATATTATTAATTAAATAATAGCATTCAGCAGGATTTGCTGTTTGAACAGTAAAGTTAACATATTCTTGTTTAAGAACTTCATAAAAGGGTGAAGAATTTATTCTTGTATCTCCCTGTATTCTCATTTCTTTTGATGCAGAATTAGAATTTCCTAAAAAAGTATCAGTGCATTGAACTTGAAAATTATAAATACCATCAGATAATTCGTAATATGGAAAATCTATTGTATCCCCTGAATTAATTATAAATGATATTGGTTCATTGATTCCTTCTCCAGGATAAATTTCTTCACCAAGCCCAGAATAAAGTTGTATTTGACAAAGCGCTGGAAACTCAGATGTTACTAATATAGTTACAGCTAAATCGTTAAAGTATTGATTATTTATAGGATATGATTCATAAGAATAACTAACATTGATTAAAGGAAGAGTTGGATTAATATGAAGTACTTCACTTTTTATTGTTTCAAAATTATTAGATTCATCTGCTGAGAAATAATATAAAGTATAAACTAAAATAGTAGAAAGTGATCGGGGTTCAAATAAGTGTTCAAAATTTCCATCTTCAAGATAGTCCCAATCATTTCCTTCACTTGCAGGATTACATTCATCAGGAATTAGATTTTGACCTGTAGAATCAAATTCTCCTTCATAAAGACAAGCATAAGTATGAATATTTTCAGGAGGATGAAGATTATCTTCTCTTAAAAAATTTATGACAACATCTTTACCAAATAAATTACCTTCAGGTAATGAACTTATTGTGGTTACGGGTGCATAAAAGTCTCTTTGTATTTCATTTAAAGCATATGGCGACATAATAAAATTATATTCAGATTTAGGAATTAATGGATAATTAGAATCAAACCCCTCATTAGGCAAATGATCATCAATATTATTATCATTTGCATCTCTAATACATTTATTATTAGTCCAACTACATTTAGCATGATCTGAACTAATAAGATTGCTTGCAAAAGAAATTGGAGAAAATGTTGAATGAGTTATTGCAAAAACAGAATTATTTTCACAAGCATTCTGCGTTGTAAAATAAGAACATTTTAATCCATCATAATTTACACAATTATAACCCTCTTGTAAGCCACTAGATGGCACAGGATTGTCTATATCTGTATAAAAACAATCACCATAAAGTTCACAAACTCTTTTTGACAATAAAACATTATTAGTGGTGGTGTCGCCACGTTGATTATAAAGAAATAATGAATTTGTGTTTTTATTCATTGCTGATGAACAATCATATAAAGCAGGATTGCTTGGCCTACAAATACCTCTTGATGTTTGAACATTATAATTAACCCATTCACAACCATCTGCATTAGAAATACCACAAGGATCTGCAACATAATTATCATTACCAACACAATTATCTTTTGAGTTATAATCATAACAACTTGTTACTTCAGCGCAAGATCTTGCCTGATCAACAATAGTAAACCAAGAATCTAAAAAACATTCAATATTTGCACCGAATGGAGGGAAAAAAGAGTAACAAAAGTCATTAGTTCCAGAAAAAACCGTGTTAGGATTGTAAAATAAACCAGCCATACCCATACAACTTTGACATGCATCTAAAGAATATGCATCATTATCACAAACTGCAATACTATCAAGATTATAGATACAATTACCAGTGCAACCTTCTTCACTTAATTCATTTTCAAACCCACACCATAATCTAGAAGTGCCAGTATCATTACATCTAAAGTCCTGACAATCTCCCTCAATAGGATTCCAATTCACACAAGCAGGATCGCCCGCATCAATAGGTTCGGAAGTTAAAGACGCAGTAATATCTACAAACTCAGAATGGCTAATTAATTCTATTTGATATTGTTTTTCTGTTTCAGCAGGAAGTGTATCAGTAAATTCGTAAGTAAGAATGTTTGGATTAGTAATTTCTTGAGTATCTAGCACATAAGGAACGCCTGTAATGATTTCAAACATTATAATTTCATCAATTAAATCAGAGCATGCTGGAAGTAAGGTTACTACTATTATTAAGTCATCTGTACACATAACTTCATTATAAGTAACATTTGCTAAAGTTGAAAAATCTTCAAAATCACAACTAGTACTCATTACACATTCACATTGATCATTACAGATAAATGCGGGATTAATACAATCTGTATCTTCTTCACAGTCTTCTAATCCTGGTTGGTATCCTCCAGTACCACAACTATCAATAATACATTGACAAGAAAATGATCCCTGAGGTTGACCACAAACAAAAGCCCCTGAACAAGGAACAAAAAGTTCAGAATTTCCCCAAGGATATCCTAAATCACAAGTTTCTAAACCAGTAACTTGCCCATCACCACAAACAGGCTCTGTACAATATTCTAAATCTCCAGAACAATGAGCACAATATGTTTCTAAATCGACAGGAACAATGCTGTCTGCATAAACCCAATCACTATGCTCCCTATCACACCAAGCGTGCTCTAGAAGTGGATTACTACTAATCGAAAGATAATCTGTTAAAAAATCACCAGAAGTAAGTGTATAAGTACACAAACCTGAACCTACATCAGGATCATCGAAAACTGTTAGACAATAACCATTAATTTCACCATCACAATTATAAGGCGCTTCACAAGGCATTTCATCACATATTTCATCTCCAAAACATTCGTCACAATAAAGGGTGTGCTCATCAAAATAATCGTGCCATATAGAATTAGCATCACAGAATCTATGATATGTTTCATCACAATCATTTGGAGTGCATTGACCATCACATAATTGAGATGTTGGACAAGCCACACAATAATCATCGATGAGAGCAAAAGTTGTTAAGATTTCAGCATTACAATAATCTAAAGTTCCTGAGTTTTGCCAACCCTCATCATAACAACCATTATCACATGCACTTGGTTCACCACCAGGTAAAAGACTACAAGTAACAGATATGTCTGCATTAATAATAGGTGCATTAGAAATTGTTCTAATAACTTGACCCAAACAATAAACATTAGAAGTTCCTGAAGGATAAGTTAATTCTGCAGATAATGTATAAATTCCTGAAATAAGATTCTGAATAGTAAAAGCTCCTAAGGAATCAGGATTAGTTTGTTGTCCATTCGTACTAATAACAAAACTAGTATAATAAGAAGTATTCAAAAGTATTGGAGAACTAGGATTAGGAATAATAGAACCACTCATTGAATAAGTATCATAAGCTATGCCTGAACCACAATCTGTTTCAACATCATATACTATACCCAATTCATCAACAACGCAACAATAAGGATGGGTTGAATCGGCTTGTGCATCATCATCGCAAAAACAATGATCAGTAAATTCAGAGGGTATGTTTGAAGTTTCACCATCTTCATATATACAATTACCATATGCACAAGTTAAACCAACTGGATTGCAACCTGTAGGATATTCGGGAGTATTATACTCATATTCAAAAACACCAGGACAATCTTGTATAAAATGAGTTGTAGATGTAAGTTCTGTTATAAGATAATTAAAGTAGTAATTAGTGTATAGTACAAAACTATCAAAAGTTGTTCCATCACAAGTAATTACTAAATGACAATCATCAGGATTACTATTTTGTAAAGTTGTATTACAAAAAACATCCTCACCAATTAAAAGCTCTTCAAGAGTATTTGCATAGTTCGGAGGGTCTGCAACAATATTAGATGTGAATATTAATAAAAAAATGAGTGATACTAGAATGTTAAAAAGTGTTTTATTGTTCATACTTCTCTCCCCCTCAAAATACATATGATTTAAATGATATGTATATTTTTGATATTACTATTTAAATATGTTTTTATTTGTAGAGTGTATAATGTACAACAAATTACAGGACACATTCCTCTTTAATGAAAGATTTCCAAGTAAAATTAAATGAATTATAGAACTATGTTCGCAACGCAGTACTTAATTCTCAGCAACTCTGTTCTTAATTAGAAGTTAAGGTCTGATTTCTTTTGTAAGTGTAAAAGATAGAATTTGTTGTTATATTGTGCTGAATAAAACTATCACTTTGAGTTAATAAAAGCAGAATTCCTTTATCAGAACGAGTCCATCTTTTATTCAATACCCTATCAGATATGTAAATGTGTGAAATGTTTTGAGTTGTAAAAAACTCATTCATTTTTTTATAATTACTATTCTCAAGAGTAAAATTTACTATTTCAGTATCAGCAGAGTAATAAATACTTAAATTAGCAAAATATTTGAAAAACTTTATGTCTTCATTATCCATTAATATTTTTTGAGAAGTCATATCTTGAGAAATAAAAGTATTTATGTTTTTAATGTCAGACATTGTTTGTTGTGTTGGTTCTGAATTAACAAGTTCTTCTGATTGTGTTATTACATAAAACATTATCAAGAGAACAACAAGCATTATTGTGGGTTTTTTAAGTTCTTTAACAAACCAATTTCTTTTAATTAAATGAACAAACCCTTTTGAAGCTAAAAAAATGCACAAAAATGAAAATAAAATTCTTGCATAAACATTAAATATTGCAATGAAAAAAAGTAAAATAGTTATTAATGTAATTTTCTTATTTTTTAAAACAAGGAACAAAGAAATAATTGCTAATGCAATGTAAACTAATGAAAAATCAACAACATAACTTAAAGCAGGAGTTATTGATTTAAATCCACTGAAAACTATGAGTTCAGAAGAAGATATTTTCAAAAAATAAGAAGCTAAAAAAGCAAATAAAGGAATAAAAATATTAAGTTTAATATAATCACTTAGTTTAATAATTTCTATCAAATTACTATGTTTAAAAAAATGCATTAATAAATAAATTATTATTGCAGTAATAAAACTCGCAATAAATAGTTGAAAATTTATTAGTAAAGCTGCAATAAGTGGAATAAATGTTAATTTTGGAGTTTTTATTGAACTTCTAATAATCCAAAGCAATATTGTAATGATAATAGGAAAATAGGAAAATATCATTGAGGAAGCAATTAGAATACTGGAAAATAATAATAAAATGTTTATTATCACTTGTTCAGTTTTGTCTTTAATTAACCTATCACAAATATCATTAAAGATTATAATATTTATTATCCAAACTAGCATCATAATAATTATTGCCGCCAAATTTTCATTAATAATAAAACTTAATTCGAGAATTATTTCATAAAAAACATTTACACCTTCAACTTGAAATGTTTTATAATCATTAAGATTATTCAAGAAAACATAACTAAGGTCATCAGGAAAAGCATTATTTGTAGAGAAACGAATAAAATTAAAAGTTCCAAACAAAATAATAAACAAAAATATGAATATTACCAATTTATTGTTTACAATTTTTTCCAGGGTAGTTAAAGAATGTTTAGTTGTCATCATTATCCTCGAATAATTCTTTATTATATTTTTCTTCATTTTTTAATGAACAAAGTCTTTTAAATATTTGAATATCGTTCTTTCCATAAACTCTTTCAAAACAAGGATCTTGAAATTTTAACATATTTTCTTCAGTTAAAGAATCTGCTAAGTTTTGCGATATGAAAACATAATCAATGTCATAGATTGAAAGAACACGAATGGCCTCAACATTTAAAGATATTTCAAAAAAATCATTTAACTCTATTAAGCCCTTATCAACATCATTTGAAAATCTGGGACTAGATAATATACTATGTTTTTCTGTAAAAAAAGAAATAGCATATGCTTCTTCATTTTTACTCATTATTAAAGGTTCTCCGTTAGTAGTTTTTCCTAACCATTGAAGTGCTAATTTATCTTGGTTTGATAAAGACTTTTTTACTGATGCTAAACTTCCTGTGATACTAGGAACTACAGATGTAATTAGAAAAAGAATTATCCCAATAACTATAAGAAATTTATATGTTTTTTTAATTTTACTAAGAGAATAACTATTGAATAATTTATTTAAGGTTACTGTTGACATTATTACTATGTATATTCCAAGTAAAATTATTCCAAATGATAGAGTTACTATTCCAACAAACATTGAAAGAACTATTGAAAGAATTATACTTATTATAAACATATTTGCTCTGCTTGATTTTTGTTCTAATACATAATACATACCTATTACGCCAAGCAAAAAAGGTATTATTCCTATCAAAGCAGCGATAGAAACTATGCTTCCAATTGCAGCGGTATTTTCTATTAAGGGATGTAGAAATTTAAGAATACCTCTTGCAACGAGTGCATCTTTGTATAATATTATGTATATCCACCCACCCAAAATTAGAGAAAACACAAATGTTTCTAATTCACTCATTCTGATTTTGATTTTTTCAGTGCTAAGCATTAAAAAGTAAATTATAAAGTTTAAGATAAATAACATTGATAATGGACTTACCAAAATAAGAATTATCAAAGATATTATGAAATGTCTAGAATATTTTATGTCTGAAATTGATTTAACAAAATAAAGTGTTGCGATTAAATAGCAAAGTAAAATAAATATTTCCTTGGTATAATTATTTATTAGTTCTGAAAATAATATGGGTATGAATCCAGAAAATATTAACACCTGTAATCCTATGGATTTATTTTGTGTTAATTCTTTTGCTATTAAATAAACTAAAAAGCTTAGAAGAGTTACAAATAATGCACTGAGTATTTTAGCAATAATTTCTAAGTCAGCAAACAAAGATCCTGCCGTTAAAATATATTCAGTTAAAGGTAATGCGGAATTATCAAGATAATGAATTTGAAAATCAATGATTCCGTTTTTGCGAATCTGATTAGATTGATATAATGCATAATAAGAATCAATATTTAGACTATTTAAACTAAATGAAAGCCAGAGTTTTAGTAAAAAGATGAATAATAATACAATTATTAATATAAAAACATGATTTTTAGAATTATTCTCTTTTTTATTAAGTGAATTAGTGTTTTTTTGTAAACTATGAGCTGGCTTATGAAAAATACTATGCTTAATTTTTGTTTTTCCAGTTTTAACCTTAAATTTTGTAAACATAAAACCTAAATAACTAGTATAATTTAAAAAATTTTATATATACTTAGGTAATAATTGCAGTTATGGCTATTGGTATGGCTATTAAAAAAAAGGGGAATAAAGTAGATAATACTGCCCAAATGACTATATTTTTTGTTATGGGCATCGTCATAATTATAGTCTTTGGATTAATGATATTTCTTGTTGCAGATACTGCTAGCTTAAAAATAAAGGCAGAATCTAAAAAAGCACTCCACACATTTATAGAAACATCGAGTGTTGAACATTATATAAGCGCTTGCCTTGATCAAGTTAGTGCGGATGCAATTGAAAAAATAACACTACAAGGAGGCATTATTTATGATTATCAAGGCGGAGCAATGTCTACAGTAAATTATGTTTTAGGGGAAAATTATGTAAATTTAAACATTAGTAATATAACTTTAAGTTCAGAAAATCCTTATTCTGAAGGAAATAAGTCTAAATTTGTTAATATAAGTTTAGGACTCAAGATTACTAATACTTCAGGACAATATCCACCTTATTTATCTAGTTCTTTTCAAAATGCTCCCGCATATCCTCAAGAAGCAGAACCTTATATTATACTTCCAGATAGTTTTATTCAAAGGATAAACGGATTCAGAAGGTGGCCAGAGCCAGATAGATCTGAAGGATTATATGGTGAAATAAGTTATCCTAAATTATGCAATCAGTTTAGTGAATGTTATCACCATTCAAATTATAACATATATAACAATTTTAATTTGACTACAATTCAAAGTCAATTAGAATACTATATTGAAGATAAAGTGGCTGAGTGTGTAAATATTTCAAGATTAAAAACTCAAAGAAGTTATAATATATCAACAGGAAATGTCACAGCCAAAGTGAGTTTTTCAATAGATTCAATCGGTGTTGAAATTGATTATCCAGTTATATTAACTTGGCCAAAAGGCGAGCCAGTATCTGAAATTTTAAAGTTTCAAGATTTTAAAAATGTGAGAATGACTAAAATTTATGAATTAATATATTCAATACTTAAATATGAATCATTTGATATATTTTTTGATGTTCAGGACTATAAAAACATATCTAGATCCTCGCAAATTCCATGCACACTCAGAGATGGAACAAGATGTTTTGATAACCAAATAAGTGTAAATAAAATAGAAAATGTTCAGAATGGTATTGATTTAGTTGTCATTAAAGATAATGCATCAATACTGAAAGGTAAACCATCACTATTTAATTTTTTAATAGAAAACAGAAGACCTGCTCTTGATTATATAAATAGACATTTATCGGATGAAATCAATATGGTTGTATTTAATAATAAGACAATTGTTCTTGATCCCCAGGGTTATGATCCTGATTCAGATGTTTTAGGATATAAATATGAAGGTTGGAGAGCAGATAATTATACTGTATTTGATATTAATTGTTGGCCACCTCCAAGTGGAAATGCTTTAGATTGTCAAGGACCTCAAATATCTGACCCTCATAATTATTGGCAAACATCACCAAGTTTTTTCTTAACATCAAGAAATGCGACTTACGAAACTAATCTTTCAGATTTAGGATTACACACAGTTAAATTAACAACTTGGGATTCCAATGGTTTAGAAGATTGGCAAGACATAAATATTTTGGTTAGAGATTTTCCTTCTGCCATTGCAAATGGGTCTAATGAGTATGATGATATTGGTGATGGAAATGCATCAGTTGAAGATGTTTATATTTTAGATGCATCAAACTCCTATGTCATTATAAATGATCCATTTAATCCTTCTTCAGATACTTGGTTTTTGTGGCATGAAAACTTTGATCCTTACACAACAACTGGAACAACTAATGCAATAACAATTCTTCCGAATACACCTTTTAACATATTTACAATTATAGCTGAATTTTTTAAAAATGAAAGTTTTAATTCTGGTGAAACTTCTAGAGAAAATGTGATGATAAGATTAGAAACAGGTCTTGATATTGGAGGAGGAAATATTCAATATGGTCAGGGTATAAATTCTATTGATGAAATATTTGTCGATATTTACCAATGTCTTCCTCATAGAAGTACTAATTATCCAATTCCATTTCCGTATTCTACTCATTTTTATTCTACTATAAATAATTTTCAAGCAGAACATGTTTGTTGTTCTAATACATCTGGAACTTGGGGTGAAATAGAAGATAGTTCAAATGAATGTTTTAATATTTCAGAATATTCTTCTTATAAATATTTTTTTCAAAACACAGACGAATGGTATACTGGATTTATTAATGATTCAGAAGGTGGAGGAGTTTTCACAAATGATTTTGCAAGCTTTACAACTGATGTGATTTATGAAAATGATATATTTTTAAGAACATTCAAAAGAAATTGTGACGGAACAAGAGGAAATATTTGTCAAGGAAATGCGGATGCAGACTATGATAATTCTTTTCAGTGTTATGATAATATGCCTGCAAATCAAATAGCTAAATGTATTGGTCCTCCCCCAGCTTATTTTGATTCTACAGATCTAACTGTTCCTTCTGGATGTAAAATATATGACCCTGGAGATACATTTAAAGAATTCAATAACCCCTTACCAACTCATTATTATCCTTGTAGAAACCAGGCATGTTACAACAGTACAGATATAAACGTTATGAAAGGAAAGAATGGTCTAGCAACAAATGTCTTTGCTGTAGGTACTGCTCCAGGAAATGCAATTTATTGTACGCGAGCATTCTGCGGAGGAAATACTGAAAATATTGATACAGGTAATTGTCAACAAACTACAGATACTGATTGCTATTGTAGTTCTAATTGTAATGGGGATTCTAGATGTGATACAGAAGATCCAGGATATAGTTTTACAGAACTTCCGGGCCCAGTTCCTGCAAATAGATATGAAAAAGGTTGTTTAATGAGTTGTGGAGTAATAGGTTGTTTACCTTATTCTTTTAATACAACTTTTGATCCTGGCTCGAGTGATTTTGGATGTTATGGTGAATGTAATAGTAATGATCAATGCAGTATTTATTATTCTTGTGATTCAACACCGGGCGGAGAAGATTGTGTTGATTGTAATGACATTTCGCATGAACAAGGTTTAGGAAATCTTAATCCTGGAGTGTGCGAAGAAGGATGTGGTGCGAGTAGTTTTTGTGATGAACACTCAATAGGTTATGTTCATGAATTAAACATATGTGATTCTACTTGTCAACAAACTAATTGTCAAATCACAACGGGAGATCCACTATTCTATGATAATATACCTAGATGGACTGGAACGGATGTTGCTTGCGATTGTAGAAATGATTTGGATTGCTATTCACTTGGATATATTTGTACTGTCGCAACAGGAATATGTAGTAACTAATTACGTGATACTCATATTTTTTAATAAGTTTTATAAAAAATATTATTAAAAAATTAAAGATGAATAAAAAAATAATTTTCATAGGTGGTTTTTTCGGAACAAAATTTGATCATTTATTGTTCAAGAAAATTCTTTCAGATTATGAATTAATAATTTTTCAATACGATACAAGATTATTAGAATCTATTGAAGTCCTATCACGTAAGCTTAAATATTTTATAGATCTATTAAAACTTAGAAAAAATGAAAAAATAATTATTATTGGTTTAAGTGCTGGAGGAATAGTTGCTGAATATTACTTAAAAAAGCTTGATTCTTCAAAATGCGATAAATTTGTTAGCATATATTCTCCATTTAAGGGTTCATTTTTGTCTTACTTGTTCCCAAAGAAATTTAAAGGTTTAATGGATTTAAAACCCAATACAGAATTACTTAAAAAACTACAATCTTTAAAATTGAAAAATATAAAGATTTTATCTTTTTGGTGTTTTTTTGATCCAATAGTTGCAGGAATGTCAGGTAAATATATTAATTCAAAACATTGTTTTTTCTTCATACATTCTTTTATCCAATTCTGGCCTTTTCTAATTTATAGAATTAAACGATTTTTGCATTGATTTAGATTTTTTGAGTAGATTGATTTTTGATAAACTATTGATCCAATGCTTTTGCCATTATACTCATAGCTAATCCGAAATCTCTAAGTGTGTCAGTTAACTCTCGAACTTCTTTTATAGTTGGATCAGAGTTTTTCATTTCTTCTAAGTCTTGTTTTAGTTCTGGACTTCTTAATCTTGGATAATTATATTCTAGGGTACCCATTCTTTCTTTGATAGGTTCTGCTTCTTCAAATAAATTTGGATTAGGAAGCAATTCATCTTTACCAGTCCACCTATTTTGATCAGGATATAGTAACATAAATGGGTGATGCCATCTTCTTAAATATCTAAATCTTAATTCATCAAATGAATCTATTTTACCCTTATTTGATTTAGCTTTAATAATTTTGAATTCATCTTTTTTAGGAACTCCTGAATATCTATTCGTGAATGCTTTTTTGTAATCAATATTTCTACCTTTTTTCAATAATGGAGAAAAATGACTTTCTCCATTTATTTTATGATATATTGATTTACTCCAATATTTTTTAGGAATAAGTTTTTCCAGTTCTTCATTTGTTAATTCAGGAGAATAAATCCTCCAAAATTTTGTTTTATCACGAGTTCTTGATTCTTCGAATATGAATCCATATTGAAAATATTTATCGAGAATTTTTATAGTGTCAAGAATTCTGTATTCTGAATCAGATTCTTTTAAATGAGGTCTTAATAATTCTGCAAATTCTTCTGAAGTGTATTTAGCAAAAAATGTTTCTGCTAATTCTACCACAGTGCAAGTTAGTTTTGTTTTAGTTGGATAATATTCAAATCTATCATCAATTTCACGAGTGTATCTTTGATCTCTTGCTTCAAATCTATATTCAAATATTCTAAGCAAATCTGCTTGGGATTTATTTTCAGGCACACCAAATTCTATTATATAATATGAAGAATCTAAATGATTTTTTCTATAAATATGAATAAAATCTTGTGAGTTATTCATTTCTGAGTTATTTATATTTAAATTCCCTAATTGTCCCAACATTTGTTCTAACATTTTAGAGAAGAATGCACATTACTTTTTAAATATGTGGTATTGCGGAGATTTATAAAATAAGCGATGAGCGTCTGTAAAAATCTTCAACACATTAATAATGTCTATTTTTTTATGATTTCTTTTATTAATAAATTTTATTTCTTTACCCACATTTAATCAGGTACATAATTTAGTAAGAAATAAGTTGAATAACTAAAGTAACTTGCGTTTCTAAGTACATCTTTGAATCTTTTTTTTATATCGTTCATAATTTTTAACAATTCTGTAAGATCTTTTATCACTAACTCAATTTCGAAATCAGAGCTTTCTTTATTAGAAAAATAAAAAACATTTTTAAATAATTTAACCATCCTATATGATTATGAGAGTAAATGTCATTTTAGTGGTGCAGTAAGCACATTCATAGGCTTTCTTGATTAGATACTAAAACGATTAAATAAATTCTATAACAAGAAAAAATTTAAAGTCTATAAATAAATATATTAAATAATCATCAAAGTTGATAAAAATGGAAAATAAAACTAATAGGGAAAATACCCTTGAAAAACAGAACCTCACAAATGAAAAAGAGCTTCCTAAAAAATATAATCCTGCAGAATCAGAAATAAAATGGCAGAAATTTTGGGAAGAAAATAATATTTATTCTTTTGATGCTGAAAATCCTGAAAATATATATTCTATTGATACACCTCCCCCAACTGTTAGTGGAAAAATGCATCTAGGTCATGCTTTTGGAAATTCTCAGCAAGATTTTATTGCAAGATACAAAAGAATGAAGGGTTATAATGTTCTTCAACCATTTGGAACTGACGATAATGGTCTTCCAACTAAGTTGTTAATTGAAAAATTAAAAAAATTAAGAGCAGGAAACATTGGTAAAAAAGAATTCAGAGAATTGTGTTTAAAAACATTGAATGATGAACTTAAACCAAAGTATATTCAAGATTGGAAACGATTAGGAATAAGTTGTGATTTTGATGTTAATTATTCAACTATTGATCCTCATTGTCAGAAAATATCTCAAAAATCATTTATTGATTTGTATAATCAAGGAAGAGAATATAGAACAGAAGCACCTGCAATGTATTGTCCAAAGTGTAGAACTGCAATATCTCAAGTAGAATGTGAGGACAAAGACATAGATTCTTTTTTTAATGATATTGTTTTCAAAGTTGATGGAAAAGAATTAATTATTGCAACTACAAGACCTGAATTATTACCTGCATGCGTTGCAGTATTCTATCATCCAACAGATAAACGGTATCAACATTTGAAAGGTAAAAAAGCAAAAGTTCCTTTGTTTGACATTGAAGTTCCAATTATGGAAGACGAAAGAGCAGATCCTGAAAAAGGAACAGGAATAGTTATGTGTTGTACTTTTGGAGATCAAACAGATATGGAATGGCAAAAAATACACAAGCTCCCCATAAAAGAAGCAATCGGCAGGGATGGAAAAATGACTGCTCTTGCAGAAAAATATCAAGGTCTAAAAATAGAAGAAGCAAGAAAACAAATTATTGAAGACATGAAATCTCAAGATCTTTTGAAATCTCAAAAACCAATTAAACATGCGGTTAATGTACATGAACGATGTGGAACACCAATAGAGTTTGTTCATTCAAAACAATGGTTTATCAAATACCTTGACTTAAAAGATGAAATGTTTAAATGGGGAAACACTCTTGAATGGCATCCTAGTCACATGAAAAACAGATTTGATAATTGGGTAAATGGTCTTGCATGGGATTGGTGTATTTCTCGTCAACTTCCATTTGGAATACCTTTTCCAGTTTGGTATTGTAAAAATTGTGATGAAATAATTCTTGCAAAAGAAGAAGATTTACCTGTTGATCCTATTGAAGATAAAGCACCTGTAGATAAATGTCCTAAATGTGGTTGCACAGAATTTATTCCTGAAACAGACATACTAAATACTTGGTCAACATCATCTTTAACTCCAACAATAGTTAAAGAATTATTTAAAGGAAAACCTGTTTATCAACAGCTTATAGACAATCCTATGAGCTTAAGACCTCAAGGGCATGATATAATTTCTTTTTGGTTATTTAACACAGTTGTAAAAAGTAATTTACATTTTAATATGAAACCTTGGGATGTTTGTTTTATTAATGGTTGGATGCTCGATCCAAAAGGAAAAAAGATGTCTAAATCAAAAGGCAATGTTATTGAACCTAAAATAATAATAGACAAATATGGCGCTGATGCATTAAGATATATGTCTGCGTCTTGTAAACTTGGTGAAGATCTTGCTTTTCCAGAAAAAGATATAGTAACAGGTAAAAAAACAATAACAAAACTTTGGAATGCATCTCGTTTTGCCATTATGAATCTTCAGGATTACACTCCAAAAGAAATTCATTTTGAAAAACTATCAAATACAGATAAATGGTTAATAAGCAAATTGCGTGATGTGATAAAATCTGCAACAGAAGAGTTTGATAATTATGAATTTTCAAAAGCAAAGGCGGTTGTAGATAATTTCTTTTGGAATACTTTTTGTGATTATTATCTTGAAATGGTTAAAGATAAAGTATTCAATTCAGAAGCTTATTCTCAAGAAGAACTAGAAAGTTTTAAGTTCACTTTATACAACACATTATTGAACATATTAAAACTCTTTGCCCCATTCACACCTTTCATAACAGAAGAAATTTATCAAATGTTTTTCAAAAATTTTGAAGGTGAAAAAAGCATACACATATCTAAGTGGCCTGAATATTCTGATAAGAATAGGGATGAAAAAATAGAAAATGCAGGAGAATTAGCAGTTAAAATTATTGCAAATGTTAGAAAATATAAATCGGATAATAAAATGTCTTTGAACGAAGAATTATCTAATGCAACAATAACTTGTAATGCTGAAGAAAAAGATCTAATTTTGCTTTTCGAAAAAACAATCAAGTCCACAATCAAAATAAAAAACATTGATTTCAAAGATGGCGACTTTAGTGTTGGGTTTTAGTTTTTTTTCTTTTATTAATTTATTTTAATTTTTTTATTTATTTTATTTATTTTATTTTCTACTTAATTGAAAAGCATAGAATGTTCTGAGTTCATCAACATAGTTTTTTCCTACAAGTAAACAATTGAAACCTGCTTGGTCTGCCATTTCTTTCATTTCATTTACTGCGCCAAAACTTGATTGTGTAATATGTGCATGCTCATTATATGCAAGATAATTATTTAATTTTTTAAAAAAATCATGATGTACTTGAAAATTATTATCCCACATTGTTTGTTCAACATAGTTACTTGCTTCATGAGGCGTAAACGGTGGATTCATAGTGATTACGTCAAATCTATCTGAAGGATCTAAACTTGAATACATATCAGAAACTTTAGCTTCTATAATTTTTGAAACATTATATCTTTGTGCATTTTCTTTTGTAGCTCTTATTGCTTCAGGATTAATATCTAAAGCAACAACACTTTCTGCACCATAAATTGCCGCATAAATCGCAATAACTCCAGAACCCGTGCATAAATCCAATACTTTTTTATCTTTAAATTTATTAGTTCTTATTAAATGTTGTACTAAAGCTTTACTATCTTCAGAAGGATGAAAAACTGTTGGAAAAACAATAAATTCTTTATCCAAATATTTTACGATTTTTCCTTCAAGAGGTGTGTTAGTAAAATTACTCTGCATGCCTCTTTGAATTGCATAAATTTCTTCCATATCTATTTTTGCGTTCATTTTATTATTTTAGAACTTTAATTTAGCACTTGCACCAACATTATAAGTTGGAGCAATATTGCTTTGCGAAACAGTTACATTAGGACCAAAAGAAAATGTGCCCTCATTTGGACTGAACATTATGCTTAATTTTTCAGTACTAAAATTAAGATCTTCATAAGTCATGTTTGTAACTGTTTCAAGACCTAAATTTATATATTGGTCTTTAGTTAACTGAATCTCATAGTTTGAATCAGTTAAAAGTTCTATATTTCCAGGAGTTTTTGTAGATGCTGTTCCTACTGAAAAAATACTAAAGTCTCCAGCTTGTTTGAATATACTAAGTCCTATTCTATAATCAATACCTACTCCCTGAATTAATTGAGCTTCTCCAACAATTTCTATACCCTGATTCAAAGGATATGTTAAATCAACTATTCCAAAATAATTTACATCATCTTTACCTTGTTCTCCTTTTATTTTATTTCTTAGAAAAATATTTACTGGACCAACATCTGTAGTAATTTTTTGATCCAATGTCCAATTTTTGGTTTGATCTTTTTGACCATAAATTAATTCAATTGAATTAGCCTGTAATTTCTGAGATCCTCCCGAAACAACCATTGCTATTAGTACATATAAAAAATTTTGAAATGCATTGTTATTGGGAGGGGTATTGTTTTTTCCGAATTTATTTTTTAGTTTTGATAAGTAATTTTTCATGTTTATCACCTGTGTTTACTTATTAGGAGTGCTTATAGAATATATAATAGTTCCCTCCCACCTAGTAGGGAGCAATAGAAAACTTTATTAATTAGAATAAATATTATCCAATTATGGATGTTCAATTACTTGAAGATATAGGTCTTACTAAAGGAGAAATTAAAGTTTATCTTGCATTACTTAATCTTGGACAAGCAACAACTGGAAACATATTAGATAAAGCAGATATATCTGGTGGAAAAATATATGTAATTCTAAATAAATTAATAAAAAAAGGTCTTGTCAGTTATATTATTAAAAAAAATATAAAGCATTTTAGTGCAGCGCATCCTAATAAGATTCTTAATTATATAGATGAAAAAGAAGAATTATTGAAGGAAAAAAAAGAAAAAATAGAAGATCAATTACCCTCTCTTTTTTCTTTGAAAAATACGGCAATAAAATATGATTCTCAATTGTATGTAGGATATGAAGGTATTAAAACAGTTATTTTTGACACACTTAATAATATTTCTTCAAAAGATGAGATTTTGATCATGGGAATAAATCTTTCAAGAGATATTAAATATAATATTATGTGGAAACATTGGCATAGTAAAAGAATTAAAAAAAATATTGCTTGTAAAATGTTATTTTCTGAAAATAATTCTAAATATTTCAAAGTGTTTAAACAAATGAAAAAAACTCAAACTAAAATCTTAAAAGGAATAACTCCTGCATCAATAGGTATTGTTGGAGATTCAATTCTTATAACAACGTATGGTGAAGAATCATCCTGCCTATTAATTAAACATCCAGATATTGTTTTATCTTTTAAAGTATTCTTTAACACTTTATGGCCTGTTGCTAATAAAACTTGATTTTTATTTAATTCTTTTTTAATTCTTTGTTTTCATTTTTTAGAATATTCTTGACATAATTCGTAAGGATTCACAACAATTCCTGTTTGTAAAGAAAAGTCTGTCGCAGAATATTTTATCGAACCAAATCCTTCTTTCATCAGTCTTTCTAATCCGAGAGCTGTTGGTCGAGTTATTCCATCTTCTTGTTTTGTAAAATACTTTTCGTTAGACCATAACTGTAAAAATCTTGTTTTCATTGTTTTTTTCCAGTTCATAGATTTATTTATACTCTGCAAAAATTCTAAATATAAACCTAAGAGTTCAGGTTTTATTTTTTCACAAATTATGTCTTCTCCAATAAGAACATTTGATAGCTTTAATTTGTAAGAGTTTGCGTTTGCATAAAAAAAATTATTTATTCTTGTTATATTACATTCAGTATTTTTATTTTCTTCGTTCCAGTAAATTTCTAATTTTTTATCTTTTAATTCTTTAGGTTGGTCCATTTTGAAACTATCATTTGATTCATTTGTAATAAATTTAGCAACCATTGAAATATACTCATAATTTATATTCTTATAATCTAATAAAAAAGATAATATTTGATAATCAGGTTGTGAAGGAGAAGGTTTAGATATTTTAGTTGTAGAATTTATTTTTCTAGTTATTATTTCTAGTTTTGAAAAAGTGGTAATTTCAATAAGTGGATTTTCAGCATTTAATAAAACAAGATAGTGTATAGTGTATTTACAGACTGGATCTTTTAGAGAAATCCAAAGAGGATTAACATAGAGTTTACCAGTTTTTAATTCACTAATATTTTGAATTGCCTCGGTTACTTTTTCTATCGATTTAGGATAATATTTAATAATATTATTAATTTTTTGGGTTAAATCCAGTCCTTTTATTGCCATGTAATAGTGGAAACAAATGAAGTATTTAAACATATGTGGGGTAGTATTATACCACAACATTTATATATTTATTAAATACTCCAAATTATGTGGAATTAAAAGAACTAAAAATATTAGGATTAAGTCAAGGAGAAATCAAAGTTTATACTGCAATTCTAAATATTGGAATATCAAGTATTAATGAAATTCATGAAAAAACAGGTTTTGAACGAAGAGCAATTTATGATATTATTAACAAACTAATAAAAAAAGGTTTAATCACTTATACTATTGAAAAAAATAAGAGAACATATCAGATTGCACCACCAAATAAACTTCAAGAAGAAATATTTGAACAAAAGAAAAAATTGAACGAACTTCAAAATATTCTTCCAGATATAAATAAAATTTATAATTCTAAAAAACCCAAAATAAACATTGAAATTTTCAGAGGTAAAGAAGGAATAAAATCTTTGTTTGAACACATGCTTAATTACAAAGATAATTACTTTATTGGTGGAGGTTATTATATTATGGATTTACTACCTCATTATTGGCCTCAATACAATGAACGAAGAATAAAAAAAGGAGTTCATTGGCATAGTCTTTCTCTTCATCAAACTAAAAAAAGAAAAATTCCTGAAACAAGACTTCTTGACATAAGATATTTACCAAAAGAATTAGGAGATAATCCTTCTGTAGTATTTATTTTTGGAAATAAAATTGTTAATGTTTTATGGGGGGAAGAATGGTTTGCTTTTATGATAGATAGTGAAGAAATAGCTAAAAGCCATAAAAAATATTTTAAGTATTTGTGGAATACTTCAAACAAAATTTCTTAAGTTGTATTTCATTATTTTTCAGATTCACAAAGATAGTCAATTATCTCATTACAATAAGGGGGTATGATAAGTGTTCTTTCATGTTTGCAGGATTCAGAGGGTAAAACAAAGGGATATAAATGTATATTTGGACCATATCCCATTGTTAATACGT
>CAYWRI010000002.1:0-10673 GCA_964461035.1 uncultured Methanosarcinales archaeon | reverse complement strand
TTAACTTCAATTCTTGAATCACTAAAATTAGATATTATTCCTTTAACGTCTTTAATCTTATTCCTATAAAAGTTTGTATTTTTTTTCGAACATAATTTTATTTTGATTTCGTTGGTAAAATACCCAAATACAATTGATTTTATATTGTTTGGTAAGTATTCTTCATTAACTATATATACTGCAGGATCAAAATTATTATTAATTTTAAATAGGTCTTTTGAATTTATTGGCATTGAGTTTGTAATTATTGTATAATCTCTTTTATGACAGGGCTTACCCATAAATTCCATTATGACTTCTAAATACATATTCATGTTGTTGAAAGCTGTCTGTTTTTTCATTTTTTTCTCTTGTCAAGTTTTTTGTTTCTACTACCAGGTAAGGTCATAGTTTATTTAAACTATTGTAATAATACTTTGTTACGACAAAACCAAAAAAGTTATAAATGATTAAAATTATCTAGATATTATGAAAGTAGAACAATTTCTTGAGCAATTAGGACTAACAAAAAATGAAGTTAAAATTTATTTATCACTTTTAGAATTAGGATCTACTTCTGCAGGCCCTTTAATTAAAAATTTAGGTATGCACAGGGCCGCAGTATATAATCTACTCGATATTTTAATTGACAAAGGACTAGCACATTATGTAATTCAAGCAAATAGAAAATATTTTGAAGCAACACAACCAAAACGGTTATTTGAATTAATCGAGACTAAAAAGAAAAAATTAGAAGAGCAAGAAAATCTATTGAAAGAATTACTACCACAACTAGAAGTAAAAAGAAGTCTTTCTCAAGAATCTCAAGAAGGAACCACATATAAGGGTAAAAAAGGATTAAAATCAATCTTTGAAGATATATTAAACTACGAAAGTTCAGAAATACAAGTGATTGGTGTAACAGGACAATTCAAAGAAACATTCAATGCATATTTTACTCATTGGCATAAAAGAAGAGTTAATAAGAATATTAAATTAAAAATAATTTATTCAAAACAAGCTAAAAAATTGAAAAGAGAGAAAGAATTAACTTTAACTAAAATAAAATATATTGAAGATACTAATATAACTCCTTCAACAACAATATTGTATTCTGACAAAGTTGCAATAGTTTTATGGTCTAAAACGCCAATGGCATTTTTAATAAGATCAAAAACAGTACATGAATCACATAAACATTTCTTCAACATGCTTTGGAATATGAAATAAGAATTATTAATTTATCTCAGATTAAAAACAGCAAGTTCACAAACACTTTTTTTATTTTTAAAAACCATTCTTAAAACAAAATCTAGATAGAAATTAGTTTGTAGATTTTTTACCAGTATAATTTTGATGCGTATAAGTATCACACATATACAATATTCTATCCATAATACCTATTGAAGTTATTGAAGAATTTCCATCAATAGATACAACCGATTTCTGTGCTTGTCTAACTTCTTTTAATAAAGGATTATAGAACTTATTAGGAAGTGATCCTTCAGACATATAATCAAAGATAAGTATTTGCAACTTTGCACAAGCATTACCAAGATTTTGTTGCTCAACATTTGCTTTCAAAGTCATCAAATCATCATAAAATTCCCGAAATACATAAGATCTTTCATCAGTTATTGCTTGCGAATCATTTTCATTCATTAGTTATCACAAATTCTAGAAACTTCGTTCCTTATTTAAAACCTACTATTTTGTAATTGTTATCAAAAAATATTAAAATTTATAATATCAACAATATTAGTATGATTATGCAAAGGGATTTTTCATACGAAATAGAAATGAAATCTATTCTTTCAGACGAACAATATGATTTACTAAAGAATAAATTGCCTAAAATAATGAAATTAGTTAATAAAGAATCGCTTCACACATCGAAGTTTATGTCTGAAACTGGAGAAGATATTAGATTAAGACATTCTGAAACAAAATTTGAATTAGTATATAAGACGGGTAAAGTTACAGACATAGCAAGAAAAGAAAGCATAACTAAACTTAAGTCTAAACAAGAAATTGATAGTTTTATATGTATTTTCAGAGCTTTACAGTTTATAGAAGAACCAAGTTGGATAACTCATAGAAGGAATTTTGAATATAATTTTGATAATAATAATTATTTTGTATCTTTACAAGATACTGAAAATTTTGCTAAAATACTTGAGGTTGAATTTAATACAGAAAAAGAAGAGAATATGGATTTTCACAAAGCACAGATTAAGAAGATTATAAAAAGTCTAGATTGCAAACCTATTAATTCTGAAAAATTCCATCAAGAAATAAAAAAATATATTGAAAAAAATAAATAAGTGATGAAAGATATAAAATGAATAAAGAAAAATTACTAAAATTTATAGCTAAAGCACACACAAATACTTATGGTGCACCTAAAGAATTAAAAGATAAATTCAGATGTAAAAGTCCAATTCAGAATCAGCATAAAGATTATGAGTTCAATGAAGGTGAATTTATTTATCATGATTCTTATGCGGGAAGTTTCAATGCTCCTGGAAGAGAAGTAATTTTTTTTAAAGATAACCCTGTTTGGGCAATGGCTTATCAAGGGAAAATTAATCCTAAATTTGATAATGAATTCTACAAAGAAAAAGTTTTTCCTTTTCTAAAAAAAGCTTTAAGAAATATTGATGAAACACAACCATTCAGAGGCCCAAAGAAATTCATTGATAACGAATTTGAAAATTTCAGATATGTTTTTGAAATCGTGGGAGATTATTCGTATTTTAAAGGACAAGAAAAAATCTTTTATAATAACAAAGTTGTTTTTATTCAGGATATAATGGGTTGTCTTATTAAGTAAAAAAAATAATATTCAGATTAAACTAAAGTACATTAAAGTTTAGACTAATTCATTAATATTTAGAATCGGTTTCATTACCCTGATAGAATCATCAAAAGCGATTCTTGGACAAGCAGTATTTATCCAGGAATCAATAAAGTTAAAGTTTTCCAATTCTTGGAAATTAATTGTATCGTCTAAAAAAAAGTAAAGATTTTTGTTTTTTAGTTTTTCTAAAGTTTTAAGAGTTAATGCTTTTGTAAGATTGTTTTGTCCGGGTTTTGTTGTAATCAAAATACCTATGTTTTTTGATTTAGAAAATTCTGTTAAAGCAACTTTTCTTTTTATTAAAAGCGAATTAATATCTTGTTTAGTGATTTTTTTTATTGAAAAATCTATTGGAGAAACAAGATACACTTCTTCTGCAATATCTGCCAGAATCAAAGATTTTGGATGAAACATTCCATCACCAAAATAGATAAATAAATCGGGTTTTTCTACAATTTTAGAATCAAATGCACTACATCCTAGAATTTGATTCTGATATTTGCAATGACTTAATTTTAATGAAATAATTTTACAATGTTTTAATAATTCAATTGCGAGTTTATCTCGCTGTTCTAAGAATTGAACAGTTGTTAATAATAGAATAGTTTTATTTTTTACAAGAGAAACTAATTCTGATGAAGATTTAGGCGTTTCAATACTTGATTTTGTTTCAAAATATTCTATTTTCATCTTACATACTCCGAATGTCCAAAATGGATTATTAAATCGATAATATTGTTTAAGTGTAAAGGAATATCGCATGCGCCAAAATTTGTTCCTGACCAAATGAAGACATTAACATCTAATTCTTTATTTATTGAATCAACTATTTCTTTTGCTTTTGGTTTTAAACCATCAGGAAGTTGAATAAGAATATTTTTAGCATTGTTCTCTTTTATCTTAGAAATTACTCTTTCCAATTCTAAATTATATTCCATATGGATTCCGTTTGAGCCCTATCAAACAAAAAATAAACTCTAAAAAAGCAGACGCCCAGACTCGAACTGGGGATCAGTGGGTTGCAGCCACTTGCCTTAGCCACTTGGCCACGCCTGCACCAAATTAAATCAATTAAATAAAAAATAAAGCGAGTCCGGAGATGATACAAACCCATCTTTTGAGCTCCCTAACACTCACTAAAAAGCTGGACCAAAACCAACCTTTTCGCTTCACTCAATAGGTTAAACCAACATACACCAAACAATTAATAAAGCGAGTCCGGAGGGATTCGAACCCTCGATCTACAGCTTAGAAGGCTGTCGCCCTGTCCAGACTAGGCTACGGACCCGTGTTGTAATAAAAGAATCAATAACTCATTTTTAAATGTATTGATAAACTTGTTTAAAAAATAAATAATTCATGGAGATTATTGTAAAGGTAGAATCTTCGGAGAACAAGACATTCTATAAAAAATCATCGAAGTTTAAAAATAGGAAAATACCTAATAATATATAGCGTAGAAGATAACATCATATTTATTATATGTTTTGATCATAGAAAAAATATTTATGAAGAAATATTGATTTTGTTCTCAGAATTTGGTTCTTAATTTTTTTGCAAAGAGAATGCACAGCTAATCTTTTGCAACTTTCCACAATTGATTAAAGAAACTTGTGAATGATTTTGCAATATTTTCATTTTCAATTAAAACAAATGTTCCCTCACCTTCATAATTTAGTATTAAAACAGTGTTATTTACAATATCAATTGCTGCAGGAGTTATATTATTCAATACTCTAACTTTAACATTTTTTATTTTACTTGTTTCTTGTTCATAACAACTTTCTTCTGAAAATAAAATTCTTCTTCTTAATGTAACTTCACTCATCTTTCTATTTTTTTTTAACCAATAATCACTATATTTTTTAGGTTTGGTTTTTGTAACCCCCATAGCCATATGATCAAAGCCATTATTTTCTTCTGCAAATATTTCATTGGCTGCTGTTTTGAATCCTTTGAATCCTTGATAGACTACAGCATTTGTCTTTTCAAGTTTTGTTTTTCTTAAACCTTCCAATTGTGGAATAATAGATTGAATTTCTCGTTCATTTTTATTCAGAATTTCTTTTTTTTCTTTAATATACTCTAACAATTTATTGGGTGGTGCGGCACTAAAATGTTTTACATTATTGATTGCGGTTTTACTTGCCAAACCTTTTTCCATAAGAGAATTAAGTATCTCATAAATTTTGCCTGAATTGAGTTTTGATTCCTTTAATATTGCGCCTGTTTTAGACATTCCAATCTGTAATAATGTTAAATATACAATACTTTCATTTCTTGTCAAACTTGCGGATTCTAGGAGTTTTGCATCCATAGCTACAAAAAAGTTAATCCAATATATAAAACTTATGTTTACTCTACACTAAGTGGGGGGCGATATTTAAATACAAAACTACACTTCTAAGTGATAACAAACATCAAAGGTGATAAAAATGACAATACCCATCGATATGAATATTCCCCCAGAACAAGCTGCTTTAGAGCTGTTCACAAACCCCCAAATCGGATTGCAATCTACTCTGGTAGTAACTCCTGGAAAGAATACAAGCACTGAAGTTGAACTATTTGCGTCAAATATCCTACTAAAATGCGGAAAGGTTTATGGCCTCTGGATAAATGATTCAGGTAAAAATGTTTACAAACTCCGAGGCGAATTAACTCCAAAATACAAAGATTTTGGTTTAGGAGTCACAGCTCAACATCTTGATGGTTTTTTCCCACAACATGATGAAATAGGAATCATTGCAAAAATTCCACTAAAAACATTAAAAGGAATGATAGATATAAGATATTTTCCTGAAACAGATATTGTTGATGGGTTTGGAATAATGAATTTTTCCACTAAATCTGTTGCTAAAGTCTTAGCAGAATACAATACTAAAACGGGTGCAGGATATGTTCGACCAGGAATAGAGTACAAGATTTCAGATAATTTTTCTGTAGGTGCAAGACATAAGTTTCCAATAGAACAACAGAAATTTACTAAGCAATCTCTGAGAAACTCTAAAGAAAACTTACACTTGTATCTTTCATGCAAGTTTTAATTTTTTTATTTTTATTTTCTAATTAATTATGAACAAATCATCATAAAGACAGATAAGATATTTTATCGTATTTCAAGAATCTGAAGTAAGTATAACTTCTTATTTTATCAGAAAACTTTTTTGTTAGAATGTTCATTATTTTAAGAAATTCATCTAAGTTTTTTACTTCGACATCAAACTCAAAATCAGAACTACCTATTGTTTTAACAACTATGTTTTATCAAAAGTGCATTTGGAAAAATATGATGAATATATCAATATAGATAAATCTATTAAGTTATTTACAGAAGTATCAAAAATTCTAAAAGTTACTTCTAAAATGAAATATGATTGTATTGCATCTAGTTTAGTTTATCATCATGTTAATGACAAAGAGAAACTTAATTTTCTTTTTAAGATTTACAATAATATTAAAACAAATGGTAAAATAATTTTGGGAGATTGTTTTATTAATAATTATTCTAATGAAAAAGAGAGAAACAATTCGTTTAAACTATTTTATAAATCAAGAGTAGATAATGAAAAAAATAATATGATACGCGAAATGCAAAAGAATTATCTCAATAAATCCCTAAGCAGAACTGATGAATGGAAAACATCTATTGAATTTTTAATAGCTCAACTAAAACAAACAGGATTTAGTAATATTGTTGTTAAGAATGTTGGCAATCAAAAGAACGGGGGATATAAGATTGTGATTGCTGAAAAAATTGGTTTATAATTTATTAAATTAAACATAAAACTAAAAATTATTCCGCTAAATTTATAAAAAACATTTCTTATTTCATGTAATATTAGATAAATAATTATTATAATATTAATTCGAGGTTAAAAAATGATAGCAAATAAACATCCGAAAATAAAAACAAAAGATGAAATAGAAAAAATAATTTCAGATTTAAAGAAAAAAGGAAAAGTTATTGTGACAACAAATGGAAGTTTTGACATATTGCATAGCGGTCATGTTGCGTCATTGGATATTGCAAAAAGTAAAGGAGATATTCTAGTGGTTGGTTTGAATTCTGATAAATCAATTAAAAAATACAAATCAAAAGATAGACCAATAGTTCCTCAAGAACATAGAGCAAGAATGCTTGCAGGTCTTGAAGCAGTGGATTTTGTAGTCATATTTGATGAAACAGATCCAAGAGCATTGCTTGAAGCAATAAAACCACATTTCCATGTTAAAGCTAAAACAGGATATACGGGAATTGAACAGGAAACTGTTGAAAAACATGGTGGAAAAATTGTTCTCATAGAACATATTGGAAATCATTCAACCAGCAATATAATAAATAAAATTCTTGAAGTTTATGGCTCTAAAAAGAAAACTAAAGAAGATAAAAAGTGATAATGTGGAAGAATGCGTATTTTGTAAAATCATAAAAGGAGAAATTCCATGTCATAAAGTGTGGGAAGATGAAAAACATCTTGCGTTTCTATCTATTTTTCCGAACACAAAAGGTTTTACTGTTGTTGTTCCTAAGAAACATTATTCAAGTTATATTTTTGATGCAGAAAACGAAGTCATTAAAGAACTCATCATTGCATGTAAAAAAGTTGGTAAAATAATTGATAATTATTTTGAAGATGTTTATAGAACAGGATTAATATTTGAAGGATTCGGTGTTGACCATCTTCATGGAAAACTTATTCCAATGCACAATACTAGTAAACTTGAAGAATGGAAAAAAATTGAAAGCCCTGCATCAAATATTTATTTTGAAAAATATCCAGGATATTTATCTAGTCAAGAACCAAAAGAAATGACAGATAATAATGAACTTGCAGAATTAGCTAAAAAAATTAAAGAATCTTATGAGTAATTATTTAAACTAATAATATTTAAAAGTCAAAAGAGGTGAATTTTTGGCAATAAAGAAAAAAAAGAATTCAATAAACAATAAAAAAGAAATGCACCATCATGATATTGTTGGTAGTATAATTCATCTTCTTAGCAGTATTGTTGTTCCAAATATTCTTGAAGGTCTTAAAAAAAGAATAGAGTATGAAGTTGATTTAATTACATCAAGGCTTGAATCTAAATTTGATGATATGAAAAAAAGATTCATATCGCATCTTATTCAAGCAGGAATATTGCTTATTGCAGTATTATTCATAAGTTTAGGATTAATATTTTTTCTTATGGATGTTTTAAATATTGGAAGAAGTTATTTATTTTTAGGATTAGGCATCATTTTATTATTAGTAATATTGTTTAATCAAAGAATTGAGCATGATAAAAAGTAATTTTTATGGAGGGAAAAAATGGTTACAAAGAAAAAAATAATAAAAAAAGTTATTAAAAGAAACCCGGCTAAAAAAGCTGTGAAAAAAGCAGTAGCAAAGAAAAAAACTACAAAAAGAAAACCAGTAAAAAAAGCTGTGAAAAAAGTAATGACAAAAAAGAAAGTTACAAAGAAAAAACCTGTGGCAAAGATGATTAGAAAAACTTGTTCAAAAGTTGTAAAAACAGTGAACAGTAAAATAATACCTAAAGTGGATAAACAACTTGAAATGTATGAGAAAAAAGCAAAATCTGAACTCGCAGCTGCAAAGAAAAAAATGAAACAAGTAGAAGTGGATGTTACAAAATATATTAAAAATCATCCTGAAAGGGCCGTTTTAATGGCTGCCGGAGTTGCTACAGCAATAGGAACTGCAGTTGCTATTGCTATTAAAAAAACAAGTAAAAAACCTACGAAAAAGAAAAAGAAATAAATTTATTTAATTTTTTATTTTTTTATTTTATTTAATTCTTAAGTCATCTTACTCTTTAAGGTTCTTCCATTGACTTTCTAACATAATTTACTACCTCTTCATAAACAGCATAAGCTTCAGGATATCTCTCTTTGAAAACCTCATAAACCTCTTTATTTATAGCATTAACTCCCTGTATAATCTCAGGATATACTTGATACTGAGCCATATAAGCATACAACTCCTGTTTAGAACCTAAATCTATCGGATCGAATAAATAATTGGCAAAATAAGCAGCTCGAAAAGCACACTTATAATTTTCACCGAGGAATTCAACATCAGTATCCTCCTCAGCCATCCACGAAATAAACTCGTTTCTAGCATCATATAAAAGATTTAGCTCACTAGGAGTTAATTCTTCAGTCATATATTTATGAACCCTCTCATGAAACAAAAAACTTTCTTTAAAATCAGGCACCAAAGCTATATTCCCCTTAGTTGTTATAATATCATAATAATTTTTTGCATCTAACTTATTAATATCGGTATGTTCAGAAACTAACTCATAAAATTTTTCTTGTTTAGACTTAATAATAGGAAGAAAATCGAAAGAACTACCCCTTAAATGATTATTATCAACGTTTAATCCACCTACAGGATTACTTTTATAATCATTCCAATCTTGATCAATATCTTCTGTACAAAGATACATAGCTTTAAGCACTTCTGTCGGAACAACATGCTCATTAGATTTCAACTCAAACATACCACTAGGATCAATATAATTCATAGGATTATTAGAAACAAAAGCATGAGCATGATTATCACTCACAGGATCAACACCCAAAAACTTACCAGAATCAAAATCATAATAACGAGCATTAAAATAATAATTATCAGTATTATCCAACTCCTTACCAGTAAAACCAAACTTAACATTATTATTCTTTAACTGCTGACCATAAGGCAAAACATTCGACTCAGCAATTATACTATCATCGTCAAGAATTAATCTATCACCACCCAACCTATCACTAACCTTAAAAGAAATCTCATCACCAACAATCTTAAAATCAGAACCATACCTCGTCAACGTAGAAGCCGAAACGCTACTAAAACACAACAAGAATAATATAATAAATAATAATATTTTACTCACAACAAACAAAACAGAAACTAACATTTAAAAATATTTTTATAAACAGAAAAAATTAAAAAAAGTCCTGAAAAAATTTAAAGAATTTACTCATCACTCGAACTCACGTCACTAGAACCAAAATATTCAAGAAACTGTTCTTCAGTAATTTCCCACTCACTCCACATAATATACTCCTGACCCATTTTATCTAAATAACCATCATAAATTCGAACGGTAGCATACCTACCACCCCCATACATGTAAACATTTCCATTTTCACTATTTTCTTGTAATTTAATATTTAAAGAGTCAGCCACACCATAGTTAAAAACACTAAATTCACTAGCCTTACCCTCGTTGAAATCATCTAGAAACCAATCATATTTATCCTTAATTCTTACAACAATCTTACCAGACTTTAAATCTTTCTGAACATAAACCGAAAAAGCACCCATAGATTGAAAATCTAAAGGATTCACATTGACTCCATTCACTAATATCATTGCTTCTTTACCCTCATTAAAAAGTTCTAATATTTTATCTATATGCTTAGCATTACATGACGCATAACTTAATACTACATCAAGATTAAATCCTTCTTTATCAAAATCAGGCCTAACATCATAAACAGGATACATAGTACCCTCTCTCTCAGTGCCTTTATCACCATACCACTCAGCAGAACGAGAACTCACCAAATTTTCAGGATGTAAATATTGCTGTAAATGCTTATAAGCATAAGGTTCATCAGTCTCATAACGATTAGAAAACCAATCCAAAGCAATAATCTTTTCTTCAGGATTCAAAGACTCACCATTATGATACTTAAATGCAATCATAGGATGCGCAACCGTAAATTTAAAAGCATCACTCGAACTCGTCTCAATAGCACCAGTAGGATCAACATAATTCATAGGATTATTAGAAACAAAAGCATAAGCATGATTAT
>CAYWRI010000001.1:107587-138739 GCA_964461035.1 uncultured Methanosarcinales archaeon | reverse complement strand
TATGGAAATAAAGTTATTTTCTTTGAAAAAATAGAAACACTAAATGAAGGAGAAAAAGTAAGTTAATTAGATTAAAGAAACTAAACTATATAAATAAGTTAGTATTTCTATTTTTAGAGATTTAAAAGTAAATATAAATAATACCATTAAACAAAATAACATATTAAAAATAGGGTGTAAAAATGACAGAAAAAAATAATCAACCAATATATATCTTACCATCAGATTCTTCAAGAACTGAAGGAAGAAATGCTCAGAGAACAAATATTTTAGCAGCAAAACTTGTTGCAGAGATTGTAAGAACAACTCTTGGTCCAAAAGGCATGGATAAAATGCTTGTAGATAGTCTTGGAGATGTGACAATTACGAATGATGGAGTTACAATTCTTAGTGAAATGGAAATTGAACATCCAACTGCTAAAATGATTGTTGAAATCGCTAAAACTCAAGAGCAAGAAGTTGGTGATGGAACAACTACTGCAGTAATACTTGCAGGCGCTCTTCTTACTAAAGCAGAAAAGCTTTTAGACGATAAAATTCATCCAACCGTTATAAGTAAGGGTTATAAAATTGCTGCAGAAGAAGCAGTAAAAATATTAAAGAATCTTGCAGAAGATATTTCTAAAACAACCGACACAGATATAATAAAAAGTATTGCCATAACTGCAATGACTGGGAAAGGTGCTGAAGGTGCTAAAAAAATACTTGCAGATCTTGTTCATAATGCAATTGAAATAGTAAATGAAGTTCATAATGATAAATCAAAACTTTTCAAAGAAAATATAAGAATTGAAAAAAGAACTGGTGGAAGTATTGAAGATTCAGAACTTATTAATGGAATTGTTATTGATAAAGAAGTTTGTCATGGAAATATGCCTAAAGAAATTAAAGACGCTAAAATCGCACTTGTGGATTCTGCTCTTGAAATTAAGAATACTGAAGTTGATGCTAAAATATCAATTACTGATGCATCAAAAATGCAATCTTTCTTAGATATGGAAGAAGCGCAATTAATGAAACTTGTTGATATAATCGTTAAAACAGGTGCAAATGTTGTTCTTTGTCAAAAAGGTATAGATGATCTTGTGCAATATTTTCTTGCTAAAAAAGGAATAATGGCCGTTCGTCGAGTTAAGAAATCAGACATGGAAAGTATTGGAAGAGCAACCGGTGCAAAAATTATAACAAAATTATCTGATTTAGATTCTGAAAACTTGGGTAAATCTGATAAAGTAGCAGAAATAACAGTTAATGAAGAAGGAATGATTTACATAACAGGTGCAAATAAATCAAAAGTTGCTACAATTCTTATTAGAGGTGGTAGTGATCATATTATTGATGAAATAAAGAGAGCTCTTGAAGATGCAATTGGAGATATAGTTTCTGCTCTGAAAAATAATAAAGTTGTTGCAGGCGCAGGTGCAATTGAAATTGAGCTTTCAAAAGAATTAAAGAAGTTTGCATCGTCGTTTAGAGGTCGTGAACAATTAGCAATTGAAGCTTTTGCAGAATCTCTTGAAATGATTCCTAGAACTCTTGCTGAAAATGCGGGTCTTGATCCAATTGATGTTTTAGCAGAATTAAAATCAGCACATGATTCTGGTGAAAAATGGGCGGGAATAAATGTTTTCACAGGAAAAATAATGGATGCATGGAAAAATGCGGTTATAGAACCATTAAGCATAAAACTTCAAGCAATAACTTCTGCATCAGAAGTAGCAAATATGATATTAAGAATTGATGATGTTATTGCTTCAGGTAAACATTCAAGAAATATGCCAAATCCTTCTGATAGTCTGGATATGTAGTTTTTTATTTGTTATCTTTATTTTTCAATTATATCAAAAAATAAGTACACTAAAAATAGTTCTAAATTAATATATTAAAAATATTTATAAACTAAGAATATAAGAATGATACTTATATTATATAATGCTAAATTGAGAGAAAAAAAGCGTGAGAACTAAAAATGGATCCAATTAAAACTAAAAAAGCACAATTTCTTACTACTAGATCGCTTGTTTTATTAGTTTTAACTGCAATGTTTCTTGTATTAATTGTTTTTATGACTGTTAAAGGTTGCGAAGCAATAACTAAAAACCCCCTAGAAAAAAATGCAAAAAATAATTTTAATTTATTTATGGGCAGAGCAGAGTTCTTAAATAGAAATGAAGTTTATTCTTCTTCTTTTGCAAGAATGAGTATTCCTAAAGGATATTATTTAATTGCATTTAATGATGAACAATTATTTCCAAAGGATATTTATCATTCGAGTGTTAGTTGGACAAAACCTGATAAATGCAATAAATATAGTTCTTGTATTTGTTTATATGATAATAAACCGGATACTCTTAATAAAAATAAAAATGTCGTTTCTTGCAGAAATTTTGATTATGATTATATATTGGCATCAACTTTATTTTTTCAATATGATACAAATAGAGAATTAAATTATTATATGCCCGGTCAAAGTTATAAACCTAAAGAATTTGATTTTGTAGAAGATGATGATAGTTATTTATCTTTTTTAGGAAATGAATATGATAAAATTTTACCAACAGCTTGGTTTACTGACAAAAAATATACTAACGGTTTAGGTATTACTTCACCAAGAGATGAGTATTACTATAATTTTATTATAAAACTAATTAATGGTTTAGATAGAGATAGTTATGAATTAAAATTCTTTATTGAATCAGTCAATAATAGCAAAGAAACAGCTTTAATAATATCCCCTTACAATACGGTTGCAGCACTGGATAGAATTAAGTATGTCAAAGGATTTCCAAGTTATGATAAATTTTGCGAAAATAGATTATGTTCAGAAGTAATTAATGATAACGCTTGTTTATTATATCAAAACGAACAAGGTAAATTTGTTAGACAATCTGATGATCTAAGTAAGCATAATATTGTTAAGTGTGATTCAGGGCTTGTAAATAATATTATTTGTGTTTGCGATGAAACCATAGTATTTAATGGCTTTTGTGTTGATGAATCGTATAACGATCCACTTAAAGGAATTAATTTTCAAAATTTACCTTTAAATATTTGTGATAATGTTAATAATTGTGAAGATGTTGGAACAGAGTTAGGTTATGAGTCTTGTGGGCTAAACATTTGTGATTTTAAATTTGATCCTAATCATCAAATAGATTGTAACTGGAACGGTCGTACAAATAAATGTTTTGAATAAATATAATAAATAATTAATACACAAAAACACCATCTTTAGTAAAAGAACCATTAAAAGAGCTTTTTATAATCCTGAAAAATTAAAACACATAATAAAATGAAGAAATTAATTAAAATTAATAAACGAGGAATAATTGCTATGACACAAGCATTTATGTTTGATTTATTATTTGCAGCAGTGCTTATGATTTCTATTTTATCTTTCGTAAAAGTAGTAGATGACGGTGTTTATATTTGGAGAAGATATTATGCTGAAGATATTGCCTTAACACTTAATATTATGGAAGGATTAAATGAGGATATTTCTGTAATGTATGATGCAAAGCATGATAAGTTTTTAGGTGGTGAAGTCAAACTTGTAATGGATATAAATAATGGGAGAGTTTCAATTTTTTCTCCAGTTCATCCTGCCACAAAAACAATGACACAATTCATGACAAAAAGAAATAAAGCCATATCAATTTTTGCACCTTTAAGAGAATTTACAATATCCAACGAAAATAAAAATACTGATTTAAAACTCATAGATAGATCCTGTGATAAATATAGTATTAATGAACAAAATTATGTTGAAACTTCTATTGAATTTAATGAAGCAAATTCTAATGAGCAAAAAGATATCGTAAATAAATTAATAAATTTGCTTAAACAAAAAGTTGAAGATACATACAATGGTAAATTATCTTCAACTCCCGAATTAGTAAATATCCTTTACTCTAAAAATATTGAAAATATTGATACGTATCCTTATGTAAATGTAAAAATTGGTATTTCTAATAATATTTTAAATAAAAAAAAGATGATTATTTATTATTCTAATAAAGGTCTTTCAAGACTTAGTGAAACTTTGGCATGTATTTTAAGAAATAAGTTAGTACAAGCTTATGGTCCAGAGTATTTAATTAATATGGAAGGTTCATATAATTTGTTAACTGCAAGTTCAAATAGTTGTACAATTGAATTAAATATTCAAACGAATGAACTGAATATGTTCGGTGGATTAAATTCGCAGACTACAACAACAGAAGCAAATGCATTTGTTGAAATAATTCATAATTCAATATTAACAATTAGTAAAGATTTGAGTAAAGAAGATTTAGATAGATTAAAACTAGAAAATGGTATTGAGTAAAAAAGATAAAAAAGGGTTTGGAATAGAAGATGCAGGAATGTTATTATATAGATTAATTTTTCTCGCATTAGCCATTTTTGTTTTTGTTCTTTTTGCAAGCATGTTATTAAATCCATTCCCAAATATCAATTCTCCAAAAGCAGAACTTTTAACTGCGAGAATTTTATATTCTGAAGCAATACATTGTAAGGAGTTCATACCTACAAGCAATGTAAATATTGTTCACACAAACATAATTGATTTAGATAAGTTAGTTTCTTTGAAATATAAAATATTTCTTGATGAATTAAATAGTAAAACACAACAACAAATAATTTATTTTATTCAAAATCCTGAAAACAAAGAATATCTTGAAGATGACTCAGCCCTTAAAGAGTATTTATTTGATGAATTTTATAATCCTACGAGAAATAATTTATTAGTATTTAATTTGACTGTAACACTTCAAAATAATCCTGCAAATACGGTTATGTTTCCAGATCTTGGTAAAGAATTTGTTGTGCCTATAAATTATTTAATAAATTCTAATAAAAATATCACTTCAGATTATAACTCATCATCTTCAAATTTTTCTCTTGCAGGATTTAAAAACTCTAATGTTCCAATACTAATTTTCCAAAGTTCAAATAAGAATACTATAGAAATGAATTTTATAAATAATTTAGAAGAATATATCATGATGTATCCGAAACGGAAATCTGAAGGAAAAGGTGCAATATCAGAAATTATAAAAAAGTATAAATCATCATGTAAATTATTTAATAAACTAGTTCCTTGCGAAATTAAGTTAAGTGTATTAATGCCAAATTCATAAATTTAAGTATGTTCAAAATAATAAAAATTGTCTTGCAACAAAATTTCACAATATGCCAAAAAGTTTATTATGATGACACCAATAAATTCAGGATAATTTTAATACAAAAAGAAGAAAAAATGATGGTAAAAATAAAAAATAATAAAGCGCAATTTTTTTCATTAGTAGATATATGGGCAATTGTATTCTATGTAACTGCACTGATTGCAATATTTTTAATTATCACATTCACTGTTAAGAATAATGAAACTGAAATTGAAAAAAATATTAAATTAACTAATTTGCCACATTCAATAATTAATTTTATAGAAGTAAAAGATATTCGTGTTTGGTTTTGTAATGATATGACCAATTATTCTAAAAGTTTTACAATGAAAACAATGTCTTTAGTCGAATTATCTCAAATTTATGAACATTTTGCTAATACAATTGGAATTGCAAATATTGATGCAGATTGCATGACTTTTTTAGATGATGCATTTCAAACAAAAATGGAAGAAACAAAGGACATTTTGAAAAATGATGTTGTTGTTAATAAAATAATAATTGAATCAAGTACAATTCTAAAAGAAGCTAAAAGTTCTGATTCAATAAATTGTGACTCAGCTCAGTCGGCTCTTAATATTGTGCCTCTTTTTAAAATGTCATATTGTGATAATTATGAATTTCTCATTCCGAGTCCCTATTCTGAAATTAAAATAAACTTGGAGTATTATGGTAAAGGAGTTATCAAAATAAAAGGAATAAAATGAAAAAAAATAAAATGATGAAATCAAAACAGGGAAAGGTTTTCATTGTCTTTGTAGCAATATTTATACTTATTGCAATCATATTGCTTATGATTGCAAATAATAAAATCGATAAATCGATAGGCTCTTTTGGAGCAAGACAAAAACAAATGATTCAAATCATTAATGAAAAAGATAAATTTAGTTTATATTTACAAGACTCTGCAGATATTGCTTTGAAAAACACAATTCAACAAAAGCTCGCAGATAATTTGGGAAGATTTACAGATAAAAATGCACAAACTAATATTAAAAATATAACTGGCTGTGAATCACATATTTATCCTCTTTTATCTAAAAAAACAGGAGAACTTTGTAAATTATCAGAAACGTATGAAACTCAATACATTAAAGAATTTGAAAAGAATATGAGAAACATTAAAAGTAAAAGTTATTTCATTTTAAATAATATAATAATGGCAGACTATGATATTTTCATAAAGGACGGAAACATATATGGGATTAAATATAAAGGAAATGGAATAGAAATACCCCTTATGTCTGATGATAATTTTCTAAACTTTTTAATTCGACCAAATTATATTATAAACAAGGATAATATTCCTATGGGAAAAGGCGCAAAAGAATTAGCAAATCAAATAAAAGTATTAGAATCAAGTGCAATTCCAAATTTAGTAAATGGAGATAGTTCTAAATTTATTCAAGAATTATTAGAAATTATTTATCTACAAAATAAAAATAAACAGCAAATAATTCAAGATTTATATTTTCCTAATTATCCGTGGGTTATTGCTGCAAAATATGTTTCTGAACCTGCAGAACAAGTTGTTTATGCAGGAGAAGGTATTGATTATTGTAGATTAGTTTCATTAATATATACGGGAATATTAGAAAAAGGAGATTTAGTATTTACATCTTCAAAAATCGATTGGTGTAAATGGACTGGACAAAATCGCTATGATCTTTTAGAAGGAAATAGTATAATAAATCGTTGTAATATGATTGGAAATTTATATAGACCTACTCCCGAAATAGGTTTTTGTAAACAAGGAAGTATTAACTTAGAAAAAAGCTATCCTGATTATTGTTCATTTAATGAAAGTAATATAATAATAAATAAGTTTCCAATAGTGACACACATGTTTATATATTTGGGTGTAGAAAATAATGAATATGTGGTGGCTAATTTTGAAAGTGATACGGCAAAGGGTATAAATTATAGATTAATTGATGTATTAAATCCTGAATATAATGATGGTGCAAGAATAATAATAAGACCTGATTATCCTAAGATTTAATATAATAATGGTGAATAAAATGAAAAAAGAATTATTTGTAATGATTATTATTTTATTAATGCTAACACAAGTTTTTACAGTAAGAGCAATACAACCAAAACTTAATAAATTTACAGAATTACACATAAAAAATATTTATGCACACGTAAATAATTACAATGATGAAATCTATAAATACTCTTCTAAATTTGGTGTTCCGGTTAATTTAATAAAAGCAATCATGGGTGTTGAATCTAATGGAGTGTTAAATAGTCTTTCAAGCAATTATAATGATGCGGGTGCAATAGGACTTATGCAGATTGTTCCGTTTTATGACCCATCAGGAAATAATTTAAATCATCAATCTTGTCTAAACGAATGTATGACTCTTGATGTGCAACCGACGTGGGATTTAGCTAAAAAAAGACAAACTGTAAAATCAGAATATCAAACTCCTGAAAAGTCAATCTGTTGCGGAACTTATTTACTTAAACAAAGGTATGGAACAACTCCTGTAAAGTATTTATCTCACGTAAGTAATAATCCAAGTAAAGCAAAATGTGACATATACAGATATCCCCAACCAACATATACTGAATGGGAATTGGCTGCGAGAAAATATAATGGTTTAGGTTGCTCACCTGATTCTGACCACGCATTTTATGTTGAAAGGGTAATGCAATTATGGAATGCGTTTGACCAAATGGAACAACAAAATTCTGTGAGTCATGGTTCTTTGAAATTTACACCAGCATTTAGTTTAAAATTACCACCCCTAATAAATGTGTATAATGAACTTGATAATTTTGTCGAAGAAGTTGTTAATGATTGTTCTAAAAGTCCATATAAAGGTAAAACCTCACAAATAGCTTGTCTTAATAGTGAAATTTCAAATTTTGAATCTACTAATAATGTAGAATTATTAAATTATTGTGAAGAACCTGCAATAAATGTTGTAAATTCAATTAGTAGCAATATTATAAATGCATTGAACTTTGGTCAAGAAAATTGTTTATATGAAATAATATCTTCGTATTCTGCACCAATGGGTATGAATAATGAAGTTATATTAAATTTTGAATTAATTAATAATACATTTTTTATTGATAATGATAGAACTGATTCCGGCTACATAAAACAAGGTTTTGAAGTCAATAGCAACATATTAACTGATGTTTTTTCTTCACATATTCGAGTTCATGGTTCTCTTCCAAGTTATAATTTATTTGACATAACATTAATTCCTTATAAAAATGTTCTTAGTAATATAGATAATGTCTATTCATATATTGATGGCACAACTAAAAAAATGTTGTTTTTTTATAGAAAATGGGATAAGATTTCAGGTAATGAAACTTTCTTTTTCGCAGAGGGCACGAAAATTGCAAATAACTCTTTAGTTCCAAATTACTGTAATAATTCTCTTGATAATTATCAACTATATCACTTTTATTGTTTAGACACAAAGCAAAAAGAAATGATTTTTGATTGGGATCATTTTGAATGGGTTGAATCTCCTGAAACATTAAAAATAAAATTTGCATTAGCATTAACTGAATAGATGTTCTTTAAATTGATTTAATTTAAATACATAATATGTATTATTAATTTCTGTGACAAAGAAATTAATTAGCTTGAGCATCATGAATCGATTTTATAAATTTCAATTTACTAGAAAAAATTTTATCCATTTTAGAATCAAAATATACAACTTTAATTCTCTTGGGATTTCCTTCAATTAACTTAAAAGAATCTGTTTTGGAAAAATTAAATCTTATTTTACCAGGATTTTTACCCGCTTTCAAAACATCTGAACCATAAGTTTCTGCTAAAACCCCATTAGGCATAGAAAGTATATTAATATTTAATATATTCAAATTTGATTCATCATATAAAATAGTAATAAAGAAAGTTAAACAAGGTTTCGGATTTCCTTTATTTTTATATTCAAAAGGTAAAGCAGCATTTTTATAATCTCGCGACTCTCCATTTCTTAATTTAATCTTTTCAAGGTAACTATTTTGATTATCTCCAACAAAAATATCATTTGAATAATCTCCAATATTTCTAGTTTGAACTGTTTTTAAATCAATGTGAATAAAAGCATCATGTGTTTCAAAGAATAAATCTGAACCAACAGGAGAAGAATTTGGTTGTCCAAACCCTTGTGCGTTAAATAAGGCATAAACTATTCTTTCAGCTCCAACTGCAAAACTAGAAATCCCCTTACCTTCTTCATTTGGATCCCATTTTTTAATCCAATCTTCTTTTATAGACTCTTTTGTCTCAAATCCTCTAAGCATTCTTCTTTCAACAAATTTTAAAAAGTGATAAAACTCTTCAAGATAAACATTTTCTAATTTTTCAACTTCTTCTTTTTTAAATACCATTTTGAACCAATTTTTTTTTAATAGCTTTAGCAACTTTTTCACCTAACAAAACAGGAACAGCATTTCCGATTTGTTTATACATATTTCCCAGACTACCTTCAAATTTAAAGTTATTTGGAAATGTTTGAATTATGGCACATTCTCTTACAGACATTCTTCTTTTTTTATTTGGATGTATTTCAGGACCTGTTGCAGTGATTGTATCTGAAGGTCTATCCCAATTACTAATTCTCAAAGATTGTTCAAATTTAATTTCCTTAAGCTCTAATTCAGTTACTTTTTTATCAAATTTGTCATCAAAACCTAGTAATTCTTTTAATTTCCACCAATCATCAACATTAGGAATACTGCCCGAATTATTATCCTTTCTAAACCAATGCCCCGCTGTATGTTTATAACCAAAATGTTCATCAACTTTTTTTGTTGAAATCTCTTTTTTGTTTCTCCAATATCTTAAATAATCACAAACATCATGTTGATTAACCTTATGTTTTCTGCCCCAAAATTTATCATGAATATTAGTCCGTGCAATATGATTATATATCTTTCTTCCATCTTTAATTAGGGGATTATAACTAATCCATAAATCAGCTAAATGTTCAGTCGCATCTTTTACAGTAACATAAGATTTTAATTTGCTTTTTACAAGTGTTTTTTGAGATAAATTATTATTTGCATGTGTTGGTTTAGGAAATTCATTTTTAACCCCAATTCGATTTCCCATAATTAAAATTCTTTCTCTTTGTTGAGGAACCCCATAATCTGCAGAATTTACAATTTTATAATCCACTTCATAACCTAATTGTTTAAAGTCTTTAACAATCATTTCAACAACTTTTCCATCATGCATGGATAATAAACCTTTTACATTTTCTGCCAAAAAGAAAGAAGGTTTCTTATCCTTCACAATTCTTAACATTTCTCGATACAAGAAATTCCGCTCATCTTCCATACTCCTATTTTTATTTGCAATTGAAAATCCTTGACAAGGAAACCCTCCAAGCAATATATCAAAATCATCAGGTATCTCAGAACTTGGTATTTTAGTTATATCTCCTAAAACAATATGGTCTCCAATATTTTTTTTATAAGTTTTTACTGCGTCAAGAAAAAAATCATTTGCCCAAACAATTTCAAATCCTGCATTAATAAAACCTAAATCTAATCCGCCACAACCAGAAAATAAACTTACAACCTTAAACTTATCACTCTTTTTAGTCATATGATTTAAAAAGGTTTAAATCATATATAAATCTTACGGACACTTGTCTAGTGTAGTATATTCTTTTCAAAAAAAAAAACCAAAACAAGACACCCATTCTATTTTCTTTTTTAGAAAAAAATAAACACAAAAATCCAGTTGATTTGCTATCTCATCGGAGCAAAGCTCAAGGACATTACGCAAATCAACACAATAATCGCAGATTATTGGACCTTCAAACAAGTTTGAAGATTCAAGACGAATTTTTGGTCATTACAAATTAGATACAACCATAAAATCAGGGTATTAACTCCTAGTTGTAATAAACACAAAGTATTTGGTTTTATAGTTTTATATAACTCTTACTTTCCAAACTATATGTTTTGGTCATTATCTTTAGTAGTTATATTAATAATATATTTTCCATTAAACTAATTATTCATTAAATTAAGACTTAGATAATAACCTTCTCAGTAAAATCATAAATTTTACTACGACCTCAATGCGCTCTCATGTTCAGTTTAAAATCTCTAACAACGACTAAGAAGAAAAATCCTTAATGCTAATTTATTTCTATGACTAAAATATAACTTTTTTACTATTGAATAAGAAAAGATAGAAAGGTTTAAATAGTAGTTTAGTTGATATATACATAAGATGTTAGAGCAGAAGAAAAACTTACAAGCAATCGCATTTATGATTGTACAATTAATTCTTATTATTATTTTATGTCTTATACCTGAAGATAGTGTTTTTTTATCTTCAACTCTACTTATTTTATTTGCAATAGTTCTTCTAATTAACTCAAAAATTAGTATACTTAGTAAGAATTGGTCAAAATATAGAACATATAACTTTACAATATTGGTTGTTTCTATTGTATTTATTCCAGTTTATGCAGCATATAATAAAAATGATATATTGTTAATTGGAATAATAATAATTCTGGCCAATATAATCGCAATAATATTAGCGCTAAAAGAGTTATTTATATTGCATAAGAACAAATTACATAAAGAAAAAAGAAAAGATGCTAGGATAGTCAAGAAACCGATTGAACAACTTATTGAGAAATCTACTAAAAAAGTAAAAATATCAAAAAAGGCTAAAAAAGAAATAAAAAAAATAGTTGCAATAAAAGGAGGAAGCAAATTTCACTCTTTAGATTGTAAAATGGTTGAAAATAAATCTAAAAAAAGATTAGTTTATTATGAATCTGCTCATGATGCAGAACAAGCAGGATTAAAGCCCTGTAAATTATGTAAAGCTGTGAATTATCTTCATCAACTCTAAAACTACTAAGTAATGGCAATAAATGTTTATATACTTACTCATACATCTAATATAAAATGGGTAATTTTATGGATCAAAAGGTTGATTTTGGACAACTCTTTGATTCAATAAAGAATTATTTTTCCAATCTCAACCAAAATGAGATGTATGTGTGGATTGCTATTGGTTTGGGTATTGTATTGATAATTATTTCGCTAATCATATAATAAAAAGGTGTTAAAATGGGACAACAAGAAGTATACTCTTTTTTAAAAGATAATAAAGGTAAATGGTTTACAAGTAGGGATATTGCTGAAACTCTTAATATATCTATTGGTAGTGTGACAATGAGTTTAAAAAAACTTAGAAAAACCAACATCATAAAATTTAAGAATACTGGAATAAGAAATACCTACAAATATAAACTCTGATAAATTTTTTTATATTTTACTTCTCTTTTAGCTAATTTACCAATAAAGTTATATATTATTCTAAACTCTATAAAGATATGAGAATTCAATTATCTGGTTGCGCAATCATAAATGAAAAAGAAGAAATTTTACTTCTTTGGAAAAAGAAACATCAACACTATGAATTTCCTGGAGGAAAAGTTGAACAAGGAGAAACTCTAAAACAAACCGCGATTAGAGAATGTAAAGAAGAACTGGGTGTTGATGTAATTTTAGATAAATATGTGGGATATGAAAATTTCAAAATTAATGAAAAATTGTATAGAAGTCATAAATTTTTAGGAATTATAAAAAACAAGCAAATTCCTAAAATAAATGAACCGGATATTTTTGAAAAAATAATTTGGTTACCCCTAAAACAATATAAAGACTATTCTTGTGCTCCAAATGTTCAAGAATTTTGTAAAAAATATATTGACAAAAAAATAAGTGAATAAAAAATTGTTATACAGAAAGAATAAATTAAGCTTTTGAATATTTAATTCTATGAATAAATAAGATTGTCCATAAAACAGCATTAGCAAATGCGATAACTGCAGAAAAATACAAGTCTAATGTAAAGAAAGCGATTGTAATTGAGTATAGACCAAGTGATGTTAATCCAGATGTTCCTAAAATAATAAATCCTTTTTTCTGCTTAAATCCATGAACTACTTAACTAAATAAAGAAATAGTAAACATTAAATTAGCAATTGCAATTACTATATCCTGCCATAACATATTGAATCCTTACTAAAATAAATTTTAAAAAAATAAAAAATAAAAAAGAATTATTGGTAATCTTTTATTGTTATTTGCTTCTCAGTGTACTGACCATAAGAATAACTTAAGTCTACATAAAGAGGAGTTTCATAATCTTGAACTGTTTCAGCAACATCAATACTACAAGTTAATATTTTATCTTTTCCATTACTTAAAGAAATAACACCTTCTGCAGTATTACCAAATTCTGAACACTTTATTTCAGTAGTTGCATCAGGAGTATAAACTTCTACAAATACTTTATTTTTATCAGTGTTTGCAGGCGTATCTTCACAAACATTATTTTCCCAAGTTACAGAAGATTTATCTATTTTATTGAAAACTGTTCCGTCTTCATTAACTTTACTTAAAAGTATTGTAAGATGTAATTTGTCTCCACCAAGATAACTTTGAGTTACACTTTTTACATGAATTGGACCGCCACTATTCATAGTTATTTTTTCACCATATGGATCACACCTATTATTCAAATTTTGAACATCATCAACAAAGCATATTCCTGTAGAAGATTTTGTTTTATAATTATAACATAAATCAACACCAATAGTAACTTTATTATTTCCCTGCAAATCATTCTGATAAGACATTATTGGAAAAGTAATTGCTTGCATTCCACCTTTAATAACCGTGTTGTCAACAGATTGTTTTAAATAACCCGGTATAAATACTACGTTATCCGGATTATCAAATTCTAATACTAACTCTCTTGCAGTAATATCATAATCACTTGGATTAACCCCTCTTAAAGTTAATCTTCCATAATCAAAATCTGATTCATAATCAATATCATGTTCACCTTCATTTTGAAGGATTACACCAACAATAAATGTTGTTGTACCTTGATCAAATATTTCTTCAGGTGGTTGACCTTCTTGAAAATCTATTAAAAGAGCATCTGTTCCACCAACATAGGAATTATCACCATTAGGTTCACTTCCTTCACCACATCCCGATAAAAACAGCATTAAAGCTAAAGCAATTACAAACCCAAGTATTGTTATTTTTCTCATTTTATCTTACCTCATTATCCTTTTTTGAAAAGAACAGATTTTATTTCTGTTTCTTGATACCCATACCAAAACTCCATTACTAAAGGAGCTTCATAAGCTGATTGAAAATTTGTATATGCCAAATCATATGTGCAAGTAATTACTCCTTCACCTCTATCATCAAGTCTAACTGTTTCTTTAGGTGTGCAATCCAAGATTTGATTTCCAATTCTTATTAATTTGGAAGTGTGAAGAATATTTTTATCTTTAATTAAAAGAGGACTTGGATAATATGGACTACACCTTTCTAGTTTGCCCCATTCTATTACTTCACCCTTACCAACATTTTTGACATGAATTGTAAATATTGCTTTTTTCTTTGAATTTTCTTGTTCGATTTTGGTAACTGCCACAGGCGCACCTGTACCCGCAGAAGGGAAAGTTATTGATCTGGGCTTACAAACTTTTCGTTGTTGAGATTCAGGCATTGGATCTATACAAACTAATGGTGATGCATAAGTAACATAAGCATAACAATTTGTTAACATTAAATCAAGATTGAACTGATCTGATGCAGGTGGCCAAGTTTTTAGAGATGCATGATAATCTATGTAATCTAAAGCACCACCAGGGTGATTTGAATCATCAGCTTCAAGTAAATATTCTCTTCCTAAAACCCTTCCAAAATTAAGACCTGAGGCAGCAAGAAAACTTACAAAACCCCATCCATGATAAAGGAGTCCAACATCAACATCATTATAATCAAAATCGAATGAAACTCCTGTTATTCCTGATTCAAGATTAGCATCTAAACCAAAACTAAACATATCTATAAGACTATTTTCACCAACAGTCCAAAGTCCCAAGTCTTCTCCTAAAGCACCAACATTATTAACATTTAACCTTGCATCTTCACCATGTTGTGTATATTGAAAAGAACCTCCATCTGTAAATGTACAAGCTAAATCACCAAACCAATCACCAAATGTATCTCCAAACCCTGTAAGATCAAAAGTGCAATCGCCCCAACCTTGATTTTCTACTAATTCCTGACCTTCAATTTCTATAAAATCTGGATTATAACCTGAAATAAAAGTAGCACCTCTTGTTAAACTTGTACCCGTATTATGAACACTAACTAGAAAATCAAATGCGTTTTCATCAGGAGTGGCATCTTCATAATAGTAAACAGTTGATGGAAGATTTTCAAAACTTGATTTAACACCTGTTTTGCCAGTATAATATTTGGCATTACCATCATTACCAACAGGAGAATCTCCTGGTGATTGCTCTAAACAACCTGTTACACCTATAATTGTAAATGAAATAAATAGTATAAATAATATTAATTTTAGATTTGAATTCATAGCCAAAATCATCACCTTTATATTATCTTGTAATTAAGCTTTTATAAAATTTCTGATTTCTATGGTCCATTATAACAACGAAAAAATTAATTTATAGTTGAAAAAGGAGAATTCATTTCAAAATATTTAAATAGGATGTTCAATTATCTAATTTAATGACATTCAAATTCTCACATATTGCGGATTCGCATATTGGCGCTTGGCGTGAACCAAAAATGCGACAATTAAGTATTGATGCATTTATCACTGCGATAAATTTATCTATTAAAAGAAAAGTTGATTTTGTTTTAATTTCAGGAGATTTATTTAATACAGCAATTCCTGATATTGAATCAATAAAATCAGCAGTTTCAAGCTTAAATAAATTAAAAAAATCAGGCATAAGTTGTTATATTATTCCAGGAAGTCATGATTTCTCTCCTAATGGTAAAACTTTTTTAGAAGTTATTGAAGAAGCAGGATTGGTGATTAATACAAATAAAGCATCAATCCTGGATGGTAAATTAAAACTTAAATTCACAGTGGATGATAAAACGGGTGCAAGAATAACAGGTATTGCGGGAAAAAGAGGACAACTTGATAAACGCGATTATGAGTTAGTTGATTATACAGACATAGAAAAATATCAAGGTTTTAAGATTTTTATGTTTCATACAACTATCACTGAATTAAAACCTAAATCAATGGATTTTCTTGAATCGTTTCCAATAAGTTTTCTTCCCATAAGTTTTAATTATTATGCAGGTGGCCACGTTCATATTGTAAAAGACTTTTGTTCAGAACACTATAAAAATGTTGTTTATCCTGGACCTTTATTTCCTAATAGTTTTTCCGAATTAGAAAAATTAAAACATGGTGGCTTTTATATTGTTGAAGCCGAAGAGAATTCAAAAGTTCTAAAAAAAGAATTCATTCCAATAAACTTGAAAGAGGTTTGCTTATTAGAAATTAATGCTGATTCTATGAGCTCAGAAAAATTATCTGAAGAACTTCAGAATAGAATTAAAGATACAGAAAATAAATTTGATGATACAATTGTACTTCTTAGAGTTTATGGAACTTTAAGTTTTGGAAAAATATCTGATATTAATTTTTCTTCTATTATTGAATCAATATATCAGAAGAATGCTTATTTTGTTATGAGAAATACTTCTAAATTATCAACTCAAGATAGTTTATTGGCATCTAAAAATGAACTTAATTCTGCAGACGATATTGAATCTGATGTAATAACAGAAAATGTTGGAACTAGAGAGCATAATTTTATAAATGAATCAAAAGCAATATGGGATATTATGCATGTTGCGTCATCTAGTAAATTAGATGGCGAAAAAGTTTATGATTATGAATCCCGCATAATCTCTGAAATAGATGCTACAATTGAAAGCAATAAAAAAGAGGAGTAAAAATGATAATAAAAGAAAAAGTAAATTTGTTAAAAAAAACAGAAATGTATAAAGAGTTTATAGAACATAATCCTGATTATGAATTGTCCCATGTTTTTGCAATTGAAGAATCAGACAAATTCAATGATTTTCAAATTGGTTTTTATTCAAAGAAAGATAAAAAAGTTGTTTCTTTTGATTTGTTAAATCATAAAGCATCTGAACCTCAAGATCCTTTTAATAAAGGTGAAGATATTCCATCATTAAATATTAATTCTATTACTCAAGACATTAGTACTGTAATAACTAAAGCTAAAGAAATTATGAAAGAGAAGTATTCTGCACATCGTGCTGAAAAATATATTTGTATTCTTCAAATAATTAATTCTGTTACAATGTGGAATATAACTATTGTTACTTCAACTTTACATGTTATTAATCTTAAACTCAATGCAATTACAGGAGATTTAATAAGTGACTCAGCTCAAGCAATAATGTCCTTTACTAAGAAATAATAATTACTCCAAGCACTATTAGACTAATTTAAAAACAATTAAAATGAAGTCTTTAATTGAAAAGTTATTAAGAGAAAAACAGTTTTATTTTCTTAGTGATAAGTTTTCTGTTAACTATTTAAGCAAAGGTGCATACAATACCATGTATGTTATTAGCTCAGGTAAAGAAAATAAAAAATTTGTTATCAGAATCAATACTCATCAAGATGAATTCTCAGGTTCAGGCATGGAATCTGAATTCAAAGTTTTATCATCCTTACCTGAAGGTATTGCACCTAAACCATATGTTGTTGATGTCTCTAAAAAGTATTTTCCTTATTCATACATGATTCAATCATTTGTGTCAGGAAAACATCCAACAAAATTCTCTTTAAAATTATTAAGTCAACTAGCTAAAAAAATGAGTTTAATTCACAGCATAAATCTTTCTAAATGTGGTATCTTTCCAGGAAAATTTGAAAAGTATAGTTTAATAAGGCTTTTAAAACCTTATTTCAAAAGGGCTGAAACACATATTTCTGAAATAAGAAACTTGATGAATTCTGCCAAAAAATATGTTGAATATCATGATAAAAAAAATCCTCTGAAAAAGTTTTCTTTAATACATTATGATGTTCATTATAAAAATCTTATTTATGATGGAAAAGAAGTTTATTTTTTAGATTGGGAATTTGCAGAATCAGGTGATCCTGCCATGGATATTGCAATGTTGTTTTGGTATAGCACTTTATTTGATTCTAAAATAAAACTCACCGAACTTCAAAAAGCTCATTTTATTAAAGAATATAAAAAGCTAGCAAATGGTGGGAATATTGAAAAACGAATAAAAATTCAAGAACCAATTGTTGTTTTAATTCAATTACTATGGCTTAAATCACAGATTAAAAATTGGGAAGCACTTCCACAACCTTTGTCTTTAGAAATAAAACAACAAAAATTAGATTATGAACAAAGCGTAAAAATCGCTTTAGATTTCTTAAATAAACACAGATTTAACATTGGGATTTAGAAAGATAGAAGAAGATCGAGCTGAGGTCTGAACCTCCAAATCCTTGTTATATGATGGTTAACCGAAGAAAGAAGCACAGCGTCTCCTTGAATTTATTTTTGGTATTATTCTCTGTTAAAATAATAATCTAAAACCCCTAATTGTAATGTGAATATTTTTTCAGGTGTTTTATTAAAAATCTCTTTTAGTTTCGACTTTTTAATCCATTTAATATCTTTACACTCTTCTTGTTGTGAGATTGGTTCTTTGTCTTCTACTTTACAAATAAATACGAAACCTATCCACGGTTTGCCACCTTTAATTTGTTGTTGACAACAAAATGGCTGAAATGCAAAAGAACAATCATTACTTGGAGAATATGTTTTAGTTTTTATATCTGGAAAAATGTTAAGTACTTTTAATCCAGTTTCTTCAAGAATTTCTCTATTCAAAGCATCATAAACATTTTCAAATTCTCTTATTTTTCCAGCAGGTATTTCAAGACATCCAGAATATTTTGAATCTGTTTTAGGCTTCCATCTAGTCTGAATTAAAATTTCTATCTCACCATTTTTTAATCTTTCAATAATTGCTGAAATAACAGGAATACTAAATTTTTCCATTTAATCAATAAATTAAGCAGTCTATATAAATATTATTATTCCTAGCACCAAAAATAAATTTAACATAACATCTGATTTAAAATAGATTAATAATAATTTAAAATAATAACTAAGAAATAATAATTACGCCAAGTATCATTAGAATAATGGCTGTGGACTTTAGTAATAATGTAGATTTGTTTATTTCTTCTTTTATAATTTTGGGATAAAATATACTTAAGAATATTGTAAAAATAAATACAAATACTGGTTGAATTGATGATAAAGCATTTACTAAGGTAATGTATCCTACTGATGCAGCCATTGTAATAAAGATAACGCCCAAAATATTTATAGATTCATTTAATGAAACAATTGCAATAACTTTTTTGCCATGTTTTTTTGTTAGTGCTGCGAATCTTGGCCAGTAAATAAAATACACCGGAATTAAAAAAATAAATGCACCTATCCTTATCCATGAAAAAACTGTCCAAAAACCAGCAAATCCCAAAAGATATTTTGTAATAATTTGATTAATAGCCATTGCTAAAGAAGCTAATAACATTAACCAAACTGCTTTTCCAAAACTGAACTTTTTAATTTTCTTAGTAGTTATTAATATTGCTCCAATAAGTAACAAGAAAATACCCACATATTTTATTGGAGTAAATATTTCACCAAGAAAAATTGAAGCAAGTATTAAAATAAATATGGGTGTAAAATGAAAAAGAGGGGTAATTCGGGATATTTCTTCAAGTTGAACTGATTTATAATACAAAAGACTCATTAAAACATAAAGTAAACCTGCAAGAAAAGCAAGTAGAATATTACTGAAAGACAATTCTGAAAATCCCTGTGTTAAATAAACAATAAAACTTGCTGCTAATCCAACAACTCCAAGAATCATGGTTGGAATGACTGGTTTTTCAATCCATTTAGTTAATACGTACTTATCAACTATATTAACTACGGACCATATAATAACTGCTAAAATTGAAAATAAAACCCATTCCATAATGTTTTAATCTTTAACATATTAATAAATTTTACTGAAAAATTAAATAATATCAACTAACATGCTGAATATGTTTCACTAGTTAGTGTATTGATTTAAAAATACGGTTGTCTTTCATAATATAACTTGGAGTGCAACAGACTTTATATATGATTTCTGACATTAGATATAATAGTGGTTTAAGATGTCTGAGGTGATGTTAATGAAAGAAATAAAGAACAAATTTAGTTTTTCAGCACAAGAGAATTGTCCTTCTTTGGATGAATTTGATACTAATAAGCAATAGAATGTTTTAAAGACATTCTTATCATTCTTTAGTTGTAAGGTAAGATTTATATACCTGCGTTGTTTTCTCTCTGATTGAGGCAGATGGTGTTAAACATATATTTAAAGAAAGAAATAGAGAAAATAAATAATGCCCTAAAATTTTCTTTTAAAAGAGTGAAAGAAGAATTAGATAATTATTTAGATACAATTAACCAAAATACAAATGAAATTCAGAATAATTACGAGTTTCTTCTTGAATTAGATAGAAAAGTCGATACCCTATCAGAGCGAGTTGATGAAATAACCCTTCTTCTTGAACCAAGTAATAATGTATCACCAGATCAAATAGACTTAACAATCAGAGAACAAGAAGTTTTTTTAGTATTATATGCAATAAATAAAAAATTAAGTGCTGGAGCTATTGCAAGAAGACTTGGTCTTACGCCAGATAAAGTTAATGATTATCTTCAAAATTTAATGGATAAACAAGTTCCTGTTTTAAAAGAAATATTTAATAACAGAATATTTTATTTTCTTGATGACAGATTCAGATCAATTCAAGCAAAACAAAATATAATAAAAATTGATTCTTCTGTTTCTAATCAATTATTGCATGATGAAGCTATTTAAATTTCAAGAAAATATTTTATAACTTATTTTTCTATAACAATAAATAATTCATTATGTATTTCGAACTCAGAATAAGTGTAATTTAATTTTTCAATTAAATTATAGAACCAAGCTCTTCTTTCTTTAGGAATCTTTTTTTTGTTTCCTATACTTATGCTTGGAAAGGAAACAACAACATATTTTGAGTTTATGTTCTGAAGAACTTGTTCTGAAACATTTTTTTTATTTGTTTCAAGAGAATCTAATGTTTTGAATAAAAAACAAATGTCACAAGAAATATCTTTTAATTGTTCATATTGGTTTGATAAATCGCAAATAAATGCTGTTCCGCTTATTTTTATTTTTTTAAAAAATAAATTTATTTTATCTATATCTTTATTTGAAATATCACAACAAATATATTCAGGTTTACAACCAAATGACTCTTCAATAAAAAAATAACTAAATGGATTAAATCCGCAAGCAAGATCTAAAATCTTTTGGGGTTTAATTTTTATTATTGCATTAATATTATCATATATTTCTTCATAATTTCTTAATCTTTCATCACTGGATTTATGTAATTTCAGAATATCAAAACAAATAATGTCTGCATTTTCAGAAGTTATTTTATTTATTAATTTAGTAACATTTTCAAATCCCGTATTGTAGAATACACCAAATACGGCTCTAAGTTTTGCTCTAACTTCTTTAATAATTGTTTTTAGTTGTTTTGATTTTTCTATTTTCTCTTTAGATGAATTATATTTTTCTTTGAATTTTCTATACGTTTTTAGATTTTCAGAAATATATTTTTCAAGTTGTTGTTTTGTGAAATCTTTACTTAGGTGAGCTAATTCTTTTTTTTGCAAAACTTTTGCCAGTATTAATTCTCTCAATTCTTTATCAATATTTGTTTGCATAATACTTCAAATCATTAGTTATTTATAATATTATTCAATAAATGTGTGACCCAAGTAATAATAAATATTGCCTTAGAGTAAATTTAAGTGAAATGTATTTTGTACAAAGTACAAAATTATTACATTTCACGATTAAAATTTGGTCACATAATGACCAATAGTTCTTCACAATACATAATTATTTCGAACACATTTAAATTATTATTCAATAAGAACGAGATCTCCTTTGTTAATTGCGTCATCATGAAGAATTCCTGATACAAGTTCTATCATAAAATATGGTTTGGTTTTAGGAATATAAGATTTCCAAGGCATTAATCTTTTTTTTATTTCAATAACTTTTTTTTCTTTATTTAGAAATATTAAGTCAATAGGAAAATTAACAAAAAACATATCTATTATGTTAATTGATTCTGGTTTCATATGAAATATGAATGCTTTGTTTTTACAGTTTTCTCGTTTTCTAAATCTAAGACCTATTGCACTTGATGCAGAAGAAGAAAAGTGTTCAACTTCTTCAGCTAATACGTTTTTATTTGTTTTATTTAGAAGCATTTTATCCTATGTAATCTTGTTTAGTCAATGATTTTGAGTATTCTTTGTTAATTATCGTCATGGTCTCATCTTGAATTTTTTTAACCATTTTAAGTTCTTTGTTAAGATTATTAAATTTTAAATCAATCCCATACATTTTCTTAATTGCTTTTATTAAAAATTTAGATGCATTAAAACCCAAGTGACCTGTATAAACATTTGTTTCAACAAGCATTGCACTTGCATTAAATTTTGCTAATGCAACAAGAAGTCCTGTTATTCCTATGATTGTACCAACCTTCCTATTTGGATTTATTTTGAACTTAAATTGTTTTAAATGATTTTTGAATTTAGAATTATTAGCTACAACATATACTTCTGGTTTTTCTGGCTCATCTTGCAAACCTATTCCTCCAAGAGTTAATAGTTCTGTTATTTTCATCTTTTCACAATATTTAATTATTTCATTGCATAAGTCATATAAATCCTTTTCTTCATTTGGTTGATAATCACCTGTGAGAAAGAAAAAGTCTCTTGTCTTTATTTTTTTATGAAATAAAGATATTTTGGGAATCTCTATTAAATTATTTTCATTGATAAATGTAAATCCCACACCATTATCAGAAATAAATTCCCCAATTTTTTTAGTTTTTAATTCAGTTATTAAATAATCAATAGCAATCTTACCTGCACTCGCAATTCCTGGAAGTGCCACAATCATTACCGCATTTTTTGTTTTTTCCATATTTTGTTTTAATTCTATTTTCCAGCTCATTATTTTAAGAACCAAAAATCACTTTATAAATTTAGTTATTATCAAATTAGCAACAATACTTTATTCAAGACCCTGAAAAAAAGGTATGTCCCAAAAGAAGAGGTATTACTACCTGGTTGGCGAACCCTTGCTATTAAAATGAAAATCAATTGTGTCATCGGACGGTCGCATCCTGAAAGTCAACAGCACCTTTTAATAATACATAAATTCGGTGAGAGATAGTATGCTTTTTTACTCATTTTAGAATACACCCTGGAAAAGTAAAACTTTAAAAAGAAACTGTCTTAACTTCTGAAAAGGTGGTAATATGAAAGTTAGTATTGATGAAGAAACTTGTATTGGTTGTGGAGCTTGTGCAGCAACATGTTCAGAAGTATTTGAACTAGGTGATGATAATAAAGCAAAAGTCAAACTTAAAGAAGTTTCTGAAGAAAATCAAGCTTGTGCTAAAGAAGGTGCAGAAGCGTGCCCTGTTCAAGCAATTAAAATTACAGAATAATTTTTTTATTTAGATACTGTTTGAAAATTAAGTAATTATTTATTAAATAATTAATCATTCAAGCCAAGATCCTTACCAAAATTTCTTACTCTTCTAAGTTCAGAAACATATTGATGACCCTTTATAGTTATCTCAATTAATTTTCTATCATCTTCAATAGTATTTAATTCAATAAAGTTTTGCTCTTCTAATTCAGAAAGATATTCTTTTAATTTATTATAGCTTAAATTAGCTTTGTAAAGAAGTCTTGTTGGCTTCATTTGACCACCTGCCCTCTGTAAAGCAATCAACATGTCCCAAATTACATCTATTTTTGAACGACGAACCATTTTATATATATATATCTTAACAATTATATGAACGAATAACAGTCAAAGCCATTATAATTAAAGCAATTAAAAATACTGAAGATTGTATTAAAGGTAGTATTTCAGTAGCTACAAATAAATGCATTAACTGAGCAACTAGAAATAAAACCATTGAAAGATGAATTAATAATAAACTCTGAGTATAACCTCTTAATAACTTATTACAATAATGAATAACTATGAATATTAAAAGAACAATTGAAGTAATAGCATAAACTGGTCCTGAATTCAAACTTAAAATAATTATTAACATAAAAATATAGGTCAGAATATTTGCGTTTGAACCTTTAACATCTTTTCTTGTAGCAAAGTATAATAGTACAATTCCTAATAACATAAAAAATCTAGAAAGTATTATTGCCGCATTAAATGTGTGAAAAGTTAGTGTTCCTACAATTGTAGATGCACGCATAGCATGCACGAACATTGAAAATGATTTTAATGAAAATGTTGTAAATAATGATAAGAATGCCAGAGAGAAATATCCAAATCTATAAGATTTTACAAGTTTGTGTGCAGAATAACTATAATATGCAATACTTAAACTTAATAATGCTGCCAATATACTAATAACAAAATTTATTATAAATGCGACGTCATAGTTTAACATGTTAAAACCCCTATAAAATTATTATGTATTTAACTTAAATGATGTACGGATAAAATATACAAAAAACATATATTGTTTCTCCACTTTTACCATTATTGAATAGTGTTTTATAAAACTTTTGGTTAATTTAAGAATAAAAACGCCAAGGCCCTGATTTACATACCAAACCTTTGCAAAAGTGCTCAAAAATAAATTTTTGGCATACTGAAAACTTTCGGTTTTCATTACATTGATGAAAAACATCTGTTTCACTAAAGCTCAAGCAGATAAAATGATACTTCACAAAATAAAAACGCCAAGGCCCAGATTCGAACTGGGAATAGCCGAAGCTACAAGATAACTAGTAAGATTTCCAGTCTTGCCGATTACCAGATTGTCGCACCTTGGCACTTATTAAAGAATTAATACATACTTTATAAATATTGTTGATGTCGTAAGAATTATCTTATTTTCAACAACACATTTAAAGATTAGATATTTCATAAAGATATGTTTATCAAAACAATTAAAAAACAAGGCTCAGCTAAGTTGATAGTTAAAAAATCTGTTTTTTATAGTTATATTTATCCAATATCCAATAAAAATCAAATAAAAAATATTTTACTAGAGATAAAAAAGAAACATAAACAAGCTAAACATATTGCATATGCCTATAAAATAAGTTCTTTTAATAAAGTTGATAGCTCTAATTGTGCTAGTACATTAAATAATGAAGAGAGATATAGTGATGATGGAGAACCATCAAAAACTGCAGGATATCCTTTATTAAGAATAATAAACAACAATAATCTTACAAATATTTTAATTATTGTTGCAAGGGTTTTCGGTGGAATAAAATTAGGAATGTCGGGTCTTATGAATGCTTATTCTTCAGCAGGAGAATTATTATTACAAGAAGTAAAAATTATTAACGAAGAAGTCTGTGAAATAATTCAAATAAATACTACACTAGATAAATACTCTGAATTAGAAATTCTTTTGAAAAAAAACTCAATTTCATATCATTCTGAATTCTCAAATAATTCTGTTAAAGTAAAAATAAATATTTCTCCTGAAAAAAGAGAGCTATTAGCTAGATGGATTTAATTTATCTTCAAAATCTAAATAATTTTTTGATTCTTTTCTTTTTTAAGAATTGTTCTAATTTTTTTTCAATATTGGGCGTCTTAAACTCGCTTTCCTTTTTTTTAAATTCTTTTGTATGATATCTCTTTATTCTTTTTTTATTATCATATTGCAATTTTTTATGGAGCATTTCATGATACATCACATAATCTAATAACTCAGCATCTTCTCGTAAAACAGTACTAATACTTATTGTGTTTGACATAAAGTCATAACTACCTAATTTTGAAAGAGCATATTGTCCCCAAGTAAGATTAGGATAGTCCATGAGATTATCAAAATAAGATTCATTAACTCTATCAAAACTTTCTCTTAATTCTGAATTTATATTTTTTGGTTTTGTGTATGCTGCAGATTTTTTTATAAATTTATTATACATCTCAATATTATAAGAACTAACTCTTTTTTTGTAAATCTTACTAAATAGTTCTTGAATAAGCCCAATAAATATCTCTTCGTTGACCTCTTTCCAAAGTAAACTTAATCTGAATTCGATTTTCCAAAGCGTATACACACAGTTAGCATTATAACCTTTGAAAGCTCTTGAAAATTTTATTATAATCTCTCTATTTTCTTTTTTTTCAGGAAAAAGCTCAAGAGCTCTTTGCATTATTTCTTCAGTATTCATTATGTCACAACTAAAATCTACAATAAATATTTAAATATATTCTTGTTTTTGCAGGTATTATGGAAAAAGTTTGCCTATCTGCTTCAAATATTACAACATCTTACAAAAAGTTTTCTGTTTCTAATATAAACTTTAATCTTTGTTCTGGAGATATAATGGGTTTTGTAGGTAGATCGGGTTCAGGAAAATCAACGATTATGAAAACACTTTTAGGTTTTAAAACCTATGATTCAGGTAATATTGAATTAATAAAAAACAATAATCCTGTAGAAATTAAATTAATGATAGGATATTCTCCTCAAGATAATTCTTTATTTCCATATTTAACTTTAAAGGAAAATTTGTTTACTTTTGGACGATTAAATGGTGTTAAAAAAGAACAAATAGAAAAAAGAACAGTTGAACTATTAAAGCGACTCGGCCTTACAGGTCATGAAAATAAAAAAATAATGGATTTTTCAGGTGGAATGAGAAAAAGAGCAGATTTAGCAATAACATTAATTCACGAACCTTCAATAATAATTCTTGATGAACCATTTAATGGTCTTGATATATCTTTGCAATCGTTTATATGGAAACTTGTTAAAGATTTATCAAAGCAAGGAAAAATAATAATAATATCAAGTCACATGATACAGGATATTCAGAAGTATTGCAATAAAATAGGTCTGATTGAAAATGGAATATTTTATGATAATTCAGAAGTAAATACCTTGATAAATAAATTAAAACAAAAAACTCTATGTCAATTTTTAGAAAATGTTTTTGCAGATAAGATACAAATATGATACTTTGCAGACATAAATAATATTTAAAATAAAATGATGAAGACAATACCGCTCGTGGTTGCAAATATTAAGGAATTTATTAGAAATAAAAAGTCAATAATAATACTAATCGTATTTCCTCTTGTGCTTATCTGTTTAATATTTTTATCATTTAATACTGATGGAATGAATATAATTCCTGTTGGAATTATCAGTAATTCTTATGAAGTTAATTTAGCAGAATTTAATGATGCGTTTTCTTCATTTATGGATATAACTTATTATGGAAATTTAGATAGTTGTTTATCTGAACTTAAACAATATAGACAATACACTTGTATTGATATTCAATTACACTCAGCAGTGCAACTTGATGTCTATTTTGATAATACCCGTGAATACGTAATCTGGGAAATAATTGGAAGAATAAAAGATACAGTAGATTATATTCAAAAAGAAAAATCTAAAGAAATGGCTTCTGATTTTTTAGATAAATTTAATACAAATATGGAAAAATTAAGCGATTTTAAAGTTAATCTAATAAATGTAAATCAAGAACTTGGAACGTATAAAACCAAAATAGGTGTTACTCAAGATTCTCTTGCTGATGCAAGACAAGATTTGGTTTCAACACTCACATCAATGGATAATGACATCGGTGGTGCAAGATCTGCTAAGTGGAATGCTGAAAATAATAAAGATAATTTTTATAATAGTGCTAGAACTAAATTAGATCTTATAACTAATTATGCTAACTCTATAACTAATGTGAGTGGATATTCTGCCACAAATTTATATTATCTTAGAAATCAAATATCTTACTTGAGCTCAAGTCTTGAATCTTATAATACTCAAGCAGATAATTATCTTGACACAATAGATAATAGATTAAGTGAATATCAACAAGCAAGTGATATGGGCAGAGATTATGCAGATGAAATTCAAGATGGTGTAGAAGATCTTGAAGATACAAAAGATGAACTTTACAACTATCAATTAAGAGTCAATGAAGTTAATAATGAAATAAATCAGGTAGAGGATGAATTCAATGATATAAGAGGCCTTAATCCTGATCTTCTTGTTAATCCAGTCATAATAAGTAATATTCCTGTTTATGTTCCCAGTTTAAAAAAATCAAATCCTTTTGAATCACCTAATTCTTCTGAAAATGCAATTGATGATGCAATTAAAGGTCTTAATCTCATAAGTCTTCAAACTTTGTTTCCAACAGTTTTATTTTTAATAAGTCTTTTTCTTTCATTGCTTGTATCAAGTTTTATTTGTTTAAGGCAAATTAATTCAACTGCAAATACTAGACTTAAATTAGTAAAAAATATATTTTTTCCAAGTTTCATTTCTACTTTTTTATCCGCACACATAATTATGTTTATTCCATTATTGTTAGTTCTTTTATTAGGGCAATCTCTTTTTCAACTAAGCATATTTTCAAATTTGGGTTTCATCATAATGCTTATGTTTTTATTAACAAGTATCTATATTTTTTTTGGAATGGCTTTTGCGTATCTCATAAAAAAACAATCTATAACTTTACTAGTTATAACTTTTATTTTAGTTTTTTTAATATTTTTTTCAGGGTTTTTGTTACCTATAGAAAGAATGAGTCCCTGGGCAAATGCTATAGCAAAATATTTTCCAGGAAATCTTGTCCTTAATGCATTTAATAAAGTCGTATTTTATTCACAAAGTTTTAGTGTTGTGAATATAGAAATACAAAATTTAATAGTTTGGTTCATTGTTTTTGCGGGAATTGCATTACTAATAAAGAAATTGAAGAAACTATAAAAATGACATCCTCCCCAACCTAAAGGTAGGGGTATCCAACAAAAAAGATGTCGTCCAAAAAAGCCTACAACTACAACCTAAAGGTTATAATATTGGCTTTTTTGAGAATAAAAAATATTTAATAAAATTTAAAATGGCAACTAAACAAACTAAATTAAGCAAAATATTACTTGTAGGAGATATTCATGGCTCTGCAACAGCAATAAAAGAAATAACAAAAAAGTCAAAATCTGTTGATATTATTGTGTGTGTTGGTGACTTTACAACATTTGAAAGAAATTTTGATAAAATATTTGCCAAATTAGATAGTTTAAATAAAAAAATACTAATACTTCACGGAAATCATGAATCTTTAAAACGAGTAAAACATGCGAGTAAACATTCAAAAAACATAGTTTTTATTCACGATAAATTCTTTGTTTTCAATAACATAATTGTTTATGGTTATGGTGGTGGAGGATTTTCTTTTAATGAACCACTTCTTGAAAGGAAAATTCCAAAATTAAAAAAGAAGTTTTTAAAATATCAAAAGAAAATAGAAAATTCTAAAGCAATAATTGTTTATCACCAACCACCCTATGGTGTAATAACAGACAATATTTTTGAACTTAAAACTCATGTTGGTTCAAAAACAAAAATGAGATTAGTTAAAGAAATAACTCCGGATGTTGTTGTTTCAGGCCACATACATGAAACAAATTACAAAAAAGAAACAAAAAATGATGTTTTATTTATTAATCCAGGCCCAAAGGGTAGAATAATTCGATTATAATATTGGTTAAAAACATAACTACATATTGTCATATTTTTGAGTTTCTTCGCTTAATATCTCTAATTCAACCCCTGCTTGCTTAAACATTTCTTCGGATTCTTCACCCGTATGATATTTTTTTAAACAAACAACTCTTTTTATTCCACAGTTTATTATCATCATTGCGCAAATTCTACAAGGAGTCATACTACAGTAAAGTGTTGCACCATTAATAGAAACACCTAATTTTGCTGCTTGACAAATTGCATTTTGTTCAGCATGAATAGTTCTTACACAATGTTGGGTTACAGAATCATCGTCGTGTATGACTTTTTTCATTAAATGCCCAACGTCATCACAATGAGGAAGACCTTTTGCTGAACCAACATATCCTGTAGCAAGAAGCTGTTTATCTCTTGCAATAACACAACCACTTCTACCTCTGTCACAAGTAGCTCTTTTAGCAACAGCTTTCATAACTTCTATAAAATATTCATCCCATGTAGGTCGAATATATTTTTCTTTTGTTTCAATAGACTTATTTTCTTTTCCTGTTGAATTTAATTCTGGTTTTACTTCCATATTAGAATTGTTTACATTATCCATTATTACACCTTCTTAATATATTTAAAAATAATGGTGGGGCTGCTGGGATTCGAACCCAGATCCGGTGGTATCTCCAACGATACCTTAGGTATGGTTAATCATTGCATAAAGCTCATCGCTCCATTTCTGGAGCCACCTATTCTAGCCTGGCTGTACTTATTTATATTTCTGTAAATAATTTATACTACAGCCCCAACAACGTTTAGTGATGTGGGCTCATTTATAAAAATTTTGTATTGGTTTGACTCTTTATTTATTCAAATTCGAGAAGGCAGATGTTTTTCTTTCTTAAATCTAAAGAAAAAGAAGTTTATGCTAACCTAAATAACTTGTTAGAATGAATAGTTTAATTATTTTGATTATAGTTTTTAGTAGTAATGTCTTCTTTAAGAGGTAGTTCAAAAGTTTTAAACTTATCAATTGATCTTTCAGCTACATTTTTGACTGAGTTACGATAATGTGTGAAACTCCAGTCTTTACCCTTAACTGCATTATCACAATATGTTATTAAAGCAATCCCAACTAATGTCATCATTATTGTATCATATGCTTGTTTGAAACCAGTATAAGTAAATCCATACTGATCCACTGTCTTAAAAGGTATAAAAAAATCAACTATTTTATTTAGTGTACTATCTTCACCCATTTCATATTTCTCCATTAACAATTGCTTCAATCCTTGATTGTGGCATTAGTTTATATTGTTCTATTACTAGATTGAACCTTTTGATTCTTTTTCTCTGTGAGGTTGTTTAGTGTTTCAC
>CAYWRI010000001.1:99172-107487 GCA_964461035.1 uncultured Methanosarcinales archaeon | reverse complement strand
TGCAGCATATAACCCTGCATGCATTCCTCCAGGAAACCCTCTCTGAAAAACAGCAACGTCCACAGGATTTTGTGAATCTATATCTGTTACATCTTCTCTGAGTTTTTCTTGTGTAGGAACTAAATATATGTTACATTGTCTTATTTTGAATAAACCGTAATTTGCTTTTCCACTAACAACTTCATCTATTCGTGATTTTGGCATTAATTTATTTTCATCTATTCTTGTTTGAACCGAGTGGGCATTTTCCCTTGTAAATTTGTTCAATTTTTCTTCAGCCATTAATGCAAATTTTGTTCTTTGATTCCATGTATCAAATATTAAATCAAATGCGTTTCTTTTTGGATTTATAGATAAAAATTCTTTGGTTGCTTTGTGAAAGTATTTTTTAGCTTCTTTGATATTGTTTTCTTCTACAAGTAATTCTCCGATCAAATAGTTTACTTTAATTAAATCTTCTTTGTTAGGTAGGGGCTTGTCAATGAATTGTCTTATACCTTCGTGCTCTCCTGCAACATATTGCGCTATTGCCAAGTTTAATTTAAATATTTCTTTACCTTCAGGATAAGTTCCTTCTTCTAACATTTTTGTATAGAAATTTATGGCTTTGTTTGGATTGTTGTTTAATAAATCTAAATGTGCTAACATTTTTTCTCTTACTTTCCCTTTGTCTGTTATACTCTCTTTAGCTTTTTCAAAATTTCCCACAAATGCATATAAGTCTGCAAGCATTGCGGAGGACCCCGAATGGGATTTGCTGGATTCTATCAAGGTTGGTAGTCTTGATACAAAATCTGATCCTGTTTCATACTTTACTGAGTCTTTCTCTATAATGTCATTAAGAGTCATATAAACTTCTATCATGCTTAGATAATAATTTGTTGTACGATTTAATTCTTCGCCAGGTGAAATCTCTATAGCTCTATTTAAATAACCTAATCCTTCAGATAGCTTATCCTTACTTATTAATATCTTACCTACTTGATCTAATAAATTTATACTGTCGTGCACTGTGTCAATTTGACTTAATTTTGGAATATCTCTTAGTAATCTTTTTGTATCAAAATATCTTACGACGTTAATAAATTCGCTCACATTATCTATGAATTCGGGTATTTGATCTAAGTCTACTTCATCAATCACATCAAATACTCTTAAATATGAACTTAGCATGTCTTCGTATTGTAATGATGAACATTGTTTCAATAACTTATGTTCTTGTTTTAATACTTTCACAGCAAGAGATTGTGATTTATTTTCATCTTGATTATTTACAAAGTTATGATATTTTTTCTTTGCATTAGTTATTTCTTTTTTAATCAGTTCATCTTTTGCTATTGTTCTACGAGCATTAACATGAGGGTTTCTAATCACAGTGTATATTTCGTCCGTTAATTGTTCTTCTAATTTTTTATTGTTTGCCATTGTGAAATAAAGAATGATTTGATTACTAATAAAATAAGGGTATAAAAAAATTAAACAAAAAGTTTAAAAATAAAACAAGGATTCTCTTTGTTATGCTAACAAACATATTTCCTCCTGAAAAATCTTTAAAGAATATCCTATTAAATATTCTTTTAACTCATCAAGATTTAACGGTTGGCGAAATTAAAATAATTCTAAAGAAAGATTACCAGAAATCTATAACTTATCAAGGAATTATTAAAGTTCTGAATATGTTAAACTATGAAAATATAATAAATAAAAACAATAAATTTTGGGAAATAAATCAAGAATGGATTAAAACTATTTTTCTGACTTTGTCGCAATTCAACGAGACCATAAAACAGAACAATTTTAATGAACATGTAAAAACTTTAAAATTTCCTAATGTGGGTAATGCGTGGGAGTTTTTTATAAATCAGCTAAAAAATGGAAAATTCAATCTTTCCAAAGACAAAAGTGTTCTTGTGCATGTTAAAAACTTTGGTTATTTTGGAAGAGATAAAAAAGAATTAAGTTTTGTTAAAAAATTTGTAAATGAGAATAAATGCATATTTCTTGTTGAAAAAAAGAATCTTGTTAATAGGTACATTGCTAAATGCTTAAGATCTATTGGTGTTAATGTGCTTCTTGGAGTTCCGCATTCTACTCCGCATTCAACAATTGTTTTAGGAGACACAACTATTTTCATGTATTATACTAAAGAAGATTTGGTTGATTATCATAGTAAAACTCATAATAAGTTGAAGAGTTTGACAAGCACTGCGGCAATTAATATGTTTATGACTATGCGTGATGATAACAGATTTGAAATCACTGTTGTATTTAATCATGACAAAGAAATTGCAGACTTAACAAGAAAACACATCTTGAAATTTGCTCGTAAGTATAAAAATTAATTTATTATGTTTTTTACTATTCTTATAATTCTGTTCATTAATGTAATTAACAACTTAGCTATTTTTCAAAAATAATTGAATAAAAATAATACTATTTTTTAATATACATATGTTGCTATTACTTGCTTTTTAAAGTCAGGTTGGCTCTTTAGAATACGACCCACTTTACCTGTAAATTCATCGTATTTCCTTAATGCCTTTTCTAATTTTCCCTGAATTTCTTTTGAGAAAAATCCTTTTCCCTCTAAATTATCCTTGAACCCTAAGGATTTATATTCTGCATTACTATTCATTCCAGTAAGTGCATCAACATATCCCCATTTTACGAAATTTGGAACCGCAATTAAAATATCGCACGTGTTTTCTTCAGGGTTTACATTTAATAGATGTATTTCTCCTTCTACAGGTCTTGGTCCTACTAAAAAATATCCTGTTCCAGGATAAAAATTACCTGCACTGGTTTCAACATGCGGATTACCCGAATATTCAGATTTGTATAATCCAAATTCAGAGTCCATTTGAGCTAATAAACTTATTGCTTTGTCATCTATTTTTCTAAAACCTTTTTTTCTGAATAGTGGAACATTTGTCCAAGTAGCATAACCTTTAAAAATAAAGTTTGCTGTGCTCAAACTTGTATTTGCTGAAATTCCATTATAGCCAATTAATTGTATATCTCTAAATTTTGCAGGCGTATCCTCTCCAAATTGGAAGATTGTTCTTCTACTTCTAAGAACCTGAGGATCGGATTCAGTAAGGCCACAACTATATCCTGAAATTAGAGGTAATAGTTCAATTGCTTCATTTGTGCTAGTTTCATTAGTAATTTTTTTTGTTTTAAAAAATTCCTTTTTTATTTCAAGTATATCAATTTTTTTAGCTTTTTTCATTTTATGAATATATTTATTTGGTTTTTGTTTTGCAATGATTTCAGTCGAAATTAGTCGATGAGTTACATGATTTTTTCATTTAAAACTTTTACTGACTTTTGAAATATTTAATTTAAGCATTTTAGTTTAAGAAGTATAAAAAAATAAAAAATAAATATTAAAATCCATAAATACATATAGCTTTATTTTCATATCCAGGATTCTGATCTAACCTCTCACTAATTTTATTACGCATAGTATCAAATTTAAGTATATTATCTTCTAAGCTTTTTTGTATTTCTTCTGAGCGCACTCCTCTTCCTTTCAAATTATCTAAAAAATTTTGAGTAAATTTTTTGAATCCTTCTATATCTATAATACCACTTAATGTTTTTTGACCCTCTGGTGTTATATTATAAAATGTTTCAAGTTGGGCTTTAATACTCATTTCGTAAATCGAAGAAAACATTGACCCAGATACACTTGGGTGAAGTTGAGAATACTTTATAAAATTAGGCACTGCCAAAATCATATCACAAGTATTTTTTTGGTTATTTATATTAAGCAAATGTAATTCTCCATTTGCAGGACGTAATCCTATTAAAAAATAACCTGTTCCTGCACTAAAGACTCCTTGAGAAGTTTGCAAAGCATGATCAAATTTTCCAGTATATAACTTGAATTCTTCATCTAATTGATCTAGAAGTATTAATGCTTTATCTTTTCTATTTTTTAAAAAACCCTTTTGGGTTATAGGAATATTTTGCCAAGCAGAATAACCTATAAATAAGAAATTCGCAGAACTTATAGTTCTGTCAGGAGTTTCTTTTTCATATCCTACTATTTTAATATCACTAAACTTACTTTCAATACCTTCCTCTCCCCTAAGACTATGATTTAATCTTCTTTTTCTTAATTCCTCAAGATTTGACACATTGTCTACAAATCCTGAAATTAAAGGTAAATGCTCAATAACTTCAAAAGTGTTTGAAGTATTATATTCCCCTCCTCTAAATAATTCTTTGTTCATCTTTTTCATATCTGTTTGTTTTGGTTCTGACATTTTATAATCACCTTTATTTTTCGTTATTATTTTGGGTAAACCTTAAATTTCACATTTTTTGAGCTTCACTTAAAATCTTTGTAATCTCATATTTGTTTTTCTATGATATTCTATTCTAGTTTTGATAAAGTTCCGCGTATCCCTAAATTTTTTATTAATATATTTATTAGATTTAACTTCGTTACCTCTTTTGATAATTGGATGATTTCCATAATGCGATTCAAACTTATCCACCAAATCAGAGTTATTTACATTCGCAGTATCATCTTCAACAGTTTCATCAATAGATTTAATTTTTCCAGTAGAATCAAAATTTATTCGCGGACCTTCTTGCGCGGTTGGTGCATCTTCTCGCATTATAGAGTTTTTTTGACCACCATCCTCAATATATATTTCTTTTAACCCTGAAATATATGTTAATTCCAATTTATTACGATTAGCTTTTTCTTCATATACAACATTAGTAGAATCCTGAAGTGTTCCTTTATATGAAAAAATAATCTGTGCATTTTTATATAGTGATACACCACCTACAGTCGCCCCAATTATTATTACTGCTGAAACTCCTCTGGCAATATTTGTTTTTTGTTTTCGAGTTAATTCATTCTTTTCGTTTTTATCAGCTGACATTTATATCCCTGTTATTTAGTTTTTGTTTTGTAATAATTTCGGTTTAAATTAGTAGATAAATTACATAATTCTTTCGTAATTACTTATTTTCTATTTCATAGCTTACCACTAATCAATGATTACGAATGCGTCCGTAATATTTATATGTTTTCACAATAATTTATAGTGTTCATTATAATTTTCAAAAAGTTTAAAAAAGAATAGCACTTAACAAATAATATGAATAGAAAAATAATAGAATTAGGTAATAATTGTATGGTAATGTCCTTACCAATAAAATGGATTCAAAAAAATCAACTGAAAAAAGGATTTGAGTTATCAGTAAATGAAAATAAGAATAATCTAATAATATCTCTTTCAGAATCTGTTAAAAAACCTAAAACAATTTCTATTGACATAAAGAAAACAAGAGAAAGCGGAATAAGAACAAATCTTGTAAATTTATACAGAATAGGGTATGATAAAATAACGGTGACTTATAATGGCAGAAAAAAAGATCTTGAAGAAGTCGTTTCTAAATATTTATTAGGTTTTGAAATATTTACAAAATCCAAAAACACATATTCATGTGAGACAGTATCAGAACCATCACTTGAAAATTTCAGGATAATACTTGACAAATCTTTTTTTGTTTTAAAGGAGATTCTGAGAAATATTGGTTTCGAATCAATAGTTTCTGAAGTTAATACTTTGCAAAAATATGATAATTTTCTGAAAAGGATTCTGTCAAAAAAAAACACTGTTGAGTTAACAGAATTACCCCTATGGCAATTTCTTAGTAATATGACACAAATAGCTATTCAGTGTAAACATCTTGAAGAATATTTATCAAATAAAAAGTTAAATGAATCTCAAAAAAAACAGTTTCAGTATTTGTTAGAGATGTTTGAGGTATTGCATAAAGGGTATCTTCAAAAAGATTCAGAATTACTGATAAAATTGCACTTAATGGATCAGGAAATATGTTATACTAAACGAAAGAAAATTTTGTCTGAAAAAGATCCTGTTATTTCTCATTATATATTATCAATAGCGAGATTAATTTATCTTGCTTCAAGTCCATTAATTGCAGTAATTCAGGCTGAGAAAACAGAATCTTAAAGTTCATATTGCCATTTTTTTGCATCATTTAATTTCTTTTCAATTCCACAATCACCTATAGATTTCATAATGGTTTTGTCCAGTATGATGGCTATTTTTTGAGTATCAAGATCATTGTCTATAAAATTAGGGTTTTTATTTTTGTAAAAATTTTGCAAAGTCTGTACGGCCAGTAATGATTCTTTTACCACAGCTAAATAAAACTGAACTTCAGAATAATTATTCACAACATCAGTATAATTGTTTGATTTAACAAGTTTTTTTCTAAATGTATTCCAAGTATTTCTTAAGCCAATATACAATCTACAAACCTGGGAAGTAATATCTGGATTTTGAATCTCATTTTCAGCCAAATTAAAAAGTCCTTTTTCTTTGCTTTTTTGATAAAAATATGCTAAGAAATATTTTTTAATAAGAAAATCACTTTTATTTGTTCCAGGTATAACATAAGGACTATTAGTTTCTTCTCTGCTAAGCGATGCTAGTTTCAGAGGTATAAATGCATCCATGATTCTTGCATACTGCATAAAAATTGAACTTTCTCTCACCCTGTTATAATCAACAATGTAAATATCAAAATTGCATTTATTTGTATATTCTTCGGGTTTTAAGTTTCCAGGAGTTATAATGATATTTTCAGGATGTGAATCAAGTGACCAGGATGAGTTTTGCATAGTGTTTTCTAATATGTCTGCTATTGGTTGGAATGCAGCCAATTCATCATTTTGTAAATTAGGAAGACATTCAGCAATACGAAAAAGAAAATAATTTTTTTTAACATCCTTTGTACTTAAGTTCATAGAACTCATTAATCTATCTTTGTTAAATTTTTTAATATCTATTTTATCTTCTTTACTTAATATTTGTTCAGAAGCAATATTATATTCAATAATTCTGTCAAAACACTTTTCTGTAACTGCTTGAAGTATTTCTTCACAAATTTCTCTGGCTTTTTGAGGAGAAAAATTATTTTTAGTTGCATCAAAAAGTAATTCTAAATATATGGTATTGAAAAATTCTTTAATATTATTCCCAAGATATGGCATCATTATTTTACCATCTGCTTCTTCAACATCAAAATTATGTATTCCTTTTTCTCTAAGTCCTCTGTATAGTTCTATTTCTAGATTAGTTAAGAATTCGTTTTTGTTGGATTTTATTATGGTATCTTTCTTGTTACAAGTATACTGAGTTCTTCCAGTACTTATTAATTCAGCAGAATTTTCCTGAAGAATAGGGTTTGTTGTTACACTTGCATCTGTTTTGCCAGAATTAATTGAAATAGGTTCGCTTAATCCTGCCATAAATTGATCAGGCACATTAATAAAACTAATGTCACTTCCTCTACCCGCATCAGCAATTTTTTCAGAATTATACTTCATACTATTAACCGTCAAATCCTCATCACTAATTTCATTCCATTTAGGACTTCTCTGACTTTGAAAATTATAATCTTTTGTCATTTTATTCTATAAAACATATCATTTCTTGATTTGTATATCATGTTAGTTGTAGGATTTTTCCATTCATAATTATTTTTATGTGTATCAATTTTTTCATATTTAATAGCAAATGCAAATTTTAATTCTCCATTTATTTTCAGGGGTATTGTAATATCTAAAAGATACCAGTTATTCTGAAAATTGACTAAATTTGCAGAATGAGCTCCCAGTAAAGTTGTATCAGAATAAACATTACACTTTAAAAGTCTTGAAACAATTCCCATAGATTGAATTAAAACCTGAGCAGTTAATGACTGATGTCTACAAACTGCTTTAGGCTCAGGCGATTGAATAATATCTTCTAACAACTTAATTGTTTTATCACCGAAGTTATTTCCTCTATTAACACGATCTAGGGGCATTTTCTGGTAAACTGCATCTGCAATTAATCTTATTGTTTGTTTTTCATCTAAACCATTTTTTAGGGCATAGAAAAATAATTTTTTTGAACCTCTTAAAAGACGCTCTTTTTCAATATAGATTTTTTCTCTTGAATTTCTTTCATTTAAGCTAGGATTAAATCCCATATCAACTAAGCCCTCGGGAATATAATCTGGAATTCCGGAATACACTCTCGAAGGGTTTGTTCTTGGAAACAATTTATCATCAAATCTAATTAATAAATCAACCCAAGCATTATAATATAAATCTAATTTTTTTTCTTGTTCTTTCTCAGAATAACTATTGTTTGTGGATATAGCTCTCAGATTTTCAATCATTACTTTAATAATTTTTTCAGGATTTTCTTTAAATTCAGATGTTATTGTTTTTAAAGCAGTTGGAGTAAGACTTTCTTTTATTTTATTTG
>CAYWRI010000001.1:43393-99072 GCA_964461035.1 uncultured Methanosarcinales archaeon | reverse complement strand
GATGTTGCAAGAGAATTTGACAAAATAGCAAATCCAAGAGAAGGATTTATTTTAGATAAATACAGATTTGTGCCTGTTGATCTGATTGATGTAGCAGGTCTTGTTCCTGGAGCACATGAAGGAAAAGGAATGGGTTCACAGTTCTTAGATGATTTAAGACAGGCAGATGTGCTTATTAATGTAATAGATGTTTCTGGTTCTACAAATGAAAAAGGTGAACCCGTTGAACAAGGAAGTTATGATCCTGCTCAAGATGTTTTATTCTTAGAAGAAGAAATGGATTATTGGTATTTAAGAATATTAAATAAAGGTTGGGAAAAATTCGCAAGACAAATACAGCAGGAACACACAGAAATAAATAAAGCACTAGCAAAACAATTATCAGGCCTTGGTGTAGACGAAGACATGATAAAACAAGGAATATCTGAATTATCACTTCCTCCTCAAAAACCAAGCGAATGGACTGAAAAGAATTTATTTAGTTTAGCAGCATTTTTAAGAAAAAAAACAAAACCAATGATTGTTGCAGCTAATAAAGTAGATATTCCTGGTGCTCAAGAAAACTATGAAAAATTAAGAACGCAATTTTCAGACAGAATTATTTTACCTTGCTCTTCTGAATCAGAATTAGCATTAAAAGAAGCTGCAAAACATAATTTAATAGATTATATTCCGGGTTCTAAAGATTTTAAAATTACTGAATTAGGTAATGAAAAATTAAATGAACAGCAAAAAAAAGCACTTACTTTCTTAAAATCCAATGTTCTTGACAAGTTTGAATTTGGAACTGGTTGTCAGAACATATTGAATTCTGCTGTTTTTGAATTATTAAAATATATTGCAATACATCCTGGGGGAGTAAATAAATTAGAAGATCAGAATGGGAATGTTATTCCTGATTGTTTTCTCATGAAAGAAGGTAGCACTGCAATAGACTTTGCATACAAACTACACACAGACTTTGGTAAAAACTTTATTAGATGCATTGATGTTAAAACAAAACGCACACACGGTAAAGAATATCCATTAAAACATCTCGATGTAATTGAGATTGCCGCTAATCGATAGTTTTAATCTGTTTCTTTTAAATGAATATATTTTTAAACGTTTAAATCTAATTTGATTATATGAATAAATTTATCATATTTTTATTACTATTTTTATTTTGTTTAAGCAGTGTAGCTACTTCAACAATTACGCGTTATGGTTCTGATTTTAAAATTGTTGGTAATGAGATTTCTTTTAAAATTAATGATAGATTGGGTAGTGATAGATTAACTCTTGACGATGAGAATGTTGTTGCTGAATCAAATAATTTACCGTATGGTCAACAATTAAAAAATAGTAATGTTAAGTTTGGTTTTACGGGTAAGGAATTAGATGCAAGTAATAATTATTATTTTAATGCACGCTATTATGATTTTGATTCTAGTAAGTTCCTTGGAGTTGATCCTGTGAGTAATAATCATGCTTATTCTTATGTTTCCAATAATCCTATGAATATGATTGATCCTGATGGTATGCGACTTAAAGTGGTTCCTGTTTCTGAGGCATGTATGGATATTTCAACTTATATTGATGATGAGAATGTTTATCTTGAAGATACTCTTCTTAATATTGTTGATATTTCAACTTATGTTTTGGGTGAAGATGCTAATCGTGAAGTTTTAAATTTTGATGATACTCTTGTTAATGTTGTTGATAACTTAAATTCTTTTTTTGAGGATGATTTATTTTATGCTGATGATTTTGGATATATTACTTCAAAAGAGGTTTACGATGGAACAAATAGTGATAAGAGGAGTTTATTTAGAATAATTAATGATGTTATTGAACATTCAGAAGAAGTTAATATTGTTTATATGAGAAGTTTAAATCCTGCAGGATTTTTTATAGGTAAGAATCATTTAGTTATTCAAGAATCTACGTCTATTGATAATTCTGTTTTAAATCTTGGCAAGTGGGGGCAAGAAATTTCGTTTAGTGACCCCGCTATTGCTTTAATTCATGAATTAGGTCATGTGAGAGGTTTATTGTTATCTCCCGATAAAACGAATAGATTAACCTACGGTGAATCTGTTGCAATAGCTTCGGAAAATATTGGTAGAAGAATAAAAGGCATGCCTGAAAGATTTTATTATGATATTTTTCTAAAATATTCAGATTTTGATGATGACTATTATTCAATTTATGCTAGAACTCCTAGAAACTATGATAAATTTTCTGACTCTTTTGATTTTATTTTGTATGAGCCAATATTTCCTGATTCTACAATTCAAACAACTGATTTGAATTTAGAAGATATTGATGAGTAAAGCGATTAGTTTTTCAGGTATGCTTTTGTTTCTAATATAAATTAATTAAAATCATTAATTATTATTAGAATTGTTTATTTTAAATAATAAAATAAGAAATTAAAAAAAATAATTCAATCTTTTTTTATGAGATTGTATTTTTCAAGAAATGCTTTGTATATTTTAAAGTCCATTGAATCTTTAAATTTCTCTTTTTCCTCAGGAGATAATTTATTAAGCCAGTTATTAATTGCTTTAAATGCATTTTTTGTATCACTAAGCATTTCAGGTTCATTATCAGTATCGGATTCATAAAACTCTTCATCATCTATGTATTCATCATTTCTTCTTGAACTGAACAACTTTAATAATTTGTGAAAAAATCCCTCTGTTTCTACTTCTAATTCTTCAATATCGTCCTCAAGTTCTTCAACATCTTGCTCAGTCATATTTTCTACAGGTTTTCCATCAATTTCTTCTTCAACAACACATTCAAATTCATCTTCATCAGTATTTTTAGGTCGACTGAATATTGATAATATAAATCGTTTAAATTTATTATCTTCCTGAGATTCAATAATAATTTCTTTATCACTAAACTGATCAATGCTCTCGCTTGATAAAACAGTTTTTCCTTTGGCTTCACCATGATCATAATCTATAGGATCTGTTCTTTTCTTTTTTATTTTTCTAATATAATTATCCATATCAAGGTTAAAGTCAGTATTTACCATGTTAATACACCCCACTTTAAGATAATGATTACTAAAAATCCTAACTTTATAAATATTTGCATATGTAAATATGTTGTGATGCATATAATAATGAAAAACACTACTTTTAAATATATGCTAATCTTGTCAGAGTTTATAATGGAAAATCATGGCAGAATACTAATAAATAAGGGTGAAAGTATTATAAATGCTCGAAATCTTACAGAAAAAAGTAATAATAATACAAATTCTCAAAATTCAAATGCAAAATCTCACAATTCTACTTCAAAACCAAATATATTCTTAAAAAATGTTAATCAAGATAAAGTTTTGGAAATTGTCAAACAAAAAGGTCCAATAACAATTAATCAGTTAAAAAGGGAACTTCATGCTGATTCTGTAATAATATCTGCATATTTATCTGAATTTGTAAATAAAAAACTTGTTAAGGTAACATCTGTGCAATTAGGTTCAAGTGTTTTTTATTATTTTCCTGAACAAAACGCAAAATTAGAATATCTTACTCAATATTTAAATGAAAAAGATCAAGGAACAGTACATCTTCTTAAAGAGAAAAAAGTTTTAAGAGATTATGACCAAACACTTTTTGTTAGGGCATCAATAAGAAAAATAAAAGATTTTGCAATACCTATAAAAGTAAATCATTCTGATGATGAATCAGAAATATTCTGGGTTTATTATTTAATTAAAGAGGAAGAAGCTAAACAAAGAATAAGAGAAATATTAAATCCTGCACTTAAAAATCTTGAAGAACCTGCTCAAGTTAATTTATCAGAACAAAAACAGGATGTTGTAAAGAAAAAAGAATCAGAAGTTGAATCAAAAAAAATAACTCAATCATCAAAGCCTGAATCAACAACTTCTGTAAAAGAAGAAACTTTAACAAAATCTGCTCAAAGTAAAACTATTAAAGTCTCAGATAAAAAAGATGAATCTTCTAGAAAAGAATTATTAAAAAACATAACTACGGTTAAACCAAAAGAAAATATTACAAAACCAAAAGAATCACAGGATGTACTTGAAGCAGAAATAAATATAGATGATAAATTAAAAGTAGATACTACCTTTATTGAAGTAAAAAGAGCTCTTGAAGATAAAAATATAGTTTTAGAAAGTGCATCTTTAGTTCGAAAAGGAAAAGAATATGATCTGGTAATAAAAGTAAAAACCACAATTGGCTTTTCAAGATTTTTTGCTAAATTCAAAAATAAAAAAAGGTGTAATGATTCAGATATAAGCACCGCAATAGTAATAGGACAATCAAAACATCTTCCTGTCGCATTCATTACATCAGGAGAACTAAGCAAAAAAACAAAACAAAAAACAAACACATTATTCCATAATGTGATGATTGTAGAAAATTTTGGAAAATAATAAAATGGGAACAGCAATAACATCACTTTTAAAAATTAAAGAGACAAGTATTAAGGAACTGTCAGGTAAAACATTAGTTATCGATGGACAAAATATGTTGTATCAATTTTTAACAACTATCAGACAACAGGATGGTTCTTTATTAACAGATAAAAATGGAAATGTTACAAGTCATCTTATTGGTTTAATATCAAGGTTAACAAATTTTCTTCAAAATAATTTAAAAATAATATTTGTATTTGATGGTAAAGTTCCTGATCTTAAAAAACAAGAATTGCAAAAAAGAAAAGAAGTAAAAATTTCAGCTCAAGAAAAATACGAAACAGCTAAAGCTAAAGAAAATATTGCAGACATGAAAAAATACGCTTCAAGAACAACTCGTTTAACTCCTGATCTTCTCGAAGAAGCTAAAGTATTAATTGATGCAATAGGTCTTCCGATTGTTCAAGCGCCAAGTGAAGGAGAAGCACAAGCTGCAAGAATTGTTGCGAATGGTGATGCTTATGCAATAGTAAGTCAAGATGCAGACTCACTTTTATTTGGTGCAACAAGAGTTGTAAGAAATCTTAATATTGCAGGAAAAAGAAAGATGGGTGCTACTTACAAAAAAGTTTATCCAGAAATAATTGAATTAAGTGAGACCCTTAATCATCTTCAAATTGATAGAAAAAAATTAATATTATTAGCAATGCTTGTAGGAACTGATTATAATGTTGGTGGAATAAAAGGTATTGGTCCTAAAACCGCAATTTCTTTAGTAAAAAAATATGATAAACCTGAAGAATTATTTGAAGAAGTAAAGTGGTTTAATCATTTTACTGTTGATTGGAAAGATGTTTATGATGCTCTAATCAATGTAGCAGTAATTGATGATTATTCTTTAGAATGGAAACCTTTTGACAAAGAAAAAATAAGAGCTATTCTTGTTGACAAACACGATTTTTCTGAAGAAAGAATGGCCAGATTATTTGAAAAGCTAGAAAAAACAGCAGAATTAAATAAGCAAAAAAGCATTTTTGATTATTGATTAATTTATTGTCTTATAATCAATAAATTGTTTTTTTATGTAAACTTTTATAAATTTCTAGTTTTATAATTGGTATGAGGTAAACAAAATGAATAATAAATTCAAATCTATGAAATTAAGCTTTTTAGCTTTTATTTTAATTATTCTTCTAGTAATCGTTTTATCAGGTTGTAATGATAATATTGCAGGCGATGCTAAGTTTAGGAAATCTTTACCTGATAGAGTAACCAAATCTTCTAGTTCTTTAGAAACTTTAGATTCTGCAAGCATTCTTTCTACCGGCGAAAATGTTCTATCTGATTCTGATGTTAATCTTTTTTCCATTAAAAAAGACACGCCTGTAGAAAAAAAAGTAATTAATGAAAAATTTAAATATGATCATGATACTTCATATTCTTCTGATTCTATTCCTGAAGTTTCACATTTTGATGTCAATTTTAATATACCTTCCACTCCAATTTCAGCTATTAGTGTTTCAGGTAATACAAGAATATATTCCTCTTCAGGGTTTGCAAGAATAATAATGGTAGATTCTAATAATCAAAAATGGTTAATTTTGGGTAGTGATTTTATGTTCATTGATAATTATGCTCAATTCGATAATATTTGTGAAGAAACTTGCTTATTTGATTCTCCAGTAATTGTGAAATCAATAGAAGTAGAATTACTTGATTCAAAAATAGAGATTGATAAAATAAATTTCCAAAGCTTTACTGATAAAAGAACAGATAAAACTCAGACAGATTTAAGAACTGAGCAACATAATGCTAAAGTTGATTTGGTAAACTATTATGTTGGGAAAAAAAATTTGGATTGGACATCAGGAGATACTACTGTTTCAAAAAAGCTTTATCGAGATTTAAAACAACTTCAATATGACACAGAAACACTAAGAATACCTTATGAGTTCTTCTTCTATAAAGGAGGGGTCTATACGGTTGATGATACAATTAATGGGGGATTAAGAAGATGAAAAAAATATTTTTATTAATCTTATTATCTTTACTGTTAATATCTTTAGTGAATGCAGAATCTCTAGGGAATTATCCAGATTCTTTAGATTACCGTGATTACATGGGTCAAAATTGGATGACCCCTGTTAAAAATCAGGAACAATGTGGAAGTTGCTGGGCTTTTTCTGCTGTTGGATCAATTGAAGGTCAAATAAATTTATTTTACAATCAACAGTTAGATGTTGATTTATCTGAACAACAATTAGTTTCAAATGATGGTGAGTGTTGCGAGGATTGTGGAGATTGTGCTGGTGGCGGAGTAAGTAATGCATATGAATATCTTTTAGACGGTTCATTGGTTTTAGAAGATTGCTTCCCTTATCAGGCAGAAAATATTGCTTGTAATATTTGTGAAAATCCTGAAAATGCGTGGAATATTGGCGACTTAACAACAGAATATCTCTCTCCCTATTCAACGAAATCAAGTTTATTTAAATATGGTCCTGGAGGAGTAGTGGTGGGGTCTTGGGGACATGCAATGGTTTTTACAGGATATACTGAAGATGATAATCTTATTATTAAAAATTCGTGGGGAGAAGACTGGGGGGAAGAAGGATATGTTATTTTAAATGAATTAAGTGCGTTTGGTTTCTCTAAATATCCCTATCCAACAAATGATATTTCTGTTTATTGTTCTGATAATGATAATGATGATTATTGTTATTGGGGTAAATCTGAAGATACTACTAATTGTAGTAATAATTGTGTTGAGGATTCTGAAGGTAATCTTATAAAGGATTTAAATGACGATGACTTTTCAGTAAATCTATTAAAAAATGTTTGGATTGATAAACTTGAATCAAGTTTCAATGTATTTCAAGGTTACTATGGTTCTAATATCATATTTGACTCTGAAAATCTAGAAAAAATTTTTAATTTAACAATAAATTTTTCAGGATATAATAATTTAGAACTTTCAGAATTACAGGTTAATTTTTATATTGATAACATATTAGAAGAAACACGATTTGTTAATGCAGTTCCTAATCAAAATTTTATAGAAGTAACAGATTTTACTTGGACTATTAGTAAATTACAATATACTATTCTAAAATTTGAAATTATAGTTTCTGATTTAAATCAAGAAACTCAAGGATTTAGTAAAGATAATGTTGTCGAAACCGAAATTTGGGTGTATAATTACGATGAACCCACAATTCAAATCATATATGAGAATAATTTGTTAATAGATTGTGATGCGCTAGAACAAGCAGAAATTGTTGCTCCAAAACCAAGTTCGGGAACTTATTTGGAGTTATGGCACGTTAATAATGCAACTATAAAAAATTGTATTCTTGCAGGTTTTAATGCAGGATTTGATTTTTCTTATTCTGAAAATTTATTACTTACTAATAATTCTTTTAGTCATAATGGACAGTCTTTTGATTTAGGTTCGGAAACTAACAATGTTGAAATAAAAAACAATATTATGAACCATAAATCGAAAATTAACATATGGAACTCACACAATATATCTATAGTTAATAATAGTATTTGTTTTACTAAGGAGGGTATCATCATAAAGGATTCAACCCATTTTTTCATAATTGATAATAATCTAACCAATAGTTCTTTAGAAGGAATACTCATAGAAAACTCAGACAATTTTTCCTTAATAAACAACAATATCAATAATAATGGTTTAGAAGGAATACTCATAGAAAACTCAGACAATTTTTCCTTAATAAACAACAATATCAATAATAGCAATAAAGGGGGAATTAAACTGCATATTACAAATGATGGAACTTTAATAAATAACAATATTATTTATTCTTTTGGATATCTAATGTTTGATGCAGGATTATCTATTTTACTTTCCCATAATACAATAATTACAAATAATAGAATTTGTGACTCAGACACTTTTATGGGAGATGTTTTGTGTGCGGGTTCAGAAAGTACTTCAGGTTATGGAAATAATTTCGGTGAAGTAAGTTCTTGCGCAGATGGGTGGCCAGCGTATAATGAAAATTATTTATATTGCAATGAAGTTTGGATTACTTGTGATGATGGAACCATGGATGATTCTTGTTCTGACGAACAGCCGTTCTATTGTGTTGAAGGCGAATTAATTAATAATTGTCAGCAATGTGGTTGTTCAGAAGAAACTTATTGTCAATTAGATGGAACTTGTGCAAACACTCACCCATTAGGTGATGTTGATGGTAATGGAGTTATTGATTCATACGATGTTGCTTTGGTCTTAAGATATTCAGCAGAAATGATTGCGTTTGAAGATTGGCAATTAATTTCTGCAGATGTGGATTGTAATGAAGTTATTGAATCTTTTGATTCTAGCTTTATTCTTCAATACATAACTGAGATAATAGACGAATTTCCTTGTAATAGTGGTGGAAGGTATGATGAAGAACTAGTTAAAAAAACAAATACTTGTATAGCTAGTATCAAAATAACGTCAGACACTCAATTACTTGAAGAAGAGTTAATGAAATGTATTGAAGATAAAAAATCATCCTTGTCTTTAAAAGAGAAAACTTAATTTTTTGAATTTTTTATTCCTTTCTTTTTTAATTCTCTAATATATCAATGACTGCATCATATACTTCAGGATATTCATTAACCCTAATTAAATTATTATGCATTTCTAAATTAAGAAAATCATTGCATTGACCTTTTATTTCTATATTTGTTGCAAAATCTAAGTGTGCATTTTTAGCAATTACAATTCCATCTCCATCTTCGCCATCCATATCGCAACCTGTTCCATATATGTTGAACACGTTAGTATTTTCAGGGATATTTCTTACAGAATTAAGTTTTTTTAGAATTATACTATTAATATTCATATCTGCACATTCTTTCTTAGCACCAAATGTTGGACATAGTTCTTCAACTTTTCCAATGATTCCTTTATTTGGTGTTCCAATTAGAATTAGTTTATTAACATCTTCATCATCAAATAAAAATAATTCATACCTAGCAACAAGTCCACCCATTGAATGAGCAATAATATCTACTTTTTCTGCACCAGTTTTTTGTTTTACAAGATTTATTATTTCTCTTAATCTTATTGCATAATTCTCTATACTTTCTTCAGACATGGTTGAAACTGAATATATTTCAAAATCATAATAAGATATATAATAATAACTTGCTCTAATTGCAAGAGGCACATTCATTTTTGACCACATTTCAGATTCATTTACATCTGCAAGATCGACTTCGGCACCATTAATAAAATGTGCATCAACACTTAGTTTTCTTTGAATAGATGTCATAGAATTCACAATACTTTGTATGGGGTTATATTTATTAAAATTATGACCGTGTAACAAAATCACAGGATATTTATCAGATTTATCCACACATTTTTGACAAGAATTAAATATACAACATTTCTCTTCAGGATATTCTAATTTGGCCAGTAAATTCAAATAATTATCAAAAGAAAATGTGTTATTTATTTTGTTCATTTTCGTCTGTGATATTCTTCGTATATTATCAAGAAAACAAAGATTCATCAAAAAGAAATTTAAATCACTGAACTCTGATTCATATACTTTTACCATTTTTATATAATCAATAAAACTTAATCCATTTGAATCATAAATTGTTTCTGTATTATTAAAAGTATATTTATTTTCAGTTGAATTAAATTCAAAATTATAATCTTCAAGCTTAATACTATTTCTAAGACCTGAAAGTATTTTCATAGAGTTATTATTTAATATTTCTTCTGAACAATTGTTTTCACAAATAAATTCAACACCAAGATTTTCAATTATTTTTTCATTTGCAAAAATTCTTGTAGTAATATAGTTATTGAGGATTAAATCAACTGCATCACATTCGTCTTTCTCATAATTTAAATCTAAAGACATGTTTGCTTCTAAACGCAAAGAATTATATCTTTCTTGAATTAATTTATGTTCTCCTAATTTTAATCCAGTCAAATATTCAACATAATCTTGGTTATATTGATTAAGAATTTTGACTGCATACGTTTCAATAGATTCTGCATTAATTAATAATGTTTGAATGGATTCAATATTTGTTTTATAAAAATTAGATTTTAAATTATTCAATCTTAACCTAACAATCGTTATATTTTCAACTTTGTCATCAAAATTAAATAATCTATAGAATTGTTCTGCATTAAGAATTTCTTTATCTACTAAATTATTAAGAAAATCCATTTTATCTACTAGCAAATTATAAGTTTCTATATTACTAAGAAGCAGGGATTTTTTCATAGATAATGATTCAAATATCTTTGTTATTTCTAAAGTATTGTCAGTATTGAAAATATTTTTTATTGAATCATAAGAATTATTCTGCCAAAAGTCTTGAATCATTTGATTTTTTTGAAGATTTTCAGAAATAATTTTTTCTTCATTAGAAATATCGGTTGAGTAATTAATTTTTCCTTTGATATTATTCAATATTAAATTTATATCTTTAGCAAGAGAATTAGATTTTTCAGAACCTGAAATAAATTTGTTTAAATCTGTTAAAAGCGCTTCAATTTCTGTTTTTGTTTCTTTTGAATATTCATAATTAGCAGTAATTAAAGATGAAGAATAATATTCTTTTTCTTCTGTTTGACAAAGTGTTGATTTTATATTACGACATTTGGCTTCAAAATAAAATAATCTCTGACCTCGCTCAGCTTCAGATGAACTAATCACATATGTTTTTTTTAGTAAAATATTTGAGTTTACAGCTTCACTTTCTTGTTGAATTATTTTTTGAGTATAAGGATCGTATAATGTAAATTCGCATTGTGTGTTGCACATCCAAAAATTATTGTTTTCTATTTTAAATTCGACTTCAACAGGTTTGTTTACTTCAGCATTTATAACTTCGTGAAGCGGATTAATTCTGATATTTAATTCTGTTTGAGTCATAAAACCAATTTTTATTCCTAGAATAAATAGAAGAATAAGAAATAAAATAAATGAACCCAGGATTATAATAAGAACTTTTTTTCTTTTTTTAATAAATTCCTTTGTTTTGTTAAATGTGCTTGAAATCATATTCAAACTTTGCTTTAAAAAACTCTTTTTTTGACGCATTACCTAAAAAGAAGCTTCATCATTTATTAATTTTTGTTTGTTTAAGGTATTCAAAGAATTAATCTTGATTGACAATCTTTTGCATTTGGAAAATAAAGTCTTCAGCCATTATTTTATATTTATCGAATTGTTCTCCACTGATAAATGTAACTTCGTGATGAGTTATGCTCTTATTTAGATGATATAATTCTTGTAGAACAATACTATACTTTCTAGATAATTTTCCAGTATTAACAAATCTTTTTTCAAATAAATGATGAATGTGCGCAGGTCCTGGAGGTATATCATTAACTTTCATTAAAGCAGATTCTGCAGCATCTACAACCCCCCAATATAAATCAATACAAGCAGCTAAAATATGACGTTTAGCACTATCAAATTGAAATTCTGAACGAGAAATATAATTTAAAATTGACTCTTGACTTGGTTTTATTCGGCCTTGATAAAGAAGAACTTTCATAGGATTGAAAATCCCCGTATCCATTATTGCAATTCCTTCTCTTAAAATATTTACTGCTATTGGATCTCCTGCTCTAACATATTCCCAATAATTAGTTAAACGCATTGAAGTTATATGTAATTCGTGAGATGTTTTATCAACTATTTTTTCAGTTAATATTCTATAACCTTGAACGATTGCTTTATTAAATTCAATAGATATATCATCTATAATAACAAGAATGTCAATATCTCCTTTTTTCTTATTTCTTCTAGCAGTACTGCCAAATAGAACAATGGATTTGATGAAACCTTTAAATTCATTTAACATCTCTTTAGAAAAATGTAATGCTATATCCACTTCTCTCTGCTCATACTCTTTTTCCTTTTTTTTAAGCAGAGGGTTCTTTTTTATTTCAAAATCCATTACTCACCCCTTTTCTAAACTTTTAATTCCATCATTTAAAAAGTTAATTAATATTTATGTTCTAAATGATAGAAATATTGCTTTAATTCTTCAATCTGTGGTTTAGCAATCATCAAATGAGTGAATATAATATGTAAAATGAAAGAATAACCTGAGTAAAAGTTTTACTTATATTTTGCAGCCAGTTTTTGAGCAGTAGTATTCCACGAAGAATTAATTACATAAACTTTGATAGGATTACCAGGCATAGTATAAAAAAGTTTTCCATCCAAGATCATATCGCTTCCAACTGCACTTTCAATTATTTCAACTAATTCATCTTCATGCTCATTTAAAGGGTGAAGCACACTACCTATTGTTATTTCACATGAGAACGAACTTGTTTTATTATAGGATATATCTGGTTTTTTAAACTCTGCGTCAAATTTGTCTAAAGTAACATAAGGAAAAGGTTCATCTTCACGTGGTTGTCCTTCAATGATTTCAAATCCTCTTTCGTGAAGATATTGTTTTTGTTCTGGTGAAAGTTTTCTATTCATTTTTACTCCTCCTAAATCCCCAAGAAATCTTGAAGCGATTAACTAGTCACCTCTTTGTTTAAAGAAATACATATATATTTTATAAAGTTTTGCCTCTTTTTAAAAATTAAGTATTTCAAAAAATTGAAACTAATATCTGGATTAATCAAGAAAGGGCATTAATTGTGAAATTCTCGTTAAGTTATTGAAGAGTTATTTTTTATTGATCCATTCTTAAAACTGAATAATATTATTGTCCCGATTAAAATAAATACGGACACCCCAATTAATACTTTATTAATTGAGTATAAGTCCATGAAAATACCTAAAGAAACATATAATCCTGCAGCAACTAAATTATAAATCAAACTTTTTACAGATAAAACGGTTGCCCTATTTGATGAAGATATGTGGCTATTAACATAATCTTCAAAGATTATTTCTTGAAATGCCATAACTGCATAAAAAGCTCCAAAAGAAATTAGTAAAGTGATTGGATTATTTAGTCCAAATACAATAAAAATAATTACTTGAGATAATAAAATTAACAGTAAAGAGCCAGTTTCTTTAAGTTTATTTTCTATTTTATATGTGAACCAGGAAATTAATGCTCTGATTCCCATCATGAATGCAAATATAATTCCAAAAAATTTAACATTGAATCCATTATTTACTAAAAGTGGTTGTTGCCAAAAATCAAAGAAAAATTCTATTCCAATAGTTGATAAAAAGAAAAAAGCAATTAACCACATGATTCTTTTATGTTTTGTAGCAAATTTAAATCCAGTTATTGTTTTTTTCCAGTGTGTTTTGAAAGTTGCTTTCTCGTGTGTTTTATATGGTTCTACAGTTGTACTCATGACCATTGCTGCAAAAAGATATACGATTCCTGTGACCAAAAATCCTAATCGCGGATTAATTGTATATAAAAAAGGTCCTAAAAAAACTCCAATTACTGAAGCAACTTGATTAAACGTGTTGATTTTTCCCCTAATTTTTTTATAATCTTTTGTTCGATTTATCTTTTTGACAGAATCATATAATAAAGCAACATCTGCACCAGATACAAATGAGAAAGCAATACCCATAATTAGTGCAATCATATAATATTGTGTTGGCAGATTCATTAAACCAATTGCTGTAAAACCAATAGCGTTCAAAACACATGAAATAATAATTACTTTTTTCTTACCAATTAAATCAGCTAATGCACCCGCAGGTAGTTCAAAAAGAACAATAACTAATGCAAAAATTGTTTCATGGATTCCAATATTTGTAAATGAAAAACTCAACCATAAAAGATACAAAGTAGTAATCATCCAAATTAATCTAATATGATCAATAAATGAATATATTCCAAATTTCCAAACATTATCTTTGACATACATTAATAGTCAAAAGGGACTATTTAGTATATAAATTATTTTATTATGTAATAAAGAATTTTCTCCTTTCTATTTTTTTAGGACTCATTCTTGATTGAGCACAACATTTTAGTTTGAAAAAGTTCGGAACTAAAGAATTCATTAATTACTTTATAGTGGTATGAAATAAAAATGTTTATAAATTCTAACTATTTACTGTGAAATATGCCCCGAGTAAGTGTAATTATACCCACATTTAATGAAGAGAAAAATATAGCAAAAGCGATAGCTTCATTAAAATCCCAATCGTTCAAGGATCTTGAAATTATTATTGTTAATAATGGAAGTACAGATTCTACTCTGACTTTTTGCTCAGAAGCAGATAAGGTTTTACAATTTTCAGATTCACATAATCGTGGTTCAGTAAGAAATTATGGAGCAAACAATTCAGATAGCGAATATCTTGCATTTCTCGATGGAGATTCTTCATTAAGTGTTAATGGAATTAAAAATGCTGTAAAATACATGACTGAGGGTTTTGTTGGAGGGCGATGTATAATACGAGCCCCGGAAGATATATTTGCTGCAAAAATTCAAACATCAATATTGAATAACTGGGCAAGGTTCATTGCACCACTATACACACCTTATGTTTTTTGTTCAAGAGAAATTTATGATAAGACTGATGGTTGGTCAGATGTAATTGAATTAGGTGATGAATTATTTTTTCAAAGAAAGTTAAATCAATCTGGAAAATTATTCTTTGATAAAGACTCATTTGTAGAAACATCTCCACGAAGATATCAAAAAGAAGGTTATCTTAAAACAACACTATTAGGAATGTTAGGATATTACGGATTGAAAATGAATTGGAAATCTGTGAGAGATTAAAATGACAAATATAGAATTGCAGGTTCATCCATTTTTAGGAAAAAATACTATAACTGATGTAGTGCAAGCTATGGACAATCAAGGATTAGATATTCTTGCAATGGAATCCTTAAATGATTCTTTATTTCCATTTATTGTAGAAGAAGCAAAAAAAGCTTATCCAACTGCGGTAACTGATAAATCTGGAATAATATTACCTAATGGAAAGTATTTGTTAAATGCTCGAGAATATAATACGCGAGAAAATCTTCACATATTAACAATTGGTTATTCAATGGATTCAGCCAGTCCAAATACAGAAATAAGAAGAATTATTGATGAAGGATTATCAAATGAGGCATTAATCTTATTAGATCATCCGTTTATTGATAATGGAAAAACAAAAACGGCAGGGCATATTTCAGATGAATTAACATTAGAATTAGAAAAAATATGTAAAGAATATTCTGGACAGGTCACTTTAGAATGGAATAGCTATTGTATTCCGTGGATGAGACAAGTATTAAAATATGGATTAAATGCTGTCGGATTTAACATAAAATATCATGATGTTAATAAAAGAGTAGAAAAGTTATCTAATTCATTGAAAAAACAAGGATATAATGTGCCCCTAATTGCAGATACAGATTTACACGCAAGAACAAAAAGATATTTACAATATATGGGAACATCAAGAATAATTTCACCTGTTGAAGGTCAAACACCCAGTGAAATTGTTGATTCAATACGAAGAAACATATTTGCAGGAAATTATGAGAATGTTAAAAAATATGTAAGTTCTTTTCATTTATTAGCAACGTTTTGTGTACCAATAATGTTACCCAATCATTTTGAGAAGTCAAGAGCATAAGTTTAGCTTCAACCCTTTTTATTATAAATCCTTTTTTAGAATTCATTCTCGATTAAGCACAACATTTTAGTTTAAGAAGAAAGAGGAACATTCTTTTTAAATCTGTTTTGAACAAATTTGAATATAAACATGTATGCAGTTGCAACAATAAATGAAATTATAGTTCCAATATAAATTCCTAGTAATGGATAGACAATAGATATTGTTAAAGAATAGAAAATTAATGATCCTATTCCTATTGGAACATTTTTTATGATTGTATGAACGTGTTTAGTGTCATAAGTAAAGTGTACTATTAATATTAATGGAAAAAGTGTTGTAGGAAATGCAGAAAATAATCCTGCCCAAGTTGATCCAACTAATTTGGCAGAACCAATCACTATCAGTATAATCACTGCTGCAAATAATGCTCTAATAAATAAAACAACATAGTTTAATTTTATTTTATTTTTTATTTTTACATTTTTTATTTCTTTAAAGAGATATATGAATAATATCATGGAGAGGATTGGAATGATTACTGCAATAAATTTGTTTAACTTAATGAAATGAAGTAACCATATTACTATAAAATATCCAATTATTGAAATGACAGAAGATAATAATATGTTGAATTTTTTGAAATACGATGATGTTTTATAGTAAAAATATATGAAAGATTGCATTGCAACTAATCCCATCATATTATAGACGGCACTGTTTGCTGCAAATTGAGGACTTAGTTCTAATCCGAAAAAGAATAATGTTATTGCTGAACCGGTAGGATATCCCAATAAAATTCCTGCAACTTTTGGACTCACATGTTCTGCAATAATTGATAGTCCGACAACAACTCCAACTGCAACAAATAATTTAATTAAAAATAAGTTTAACATAGAACAATATCAAGTTATTTTATATATAAATGTTTCTAGAAATATTCCCCCATTTCACAGATAATTACTTGGTCGAAGACCACTAAGCCGAAAGCATTCAACAAAGTTATATGTGAAAATGTTTTTCCTTAAATTATGGAATTGAATGATGCTATCAAAAATAGAAGAAGTGTAAGAAAGTATCTAGATAAACCAGTTCCCATGAATCTTTTAATGGAGCTTATAGGTACAGCAAGACAAGCTCCTTCGGGAAATAATGCGTAACCATGACGATATAAAATAATTACGAGTTCTAAAGAAAAAGAAGTTTTGAAATTAAATAAAATATTTTCACAAGGTTTTTTTTATAATGCTCCGGCGTTTATTCTTTGTTGTGGTGATCCGAGCGTATATCCTCTATCTGAATATAAAAAAGGTATTGATGATCCTTTTGAAATGAGAGCAATTAGGGATTTGGCGATGTCAACAGAACATATAGTTCTAAGAGCCGCATATTTAAGTTTAGGAACTTGTTATGTGAGCTGAGTTAATAAACCTAAATTAAAAGAAATTTTTAATTTACCTGATAATTATAGTACCTTATGTGATTACTGTTGGTTATCCTGCAGACAATACTTCTGAAGTTAAAAAGAAAGACATAACGGAAATACTTCTATAAACTCATCGATGCATTGAAGAAGTAGTTGTTTATGTTACATTAAGTGTGGGGGATTCTATTGGAATATTGCTTGCAGTCCATATACAGGCATCACTAAAAATCGTTTTAGAACATATGGGTGAAACAGCCACATCTTTTAGCAAAATTCTAGATGATTAATATAGAGAAAGTATTGAAAGTTTACACCCTAACATAATTATTCGTTTTTATTAATTAGTCTATTGTTTAGAAGTCTTATTCTTTCTTTTTTGCCAAACTATTAAAAATACTATCAAGGCTATAAAAAATAAAGTAGTTCCAACATATGCCAAAAAATTTGTTTCTGGTTCTGGGAAAAAAAATAAAACTATTAATCCAATAAATACAATAATAGGAATTAAATAGTTTGATTTCATCTTTTAAATTTAAAATAGTTATCTACATATAAATGTTTTAGTTTTTCGATTATTGTTGTGTAATATTAGCAAAGCGAACAAATATGTGTGCAGAACAGGGGAATTCAGTTGTTTTTGCTTCTTTAAAAGATATAATTACTAATGGTCGAAGTGATTATGCTAATAATAAAATTGATTTTAGATTATAAAAAAAAGAATTTTCTTTTGTTACTGAATTCTCACTCATTCGTTTTGTTTTTAGTTTGGTTCTTAGAAAATTGAAATCATTATTAACTTTGAAGTAGTTATGAAGGGAAAATTTATAAAAATGAGTTTACTCTTATTGTTAATATGACAACTTCAAAAGATGCTCTTGAAAATATTGATAATTTAATGGAAGATTTATCTGCAAGAGTTGAAGTTCAAACTGTTTCTTCAAAAAGTGGAAGGTGTGGTATAAATGGCGATTATGGAGAACAATCTTATACAGATTATTTTGATGAAAATGGAGAATTACTACATACAGCATCTGAATATGGAACAAACGATATAGATAGAAGGGGTGAGACAAAACCAGATGTTTCTACAAGACTTAAAGCGGTTAATCAGATTGGTACACTTTACAGAGAAGGTATTGACAATTTGAAAGATGTGTTAATAAAAACGTATCAAAATAATGATCTTGGACAGGTAAGAATACAAGCAGGAAAAGAATTAGGTTATTCAGGTTTAAGAATATGGGTACACGAACATCCTAACACAGCTAAAATGACCTGTATAGGAGTGGCTTCTGGTTTGGTATATACACTTATTGAATACTTAAGTAAATAAAAACTCAATTTTTCTTTTAATGAAGTGGGACTTCAGTCCACATTTTGAATTCATTGCTAGGCGCATATGCTCCTGCAATGTATAAGGGGGTTGATTTGTATGGAAAGTGTGCTTGATGCATTTGTCTGAAACTTCCTCTGGGAGAATGTGAATAAATAGGAGTTCCAAAATATGACCAAGTATCATGCAAAGTTGAAACAGTATTAAAACTACCTGCTTCCACTATAAAATCATCATACCCTTTTGCCTTGAGTTTTTTAACAAACTCTTTTATAGGAGCATTACCTCGACCAGGAGTTAGATGTTCATCATCAAACCCAAAATTGTCTGCAAGATGAAAATGCCCGAGAACTCCTGCTTTATCCATTTTATCTATTTCTTTTAAAAGCCAATCATCAAATCTATTATTAAATGATTCATCAGATTCCATTTCACTTTTTCTTTTAAAATGTCGTCGCCATACATTTAAATGACCAACATCAATAGTTGATTTAATAACATCATTTGCAACTTTTTTTGCTTTTTCTGCACCAATAATATCACTATTTTCTTCGGCAAATCTTTTTCTTGCTTTTTGAACTATTTGTATCATTTCGTCAGGATGACCTCCAAACATTGTTGTTTGCCAATTTTCAGGAGCTAAATATAAATCTTTTTGAGATGGATCTTTTTTATTTTGATTTGCAACATAAACTTTTCTTGCAAGTCTTGCTATTGACGCTGCGGTCTTGTCAAGAGCATATTTATCTAAGCTAACTGTTCTTTTAATTTGATCTTCTGTCTGCTTTGCTTCAGCATCTGCACTTGCACTGGATGAGTGAATGTGTCGCATTTGATCTTGTTCATCTTTAACTTTTTGCCTGAGATAATCAACTGTTGTTTCATACTCTGGAGACATATCAAATTGGGGATCAAAACTATAACCTGACATTTTTTTTCGGGTTAATTTCCATTTTTCTTTTTCAGACAAACTGACCTCTAATTTTTCATAGAATTTAAGTGCTTCAGCATATTTATCTCTTCTAAATTTTATATCATCATATCTCTGACCATGATACAAAGAATTTCCTTTATATTGTAAAACTTTATTGCTTAATTGGGATTTTACAAATAATTCTTCAGGAGTTAAATCAATACCATATCTTTTTTTGTATATTTCTGCTTTTTTTTCATAAAATTTAAAATCTCTTGGATCTACTTTAAACTGTGTTTTCTGAGAATCCCAAAGAGGTATTCTTTCAAACCAGGCATCAGGTTTATTCGGATCGGGTAAAATTAATTCACCTTTTTTGTTGACCCAATCATCTTCAAAAATGTCCTTTCCAGTAGTATCTTTATAGAGTTTAACTCCTGCTTCATCTTTTTTATGTTGATACTCAAAAAAAACTTTTCCTTTCTTATCTCTATAGTTTCCATTTTTATCTTTTGAAAATCCTCTATCTTTAGCAAATAATTTAACATCCAAATATATTGGTTCATATACCAGATGATCTTTTTTAACACCGTTTATTTGTCCTGTTCTACTATCAACAACATACAATGATGCTTTGTCTTCTTCAGTATCATGTCCTCTGAACATTCCACCTTTAGAAGTTCCAAATGGTTGCTCACTAATTGGTCTTTGCCATTCTCCTGTATGAAAAACAATTGCTCCACCAGTACTTGCATCTCTTGCAAAATCTATTGCTTTTTCAATTTCTCTTATTGATACTTCTCTCTGTTCTTCACTAAATCCTTCTCTAGCATTAAATCCGGATAAACCTTCAACAGCAACACTTGCATGAACACTCATTTTTGCTTCATTAATCTTGAGTAAATTCTTTATGTCTTCTCTTTCTACTTTATCAATACTTTCAGGAGTAAATCTTTCTTTATTACCTTTACCCTGACCAAAAAAGCTTATCTCCATTTTGCTTGCACCATCATGCAAACGTGCATTAACACCCTGTAATGGATGAATAAATGGATTAGTTCCAATACCCAACTCACTTGGTGTTAATGTAACTCTGTCAGAATCTTCTCTATTTTCTTCTATTAATTGATGACTTAGAATTGGCGCTTCTAGTTCAGGATAATCAGGATCGTGAGTACTAAGATAATCCGAATCCATAACTCTATAATATGATGTATCATAATTCATTTGTCTCACCTAATAATTAATTCTTTTTTTTATAAATTAATTATTTATTTGGGTATGTCCAAAATGGAATCTTTTTTTATACTACAAAGAGTTGTTGGCCAATGCGTGACCAAATTTTAATCGTGAAATACGATAATTTTATGTTTTCACACAAAATGTATTTCGCTTAGTTTACTCCAAGGCAATATTTTTTATAATTCTGGACAAACCAGTTTACTTGTAAACAAAATCTTTTTCATCCTGTTCATTTAATTTATCAATAAAACTTTTTGGTTCTTTTTCTTCTTTTGAATTTTCGCTTTCATACATTTTTTCTGATGATTCTGAATCATATTTTCTTAATTCTTCTTCCTGTGATTTGTAAGCATCTGAACTATTTCCATTCAGAGGCAATTTGCTTGAATCATAACCAAATGAAGTTTCTTTTGAAGTTTCTTTTAATAGAATTTCTAAAAATTCTTCATCTTCAGGATTTAATTGTTTAGCTTCATTATTTGCCAGTTCATCTATTGATTCATTTATATCATCTGAAATACTGTATTCAATATCTTGAGTTTTCTTTTTTAATTCTTCAAGCTCTTTTTTTTTAAGCTCTTCAAATTTTTTAAGTTTTTCTTCTTCCAATTCTTTTATTCTTTTCAAAAATTTTATTCTCTCTTCAGGAGGCATCTTATCAATCATTTTACCATGAAAGCATTTTATGAGCTTTCTTATAATTCTTATACATAGTATACATTGTGAATTTAAGAAGACCTTTAGCAACTGCATGTGCTTGAGGATTTAATTTTTTAGGATCAACTTCGATAGGTTTGAATTTTTCTGTTTTATTCGAAGGGAAAAAAGAACCACCAATCTCACCAAAAGCTCTGAACACACCCAAAAAAGGATCCAACACAGAATCTTGTTTCGGTTTTTTTGGCTTTGGTTTGTCTTCTGATTTTGAAGCAATATCTTCACCACATTCTGCCAAATATTTTTTAAAAGTATCTCCAAGCATATCAATTGCAGATTGCATTTTTTCATCAGCTAACCCCAAAAGTTCTAGATCTTCATCTTCTTTATATTTTTTATATAGCTTAATCTGTTGATCGCTCCAAACATAACCTTTAAATGTTACAACACATTTTCCACTATGAACAGGACCTTTTTGACCATAATCTGGTGTATGAAAATTCATGGCAGGTCGTGTACTATAAGTAAAATTAACTAAAGCGCAAAGATTAACACCTGTATTCTTTCCATTTAAGGGCATGGGTCGCCAAGCCAGAATTTCTATTTCAGACATTGCAGTTTCAAAAGCTAAAATGATGTCAGGATTTTTAATAAATTTTGAATTCATTGTTAAACGTTTTATATTTCTTAAGTATGGTGAAAGCCATTGCATATACGCACGAATAGTTTGCCAATGTTGATATAAGTATTTTAGTTCAAAATCTCTCCTAGCATTAAATTCTTTATCCGTGCTTCTTTTCCAATTTATGAAATTATAAATTTTTTTCTTTAAAACATTTTTAACTCTTAAATTATAATGCATATTATCAACAACTCTATCAATGTCTTTTGGTTTGTAAATATGAGTATTAAAGAATAAATCAGGAAGTATACTATAACCTACTTCTCTTGCTAAACCATAAACAGAATTAACATCTTTAGCACCGCCTTCTACAAGTTCAACAAATTCGGATTTTAATGTAACATCAGCACTTTTTAATTTTTCACCAGTCTTTGGATCACTCCAGGCTTGTCTAATATTGAGTTTTTCATCAATCATTCTTAATTCTCGAACTATCTGAAATAATTGTTTTATTAATTCTGAAATAACTCTGAGATAATTTCCTGCTTTTTCTTGTTGCATATTAAGTCTTTGAGTAGAATTTCCCCAAAAAGAACTAGTTTCACTTGCAGCAAAACTATCAATAATCTTATCAATATATGGAAACTTAGTGCTCTGCCTTATCTCTGTTAAAAACCAATAATACGTATCTTCAATTGAACCTTGAACTCCTTCAACAATTAGACGATAACTTTTTTCAGGAACAGGAAAACCAGTTTCTGCATAGAATTCATCTTCTATTTCAGCCATCTCTGGCTTCATCTTTGCTTCTTTCAAAAACTTTCTCCATGCAGGAGTAACTTCTTCTGCGGTTCCTTTGTAATGCATTAAATCTGTCATTTTTTAGTTTTATTAGGGCACGCATTGGCCTGTCAAAGAATTATGGTCTAATTCATAAATATTATTTCCATCTTCATCTTCAAGAGTGCAATATTCTCCTGATACAGGTTCAGCATAAATCGTTCCAAATATAATGTGTTCTTTAGTTCCATCAACTCTCATAAATTTAACTTGAAAATTTAGTTTATTTTTAGTTCTTTCAGTTAAATCAATTGAAGGCATAAAACAAGCAATTATTTCACTTTTTCCTGATGCAATAATTACTTCATCATTCCAACAGAGGCTTTGTACTCCCGAATCTTTGCTTACAGTTAGACCACTATCTGTTAGATTTAATATTTTTATATCTCTTGGAAAATTATTTCTAAGTTTTATTGCAACGACTTTATCACTATTTGATCCATCACCATTTGCATCCATATCCATAAAATACTCTTCTGCTACAAGTTGATCGCCAAATTCTACTTTTTCAGGTAAATACTTTCCAGGTTCTAAAAATCCATATTTCATTAAAATTCCTAATGTTGCAAGCAAGATTAATAAAACCCAACCATACGTCGACAGAAATTCCATAGCAGATTGTGCTTTCTTCCCTCTCATCAGATATTACCTTCTATATTGTAAGCACTTAAAAAAATCATTTTACAATTTACTTTCAAAAACTTTCTTCCTGCAAAAGTAACTTCTTCCGCGGTTCCTTTGTAATTCATTACATCTGCCATTTTATCAGTTATTCGTTATTATTTTATTGGATTAATTTTATTGATTTAACAAACCTCATTATTGTGATCAATTTCATGAATACGATGTCCAGTTTCATATTCTAGCGTACAATATTCTCCAGATGCTGGTTCTGCATAGACTATTCCTGTTATGACATGTGGTGGTGCTGAAGGATTAGTTCTGCTAAACTTAACTTTAAAAGTTATTTTATTTTTGGTTCTTTTACTTAATCCTGTAACTTTACAAGCAAAAATTGCATTATCACCTGATTCTAAATCTGCAGACATAATCTGACAATCATGTTCTCCATCACCAATATCATACATCATCGCAGCAATATTAATATCTCTTGGAAAACCATTTCTAAATTTGATAGCAACGACGTGATCTATTTCAATCCCATCAACATTAGCGTCAACGTCCATAAAATATTCTTCTGCTACAAGTTGATTACCAAATTCTACTTTTTCAGGTAAATACTTTCCAGGTTCTAAAAATCCATATTTCATTAAAATTCCTAATGCTGCAAGCAAGATTAATAAAACCCACCCATATGTAGACAGAAATTCCACGGCAGATTGTGCTTTCTTTTTCCTCATCAGATACCACCAACTATATTGTAAACACTTAAAAAAATCATTTTACAATTTTTTTTCAAAAATAAAAAAAATAAAATAAAATACATAAATTAACTATGCATTTTAACAAAAATTGCTGAACAGATTACAAATATTGCAAGTAACATAAAAATCATGCCCGTATCTGGTTTAACAATTCCCAAAATTGCTATAACAATCGACAATATAAATATTGTTAGTGGTCCAACACTCTCATGCATTCTTTTTGCCATTCAAATTCACCTCTTATTATATTAAATATATTAATTCAGTCAAAAATAGATTTATGCATTTAAAAAGTTTACTCAAAGAACTAACATATTAAGATAACAAAGGATATAAATTACAAAAGAAAATAAATAAACACGAAAAGAAATGTTTTATATTTGCTAGTAGATTAAAAGAATTTATAAATAAAAAAATCTAAGGTGTATGCATGACTAAAAACATACTTGTTTTGTTTGAATTTGTAATTTTACTCGGATCTTTAGTAATTCTCATAATTTTAGGTCAAACTCAATCTATTACAGGATATGTAAGTCATACTCCTGTTGAAAATTATTCTAAAGCAATAAACATTGATTTAATTTTTCCCATAAGAAATGCGGTTATTGACAAACTTGATTCTTTTGTTTTTTATGTTGAAGAAACTTGTCAATGTAATCTTAAAACTAATTATTCAGGAACCTGGACAAACTATCCTTCTAGTGACATCATAGTGTTTCAAGGAGAAAAAGTAATACCTGCAAACTTTGATATTTCTGGAATTTATGCATGGAATCTCGAATGTCACAAATTCAATGGAAATAGCACCACTTGGGGGTCAAACAATGATATCTTTTTTACAATAACCGGAGTTAATAATAACACTATTAATAATACAAACTTAGAAAATGAAACAAATAATAACACCCTTGAAAATAATTCACTAAATCCTCAAATGAATATATCGAATGAAACTATAAACAATACGCAAATACTAATAAACTTATCAACAAACCAAACAGAATTAAATAATACTGGAAATAATTTATCAGATAACGATTCTGTTAATATTACAAATGACGTAGTTTGTTATGGTTGTTTAGCTAATGAAACTTGTTATTATATTGGAACAATAAATGAAAAAACAAATCAATATTGTGCGAAAATGAACGAATTTAGAAATTTAAAAAATGCAAAAGAAACTTGTGATCACGATTTTGAATGTGCAACCCAATTCTGTCTTAAAAATATTTGTAGAAAAAATAATTCTTGGACAAAACTACTAAATTTATTTGGATTTATTTAACAATCCTTTTAGAAAAAGACTAACTTTAGGAATATCTTCTAAACAACCTAAATCCAACCAATAATCTTGAGTTTTAATTACTTTAAATTTTCCTTTTTTTGCTAAAGAATCTATTGCATCAGAAAGTTCATATTCTCCCCTATCTGATTGTTTAATTGTATCTAACTCAGAAAATATTTTTGGAGTAAATTTGTAAAGACCTGTATTAATATTATTTCCTATAAATTCTTTGGGTTTTTCTTTTATCTCAATTAAATTGTTTTCTTTATCAAAAATTAAAACACCATATTTTTCTGGAGTTGAAGATTCTATATAACCAATATAATTAAATTCATCGTCTTTGCAAAATAATTTAAAATCATTTGCTGACCAAAGATTATCTCCACCTAATGTAATAAAATTTGAATCTCCACAAAAAGTTTTTGCTTGTGCAATTGCATGACCTGTTCCTTTTTGCTCTGTTTGTTCAATAATAGTTGCGTTAATATTATTTTCTTCTAAAAATTTAATAATTTTATTTTTCATATATCCCGCAATTATTCCTAATTCAGTTATTCCTGCTTTTCTTAAATTTTCAATAACATAATAAAGAAAAGGTTTATTATTTATAGGAATAAGAACTTTGGGAATAGTTTCAGTTAGAGGACGCATTCTTGTTCCTTTTCCTGCAGCCATAATTAATGCTTTCATAATATCACAACCTGATAAATTAATTTTTTATTACAACTTAGGTTTAATATCCCGCGGTTTTACTGCGGTATTCAAGTTGTAATGACCAAAAATCCATCTTGGAGATTTACGTAATACCCCCAAGCTCTGCTCCGATGAAATAGCAAATCAAATGGATTTTTGTGTTTATTTGTTATTTAATATACATTCGTAACCTTTTTATTAAGTTTATGAATCTATTTGTCAACCTATTAAATAAGTTACAAATAAAAGCCCTCGAAGGGAATCGAACCCTTGACCCTCTGCTTACGAGGCAGAAGCACTACCACTATGCTACGAAGGCAAGAAAATAATAGTTACATAATCATAGTCTAATAATAACTTTAACTATAATTTATCAATAAGTTCTTGCTTTGAGTTTGCCTTTTGACAGTTAGGACAAACAACAAATTTTTTCTTGTCTTTAAATAGATAAGTTCCTATTATCTTTCCTAAAAAAGTTTTTTCTATTTTTACATTGCATATATCGCATTTCATTATGCTAATAAATATTAACTTGTTTAAAAATATTGTTGAGTTATTGCAAGATTAGAAAGAAATATTCTAATAGTACAAAAAAGATAGATTTAAATATAACTATGACTTCACGAGATTCGGTGATGATTATATGCCTAAAGAAAGTAATATGCCTAAGTATTATAGTACATTTATAGCTCAATTAGGAGAAATAGAACAGAAAGATCAACAATTTAGACCTGATTGTATTGGTGAAGAGATTAGTAATTTAACTATGGGCTTACCTCAAGATTTAAAAAACTCAATTGATGTTTATTTATTAGGTGTTTCTGAAACATATAAAAAAACAGGGGGAAATTCAGGTCCTAATTGCACAGGAATAATTTATAGAATAAAAAAGTTGTGTGATTCTTATGTAAAAAAAGGAAATTAATTATTTTTTATTGCTTTAAAACAAAAATCTTCTTAGACATGCTTTTATGTATATAAATTTCAAAGAAGTTATCGATTTTCCATTCATTTGTTATAAAACTTTCATCAATTTCTGATGGAAAACCAATAATTAAAATTTTTGTGAATTTAGAAGAATAATGTAAGAATTCTTTGTATAATTTTTTTAAGTCTTGATTAATTTTTGAATTCTTTCCATAAGGTAAATCGGTTACTATCGCATTTGCTTTAAGATTCATAGTAAGACAATCTTTTAATTCAAGAGAAAAATTTTTTATTCCAAGATACAACATATTAAGTTTAGCAGATCCAAGTGCTCTTTTATCAATATCAAAACCTTTTATTTTGTGACCTAAAAGTGCTGCTTCTATAAGTATTCCGCCACTACCACAAAAAGGATCAAGAATTTTAACTTTATTTTTCCCTGTAAGATTAACCATTGCTTTTGCTATTTTTGGATCTGTAGCAGTTGGCAATCTTTGAGGTAACTCTTTTAATTCTCTTGTCTTAATATTATCAATATTTGTCCAGATTTTTTGAGTAAAAAAATATTTACTTTTTGTTTTGATGCACACAAAAAAAGAACCAGGATTATTAAGAGAAACATCTCTTTTAACATTTTTAGAATTTAATTCTTTTTTTATGAACTGTGCAATAGAATTTATGATATCAATTTTTTCTTCTTTACAATTCAAAGTATCAACTTTATAAGTATTATTTATTATTTTCTTAAAATTAATTTTACTAATATTGATTTTAAGTTCTTCAATGCTTTTTGCAGAAGTAATAATTTCATATATGTTTTTTACAAGACCAAAACTTAGTTTTTTAGTATTAATATTATTTTTTTCAATGATTAAATAATCATCAATTATACTATATTTTTTAGGCTTCAACATACTAAGTGCTTCTGCAATACTCATTCCGATATTTGTTTTATTAATTTCAATAACATACATACACTTCACAAAGCACATTTTATTTATAAATTCTTTTCATACTCTTCCGTAGATTCTTATTGTTCGATTCTAAATTTTTAAAAATATTTTTAAAGATTTAACTCCATTTTGTGTATATGAATAAATTTACCATATTTTTATTACTATTTTTACTTTGTTTAAGCAGTGTAAATGCTTCAACAATTACGCATTATGGTTCTGATTTCAAAATTATTGGTAATGAGATTTCTTATAAAATTAATGATAGGTTGGGTAGTGATAGACTAACACTTAACAATGAAAATGTTATTGCTGAATCGAATGTTTTACCTTATGGTCAACAATTAAAAAATAATAATGTTAAATTTAGTTTTACAGGTAAAGAATTGGACAATACAAATAATTATTATTTTAATGCTCGTTATTATGACTATGATTCTGGTAAGTTCCTAGGAGTTGATCCTGTCTCTGACAATCATGCTTATGCTTATGTTTCTAATAATCCTATGAATTATATTGATCCTTCAGGATTGGAGAATATTTTGTATATACATGCAAATTATGAGACTGGTGATTATAATGGTGCTTTTAAGTCTGAAACTAGTAAAAAATATGAGTCTAAAGGTCATACTGTTGATGAGTATGTTATAAATGATCTTGCGGAGTTTAAGGAGGCTTTTACTTTGGCGTTGGAGAAATTTTCAGCCACGGGAGAACAATATGATTTTTTTATATTTGGAGCTCATGGTCAACCAAGAATGATGCTTTTAGGTGATATGTATTTATTTGGTAGTAATATTGAGGATATGGGTTCGGAGTATCAGCAGATGTTTAAAGGTGGGTCTGAAGGCATTTTAAAGAGTTGCTCTGGTGCGGCGTCCAGAGAAGATGGTTGTTCTAATGCACAGGCATTTGCGAATATGCTTAATTTGGATATTTGGTCAATTGATATTGAAGGGAGTATGAATATTGATGCGGAAACTTTAATACCTAAGAGTTGTGATCCTGATGATAATAGACTTGTTACGTTTGATCCTATAGAGGATATAGCTGAATATACAAATGTGCAAAAAAAATATGCTTATCTAAATCCTCCAAACACTCTTGTTTCATATGTTTATTATAAAGTAAATGAAAATGAATATTTACGTATTGGTTATTCTTTTGATGAGTATCTTAATCTTCATCTTACTCCGGATATATATGTTTCGTCTAAAAATATTGTTGCTAAGATTAGAGATGTAAAGGATCCGTCTTCTGTTGTTTTTGATCCCACTAAGCTTTTAGATAATACTGCTAATTTTCAAACGCATTCGTATCACCTTGTTAAAGTTTCACCAGAAACTAAGGATGATAATTAATTTGATTTGAAGTTATTAACTACAATGCTGTGCTTATTTTTTAATTCTTGTTTTCTTAATTCTTTTTACAAGAATATTTTTAAAGATTTAATTCTATTTTGTACATATGAATAAATTTACCATATTTTTATTATTGTTTTTACTTTGTTTAAACAGTGTGAATGCTTCAACAATTACGCGTTATGGTTCTGATTTCGAGATTGTTAATAATGAAATTAATTTTAAGGTTACTGATAGGTTAGGTAGTGATAGACTAACTCTCGATGATGAGAATGTTGTTACTGAATCGAATGTTTTACCTTATGGTCAACAATTAAAAAATAATAATATTAAATTCAGTTTTACAGGTAAAGAATTAGATAATACAAATAATTATTATTTTAATGCTCGTTATTATGACTATGATTCTGGTAAGTTCCTTGGAGTTGATCCTGTGCGTGACAATCATGCTTATTCCTATGTTTCTAATAATCCAATGAATTATGTTGATTCTGATGGTAATAATCCTGATGAAAGAGTAGGAAATACTGCTGAAAGTTTTATGGTTGCAATGACTTCAAGCGCTATATGGACTGGAACTAATTCATATTTTGAAGGAAACGGATTTTGGAAGGGATTTGCAGCAGGATTGCTTGGAGGCGCTATTGAAGCAGGATCTAAAGAGTTTTTCATTCATAACCAGAATCAATTCTACCCCACAAAACTGATGCATAGTGCGGGTACTTCAATAAAAGGCAATGCGATAAAAGGAGATAATTGGTTTTCTTCCTATCGAACTCTTATTGGTCCAGCATATGTAGAAGTAGGATCTGAAGGATTAAAATTAACTCCTTCTCCTCTTACTCTACTGGTAACTACAGGTCGTATAATACTTGGCCAGAAATTTTCTTTTAAAGATAGTGTTAAAACAGGTTCATTAATTTTTCATGATTCTTCTTGGGGAGGAGATTCTTCAGGTAATTCAATAGTTGTCTCAACTAATGGTTATAAGGATAAAAATTCTATTCTTCGCCATGAATGGATTCATACGCTACAATTTGAGGAACGTACTACTCTTTTTACTCAATCTGTACAACCAAGATTATCTAAATGGACCAAAGAGGATTATAAAGAACAAGAAGTATCTGTTTTTACAGGCGTGTTAATAAAAACAATAACTAACTTTATTGCAGAAGCAGCACCTTTTCATATAGAGTATAAGTTATCAGGAGATTTTGATTTTGGTGAAAATTATTTAGAAAAGAATGTTTTTGAAGCAGAAGCTAGAAGATTTGAATAAAGTCCTTAATTTTGGACATAAGTTAATTTAATCTATTTTATCCCAATAAAAACACTTTAAAACAATTTACTTATTGTTCTCAAAAAAGCCAATAATAAATCCAAGATTTAGGTTATGACTTGGGCTTTTTTGTGACTATTAAACTTTTGTTTAATGCTCAAAAATTTGTTTTTGTATAAACATCCTTTTTGTTGAATACCACAATCTGTGCAAAAATCTAAGGTTTTTGAAATCAAAAACTTAGTTTTTGGTCATGCTAACACATAAAGCAAAATTGAAAATTTTGGTCATTATTGATTTTCAATCAATAATAAGTCTAAGATTTAGGTTGTAGAAGAGGTCATTTTGTTAATATTCTATTTGAAAATAGGTTGAGATACTTCGGAGTAAGTATCCTTAGATATTTTTCCAAATTCTAAAGACCTTAGTAATACTTCAGGTGCATATTGTGCAGAAGGAACATTACCTGACTCTGCACCACAATCTCCTGAGAACCAAAGATGATTTTTACCTGTTGCTATGATACTATCCAATGATGTAAATGGTGTTCCAACAATAGTTAAACCTCTAACTAATGTTTTATTTCCGTTTTTATCTATTTTGTATGTTTTGCTGGGATATGTAGTAAAAGTGCTATCTTCAGGAATTGTATATCCTCCTTCAGTTCCCAAAACTATAAGTCCAAAATCAAAATGTTCTTCACGTAATAATTGAATTAATTGTTCTTCTAGAATTTCGGGAGATAGTTGTTTTTCTGATTTAAGAATAAGATTACTCATTCTAGCTCGCGGTAGGTATTCTAAATCACATCTACCATGACCATTAGATCTTGTGGGAATTATCGATTGATTTTCTCTAGAATACAAATAATTTCTTAAAACTCCGTTTTCGATTAGTGTCACTTTTTGAGCAGGGATCCCTTCATCATCATAAAGATAAGAACCTGCTTGTCCTTCCAGTGTAGGATCATCATATAAAGATATAAATTCAGGACAAACTTTTGTTCCGATTCTTTTTGCAAAAATGGATTCTGATTCTTCAGATGTGTCTCCAATTCTTTGTCCTTCTAAACCGTGACCTATCACTTCATGCCAAAAGACCCCATGATTTAAACCATCTAATATACAAGGATAATGACCCGGTTTCATAAAAGGTGCTTTTGCAATTTCAAGGATATCTTTAATAAGTGTACTCATTTCTTGATAAATTATTTCTTTAGTAGGTCGAGGCGAATTATCAAACCAATGTAGTACTTGAGAATTAAGAATAAGTCTTCCTTTAACATCAGTGGTCGATACTGTTAACTCCAAACGATTTCGTATAGAACTCATAAATATTTTACTTCCTTCTGAGTTTACAATGTACTTGTTAATTTTTTCTATCCCCATGTAAAAATCTGTTGAGTATATGTCTTTGTGTTCAGTTTTTATTGAAACTTCTTTTAGGTCTTCAACTAATTCTTCTAAATTATTAGTAATTTTTTTCTCCGCATCTATAAATAAATGTGATTGTTCTTTTAAGAATTTTTTAAATCTATTATCTGTGGTTCGACTTCCAATATTTTGAATATTTTTTCTTGAAAAATCTCTCAGAGCCGCCCACATGGTTTCTGTAGTAGAATTTTCCAAAATTTTTTTCGATGCTCTTAAATCTAATTCATAAGGTAAGGTAAATGCACTTTTTGCTCTACCACCACCCCTAGTATAATCTCCAAATCTTGTTTCAAATCTTCCCCTTCTAATTCTATTGTCTTCTTCTCTTTGAATTACTGCACCATTACTCATATCTATTGCAAAATCTGTGTCATCACGAATAAGTATCGATGAAAAATAAGGTTGATAGGATTTTGTTTGATTTTGAGCATGATCTCGATGCTTAAGAGATGCCGCCATAACTTGTTGTAGGTGTTTTTCAATTAACGTAAATACTTCTTCATACACTTAAATCACCATTTTTTATTACATTCATTAGATAAACATTAGAAAATAATAAAACTATTTAAGCATTTCTATTTTAACAGTTGTCTCTTTTTAGAGACTATAATATTGAAAATAAATAACTAGGGGTAACATTTTTTTATTTTAGTAAAAATTGAATTATCTGGTTAAACAATAGAAACACTTTAAAACAAATCATTCATTCTTTCTTTTGTAAGATGAAAAATATAAAACAATCAATAAAAACTAGTTTATTAGGTAAAAAATTAAAAATTGTACTCATAACAGAAATAGGAATAGAGAATTCAGCAGAAAAAGAAATAAAAGAGATTATGAACAAAGATACAGTAAAAAAAGAATCTGTTTTAGTCTTTAATATTAACAATACTAAAAAAGATTTATTGAATCTGTTTAAATTAACAATATTATCTCAGGCAGCAAGTAAAATAATGTGTGTTGTTGATGAATTTGACTTTAAAGACGTTGAAGACTTATATAAAAAAATAGAAAAAAGCATTAATACTAAAGAATTCAAATTTTGGACTCAAAATTATGATAATTTTTATGTAAGAGCTAATCGTTTAAATTCTGATCTTGATTCAAGAGAAATAGAACCAGCTCTTGGCGAATTGATTCTTAAGAAATATGCTGATAAAAAAGTAAAATTTGATTCTTCTGCTTTAAGATTTGTATTACATGTAAATAAAACTCATGCAATTTTTGGTGTTGACATTGCAAGAGAAAACTTAAGTAAAAGACAATATAAATTAATAAACTCTGGAAAATCATTAAATGCAACAGTCGCATATCATTTAATTAGAGAAATTGATTATAAAGAAGGTGAAATTCTTCTTGATCCTAATTCTAAAACTGCTGAAACATCAATAGAAGCAGGACTTTATCTTTCAGGAATGCATAATTTTTATGAGGCATTAGCTTCAGAAACAAGCAATATATTATTCAAAGATATTGCTTTAGAAGAAGAATTAAAAAAATTAAAAGAAAAAGCTAAAGCAAATTTAATTAAATTAAATAAAAATAAAATATTTGCTTATTCGGAATTATTACAAGAAATGAACTCTGGAAAAAGTAATGCAAAAGTTGCAGGAATTCTTGATATTATTAACTTTTCAAAAATATCTTTAGATTGGTTAGATACAAAATTTGAAAAGCATGATGTTGATAAAATAGCAACTTTTCTTCCATCTGAATCTAAACATACAGCGTCTAAAAGAGTTTCAAAAATGTATAAAGAATTTTTATATCAGACAGAATATGTTCTTAAAGAAACGGGTAAAATGGGTATTTTGATTCAAAAGCCTGAATTATTTATAGAACTCTTAAATCACAAAACTTTTAAGCTTGAAAGTTCATCAAAGATAGTAATTGGTGAATTAGAGTTAAATTATCTTATCATAACTAGAAAATAGGGTGATATAAATGGGTCAATGCGTAATTTGTGGTAAAGAAACAGATGAATTATTTCTTTCAAGAATAGAGGGTGCAGATATTGAAGTCTGCAAAAATTGTGCAAAACTAGGTACAATAATAAATAGTTCAGAGACTCCTGTAAATAATAATTATTCTAATTTTTCAAATAATACTAATAATGATTTTTCAAGTTCTGAAGTTGTAAGTGTTCTTGTTGAAAATTATGGAAAGCTTGTTAAAAGTGCGAGAGAAAATAAAAATTGGAAACAAGAAGATTTGGCTAAAAAGCTAGCAATTAAAGAATCGTTATTGCACAATATAGAATCAGGCCATTTTGAGCCAACAGAAGTAATAATACATAAACTAGAAAAGTTTCTTCATATAAAACTTATGATTACTATGGAAAATAAAAAAACAAGTATTAAAAAGTTTGAAGATGAAAATGATTCTCCAATGACTCTTGGCGATATGATCAAGAAAAAACTGAAAAAATAGTTTCTTGTTTCATTTTAATTTATTAAAGTGAATTTTTAATTTCCTTTAAAAGTAATTCAAATTTAGAATAACCCGTCTCTTTATTGAAATGTCCTGCATTCTTAACAAGAATCGCTTCAGTACCCAAATTTCTTGATAATTCTTCTGATTTTTTTAGAGAAACATAGGGATCATTATCAGAATAAAAAATAAAAAACTTTTTACAATTTTGCTTGATAATTCGCCAATCAAACTTCTTGTCAACCAGGGTCTTATTTATTTTATCAAAATAAGGATTTCCTAATAAACCAATCCACCCTGAAGCAAAGAAACAAGCTTTTACAGGTTTTTCTATTTTCTCAAGAATGTTTAATATAAATGCGGGACCAAGACTATGTCCTACAAAAATAGAATTTTCGTCCACGTATTGGTTATATTCTTCAAAAACATTTAACCAAGTTGTTAATGATTGGTTTTCAGGTGTTGGAAATTCAGGAATAAAAACTTTACAATTTATTTTTTCAAGCTCAACTTTTAACCAAGGAAACCAATTTTCTTCAGGATTTCCATATGCTCCATGAATGATAAATATATTAGTCATATTATTCTTAATAAAAATACAAATCTATAAAAATTTATTGATTTATTTATCTTCAATTTATTTTGAACAATAGTTTCTTCCAAAAATTATATAAATGAACATATTTAGTTATTTAATAAAGATGATGGGTTTAATAATATTCTTGATATTGCTTATAATATTATCAGGAATTTTTTCAGGTATGGAAACAGCAATGCTTTCTATTACTATGATTAAAGCTCATTCTCTTGAAAGAAGAAAAATAAAAGGTGCAGATGCACTTCTCAGATTGAAACAAGAACCACATAAATTAATTATTACAATACTTTTAATGAATAATCTGGTTAATATTTCTGCAGCAACATTGGCCACTGTTATTTTCACAGATTTATTTGGTTCTTCTGGAGTTGGTATTGCAACAGGAATAATGACTTTTGTGATATTAGTTTTTGGTGAAATATGTCCTAAGTCAATAGCGGCACATAACCCTGAAAATATAGCACTAAAGGTTGCTAAGCCTTTAGAAATTTTCATATATGCTATTTATCCAATTGTAAAATTTTTTGAATTTATTGCTAAAACAGCAACAAAATTTTTCGGTGGGAAAAAATCAGCACATATTTCAGAAGATGAAATAAGAACAATTGTTGTAATGGGTGAAAAAGAAGGGATTTTAAGCAAAGATGTTGCAGACATGATGAACAATGTTCTTGAATTTGAAGAAAGAACAGTTACAGATATAATGACTCCTTTTGAATATGTTGAAATGCTTGACGGTAATAAAAAATTAAAACAAATTCTTAATTTTATAATTAAATCAAGATATTCAAAATTTCCCATTTATTCAAGTACAAATAACAATATCATTGGACTCTTACACATTGATGATGTTTTAAAATATCTAAAAAATAAAAAAGTAGAAATCAAAATTAAATTCTTGATTAAAAAAATTCCTTTTGTTCCTGAATCAAAAAGGGTTGAAGACTTGCTAAATGAGTTTGAAGGAAAGGATATTCCTGCAGCAATGGTTGTTGATGAATATGGCGCAATACTAGGACTTGTTACTCTTGAAGATATTCTTGAAGAAATAGTTGGAGACATATTTGATAAGAGTAGGACAAATAGTGTTTATGTAAAAAGATTAAATAAAAAACAAGCTTTAATTGATCCTAAAATAAGTATTAATGATGTTAATAAAATATTTTCTCTCAATCTTAAAAAAGAAAATTTTAATACTTTAGCAGGATTTATCGAACATCGACTTAAAAGAATACCTATAAAAGGTGAGAAAATTCGTTTAAAAAATAATGTTATGATTGAAGTTGTTTCTGTAACAAAAAAAGGAATAAAAAGTGTCAAACTTATCAAGTATAAATAATTAAAAAAATTAAATTGGTTTAAGCAGATTTTTTTAAATGCTCTCTAAACTCCTCAACATTCTTAATATTTTTCTTTTTTATTGCAGTTATATGTTTACGTGCATTAGGAATTTTAGCTTTATTTTTCTTTATATAATTAATTAATTCTTTTTGTTTATTTACTCTACTAGAGCTGGCTCCCTGATTTCGTTTTCCAATAAGCTTTACTTTTCTATGTAATCTTGGAACTTTAATATAAAAAGATTTATTAGTAACATTTGCATTTAGCCAATTATTTAAGTTATTATCGTTAGAATATAATTCTGAATTATCAGGTATTAATCCTAATTCTATACATGTTGGAATGTCAAACCAAATATATCCCCTATCTCCTGCAACTTCAAATCGTTTACGCTCTTTTACAAGAAGCATAATTCCTCTTTTCTTGGATACTATTATTCCAGTAGCCATTTTTTGTCTTGGATTTCTAATTTCTTGAACCAAGGCTCTTAGTATATTTATTCTTTCTTTGTTCATTTTACTAATTTATGAAAGGTCCCATTTCTTTTTTTAAGCAATCTATAATATCATTAGGCGAAGGGTCGATTCTGTTCTTTATTGCTAGATAATAGCCAGTCATATCTCCTATTAAAATTGTTGTAAACATTTTTGTAAATTCGTTGTCCCCAGTAATATTAATTTCTGTTATTGGACAATTTTTTGATATTAATTTTTTAGTTATTTCCATTTTTTTCTGCATTCTTCTAGAATCAGTATTAGATTTTAATATTATGATATGAAAATCTGCAAGCTCTTGAGAATACGAAACAAGTTCATTATGACATAATTCTGGAAAAGAATGATAAAATGCAGGAAGTTTTGCATTTTCATTAATCTGAGTTTTCCATCTGTAAGCAATACCTTTCATTTTATTAGAACTATATATTATGACTGTTTTTCCATAAACTTTTTCTGTTAATTCTATTGCCATTTTCTCAAAATCCTTTTTTCTTATAACTTCCAAAAGATTTTCAATAATTTTTGCATGAGATTCAATCAAGCCTATTTTTTCTAATATTTTAATTAAAGGAAAGAAAAGATAAGTAAAAGCAACTCTTGAAGGATAGTGTGAAGGTATTTCAACAATTGGAACTTTATAATTATCAGCTAATTCTTTTAGTTTACCACTTGTTGTGATTGCTATAATTCTAATATTTCTTCTTTGAGCATCTTTAAACATACTTAAAGTTTCTTCTGTGTTTCCAGAATAACTAACACAAAATACTAATGCGTTTTTTGATATGTGTTTTGGTAAAGCATAATCATTTCCTATTTTAATTTCAATATCTGAATCTATTGAATCTAAATAGTCTTTCAAAACAAACCCAGATATAACTGAAGCACCCATTCCCGCAACAACAATTTCATCAAATGGTTCTTTATTCTGAAATTCTATTTGAGTTGATTCAGCAAGTTTATATGCTTCTTTTATTTTATTAATTATTTCTTTATAGAATTGAAGCATGTTTTCTTTATCATATGGATAAAAGTCATCAGGAAATTCTTCATCAACAAGCTCTTTGTTTTTCATTTTTCACACCCTTACCTTGTAAAATTTAGTAAACTAATCAATATTTATAATAATTAATAATCTAGCTACGGTTAATTGTAATTTATCACTCCCAATTACAGATTAATCGTATTATTTATATACTTTTTGCGTAATAATTCTTTCTTTATAAATAATTGTGGTTTTATTTTTGTTACTCAACGATAGATTTATATATTTCATCTTAAATTGTATTAATTAAAAGTTATTTTAGTCTATTTAGGGGGTATATTAATGGCAAATTTTGAAGAATTAAATAGTTTTGAATATTTGGGCAGAGGTCTGATGTTATTTCGTGATCATGAAGGTGGTTATGGTGCCGTTTACATTTTGAGTGGTAGAAGTGATTCAAGTCAGGCCAGAGAAGCTGAGGAAGATCCGAATTCAAGGGTTATTAGTACTAAACCAACAAATCCTGAAGTATTAGCAGAAGGAAATCCAAATTTACTTTTATATCCTGCATTCATTCCTATTTGTAACGGTCTTTACGGAATTATTGTTGGTAATGGTGTGCAAACAGAAAGTGTTATTTCAGAGTGGAAGTATTATCCAAATCCTTCGGTTAAATCAATAACTCGTCTAAGTGATGCTTTTAAGAAACCTAATTTACGTTTTGATCAGTCATCAGGAACTTTTATTAATATTCATGAACATGAACCAGATAAGCCCAATTATACTCCCCGAATAACAGGATTAATCACTAAGGATAATGCAGCAATTTGCAATATGTATATTGATGAAAAAGGCATTGATGGTAAGCTTATTTCCGTTTTAAATTTGGAAAATGGAGAAATTGGTTTTATTTCAACATATTCTGGTGAAAACATAAATCCTTTACCTTCTTTTACTGGCGGACCCATAATGCTGGTTCTTCCTGAATCATGTTCGAATATACAAACCATTGTTGAAGCTGTTTTTCATGCAGTTCCTGGAGATGATAAAAAAGGTCAAGATGATTTTAGAGTTGCTGTGGCAGGTGTGATGTATAAGAACGATGTTTTAACTTCATACGTTATAAATAATAAATCTTAATTTTTATTTTTTTTATTAATTAAAAATTATTTAATTCTTTTTCGTAGTTATTAAACATAAATATTTTTAAAGCGCTAGTTTTTCTCAAATTGAAAAGCGGATGTAGTTTAGTTGGTTAGAGCGCCAGACTCATAAATCCATGAGTGATGAGCTGCAAGGCAATGATTATTCGTGTGCTGAGCCATCTGGAGGTCGGGAGTTCAAGTCTCCTCATCCGCATTGCCAAGGTGCGACAATCCGGTACTCGGCTGGACTTGAGATCCAGTAGCTTAGGCTATTCCCAGTTCGAATCTGGGCCTTGGCGTTTTTTATTCTTAGATAATTTAAAAAAGCAAACCAAAGATTTATATATTTTAGAATCATTACATAGATTGTGATATAAATGGGTAAAGAAAAATTTAACGTTCTTTGTAGAAAATATAAACCCTTAAATCAGAGTTTTCCAATAAGATATTTAAAAAGACTCTCTGAACTTGCTGTACGTGCAAATTGGAGTTGAATTGAATTAAACATTTATGTGGGAGATAATAATGAAATTAATACAGGATATAAAAATCTTCACACTAGTGCAGCATTCTTTTTAGGCCCTTTTATTGGAAAAGGGGAAACACCTTATATTTCTCTTCAGGGAAACGCAAATTCTGAAGATCTTGAAAATATTGCAAATGAATTTAATCAATTATTCGAAATGATAAATAAAAAAGACGCCACTCAAGATTATCTAAAAATGTCTGATTTTCCAAGCAATATGAGATTTGCATTTGATACAATAGTTCTGTAAATATGTTAATAAGCTAATATGTATGTATATACATGCAAAAATAAACGAATGAGTACTGAACAATACCTTAAAGTGTGAAAAACTAAACAATAAAAATTAGTGAACATACTTTGTTACTTCTTTTTAAACATACTCAAATAATCAAAGAATTTAAAAAAGATTGAATCTAATAACCTTGCATGACAAAAGAATACTATTTTATTAGCGACATGCACATTGGAGGAGATGGTGCACTCAATGATTTTGAAAATGAAAAAGAATTGATAGAGTTTCTACAAAGTTTCTATAATAAGAACAAAACAACTGAATTAATAATTGTGGGAGATGCATTTAGTTTGTGGGAAATCACAAAATATAAAGGAATTGCTAAATTAGATTTTATTATTAGAACTCATAAAAAACTATTTAATCAATTTAAAAAAACCGGTGAGAAAATAAACATAAGTATTATTCCGGGAAATCATGATCAAGAATTACTTTATTCTATCAAGTTTAAAAAAAAGCTTGCAGAATGTAATATTAACTTAGAACAAAAAGAACATATAATGAGAAAAATTAAAAATCGAAAAATTTGGATAGAACACGGACATCAACAAGATGCATACACTAGATTTGAACCTTATGATAGTAAAGAATTTAGGCCATTAGGGTTTTACACCACAACAAAAATAAACTGTGCTGCTCAAAGAATTTCTAAGATATCTAAAAGACCCTGGTTAAGATACATAGAATCAGTAGTTCCTGAAGAAACTGTCCCTTATTGGATATTTTCTAATTATTTTTATAAAGAAATGAATCCAATATTAAGATGGATTTTGTTACCATTCATATTAATGCTTTTATTAAGCATTTTCATTTTAGGAATAATAATTTTGAATTATTTAGGAATTATGGAAGGATTACATTATTTTTTAACAAAAAGTATTAATTCATTTGGTATCTGGGGAAAGTTTATTTGGATCATCATATCTATAGATATAGGATTAATAATTAGTTTTATATTCATATCTATTCCAGGACTTTTTGTAATTAAAGACATTAAAAGAAGACTTGTTAAGTATGGAATTATAGGAAATAAAAATTTTACAAGGTTTAAAGGATCTTCATTTGAAAAAAAAGCTAAAAAAGTTTTTAAAAATAATAAAAGTGTAGATTTTTATGTTTATGCACACACACATAGAAAAGGCATAACAAAAGAAAAAGGCAATGTAATAATCAATACGGGCACCTGGTTAAGAAAAGTGTACAGAGTTAAAAGTAAATACATATTCTTACCAGATATTTTCTATTCAAAAATTGAGCTAAGTTATTTTATTATAAGTTGTAAAAATAATGAAATATGTGTTGAACACAAAACCTGGCCTAAAAAATTTAAACCTAAATTAACACTAACAGAAAGATTATTTATTAATATGAGACGGACCAAGAAAAAAGTTGAAGCTATTGCTAAACAACACATTAGAATTTAATTTTCAAAAAGATCACACATCATAAATAGAATTTATTTATTAAATTTAGGCGAAATTGTTGAAAGAATGAATAAAATACATCTTCAATTTTTAAAAAAGTTCAACGTATTATCAAAAACGAAAATAGGTCACAAAAAGAAAGTATGCAATTCATTCCTTTGGGATACACCTGCTAATCCAAAATATTTTTAAACCAAGAGTTTCATAATAGGGATTGTAGTAATATGAGGCAAAGATGAGTGAATATAGAGTAGCATATCCAACAAGAGAAGTACAATATAGTGGTTTCTTCCATGTAACAAAAGTTCATAAATTTATATTTAATTGGTTTGCAAACCATGGTTATGATTTTGTAGAGGAACTAACTGCAGAAAAAGTCTTTGGTCAAGAAAAACAAATAGAATATAGGTACAGACCATATAAAAAGTTTTCAGATTATGCTAAAGTTGTTATGCACGTCCACATATTATTTGAACATGTTCAAAAAGTTAGAGTAGAACTAGATGGTATACAAAAAGATATGCACAAGGGTCATATAACTTTTACTTTAACAGGATATCTTGAAACAGATTATGAAAACAAATGGGAAACATTACCATTATATTTTTTCTTAAAAACCGTTTTTGAAAAGTTTGTATTCGGAAGCCATGAAAATCATTATATGAAATTTTGTGTGGAAAAATGTAAATTATTTCAAGAAGAATTCAAAGCTCATTTAAATATGAATCGTTACAAAGTGTGAGGTGATTAACTAATGGAAACTAAAATAAATGCCCTTAATGAGATAAGTGAGCCCATACAAAATTTTGAAGCTCAAGAAGAACTAATGAATCTTGGAGAAAAAATTCAATTATCAGGATTCAAACAAATTGATCGCGGAAATATGAGTATAGTAAAAAAAATAGTTGGCAATCAAGTTAGAAAAATACAGGAATCTCTTGACAACTTTGAACGATTAAAGGTGCATCTTAAACCAATACATAAAACGGAAAAAAGTATGAATCATGAATTACATGCTGAATTAATATATTCTGGAAAAGTAAAAAACGCTGAAACAACAAATAGAAATATTTTTATGGGTCTTTCAGAAATATTTAGAAGTTTTGAAAATCAACTTAAATAAATTCTTTTATCTTTTTTTATTTTATTGAATAGAAAATTAGTTAATAAAATAAGCACACACACCGTAATCAGTAAGACAAATACCATTAGGTGCACAATCAACAGGAACAGAACATTCTTGAGAGGTTATAATAATTTGATCTGAATATAAAATACATTCTGCAACAGGTTGTTCTGAAGCCATACCTGAAGAAGGATATTGTAAAGAATTTTTATTATCTTGCATCCCTGCTCTATATGCAATTGAATATAATGAAAGAAAGCAAATTATTATTATTAATGCACTCAAAACTGCTATGGAAGTTATTTTGTCTTTAGAAATTTTTATCTCATCACTATTATTTTTATCTGATTGATATTTTTTATTCTCGATTTTTTGTAATGTATCTTCTAACATACTTCAATTATTTACCTTTGTTGTTTATAAATATTTTTAATTCAACGCGTTTTATTCGACAATTGTTCCTATGAAATCTTGTTTTTTAATCATTTTTATTAATTCAGGCATTTGACCTATTAAAAGCTTAAATCCGTTAAAAGACATTTTTTTCCCTAATTTTGCGGCCTCAGGATCAAGCGGTGCATTTCTTCCAGGAATCCAAGAAGTTCCTACAATTTCAATCATCTTGTCCCAAGATATTTTTGGAAGAGCAGAATATTTGTCTAAATTATTTTTATCAATTTCTTCAGGAGAAACATCCAAAACTTGAACAAAATCTGAAACTTTATAGACTTCATTTACATTTAAAAATTCTGCAAATTTTAATGATACAAAATCTGTTGACCAACCTGGTTTCCATCCGCCAGAAAAGAAGATTCTGGAATTATCTGGAAGAGAACTTATTTCGGGGTTTAATAGAAGTTCAGAATGAACTCCTTTAATAACTTTACTGACTTTATTTCTTACAATTTCTGCATTAATTCTTGAAGCAGATATTCCCAACCAATCTCTCGCATAATTTTCATAATCCTTAATTATTGAAGAAGAAATTGTTTTATCAATATTATTTTGTAATATTCTTGACATTTTACCACCACCTATTATAAATATGAATTTATCTTCTGAAAATTCTTTTATCAAATTAATTAATTGAGTTAAAGAATTTGAATTAAAATTTCCATCAGGATTAACTATTGAACCACCATATTTTATTATTTTGATTGTCATAATATCTGCTTGAATTTAATCATTTAAATGTGTTGTTGATTTGACAACAATTACGGTTAGTAACATAAGTAAACTATTTACCCACTAATTTTTTAAAGTGTAAAGTATTATCGTAATTTGCGCCATGATTTAGTGAACACCCGATGATCCGCAAGGAAATGATTACAATGAGTAACTGAAGAGCGCGTTTATTATAAATTAGGTGAGCATATTAAAAAATGGAGATATCAAAAGAAGATAAAACATTATTATTGGATTTAGCAAGAAATTCTATTGAATCTGAGTTTAATAAAGAAGATGTAGACGAGTTTCTAAAGAAAAAAGTTCAAAAATTTAGTTTGAAACAAGGTGCGTTTGTAACTTTGCATAAGAATAAGGAATTAAGAGGTTGCATAGGTCACACACTACCAATTGCTCCTTTGTGGCAAGCAATAAGGGACAATGCGAGATTAGCAGCATTTAATGATCCTAGATTTTCTCCTCTAAAACGAGATGAAATTCCATTTATAACATTAGAAATATCTGTTTTGACACCTCTTGAAAAGTTGAAATGTGAACCTGAAAAATACGTGAAAAAAATTATGATTGGAAAACACGGATTATTTATTGAAGGACCTAATTATTATTCAGGGATTTTATTACCCCAAGTTTTTACTGAATGGGACGCTACACCTTTAAAAGCACTTCAAATGACTTGTCAGAAAGCAAGTCTTAATGTTAATGCTTGGAAAGATTCTTCTTCAACTTCAGTTTACACTTTTGAAGCCATTGTATTCGGAGAATAGCCCTTTTAATTGTTGAATTCATTCGAATCAATCCAATTTTTCAAAAAATTTATATAATCAATTTACAAATATGAGTTTATGAATCTTAAAATATTAGGAACAGGAACAAGTCAAGTTTCAAAAGACAGAGTTTCAGCTTCAAATTATATTAGAATTGGAAATAAACAAATATTAGTAGACTGCGGTAGCGGAACTCTAGTTAGACTATCACAAGCCAAAATTCCTATTCAAGATATAGACATAATTTTTATTTCTCATTTTCATATTGATCATTTTGCAGAATTGTATGTTATTTTATGGGCTTTAAAATATCCACATCTTGATAAAACTAAAGAATTGCAAATAATTGGGCCGAAAGGTTTTAAAAAATTATATACTACTTATATTGAACCTCTCGTATTTACTAAAAATCCGCCAAAATTTGAAATAAATATTAAAGAGATTAATCAAGATGAACTCGTATTTGATAACTTTTCAGTTTTCACACTTAGTACAGTACATACTGAAGAAAGTCTTGCATTCAAATTTATAGAAAAAAATAAAACATTAGTAATTGCAGGAGATATGTACTATAATGAAGACATAATTAACTTTTCAAAAAATGCAGATGTTTTAGTTTTAGAATGTTCTTTTGATAATAATCGTAAGTCCTCATCGCATCTTATTCCTAAAGAATGCGGTCTAATTGCTACAAAAGCAAAGGTCAAAAAGCTTGTTCTCACTCATCTTTATCCAATATCTGAAGAAGTGAGACTTAAACAAACAAAAGAGTTTTTTCAAAATACCATATTAGCTTACGACTTAATAGATATTGATATATAAAAATAAATTGATGACCCCAAGGGGATTCGAACCCCCGACCTGCCGGTTAAGAGCCGGCTGCTCTACCAGACTGAGCCATGAGGTCGCATAGTAAGTCTTTATCTTCTTAAGAATTAATATATTCTTTATAAATCTTTTTTAATCTATTTAAAATATAGATATAAATAGTTTAATACTTTTGGGATTCCATAATATAATTAATTTTTTTATTCTGGATAAACAACGACCAAGTTTGGATTAATAACACGTTTTTTTTCACTTATTTTCTTTGCACCCGTAATTATGTCGTTAATTTTTTGAGCAATCTGTTCGTCCAAGAAATACATGCTTCTAATTATTTGAATTACAGTTTTATCAGAATAATCTATGATTCTTTCTTCATAAACTATTGATCCATGTATAATTTCTAAGTTTTTATGTTCAATTTTAACAATATTCCAATTAATTTTCATAGGAGTTAAAGCTTTCTTATCAAATAAGATGTTGCCATGACCAATCATTGCATAGATAGGAATATTTAATAAATTAGAAAGTTCTTGGGCTTTAGAATTAGGATAATGTCGAGGATGACTGCCAGCATCAGTTCCTAGATCATAAGATTTTCCAATAGTGGTTTCTGCACCTGAACAACTATGTAAACACCCTTCTGCGTTAGTAGATAACATGTTGAAATATTTGTCTTTTTTATCAACATTTAATTTTTTCATATCTGAATACGATAACTCTTCTTTTCCGTTATGATTTACATCATAATCAGACAACTTTATCTCATATTTATTTCCGTGTCCTCCCAAAATGAAAAAATCGTATTTTTCTCCTGTATTTTCAAATTGTTTGTATGCAGTTTCTAGTGCTTGTTCAAATTGTTCAGAAGTTTCAATAACTATTTCTGTAACTGTATGACCTTCTGATTCATAGCTTTCTTTTGTTTCATCTGCAAATGCATCATTATGATCTGTTGTTTCATAGTTGGCGTGGATGTACAATATATTGTCCATTCCGCTTGGATCAATATAATTCATTGGGTTATTGGAAACAAAAGCATAAGCAGGATTATCATTAATTGGATCGACACCTAAAAACTTACCAGAGTCATAATCATAATAACGAGCATTAAAATAGTAGTTATCAGTATCGTCTAATTCTTTGTTGTTAAATCCTAATTTAACATCTTTATTTTTTAATTGTTGCCCATAAGGCAAATTATTAAATCCAGAACCCACATACTCATCTTCAAAACTTAATCATTCAGTACCTAATCTATCATTTACTTTAAATGAAATTTCATTCTCAACAATTGTAAAGTCAGAACCATATCTGGTAATTGTAGATGCAAATACTGAACTACAAGAAACTACAAAAATCATAAGAATAAATATTTCTTTTCGCATAACCATAATTTTTGTTTTGGCGTTTTATAAATTTTTTTCAGATTTTCTATTGTTTCTCTAAAAATTAACTCACATTATTTATCTTATTAAATGATTATTCTGGATGTACTCTAACTAATCCAGGCTCAGATAATTTAAAGCTATTACTGTAAGTTAGCGTTAAGAAATTCTCTTCATCAATTAGTTCATTTGAGTGATTAATATATTCTTTATGAATCTTTTTTTAATAGGTTATATACTATTATTTATCACTCGTTTAATTAAAAATCATTCTTCTGATTGAAGTAAATATTGTTTTTCTCCTCTTTCATAAGAATTTTCATAATAAATTGTGTGACCATTCTTTACATCTACAGGACCATAGTTTCCCATGTAAACAACTTCTGTAAAGTCTTCAAAAGAGTCATATATCTTCCCTTTTGTCAAAAAATATTCCTTGCCTGAAGAAAAGTCTTCAATCACAACATATGCATGACCAAATAACGCTTCTGTTCTAAGAGTCTTTTCTTCATAGTTTTCGTCAATAAAATACCTCTTGGTTTTAGCACTGACTGTTTCGTAGTAAACACCATATTTATCGGATAGTTCTTGCTTGTCAATGAAGTCTTCAAGAATCAGCACTGTTAATATAGATTTCTCAACGCAAACCCCTTCATTTACTACCTCAACAATGTCTCTTTCAATAGAATGAATTAAACTAAAAAAGTTGCCTAATCCTAAAGGATTCAAAAATTTAATTGGTGAGTAAGGATCAAGATAATGGCCAGATTTTTGTCTCTCTTCAGCGTAATTAGTGCTATCCCAAATTGTATCATCAACATATTTGGCAAGATATAAGATACGTTTATTTTCCTGAGGTATTTCAGACTTGTATTCTTCATTCATAATGGTGAGAATTTCATCAGACATGTGATTAATGAATTCTTCTCCAATAGAATCAACTTTCAAATCAATGAAATAAGCTAATCCATTCCTGTTAAAAATTTCACCCGTATCAATTGGTTGTTTTTCAATAAGTCCGCTTGGATCAATATAATTCATTGGGTTATTGGAAACAAAAGCATAAGCAGGATTATCATTAATTGGATCGACACCTAAAAACTTACCAGAGTCATAATCATAATAACGAGCATTAAAATAGTAGTTATCAGTATCGTCTAATTCTTTGTTGTTAAATCCTAATTTAACATCTTTATTTTTTAATTGTTGCCCATAAGGCAAATTATTAAATCCAGAACCCACATACTCATAGTCAAAACTTAATCTTTCAGTACCTAATCTATCATTTACTTTAAATGAAATTTCCTTCTCAACAATAGTAAAATCAGAACCATATCTAGTAATTGTAGATGCAAACACACTACTGCAAGAAACTACAAAAATCATAAGAATAAATATTTCTTTCCTCATAAACATAAATTTATTTTAAGTTTTTATAAATCTTTTTTTAATGATGAAGAAAAGTTTAAATAAACTTGTTCATTCCTTTCACAAATGTCTAAATTCGCGAATAAAATTGATGAAATTATTTCAAAGCTCATTCAAGAGTTTACAATGGATGCTAATAAAGTTTTAGAATTATATCGTCCAGAAATAGAGTCTTCTCGAGATCGAAGATCTGCAGATATTCTGGAGGGTTTAGTTACTTTTTTTGATGAAGTTATTGATTTACAAAATAGAACTTATAATAATGTTGAATCTCATGAATTTCGGAAAAATTATGATAAGGCTTCTTTGATTCCTGGTTATGAAGATTATTTGGAAACCCATACAATTAATATCACCCCTGTTTCTAATTGGGTAGCAACAACCCGTATTAGTATGACACAAAAAAAAAGGATTCAATTTTAGCGTATCATAGAATACTCATGCCATTTGTTTTTAAATTTGAAAATGCTCAATTGGTTCAACTTAATGGTTCATTTATCATATTTAGAAACAAAAATTTTTATATGAGTGAAAAAAGAAATGTTCGTCCTGGAGGAGAATCTTGTTTTGATCAACCAGAACCAGTAGCATTTGAACATACGAATAAATTTAATAAAACTCTTAAATTTAATGCTTTTTATAATGAAGGTAAAATCACAAAAGCATATATTGATGTATTAAAAGAAACATTTTTATCTTAAAAATAAAGAAATAAAAAAAAGAATTAATCTTTTTCTCTTCGAATAACTTTTACATCATCTAGTTTAAGAGTTATTGGTATTGGAACAGCAGCCTCTAAAAGTTCAACAACAACTTCGCCTTTTGATTTATCAATTCTTGCAATTTTACATTGTTCTCTTTTGAAAGGTCCCGAAATTATTTCAGCAATATCATTTTTTTGAATATTAATTTCTCTTTTAACTGTTTCAACCATGTGATCTATTTCATTATATGCTAAAGATTTTGGTAGAACTCCCCTAGCATAAGGAACACCATATGCTGCCTGTTCTGCATCAGATAAAGTTTCAGCTTCTAGAAAAATATATCCTCTCAGTCCATGTGGTTTTATTAGTGAGTATACTTCAAGACCTTTTTTTATAGCATTGCTTGTTACAAAATCCATTACTTGATCTTCTCGATTTGCTGTTGTTCTTAGAGTAAATATTTTAGTGTTTTTCTCATGTTCTTTATCTTCAGAACTAACTTCTTCAGCAGCGCTTTCTTCTTTTTCTTTTGCTATCTGGTACGGAGTTTTTAATTCATTTATTTTTTCCGTTTCAGATTCAATATTTATTTTGCTTTCTTCTTCACTCATAAAAATCACATCGTTTATAGTGCTAATCCTATTATTGATACTAAAAAACCTATAAGTCCTATTGCAAGTATTCCTAAACCCGCAACTTTTATTATAACTTGATACTCTTCATTGGTTGGCTTTTTTGTAATTGACCAAACTCGTCTACATTCTTTAATAAATTGTTTTAAATTCACCATTTTAATCAACAAATTCTATTCCTAAATCTGAACCATATTCTTTTTTATTTAACGAAACACTTTTACCAGTTATTTGACTGCTTTGAACACCTGTTATTATTAGCATAACTTTCATTATTCCTTCTAGGTCTTCATCTATTTGAGCTCCCCAAATTATTCTAGCATCTTCATCTAGTTGATCAGATATTTTTTGAACAACAGCTTGTGCTTCAGCAAGAGTCATATCATTTCCACCAGTTACATTAATTAACGCACCGGTTGCTCCACCAATATCAACATCTAGTAAGGGATTGTTTACAGCTTTAGTTACTGCTTCTTCCGCCCTATTATTTGTATCTGATTCTCCAACTCCAATCAATGCAACTCCACCATCACCCATCACTGCTTTTATATCTGCAAAATCAAGATTTACGAGTCCTGCTTTTGTAACAAGTTCAGCGATTCCTTTAACAGCATTTGTTAAAATTTCATCTGCAACTTTGAATGCAGTTTTTAATGGTAAATCTGGAGCTAATTCCAAAAGTTTTTCATTAGGAATAACTATTAATGTATCAACATTCTTTTCTAATTTTGAAAGTCCCATAACAGCATTTTCATATCTTCTATGACTTTCCATAATAAACGGCATTGTAACAATACCAACTGTTAATGCGCCTGATTTTTTAGCTATTTCTGCAACAACTGGTGAAGAACCTGTTCCTGTTCCACCACCAAGACCGCAAGTAATAAAAACTATGTCTGCGCCTTGAATAGCACTTTTTAACTCATGTTCTGATTCTCTTGCAGCTTCTTCACCTATTTTAGGCATTGAACCTGCACCTAAACCTTTTGTAAGATCTTTTCCTATCAGTATTTTTTTATCAGCACTCGTGTAAAGTAAGTCTTGTGCATCCGTATTAACAGCAATTGTTTCAGCGCCAACAATACCAACTTCGTTTATTCTATTAATTGTATTGTTTCCTGCTCCACCACTACCAATTACTTTTATTTTAGCATTTTGTTGACTTAGTAGTTCTTCGAGTTCTCGATCCATAGCAGTCCTATCTTTAACATTAGTTCTTTTTACATCTTCTTCTGCTCTGCTCATAGCATTGTTCATGATTGAATCCATATTACAACCCCCATTTGAATATAAAATAAATTATAATATATACATAAAGTTTATAAAATTTTGGTTATGAAAGTATATACTCCACACATTACATGTGTATTGTTACTTCAACTCCAACTATTTCTTTCAGTTTTTCTTTTAATTTAGTTTCCAAATTTTCAATAACATCTTTATCTGCAACCTGCGGTAATTTTAATTTAATTGATGCAGTATTATCATCTTTGTTGTATGTTACATCACCGTTTAGTTGAAATAATGATTTTAGTGTTAGCCCTATTTTTTGTTTAATATCAGTTATTTGTTTAAGAATTTTCACTTCATACAACAAATCCTTTCCTGATAATGGATGATTAAAATCAACTATTATTCTTCCTCCAGAAACGGTTTTAACAACTCCAAATTGATTATCAATATTTACTTGAAGTCCTGGAAATGGTCGTATATCTTGTTTTTTAAATGTGTTTAATGACATTAGATTCATTAATTCTGAACGCTTTTTTCCAAATCCGTTTTCAGGAGTTACAGTTACTTTAAACTCTTCTCCCACATTTTTACCTATAAGTGCATCATCTAATCCCTGAACAACCTGTCTTTGTCCTACACAAACAATTAATGGAACAAAAGTTTTTTTGTTATTTTCATTATAAAGTCCATTTTCTTTTGCAACACTTTCTTTTGTTGTATCAAATAATTCATTATCATCAACGAATTTACCAGTATAATCAAATTCTATAAAGTCATTTTTTTGTATCATTTTACTTTAAACCTATTCTAAGTATTTATTAATTTATGCTATTATTATAACAATTTATCTAATTATTGCCATAATTGTTATAATTTATCTTATTATTATGACAAATTAGCGTAATATTTAAATATTACTATGGTTTATTTCTTTTGAAAACTAGTTATTTTAAATTATCAAAGAAATATAAGTTTTTAGAATAGTAACTTATTTATAAATATATTTATTGAAAAACATTGGAAAACAAAAAAGTTTATAAACAATTGTTTACTATAAAGTGATAAATAACTATTATTAATGATTTAAGTATACAGATTATATTTTAGTATACTCCTTTAATAAACTATTAAATTAAAAAAAAATAATCAATAGGTGATAAATATGACAGAAAAAAACGGTGTGGAAGTTGCAGATATAAGTGATATTTTACAAGATATTTACGGAGCTAATGGAGGTCCAAGTGCGGATTACAAAGTTGCATCAAAACATGTAGATATGTTTGACAGCAAACATTCATTTAAATTTCAAGAAATGGCAAAAGGGGTTTTAGGAAAGTTTTATAATTCTCTCAGTAATAACATGATGAATTCTGAAAACAATTTAATGGAAAATGCAGATAAAAAATCCATGGCAGAAAACAAAGATGCACTTTATAAGATGCTCGTTGCTATTGCTCAACAACATTTACCTGAACTAGATTCTAAAGCTTATAAACTTTTAAAAGACGGTAGAAAACATATGACTCCTGAACAATTTGAAGAATTAGTTTTGAATAAATATGGAGAACATATTGGCTTTGGTGATGGACAAAGGGAACAAGCTTTAAAAGATGTTTTTGATTCTATGACAAAAGATGAAGATATGACTGTGAAAAAATTTTTAGATTCTATGTATGGTCATTCCATTAACAGCAAAGTTTTGGAAAAAACATATAGTCATCTTGTTTCACCAGTATATACTGATTTACTTTCAAGAAGTCAAAAGAACCAACTCGATTTATCACATGATTTATTATCTAAAGTAAATGCACAGGGCGTTAAATTGGACATGACTAAATTAATGAAAGCAAGTTTTTTAAGTTCAATAAGAGCATATAATAAACATACTAAAGATGGTCTTTTCAAAGATCATGATCTTTACAAAGATATTGGTATATATGCTGATAAGAAATCAGGCCCTGTTATTAAAGACATAAGAGATAAAATAACTCATGATGATAAAAAAGATAATTATCAAATAGCAGCATGATTTTAATTAATTTTTTATCTTTTTCTTTTTGATTTTTATTCTCTATAGAGTGATAATTGAATAAAAAAGTTTATAAATAATAATTTTCTTCCAAACAATATGAAAATTTTTAATCCTGCAGAAGAATTCAAAAAAACTCCTACAAATTTTCAGGAAGAATCAGAAATAATTAATATTTCTCTTGAAGATAGAATTGTTGGTATTGTTTTTCCTAGTCTTGAAAAAGTACATGAAGCATTACGAAGTTATCCCGTTCTTAAATTTGATGAAACTGTACCCCCTAGTTATATTTCAAAAAGAAAAAAAGAAAATAACAAATTTGTTGAATCTCTAATTGGCTACATAGATTCAGAATTATCAAAATCAAATGAAGTAAGGGTGAGTATTGGAACATTATTAATAAATCCTGACTTTGATAAAACACAACTTAATATAAAAAAAATTGGAGATAATTATGTTCTTCAATTTCCAGATACAGATCCTAAAAATGAATTTCTAAAAGGTTTTGATAATCTTCGAGCAATAGAAAGTTCAAATTTAGATTTAACTTTAAGTCTTGTTGATAATTGGTGGTTTAATATAGATTTTCAAAATATTCTTAATAAATTACCCATTCATTCTTCAGAAATTAAAGGTATTGCGCATTCCAATTTACCAAGTTATCCATTTAAAAAACCAGAACTATTGCTTTTCGATCATAATAACAACTATTTTATTTTGGATATTAATTTAGATGTTAATAAATTTCTCAAACCTGAAGGATCTGAAGGTAAAAAACTTAATGATTTTTATATGCAATCAATTTATGATTTTGGTACAAAGCAAGATCATCTTAGGGGTGGTTCGTGGGAAAGAAAAGAAAAAGGTCTTTTGTTAACCCCTGAATATTCTTTTGAACCAGTACAGCCCATCCTTAGAATTTCAGTAGCATTATTTGACGAATCTATTGATGAAAATCATCCGACAGTGGCTGTAACTCAAGACCAAATAAAGATTCTTCATGAAGCAAGAGATTATATTGCAAATTTATATAATGTTGAAAAATGATCTCAACCAATTATTATTTTCGTATAATTAATTTTCTTTTTTTAAGAATTTTATTCTCAAAAAAGCCAATACTGTAACTCATACAAAAACTAGTGTTTTTGAAATAAGTTTAGGTCGCAAAAAACACGAACTAATAAAATCAAATTTTCATATTTAATCTTACATTATGTGTTACAGCGTAAGAATATTATCAAACTTAATGCATAACGCTTAAACAATTAGTTAGTTCTTTTTGAAGATTATTTTTGTTTAAATCTACATTAATATTATTTATACATTTATTCAACACAGATAATTCATTTTTATCATATCTTCCTTCAAATTCACAAGGAAATTGATCAATTATACCTACAGAATATCTTAAAATAAGTGCTGCATCATATGATTCTATTGCACCATTACAATCCACATCTGCAGCAATAATCTGCCAATTTTCAAAATTTATTTCATTTAACACAAAATAGTTTAAAACTAAACTTGCATCAAAAGAATCAACTAATTGATCATCATTAACATCACCTAATAGAACATTTAGTTCAGGATTTGTATATTTTCCAGTGTGTTTTACATCATGTTGAAACATTGACCATTCTTGCGAATGGCTTTTATAGTCATTGTTTAAATCTACAAAATAAATTCCCATTTCATGAGAACTTGTGATTATATCCCAAAAACCATTTACATTAATATCTGAAACAACAGGGTATAAATTTTGACTTTGTGATTGAATAGGATCAATAAAATTTTCACCCAAATAATTAAAAATATTTAATGATGATGGAGAACCAACTATTATTTCTGGAAATTGATCATCATCTAAATCTGCAGTAGAAATTGATGATATTCCATAACCCGCTACTGTTTTTGGCCAATTTTCATTTAGGTATTCACCCTCAGAATCTAAAACATGAATTTCGTTAGACATAGAAAAAAGTATTTCTAAATTATTATCTGTAGGATTCATATTACTTAAGGATATAGTGCTTGTTCCATAAAAATTTTCAGGGTATGAAATCGTTTTTGGCCAATTTTCATTCAAATAATCACCATCAGAATCTAAAACATGAATTTTACAATAATCACCATACTCGCAAGTAATTGCCACAATTTCTAATTCTTCTGAAGTGGCATCAATATTTCCAATAACTACTTCTCCAGCTATTTCACCTTGAAGTAATCTTTGCCATTTTAAACCAGAATTAATATCATATGCAATTATATTTGTATCATCATTATTTTCCGAGCTTATGATAATATCTACTAAATTATCATTATCTATATCTGCTACAGAAGGCATAAAAAACATATTTCCTCCTGAAAAATTATATAAATTTTCGCCAAGTAAATTGTAAACTTTAGTTATCCATGAGTTTTCTTGATACCAATGAGAAACAATCAATTCTAAATTTCCATCATTATTAATATCTTCTAAAACAACTGATGTTCCACTTTCAAATAATTCAATAGTGTTTAATAATTCTCCTTCATCATTAAATATGTATATGTAATTATCCTGATTATTTCTACCTATAGCTACAAGTTCTAAATGACCATTATTATTAATATCGCCAACTGCAACATATTGGTTCACATTCATACGTTCTTGAGTGGGAAAATTTTCCACAATAGTTCCATCTGAATGATATACATGTAAATAACTGTTTTGATGTTCAACAAATGCTAATTCTAAACCAGGATAATTTTTATCAATATCTCCAATAGCTATTGGCTGTTCAGTTATTTCAGGTATTAATAAAGTTGCACCCGATTTTATAAATTCAAG
>CAYWRI010000001.1:0-43293 GCA_964461035.1 uncultured Methanosarcinales archaeon | reverse complement strand
TCAGTTTCAATTTCATCCATAGAATCTGTGAGAACTTCTTTAATTTGATATATAGTAAGTTCAGGGATTTTAGATAATAATAATCCTGCAGCACCTGAAACAAATGGTGCAGCCATAGAAGTGCCATATCTCCACACATATTCATCAGCATATTCAGGATCATATCCAGTTGGAGGAACTGTTGAAAGAATAGCGGTACCGGGTGCAGCAATATCAATAAAATAACCATAATTAGAAAAAATAGCTCTTTCATCATGTTTATCAGTTGCAGCAACATTTAAATCTACCCAGAATGCAGGATAAATAATATCATTTGAATTTTCATTTCCTGCTGAAGCGATAGAACTAACATTATTAAATCTAGCATAATAAATCGCATCATGTAATGCTTGAGACGCATCAGGCATTCCCCAACTCATGCTAATAATATTTGCATGATTATCAACTGCATAAATTAAGCTAGAAACTATATCAAAAGTATTGCCTGATCCAGAATTAGAACTAGTTAAATATAAACTTCGAATAGGCATTATTTTGCAATTAGGACAAACTCCTGAAATACCAATATTATTATTTGTAACTGCTGAAGCAATACCTGCACAAAAAGTTCCATGACCCACATAATCAGAAGGGTCATTATCTTCTACTTCACAATCTTCAAAAGAATTACAATTAAATTGAGAAATTGAAACAAAATCCCACCCTCTAATATCATCTATATAATTATTATTATCTGTATCTATACCATCAAAATCAGATTCATCAATAATACCATTTCCATTTAAATCTTCACCAGAATTAATCCAAATATTATTTGCTAAATCTTCATGAGTATAATCAACTCCTGAATCAATAATTGCAATAATAATATCTTCTGAACCTTGTTCAATATCCCATGCTTCAGGCGCATCAATATCTGCATCAATAAGTCCTAAAGTCTGACCAGTATTATGCAATCCCCATTGCGAAGAAAACATAGAATCATCAGGGATATCTGTAATTTCTACTATTCCATTCAGTTCAGCAATTTCAACATATTTGCTTTTTGAATAATGTTCTTGTTGTTTTAATAATTCTTCATTTGAAATATCCTTAAATTTAATAATTATCCATCTGTCCAAACCAATTTCTTGCTTTTTCTCTCTATTGATGTTTAATACTTTTTCATTCAACAAAAATTTTGATTCTTCTAAACCAGTATTGATTTTAGAATTATCTTTTTTAATTTTATGTAGAATCGTATTTATACTATCTTCTGATCTTTTATCACTCATTGAATCACTTCTGAGTTTTATTAATAATTGGTTGGGAACAAATTCCATAGAATTTTTTTGATTACTAAAAAGAATAGAATCTATTTTTTGTTTATTTTCTTTATTAGCATCGCCCGAAATATTTTTATCAGCACACCCAACACATAATAATAGAATAACCATCAAAGCAACCATTAAAATCATATTCTTCTTTTTAAACATTTTATCACCTTAATTATTAACTTAAATGACTAATTCATTAAAATAAACTAATCAACCTTTTTAAAATTATCTATGTATCTTATAAAACAAACTTGAAATTTAGTCAGGCACACACATAAATCAAAGATTTAGGTTTATAACACAAGTTATTTAATTATAAACTAGAATAATCATTCAAAATAAATATCTGTCATGTATTCTTTGTCAGAAATATATTCATCTAAATCATAGTCAATCATTTCATCCCATGTTGTTGGTGCTGTTTTTTCTAGAACAAAAAAATGCAAAGGTTTATCATTGTAAATATATGTTTCTGAAATGTATCGAGTCATATTTGATTGTCCTGTTATCCAAACACTTAAATTGGTTTCAGGATAATTTATTACTTCTTCTTCAACAGGGCATTCACCAAAAAGTTCGAGTCCTGGACAAAAAGATTCTATTTTTTCTGGTAAATTAAAAGGACCTTTAGTCATCATGAATGATTCAAAATGATATTCTCCAGGAATTAAGTCTAATGTGTAATTCATCTTTAACTCTAAATTATCTGTATCAATTTCAGAAATGTATTCTTCAAAAGTTCCAATAAACGCATCGTAAACTGTTTGATTTATTTCCCCAGAATCATAAAGTCTTTGAATCTCAACACGTTGAGAATCTATTGACGAAATACTTGATGAATTATCTTTACTTATAGCTAAAAAACCAATAAGAGGAATATCATCTTCCATAAAATTATCTTTAATTTTATTTATGGTGAACATTATTGTGTCAGTTTCATTTATTTCATGTTTTGCGCTAAACTTGACAATGTGTCCTTGATCTAAATAAGTTTGAACATCTTGTTCTGTTCTTTTCCAAACAAAAACTTGTTTTTTGTAAAAAGGCCACATCTCTGTTACAAGATTTGGATTTTCATTTTCATTAAGATTATTATAGTCTATTATTCCAGATTCAAAACCCTCTTTCATTATTCTAAAATATCCTCCTGCGGCGCAGTAAGGAACCTTTCCTGTAAAGATTGCTTCACCATAATCATTTAGATATGTTTTTCCAACAGGAAAATCCATTCCACAATTATAAATAATTGTTGCATCACCTATTGGACCATCTGTTCTTCTATTTACTGCTCTTATTTTTATTGTGTTATTTAATAAATGATTTGGATCGTCTAAACTAACTGATTTAGGAGCTTTATATGTGTAAAGATGCATATTAGATGTCGCAGGAATACTATTCCTTATATTTGCTTCAAGAGCTATGAAAAAATCATATCCCTCACCATTAAATGCAGTATTATCATGTATTTTTATTATAACAGGAAATGATAAATGATAATTAAAACTGTACTCTTTTATTACTAACTTAAACATTTTAGTTATTTCATTATCAAAACTTTGAAACCCTGTTGGTTGAAGAACTTCTTCTCCTGAATTAATATAAAAGTCTAATTCTGAATCAGGATAAAAAACATCAGCACTAAAAGGATAAGATGAGTTTTTATCAAGATTAATTTTAAAAGAATTATAAAAACCCTGTGCAAATATTTGATATGGTTCTGCTATTACTGCAGTTGTGGGAACATATTTATATGCATTTATTATTTTTATAAGACCTAAAAAAGGAAGAACATCATATCTTATTTTTTGTTCAACATCTCTTCTAAACCAAAATGCGCCACTAACAAGTTCAAAGAATTTTACTTCTTCTAACGGGGGAAGCATATTTGGATCAACATCGGAATATGCATGTATTAAATCCAATGTTTTACGCTCAATAAACGAATTATTTATTTCTGTTTCAGTTATTTGTGTCGCTAATTGATACATTTGAATAAAAGGAATATTGAGTTTTGTATTAAACTTATCAATATTTATGGTGTCTGAACCAGGAGTATACGGTTTGATTACTAAGTCATAATCAAGCTCCGCAATAACAGAATTTTGTGTAAATATTACGTGAGGATTCATATTGCCATTAATATTTATTTCAAAAGAATCCTTAAACTCATTAAAATCTGCAATACATTCAGGCATATAAGTTACAATATACCTTTCAATATTTTCTTTTATACTTTTTCCTTGATATCCTTCAATTTCTGGTTGATGAGTCATAAATACATTTTCATCTTTCATATGATACCAATAAGGTATTTCATAAAAACTACTATAAAGAACATCTGAATCAAATGGATAAACAGGATTTATAGATAATTCTCCAGGAATATCAATATATCCCCCATGTTTACCTGCTTTTATTAATGCTCGTTTTGTTACTTGATTAAGACATGTTTCAACATATTTTGTTACAACCTCAGATTCTTCTGTTGCTAAAGGATTAGGAACATCTGGTTCATGTGAAAATATTTGTTGTTTAAGGACCAAAAATATTCCTATTGCTACTAACAAAATTATTCCCAATATTACAAATGCGGTTACTTGTGCTTTTTGTGAATTTTTCATTTTTTTAACCATAAGTTGCAGTACTTTCACCCGAACCACTTTCTGATGAACCAGATTCACTGTCATAATCTTTATCAGGTTCTCCTGTAGCGAATGCATCTTCTACTACGGATCTACAAAAATGATCTGCGGCATTGTTCATTCCTGATTCTGCATTAGGATATTTTTTATCGAAATTAAAACAAACAGTTTCATATTTGTTTTTGCTAATAAATGATATTTGTTCTGAGATTTCTTCTCCGTCTGTAATAGTTGTCATTTCGCAAGTTCCTGTTACATCATTTTTATAGACGCAAAATTTATTTTCAGTCAAGTCTTCTTTGTATTTAAAGTAAATGTTAAATTTAAAATCTTCTTGAACAGGCCCTAATAAATAAACCCAAGTATAAATATAATGATCAATTTTGTCATCTGTTCTTTCTTGATTAGTCCAATTATAAGGACTTCTTTCCATTGTAAATGATAATACACTATTACAATGGTCTCCCGTGCAATCAAATGCCACACCACCTATATCTTCATGTGGACTGTATAAAATACTATTTTCAGGATCGCAGAAAGTATTTTCCCAGGAATCAGGATTAATGTACGTCTCGGAAAATTCACTAAGTTCTTTATTCCATTGACTTGTTGAAGACCAATCTTTAAACCACATATTCCAAAATAATTTCATAACTTCATCAGCCATTTCAGCAATTTCTTCTCTTTGTTTTTGCCAAGCAAGATGATCAGCCAATGCATCCATTGCTGATTCTGCGGTTTCAGCTTCATCAACTATTAGTGCAGATATATCATCTTTCAAAGAATGTGTTCCATCAGGATTTATTTTAAGAATGGTAAGATCACAATTTTGAGGATCTGAAGATCCTAGACAATTTGCTGCTTCCAGTGCTCTTTGATTTAATTGAGCATTAAGTTGATTTAATTGCGTTTCATAAGCGGCTTTAGCTTCATCGGTTGTTTTTGGATCATTAATTATAGCATTCAACTCATTAATTCTAGCAGTATACGTTTTGTCTCCAGTACCATAATTGAGATTACCTCCTAAAGCATCGATAAATTCTTGAGGAGGATGATTCATTGCATAATCTCGTTGTTCATTTGTTAAGATTGCGTTAGCATTCTGATTAATATCGTCTTGAGCTCGATTTCCTAAGCCTTCAGTACTTAAAGTTATTGAAGAGTCACTTAGCTCTCTTGCAAGATCCAAACTTATATCGTTCATAGTTGTTGAAGCAGAAGTTGGAGATAATTGATCAATATAATCATTCAAATTAATAGCATCATTTAAATCTGAAATACTATCCCAGCCATAATCGCTTCCCTGCTGTCCATAATAATTATCTAAATTAGTACCTGCCTCGGTTTGAGAATTTGGATTTATTTCACTAACAGTCAATAAATCAATAGTGTCATCAACAATACCTTCATCCTCTTTATAGCCCTTAATACTAGTCTCATCTGTAGGAACATCTAAGCCATATTGATATCTTAGTTTGAATGCCGCATCTTGTGCAGCGTCTGTTTCACCATTATATGCTGAACTAACATAATCATTCAAAGTGTCATAATAAGATTGTGAAGAACCTCTATTCCTATTGCTAGATTGTAATAAGTCAATTTGTTGTTGACTACTCATACTTGAAGGACCAAAAATATCAAAGCCCACAGCTTTTTGTATTTGAGGCATTGCCTTACTTATGAGGCCTGCATTTGTTTCACATTTTGTTTCATCTTCTTCATTACAATGAGCCATAGCGCAAATATCAGGATTATTAGGATACATAAAATGACCTGAGTTTGAACCAAATCTTTCTGTTCTAATTATTCTACCTAAAGCAAGTGGTGCTTCACACATAATTACTTTTGCAACATTAATATCTTTAACAATTCGAGTTGGCTCATTCAGTGTTTTTTGCATATATTCGTCTCCACAAGCAAGAGAAGACCAAACATCTGTCATTAATTTAGGAAGCAGGTTTTGAATTAAAGAATTAACATTTCCTGCAAGATTTTTTATATCTCTAATGTAAGGAATTTCAAATATTTCTCCAACAATCTCTTTACAAATAAAAGTATCCAATGCTTCATAACACTGACTTATACCCAGACCATATTGCGCTTGTCTTTTTAGACAATAAAATTTATCACAATTTGCCTCTCGATATTTATTAAGATGATATATAACTCCTTGCCAACAATTTGTCATAATACAAGTAACAAGACTATTATACATATTTGGTTGGTCAATATCATCTAATAAGTAATTGTCCCAATCTGCAAATAAACTATCAGTTCCGCCCCACGCAGCACTACTATCTTCACCCGCACTTGGATCAGTACTAATACCTAGATCTTCTTGCATCCACCAATTTTTACCTGCTTCACTATTCATTTCTTCTTCAATAGAACAAGATGCAAGTCTACAAGCACTATCAAACAACCCAAAAGCCCCTTTTTCCAGAGCGCTTTGAGCATTGTCTTCAATTTTTTGAACTTTGGATTCATCTGTTCCTGCAGGTGCTAATTTTGTTAAAACATGTCCTGCACTAATCATACTACAATATGTTTCAGAATAAATGCAAACTGCAGCTTCGCCAAGTTCAAGCACTGTTCCAGCACCACCCAGTTTATCAATATATTTTTTAGCAGAACACAATTCAGACATTGTTGCTAAAAGCATGTTAGCCCAACCAATCATTTCTTCAAATCCATCTCCCTTATCAAATTCCTTTAATTTTTTGGTATATTCTTCACCCGGAGTTCCAAAAGCAGAGTTCTTAAATTCTAATTTCCATTCAACTGGAACCACTAAAGGTTGTGAAAAAAGAGTTTTTTCATTACCAATCACAAAAGACAAATTACAAATTATTTTATAATTTTCATCATAATTATTAGCATCCGCTAAAGGAATTATTTCAAGATAATTTAGTTCATCTTCAACATTTTCAGGATACGCGAGAATAAAATCAGAGAATAAATTAACTCCTGCAAGTATTGTTCCATTACTGAATTTAACAAAGCACTCAGGTCTTTCCTGTTGTTCATAAATTTTATAATTTCTACAAGAATTTTTCATTTCAGGCATGAATGAACCATAAAGAGGATATGTTAATCCATTATCTATAGACATATCTAATGCAATTCTATTTATTTGTTCAGGACTAAATTTAACACTAGAAGAATCAATTTCAACACAGTTAGGTGTGGTCTCTGACTGATTTGCACTTTTTTTTATGACTATTTCAGCAGTTGTCGTATAACTATGATTTACTAAATCTGTAAATGAGAATTCAATTTCTTTTTGCATGTGCTCATTAATTAATCGTTCTATACTCCATTTACATATAAATTTATTCAAAGTTTGATTTTTAGAACATTCACCTTCTTGATAGCTTCCCCCAATTGAAGTTAGATTAGCATAAGTTGTTAATGTTGGTCCATCTTCATAAACATGTGCTTCAATTTCTAAGGGTTGACCTCCAACAATTAAAACATCATATGAATTAGGTAGAAATTCAATATAACTTGCTTGACCTGACTCAGAAATCCCCATAGAATTATCATAAGGAACAACACTATCACAACATATTTCTGCAGAATAATCCTCTTGAACAGGGTTTCCTGCATCATCTTCCGTTCTATAACCTCCTGATGTTACTAAAGAAACATCATAAGTTGAACCTGATCTGCAAGGTGTATTAATATAGGCATAACAAACTCCTGCATCACAATGATGTATTGCATATTTTATATTATTAAATTCATAAAAGACTTTTTTTCTGTTAAATTGTTCTTGAGTATCATCAAATCTTAAAATGATTTCAGTGTGTTCATTTGATGCAAAATAATATTTATCATCATGAAAATAATTTGTTTCTATACTAACAAGTCTTGGTGCTTCATCATCTATTGTAAAACTAAATGTGAGTATGGAAGAACTACCTACTCCGCCATTAGCAATAACATTGAATCTTAGGGCAACACTTGCGTTTTCAGGATTGATAACAACATTACTAACACCGCACTTATATTTTTCCGAGTTGTTTACAGAATAGCAAGAACTTAAAGGAACATCTACTGACGAATATGCTTCTTGATACAACACATTTTGAATTAACTGAGAAAAGTCAGCAGTTATTCCTTCAATGCTTTGAGCATCAACATAGAATACAACTGTTCCAGTTATAGGAGTAATATGAGATATTCTACTAATTGGATTTCCATCATACTCAAAGCCCAAATCATATACTGCCGCTTTTGTAATATTTACAAATTCAGAAGTTGATTCAACAGTATTACCAATTTTATCTGTTACTTTTACTTTAAAGTTTGCACCTTGATTATAACTAATTTCTTGAGTTATTGATTTTGTGCAATTATCATCTTCTTTAGAATAATTTATTTCTTGAATAACTACATCATTAGCTAAAAATTCTATTTTTTTAAAACCACTACACACACCACCTATTAATGCATCAGCAGTTTGAAATTCAAATAAAACACCAAGTGCAGATGTTGATACAGCATAATTATTTATTATTGGCGCTTGATTATCAACAATCAAATTTGCAGTACCTAAATCTAAAATATTTTCATTCAAAAATGCTTCAAAAATAAAATTTGTTGGATCTCCTAAGTTGTATTCCAAAATACATTCAAAAACACCTTGTCCTCCTGTGCAAACACCTAAATTATTCATCTTAACACTTGTCGCAGCATATGCAGTGGTAATTTCTGCATTAATTAAATCTTCTTCAGCAATTGTGCCATTAATTTCATCAGAACCATATATGTGATTGATTGTTAATGCAGAAATACTTGTGCTAAACATTAAAAAGATTAATAGGGGTATAACTAAATTCAGAACCTCTTTTTTAATGCTAAACCTCAACATCTTCACCTTTAAATTCAAACTTAATAAACTTATAATAGATACTTGTTTGTTAATGCAATTTATATAAATATGATTAGTTAATTATTAATACTACTATTTATAAGGTTTTATTTTATAAATGTTTTTGTCCATAGATTGATGATGTGTATTTAATAGAAACGTATTTCCTGATGATGATTGCGGAAATTGCATTGAATGACAGTGTTTGAACTCTTGTTAAGTACTGCAAACATCAAGTTTCATATTGAATTAGTATAAAATAATTCTTTTAATTCAATTAAAGATTTAACCACATAATCAGAATTAGCATTAATTAATTTTTGTTCATCATTATAATTTGATAATCCAACACATTTTAAGTTTGCATTTTTAACAGAAAGAACTCCTGGAACAGAATCTTCGATAACAATTATTTGGTCTCGAGATATATTAAATTTTTTAGTTAATGCTTCCTGAACTTTATTATATATTTCGGGATGGGGTTTAGCGTTTTTCACATTTGCTGCAGTAAAAATAAAATCAAAATATTTTGTCACATTAAGTAATTTCAAGACGTCATAAGCATAATCTTTTCCTGCAGCAGTTGCTAAAACTAACTTGTATTCTTTTAAAGAATCTAATAATTCATAAAGCCCCTCTTGAGGAATAATCAATTTATCCTTGTTAATATTAAAATATTGTTTTTTGGCATCACATATTGTTTGCATTTGTTCAGATGAAAATTTTCCCCCAGATAAAATTTTAATTGATTTAAGAGTTCCAAGTCCTAGAATTTTAAACAAATCTTTATTATCTAATTGAATATTATGATTTTTAAAAAATCTTTTAAGAAAATCAAAACGAGGTTCTTCACTTCTACAAAGAACACCATCCATATCAAATACAATAGCTTTAATCATAGAAAATGTAAATAATTAAATTATTTATAATACTTTTCATAAAAAAATAATTATGCGTGTAATTTTAGTTTCTTGAAATGACTTTCTATTTTATGTTTTAGTATCAGAACTAATTATTTCAGTTAATTTAAATTTAGTAATAATAGGCCCACGAACCTTCTTCAGAGCGGTACTAGTTATATTAGCAGAATAAACACCTTTTTCGTTTTTTAATTCTATACTTTGATTAAATTCAGTAAATTCCTTAGGCTGATTAAAATAATCAGATGTCTGAATTGCAGAATTTAAAATAGGAAGAAGTTCATCATCATAAAAAGCAACAGATCTTATACTAATTCCATATTTATAACTAGTAACTTTGATTGCTCGAGAAATATCCAAATCATAATTTTGCCAATTAAATGGGTCTTCCATATAACCTGCAACATAGTCTAGAAAAGCAGGGGGCGTATTGTCTGCTAAATTCGGTTCTTTTTCTAACTTGGAAGTTTTAATTAATCCGAGAGTGCAATGACGCTCATCTTTAGTCATAAAAATATGATAAGATATTTCATTTTTTTGTAAAAGAACAAGTGCAGAATCTAGATCTATAAGTTTCTTTTTTGTAATTTCACTCTCTGCTGCACCTATTGAGTCACTTATTAAATGAACCACGTCATTAATATTGTATCTACTTAAAGTGATTTTTATTGAAGGATAATCCTTTGGAGAAACAGTATTATGAACAACCATGTTCTCTAATCCTGTTTCATTAGTAATATAATCTTTAATAAAATCTAATAACTTTTCACGTTTTTCGTCAAACGTAGCTTGCCAATCTTCAAAATCAATATACTGATTGTTACCCATGTTAGTTAGGATGATTAAATAATATTTAAAAGTATCTATTAGTTTAGCTAGAGAATAATTATAATTTGAAAAGAACTAACTAAAAATAATTAATATCTTATTGGAGTGATAATATTTATGATTTAATAAAAATACTAATTAAGTTAAACGAGTAATAATTCCTCTTAAACCATCAGATATTACCCTGATTGTGTCTTTACTTATATAAACAGGAGTTTTCAAAGATTTACCACGATATAGATCTAATTTTGAACTAATATTTTTAGCACCAATAATATTTAATTCATCAAAAAAGAAATCTCCCTTTAAGTTATTTTGCAATTTAAAAAGATAAGATCCATCATAACTCAACATAGAAATTGCAGAATCAAAAATTACTCCTTTTAAGTATTTGTTGTTCACCATACGTTCATAATTTAACGCATTAGCTTTAATGACTTCATTGTTAATTAGTACAAAAAAGGGGTTCGCAACTTGCTCATATGATTATACATATTTGATTCTATGATTGAATAAAATACAACTTTGCCACGTTCATCAAAAGGTCTATTTACAAAAGGGGTTTTAGGTATAAGACTTTTATTCTGTTCTATTTTAATATGTTCAGATGAATCATATTTTTTATCTATTGGATCTATTTGGGTAATGATAATGTTGCCCTGACTTTCAATAAAATATTCTAATTTAGCTTGACCGAATTGAGAATCTATCAATTTTGCAATATTATAAAGTGTTTCTAATTCTAATAAACTGTGAGGAAGTCTTGTTCCATTAATTAATTCTGTTTGAGATTTCCATTAAATTCAATAAATCAAAAGGTAATTCAAAGCTATGTTTAATATTTACATCCATTTTAAATTTGGATTGTAATTCTGTTTCAAAACTTCGAACAAGTGTATCAAGTCCTTTTAAATGACTAATTGTGACCATAAGGAAAGAAATCAAAAAACATTTATAAATATGTTGATTTTGTTATCACTCTGAAGTAAAATATATTAAATAATTTTGCTTTAGAAATTATCCTAAGAAATATGATTAAATTTTAAATTATTACAATAAAACTAAAAATATAGAATGTAAAAAAAAACTAAGAAGTTTTAGACTCATAAAAATAAAGTAATTAAGTCACATAATTACCTACAATCTCTTAATTTATTTAGTTTCTTGATAATCATTGCAAATACATTATTGAAACCAGAAACATACAAACATCTTAAACAAAATAAGCACAACATTAAATATGCAAAAGAATTATTAATTCATACCCCTGTTTCTTCATCGAGAAAGGGTCTTTTTCTTGGTTGATCTGTTTTCAGTTTAGCGAATTGTTTAAGTTCTCTAATAAAATCCATAAAGTCATTCCATAAATCGAGTTTATGTTGATCGATTCTTGGTTTAAACCACCTGTCAATCATTGTTTTTTCAAAATATTTTATTATGGGGTGCTTGGACCACACATCATCAGGGTCTATTTGAACCCATGCTTTCATTCTTAAAATAAAGTTAACTTTGTTTGCATTAAATTTTTTACCATCAATCATCATTTCTTGTTTAGAAGCACCTAAACTTTGGAAATTTATTTTAAGATAATATCTTAAAAATTTATTTTTAGCTCCTTTTCTAGGATATTTTAGACATCTCCACCAAATCCAATGATATGTAAGCTTAGGTGTGTAAACTTCATAATAAAGAGTTTCCCAATGTTTGTCTCCATAACTGTTTGTTTCTGCAGAAAAATAATCATTATCTTTCAGCCACCTATATGCAACTTTATAGAAATTTTTAAGATGAAATGTTCTAAGGACTTCAATTTCATACCACTTAGTATCATTTCTATCATCAGGAAAAACAATATTGAAATCTTTTTCTATAGGTTCTTTTCTTTTCTTGAAAACAAACATATTATTATTTTAGTCATTACTCTTTTTAAAGTTTGTTCTATAGAACCTAATTCTAGTAAGCTAAATTATTTTTTTAAAAGAATTTTTATTATTTAGAGTAAATAAAATAAAAAAATAAAAAATTAATTTTTTGCGTTTGTAAATATTTCACGAATATTTCCCGCTGTTTTTTGAGCAAGATCTAACATTTTACTAATGTCTTCAGTTGTTAATGGACCATCTCCACCTTTCTGAATAGCACAAAGATTTCCATCACTTCTAAAAGTTGCAGTCAATCTTGAGTCAAAAACTTTTTCTTCATCATTCGTAGGATCAACAATGAATGACTCACCTATCTTAAGAACCGTGACAGGAATTGGTTCTTCAAGAACTGGAAGTTTTTCATCAGTTTTTTCGTTGTAATTAACAACACCGTCTTTAACTTTAGGGAATCTTGCACTATGCAATGCTGCTAAAGCTGCAAGTCCACCTATGTCAAGAAGATTTCCATCAGTGTTTATTGGAGAAATATCAACATTTACGCACCAAACTTTTTCACCAGGTTCAACACATAATTTTTTATTGTCTATTGCGTGACCTTCTCTTATTCCTCTATCAATAACTCTTGCGATTTCTATTGATTTAACACTTGGAGGTCCAGATTCAAATTCAGGATTACTTAAAGGAGTTAATTCTATATTAACCATTAATACTCCTTCATTAGGTGTATCTGAATATGGCTTATCAAGTTTCAGTTTAACTCCAGCTATAACTTCAGTATCTCCAAATTTTACTCTTGCAGAACCTTCGGCCATTTCAACAACATTAAATTCTATTTCAATGTCTCTAACATCTTCAGGAAGTCTTCCATCAGTTCTAATACCTTTGGAAAGTGCTTTCAAAATATTCTCTTTAAGTTCTTGATCTTTCATTTTACTTACCCTCCTGAACATCTTCTGCTTTCAAAAATCTATCTTTCAAAGCTTGTCTTTGTATCTCTGCAATTTCCGTACATTTTTTCTTAGCCATCTCAACAGCAGATATTAATTGTTCTTTACTAATTATTCCATCCATTTGAAGTAATGTCACTTCACCTGTGCTTGGAATACATGCAACGGGTATGTCTGCAACATGTTCACTATCAAATTTTTCTTTTGCAAATTCAGGATAATGTTCTTCTTTATAATCTAAATCTAGAACAACCGTATTATCAACAACTCCTGCGGCTACTGCTGCAACCATGTCTTTCATTGTGATTCCTGCATCTGCAAGTGCGATTGATGCAGCACATATTCCTGCGCATCTACTTCCTGCATCTGCTTGAGGTAGTTCAACCACTACATCTACAACACTGCTTGGAAAGTCTTCTATATTAACAACTTCACGAATTGCTTTTTCAGAAACCATAGATATTTCTTTAGCTCGTCTATTTGGTCCAGGCCTTATTCTTTCACCCATTCCTGAAAATGGCATCATTTGATAAGTAAATCTTAAGATACCTCTTTTAGGGTTTTGTAAAAATCTTGGATGAAGTTCTCTTGGTCCATAAACTGCAGCATAAGCCCATGTTTTTCCAATTTTAAAATATGCAGAACCATCTGCTTTTTTGATAACACCTGCTTTTGCTTCCATAGGTCTTGTTTCATCAAATTTTCTTCCGTCTAATCTCTTTTTATATGTCATTTTAATTACCTCGACCCTCGTCTTCATGTTCATGTTCATGTTCATCAGTGGCTATTTCAAGAGATTTTCCTGTTTCTTTTTCAAGAAAAGATTTTACCCTATCAGTTAAACCAGAAATGTGACTTTCTTGTTCTATTATTTTAATTGTTCTCACAGTTAATATTTCTGCTTTAGGATCTTCACTTTGTATCCAAACAACCCCATTCTGACCAACAACAACTTTACATCCTGTTGCTTGTTTTATCATATTAACCATTGAACCTTTTTTACCAATTATTCTTGGAACTTTATGTGTTCCAACATATATTACTCGACCACCATAAAGTCTTCTGAAACCTTGTCCTTGACTTGAAACATCAACAAGATTTTGTGAAGTTACATTTGTTATTTTACAAAAAATAAAGTCGCCAAGACGATATACTTTAGTTAAATCAGATTTACTACCATATCTCATATTGCCTGCTTCTTTTACATTAAGAACTGCAGAATAAGCGCTATTAATATCTAATCTCCAACCACTCATTAGTATATCAATTACCCTACCTATAATTACATCGTATTTTTTTGGCAAATACCTTCCATTCATAGGTATTGTTTTTATCACTTTGCCTTCTAATGTAACAAGACCAAGTCTGTTTGCAATTATTTTATTTTTTTGTCTGTAAGTTCCATGACTAGGTAAATAATCCATACCTTCTGCCAAAACTTGTCCAGGCACAACTACTTCTTTATTTACTACAAGTAGTTTTGTGTCAGATTTTTCTTTTTTTTCAACATGTGATTCCTGACTTGAATCAACATCATCATTCTTTATTTCTGTTTCCATTTTTTATCTCTCATATTATTTTACGTTATTTATTGATTTTCAGCTTAACAATTATTTATTTATTTATTTATTTTGTTAAGTTATTTCTTGTTTTATGTTCTTCACATTAATTCATTCAAGCATCTTTATTATTGCATTACCATGAGTAATATTGTTTAGTTCATCTAAAAACTCATTTCGTAATCCTGCAGGAATTTCTATTACTCCAAACCAAGATCCATCATTAAGCCATTGATTTTCTTTAATACTACCATACTTTGTTGCAATAGTATACATAGAATGTGCATGTTCTGGTCCAATTTTTACTTCAATTTGTTTTCTTTCAAACTTAATTGGAATTATTGGTTGAAGTTTTTTTAATATATCTTGTAATTGATCTTCAACTTTACCAATTTCATTTATTTTTATTTTTGCTTCATTCAATGCATTTTCTATTCTTTGAACTGGATGCGGCAAACCCGATCTTGGATCAATCGCGTTTCTATGTATCATAGATACTAACTTTTTTTGTTTTCTATCACGCACTTTTTGTCTATGCTCTGCGGTAAGCTGTATTTCTCCATCATCAAGAATTTTTTTAGCTACTTTTAGAACATCATCAGTTCCAAAAATAGTTTTCATCATTTCTTGCGATGCTAATTCTCCTTCTCGCGCATCAAAGAAAATGTGTTCACTTTTCAAAATCTCTGAAATCGCAATATTTTGACCTTCTTTCATTGCTATAGCTAAATCAGGGTCAATATTTATTTCAAAATTCTGACCTTCTTTTTTTATTCTAGCAAGATTTAGTTTAAAATGCTCTTTTTCATAAGTTTTGTTAGTTTGCATGTTTATCTCCTAATTTTAGGTTTTCAATTTTATTTAATTAAAAAAATAAATAATTTATTTTGAATATTTCTTAAGTTCGTCTGAAGATAAATTAACTATCTTTCTGTTTACATCAAGTATGTATGCAACATCTATTCTATCTGTATTAAATTTCTTATCAATTAATTTTGCAAGAGCTTTAATAATCATTTTAAGACATTCTTCTACAGACATTGATTCTTTAAAATCCTTGTTTAGTATTTCAAACATTTCTGATTCATATTCTCCAATCGCTATTGCTTTGTATTCAAAGAATATTCCTGTTGGATCTGTTTGATATAACTTCATTCCTGATTCATCAATACCTGTGACAAGTAATGATACACCGAAAGGTCTTAAACCACCTGATTGAGTACATATTTGTTTAAGGTTACAAACATCTTTAACAATAGTTAAAACGTCTATAGGCGAATCATAAGTTACTCTGTGTTGTTGAGCTTTTACTTGAGATCTATCGATTAAAACTCTTGCGTCAGATACGATTCCTGCAGCAGTTGCTATAATATGACTATCTATTTTGAAAATCTTTTCAACACTTTCTGGAACTATTAGATTATCAATAATTCTTTTGTCTGTAACTAATAATACTCCATCTTTACATCTTGCGCCAACTGCAGTGCTTCCTTGCTTAACAGTTTTTTTTGCATATTCAACTTGTAATAATCTACCGTCCGGACTGAACATAGTTATTGCTCGGTCATATCCCATCATTTGATGTTGTCCTGGCATTCCTCCTTGCATATAAAACACCCCCAATTAAATAAAGCTTTTTGCCTTTTTTAATGAACCTGAAACATATCTTGACACTATTCCTAAATTCTTTTTATTATTCAGGAAAGTAAAAGATAATTTTAATTTATCAACACTTTTTCTATTAATCATAATTATTCCTTTATTTGATTTTTTATCAAATTGTATCTTTCTAAAATCCATATCTGCAAACCCAATAAGACCAAATAATTCTCTACATTGAGTTTCTATTTCTGAAATTATTTTCATACTATCTACTTTTTTTGGATTTAACAATTCAAAAACAACATATCTTGTTTTTGTTCGTAGACAAGGAGATAAAGGTTTTGTTTGTTCTGTTTTTTTATTTTCTGGTTTTTTTATCATCATAATCTCAATATCAATCTAGTTTCTGAATAATATAAATATATTACCAGAGAAGTAAAGTATTGCTCTTCTTCTCTCTATCAATCACTGAAAAGCCTCATTTATTTAAAAAGTTAGTGATATTATAGTTGCAGACATAAATGAGGGATATTATGCACTTAAGGCAAGCTAATTAAAATTTACAATTAATTGCATTGTCGATAGTCGCTTCCTACGGAACGACAGCACTTTCGAAGAAAGAAACGAGTCAGCGAGATCGCATAATTTTACTAAAAACTTATGTTTGCAACTATTATTAATTGACGACTTAGAAATATCTTTTGTGTGAATTTAGAAGTTAGGTATTCTTGCAGATTCAATTATATTGTATCGTCACTTTAATTCTAACTCTGCGAAGGTCATTAATTTTTCTAAATTTTTTAAATAATTCTCTTTTCCACCACATTTAATTTCGAGAACCTGAATATTAACAAATTCTGCATCAGCTTTTCTTAATTGATACTAATTTTTTAACTCAATCATTTTTTTAACTAAACTCCCTAAACTAAGCCCTTTAAATTCTTCTTCTACAATTTCAGCTTTTAGAATTGAAAAAAGCAAGGGTTTGAAAATTTCTATTTTATTTTCTCTATAGGTTAATTCAAAACTCATAGTGTTTAATGTGATATTATACTGGTTCTCAAGTTGTTCTATATGTGCTTCTTTTCCACCCTGTTGTTGATATTTTTTAGGATTATTTAATAAATCTGTTACTATTGAAAGAAACTTATTATTTAATTTCAACATAGATAAAATACATTCCTTAGTGACAGGTTTTTTATTTCGTTTATACTTATTGTGAGATCTATTGTTTCCATTTTCTTTTTTTAATTCGCAATTTTTGGAAATTTATTGAAGTATATGATTGTTGCAATTATCAGTTGAAACTAGAATAGGTTTTTAGTTAATTTTTTAAATTTCTGCGTAAATATGAACATTATGTTAATAAAAAAAGAACAATCTAAGAAAATACAGAATGCAAATACCTGCACAGTTTGGGCTTATGAAGTTCCAAGCAAAAACTTTACTTGTGCAACTGCTTTGATTAATGGAAGATATCCTGAACAGAAAAAAGTTTCAAATTTAGAATCTGAAGAAATTTACTTTGTAATATCTGGAACAGGAACGGTTCATTCGGATAAAGGAAATTTTGAAATTAATCAGGGAGACATGTATTTTTTTGAAAAAGACGAAGTTTATTGGATTGAGGGTAAAGAACTATTTCTTACTTTATTCAATAGTCCTCCCTGGACACCAGAACAACACAAAGTTGTTGATTAATTATTCAAAAATAACTTTTTCCAGGATCTGTTTCATTCATAGTTATTTGTTTTTGATATTCTGAAGCATATATTGCAATGATTTTGTATTTTCCTGATGTTGTATGTTTTTCTCCATCCGACTTTATTGTTTGTTCAAGCATTAGAATTTTTCCCCAGTACAGCCATTTTCCATTTATGTTCTGAACTAAGAAATTTCTACAGGGTGTCGTATGAAATATTCTTGCATTTGGTTTATCATGAAATTCAAAGATCTTGTCTTTGACATCATCTAAAGTTATTGGATTTTTCTGATGTTTTTCTAAATTTAATATTTCTACAGGAAATCCCTGTTCTTCAGTTATCTGCAATGTGTCATTTGTTTCTATGTATCCCCCCATGTTATACTCCAAAAATATTATTCATACTTACAATTCCCACCTATTACTTTCAAACTTTGATTTAATAATTGGTTAAAGTTCCTTAACTTTTCTTTAAATTCTGTAACACTTATGTTTTCATCTGATTCTTCAGGTCTTAAAGTATAATTGAATCCTGTTCTATATAGATTTTCTGAAGACAATGTTGATTCAAATCCTTTCTTATTAGCCATACGATGAATTGTTACTATTTTTACTAAACCATTTTGACAAAGCATTTCAGATAAATCAAAATTAGTTCTCAATCCAATATTTGTAATAGTAGATTCTCCTATTGGAAGATATTTTAATAATACTTCTGCTTGAAAGTTTTTCATAATTAATAGATTCCCGTTTTTATCATAAGACAATCCATTTTTAGTTGCATTTACAGAATTAACGTTAGTTTTATATCCAAGATAAAGTAAATTTAAAATAACCTTATAAGAATTTTCTCCAACACGTTCAATATGTCCAAAAGGACTATGATCCTCTAAAGCTTTGGAAATTTCTTCAAGTGTTTTTATTCCATTTGATGTATTATCTTCATCATGTTCTAAATTTTCCATATTTATTAAGTCTTTAACAAATGTTGGAAGCCAAATGTTGTGTTCAGGATTATAGAAATGAAACGAGTTCTTAGTTACAATCGGTTTTGATACTCTCTCTGGAAAATATTTCACATTTGTTTTGAGTCCTTTAAGTTCAGATATGATTTCAAGATCTTTTTCATTTTTCTCATATTTCAACTCAAAGACTTGACCTTTTTTTATTTCAAAAGATTTTTCTTGATAATTTTCTGTGTTAACAAATAACATTTCTGATGCTTGTTTTGAAAAACTCAATCTTTCTAAGAACTCATGAGCTAAACTATTTTCTGATGTTAAATCAATAACTTCAAGTAATCTTTTTCCATCCATTGTAACCCTCCTACACATTTGTCATAATTAAATTACCCTAACTTTAAGTATGGTACAGTCAAAAGTGGTTATAATATATAAATTTAGTTAAAGTTTAGCTCATTTACACTTTAAATGCTGATTTTCAGGATTTAATCAAAATAAAATATGTTATGGTACTCTAAAATGACAATTAGTAAAATATATAAATATCTGCAACTTACATTTTATTGTGACTTAAATGATTTTAACAAAAAATAAAATTCTAGAGGAAATAAATTCAGGAAATTTGAAAATTGAACCATTCGACAAAAATAATGTTGGTGTTGCAAGTATTGACTTAACTTTGGATAATAAATTTAAAGTAATTAAAAAAGATATTGAATCAATTCCGATCACTCCAGATTCAAAATATGAAAATTATACGGAATTAATCAAAACAGATAGGTTTATTCTTGAACCTAAATCCTTTGTTTTGGCAATAACTAAAGAAAAGGTTTGTATGCCTTCAAATTTGTGTGGTTGGATTCATACAAGGTCAAGTTTTGCAAGACTTGGTTTAATGGTTCATATGACTGCACCATTCATTAATCCAGATACAAATAATAATGAGTTACTTGAATTATTTAATGCAACTGACAAACCATTGATTCTTCATGCGGGAACTAAAATTTGTCATATGATTTTTGAAAGATGTGAAGGTGACGGAATATATGATGGTGAAAATCAGTTTAATAATCAACAGCTTTAACTTCTTTAACGTTTTCTCATGAATTTTATTTCCCAAGTTATGTATTTCTAATTAATTTTATAAATCCAGATATATTCTTTAAGATAATGAGATTGGCAGTATTATTATCAGGTGGAAAAGATTCTTTACTTGCTTTGCAAAAAGCAAGAGAAAATCATGAAGTTGTTTGTTTGATTAGTTTATATTCTGAAAATGATGAGAGCTATATGTTTCATGTTCCAAATATTCACATTACTAAAGCACAATCACAAGTTATGAATATTCCTTTAATTATAAAAAAAACAAAAGGTCAAAAAGAAAAAGAATTACAAGAATTAGAATCTGCAATAAAACAAGCTAAAGAAGAATATGAAGTTGAAGGAATTGTTTCAGGTGCAATAAAATCAACTTATCAAAGTTCAAGAATAGAAAAAATATGTAAAAAACTTGATTTGTGGAGTTTTAATCCTTTATGGTTAAGACCGCAATTAGAGATTCTTAATGACATTATAAAAAATAATTTTAAAGTTATAATTTCAGGGGTTTTCGCATATCCTTTTGACAAAGAATTTCTTGGAAAAATAATTGATGAAAAAATAATAGATAAGCTTAAAGAGTTTGGAGAAAAATATAAAATTAATGAAGCTGGAGAAGGCGGGGAAATAGAAACAACAGTTTTAATGACTCCTTTTTTTGAAAAAGAAATAATTGTTATTGATTCAGAAACAACATATGATAAATATGCAGGAACTTATTTTATTAAAAAATATGAATTAAAATGATACTAATAATGAGCACATGTAAATATGAATTAAGTAAATATGAATTTGTAGAACCTTTGATAAAAATAATTGAAAACACAGGACAAAAATGTGAAGTAATTAATTATAAAAATATTGACTCTGCAAACTTAGAAAAATATGATAAGATAATTATATCGGGAACAGCACTTAAAGATTTTGATTACCTAAAAAATATTAATAATTTCAATTTTTTAAAAGATATAAACAAACCCCTTTTTGGAATTTGTGCAGGCTTTGAAATAATATGTTCTATTTTTGGTTGTGAAAAAAAACAAATAGAAAACATTGGTGTTTTTGATGTTGAATTTTCTGAAAATAAATTAACAAAACGACAAACTCAAAAAGCGTATTTTATTCATTCCACTGAATCTAAGATAAATACTAATTTGTTTGAAGTTCTTGGATTTCTAAATTCAAAACCTTGTTTTATTAAACATAAAACTCTGAACATTTATGCAACCACATTTCATCCGGAAGTATATAATGAAGAACTGTTGTTTTCTTTTCTTAACTCATAATTCTCTGACGTTAATTAACCATTTGCAAGTGGTTAGGAAAGAAACCTTTTATAAAAATCCCTATTTTTCTTCTATTAGTAACTTAAGAATGTGTGATAAATATGAACAAGTCAGAATCAACGATCATCGTATCTACTTCACCAGGAATTGTTGAATTAAATCCGAATTTCAAAGAATACGATAAACTAGTTCGAGAAAATCCCCATCCTTCAAATACTACTGAAAACATAAAATATTTTTACACTTGCAAGGAAGACCAAATTTTTTTAAAATATGCTATGAATCATATCCAAAAATTTTCTCGAGAAATAACTTCAGATAATGTACTTGTTTTAGTTCATCCATTTTATTCTTTTTTAGAGTTCTCTAATATGTTTTTTAATAATCACAAACTCATCATTATTGAGTCTTATGTTAATAATTTATTGAACATATTCAAATTAAATTATGAATCTAAGTTAAACCTTCAAATAGTAGTTATGGAAACTCTTCGCCATTATGCTGCAGGCTCAAACATTTTATTACAAAACGGTTTAGTTGACAAAGTGATAATCACACCATATGATTCAGGTTTTATGAATAATTCTTTATACAAAGAAGAGCTTTCAAATAGATCTCTTTATTTTGGAGGTGGATTCAATGGGTCTTGTTTGACTTCTTCAGTAGATGAATTAGTGTCTTTGTCTCCATCGTCTAGTTTTATGGGTGTAACAGAATTGTGCTTAGAACATCCTAACTTAATGAAATATACTGGAATACATCCTATAGGCATAGACTTTCATCCATTTTTATTACGAGTTTCAAATCTTCCAATGATATCTTTAGAAAAATTTTATGATACTTTCAAAAAAAAGAAATAATTTTTTTATTGAATAAATTATCTAAGAATTTTTTTCTTGCCGAATTTGCCTGATTGCATTTTCTGCCTGTCTTTTTCATTAAGATCTTTATTAGCGCCATCTATCAAACACAAAAACTTAGATATTTATGCAACTTTATTCCCTCCTGAAGTTTATAATGAAGAACTTTTGAACACATTTATTAGATTATGATTGTTGGTTTTATCTTTTAATCATTGTTAAGTAGTTAAAAACAAAAGATTTATAAAATTAAATAGATTATCATAATTAAAACGGTGATTAAAATGAATAATACAGACTCTCAAATAATCATAGTGAATAAAGAAGGCATGATTGAAGAAAATCCACAATTTACAGGCTGTGACGATTTAGTTCTAAAAAATGGTCATCCTAAAGCTTTAGACAATAATGCAACATATAATTATCAAGGTCACTCAGATCAAAAATTACTAGAACTTGCAATAAAACACACAATTAAACATCAAAGACCGATTGAAGCAGATAATATATTGGTGCTTGGTCATGCTTTTTACTTATCTTTAAATGGCGAGTCTTTGAATAATGCTCAACAAATAGAAGATACTCAAAAATATTTATCTAATTTAGTAAACTTCCTTAATAGTGCCACTACAGATAAAACTAAATTACAAATAGTTGGCGTAGAAACTCTTCAACATTATTGGTCAGGAAGTAATATTTTATTAGAAATGAACATGGTTGATAAAGTTGTTTTCACATCTTATGATTGCGGAACAATATATCCTTACACAGATTTAAGAGAATTAGAAGATAAGAATGTTTATTATGCGGGATGTTCTAATGGCAGATGTTTAAGTTCTCTGATATCTTCATTAAATAAACGAGTTGTTGTAAATAATAAATTTGCAATAAAAGAATTGTGTTTGAATAATCCAGATATTTATTCAAAGTCTTTAGAACCCCTAGAAATTGAATCAGATATTGAAGTTCCGCTAATATCGATAAAAGAGTTTTATAATATATTACAAATTTAGAATCAAACTAAGTTAAATGTAAATAAAGCTTAAACTATCTGAGAATCTTTTTCTTACCAAATTTACCTGATTGCATTTTCTGCATCATTTTCTGCATATCTTTTTCATTAAGATCTTTATTGGCTCCACCTTTAAACATCTTCATCATTTTTTTACTTTGTTTATATTGTTTAATTAGACTTCTTAATTCAGATTCTGGAAGACCTGACCCTTGAGAAATTCTTTTAATTCTACTTCCAGTCATCACATCTGGTTCTTCAAGTTCTTCTCGAGTCATAGAGTTCATAAGATGTCTCCATTTTTCTGTTCTTTCTTCTGATGCATCAAGCATATTATCAGGAATATTCATATTTCCCATTCCTGGAATTAAATTAATAACTTTTTTTAGAGAACCCATTTTTTTCATAGAACGCATTTGTTCGTAGAGATCAAGAAGATTAAATTCCCCTTTTAGAAGTTTATCTTTCATTTTTTCTGAATCTTCTTCAGTCATCTCTGATGCGAGTTTTGCTTTTTCAAGAAGTGCTTCAATGTCTCCAAGACCAAGAAGACGACCTACAAATCCTTTTGGCTTAAATGATTCTATTTCGTCTATTTTTTCTCCAGTTCCAATAAATTTTACGGGAGCATTTGTTACAGAACAAGCAGTTAATGCACCTCCACCTTTTGCAGTTCCGTCAAGTTTTGTTATTATAACTCCTGTAACTTTACACGTATCGTGAAATTTTTCTGCTTGAATTTTAGCTGCCTGACCAATATCTGCAGACATTACTAGAAGAGTTTCATCAGGAACAACATTATTATTTACGGAATTTAATTCAGTAATAAGTTCATCGTTTAAGGCATCTCGTCCCGCAGTATCTATTATAATTATATCATGTTTTTCAAGTTCTTGTTTATATTTTGAAAATATTTCTGAAGGATTTTTTAATGAAGGATCACCAAAAACTTGAACATTAATTTGGTTTCCCAATTGTTTTAATTGTTCATATGCTGCAGGTCTCCAAGTATCTGTTGAAATTAATGCTACAGAGTTTCCTCTTTGCTTAAAGAATTTTCCGAGTTTACCTGCAGTGGTTGTTTTCCCATTTCCGAATAAGCCCACTAACATTATTTTAAAAGGTTTTTTAGTAATATTAACTTCTGTGTCTTCTCCACCTAAGAACTCTACTAAGGTATCATAGACAATTGTTATTATTTGTTCTTTTCTTGATATGCCTTGAGATAGTTTTTCATTTAATGCTTTATCTTTTATTTTTTTAGTTAGTTCGAGAACTAATTTAACATTTACATCACTTTGAAGCAAAGCTCTTTGAATATCTTTAATAACTTCATTTATTAGTTTTTCATCTATTGCGAAACTACCCGTAATCTTCTTTAAAGTGTTTTTTAAGGAGTCTCCTAATTTTCCTAAAACCATACACAACAGAATCCAATAATCTTTTATAAATTTTTATAGAATAAAATATGGTTGTAATGTAATTATAATGACTTATGAACAATAAATAAAAAAATAAAAAAGATAAATTATTTCTTACTTCTTTAAAGTTAACTTTGGCGTGTTGGATTCTTCTTCATAGCATTTTGATAATGAGTCTTTAATTCTTTCAGTATCTCTTGTTACTTCTATTTGTTCAACACACGCAATTAATTCTTCAACTGTTTCAGCAAATCGTCCACTAGTGCAGGGAAATTCATCAATCAAGTTGACAACATAATGATAAATCAAAGCAGCATCATATGCTTGAACTTGACCATTACAATCCACATCCGCAGCAACCAATTGTTCTCCATTTAAATCGCCTATGTCTGTTGTTCCTCTCACGACATATTGTAAAACTAATGCTGCGTCACATATCACTATAATTCCATCACTATCAACATCACCAAGTAATATATCCAAATCACTACAACTTCCATCTATATTGCAAATTTGATTTGAAGGACAATCACATCGTCTACAATCGTTAATTAATTCGCCTTCATCACAATAAACTGGTTGACTTGTTGAACATTGATTATAAGGTGTACCTTCTGAGCAAAGTTCTGCTTCTTCAGTAACCATTACCATTTGATTAACAGCTACATCTGTTAATGTTTGTATAACTCCTGATGGCCAATGAATTTCTACATTATCAATTATTTCATTCGTTCCGACTCCAAAATGAACCATTAAAGAAGATTGAGAGTTACCATTACCTGAATAAATTCTTTTTAATTGCATTCTACCATCAGGTGTGTGTATATATAGTTTAGCACCAATTGCTGCCCTATTACTAATAGTTCCCTCTAGTTTAAATTTAATGTAATTATTATTATCTTGATTTAAGTTCCTCAATAATCTCATATTATTTACACTATCCACATTAGACCAAAGAATATCAATTAATCCATCACCATCATAGTCAAAAGATGCAATTCCGGAACCGGCTTGACCATAAATAAAATTGCCTGCAAAGTCACTTTTATCCTCAAATACTCCTTCTTGATTATTAACATAAATTCTTAATGCAGAGGGTTTACCTTCAGGATATAAATGTCCTGCAAAAGATCCAGTCATAATAAAATCTTCAAAACCATCATTATTTATATCTAACCAAGCTATTTGAGCCCACAATATATCATGTGGCTCATCTAAAAATGAATTTTCTGTGATATCCTCAAAAGTTAATGGTCCAGATTCATTTCCATCAATTATATTATTTTTTAATATGTGCTTACCCTGTCCTAAAATATCAAAATCTCCATCTTGATCCAGATCATTAAAACATATTGATGACAATACACCTAAATCAGGGTAATTAAGAACATCAAATAAATTATTTCCCGTATTGAGAATCATAGCATTATAAATAAAAGTATCTTCTGCACCATTATTATCAATATCAGACCACTCTCCAATAAAAGGCCCAGTTATTACTTCATTTAATCCTATTTCATCAGTCACATCTACAAATTCTTCCCCATTTAAATTCTCAAAAAGATATGTTACTATACTGGATCCTACAACTAAATCAACAAAACCATCATTATTATAATCTGTCCAAATTGTATATGTTGTTAAAGGCAAATAATTATTTAATTCCAAGTCAAAATTATCAAATGATTCTCCTTGGTTATTAATATATATTTTGGGTCCTAAATAAGCATCTGCAATTGAGAAATCTAAGTAACCATCATTATTGATATCTGCAAAAGAAATACCTTGTGGCCAAATTAAATCTGCAAAAGAAGATTGCGAATTTATTTCAAACTCACTATTTTCTCTTTGATATGACACGATTCCTTTAAATTCAGAATATAGACTACAACCATATATTGATAAAATGTCTTCTTGATTATCATTATTAAAATCAAAAACACCTATACCATTAGGACTCATTGATTCAAATTCTTGTCTAATTTCTTCAAATAGTGGTTTTTCATTAAACAGCACATTAATTATTCCTCCATCTAAAAAATCATTATTTTCAATTACTTGCCAAATAATTTCTAAATTATTACCTTCAAAATTTTCATCAACTGTAATTTGGTAATTTGTTTCAAAAACATTATTTAATTCCTCAATGAATACACCATTATTGATAAGTTCTTCATTTTCTATAATGGTCCCTTCATAATCTGTTTCTAAGTTTAAATATATATTTTCTAATCCCAATCTTTCATTTGTAAGTTGAATGTTTAAATTAAATGTTTCTCCAGGCTCTAAAATTCCATTATTATTACTTAGAGATTCTATTTCAGAAATTGAAAATTCTACAAATAATTTTGATTCAATATTTAATGTTAAATAATCTTCAGTAATTTCTCCTGTATTACTTACTACAACAATACTAAAGTAATTATACCCATATTCCAATAATTCCTCAGGACAAGTAAAAAGAATTTCCATATTTTTTTCTTCATTAAATGTACCTAATAAGTTCCATTCATTATTTAATTTTTTGTAAATGTAATAATTATCAAAATTTTCTCCTTTAGCATTCCCTATAAAATTTATTTGATTATCTTCTGTTATTTCAATATCAAACAGTTCTGCTATACAAGGAGGATTTTCCAATAGAACGGGAGGTAATGCGTCAACTCTTCCTGTTCCTTGAGTAACCTTTTCTAATCCCATATCTATTGCAGAATTCTTGATTGCAACTTTTATTTCTTCAGCAGACCAATTAGGATGTTTTTGTTTAATAAGTGCAGCCATACCTGCAACATGAGGTGTCGCCATACTTGTCCCCATGAGTTGCAAATGTTGATCATCAATACAAGGACAATAATATGGACTTTGGCCTTCAGGGAAAACAGAATCATATCTGGCTGAACAAATTAGGGATCCAGGAGCCACCACGTCTGGTTTATAATAAAACGCATATCCTAACTCATTTTTTAGAAATGTGGGTCCTTTAGAACTATAATATGCGATTTGATCAATATTTGTTGGAGCATCACCAAAATAATCACAAATAATTGTTCCTGAAGCAGAGCATTCTCCACAATGAGTCATTTCTCCAGGATTACAATCTAAACTAAACGATTCATATTCCTGTTCATATGATGCACCTATAGTAATTGCTTTCCTAGAAGTTCCCGGACTTCCTATAGTATAATATCCCTGTGCTCCTGAATTACCTGCAGCAATGACTGTAACTATTCCTAAGTCCATTAAGTCATCGCAAACGGTTGATAAATAATCTTCAGGTGAAGAAATGGACATGCCAAAACTCATACTAAGAACATCCATTTTATCTGAAAAGTCTCCATCTTGATTTGGGTCCACAACTCTTTCTAAAGCCGCAACAATACCAGACAATGCTCCTGAACCCGCTGAATCCAGCACTTTATAAGCATATAATTCAGCGCCAGGCGCAACACCATTTAGAACTCCATTGCCTGCAACAATCCCTGCACAATGAGTTCCGTGCATATGATCATCCATAGGATCGTTATCATCATTAATAAAATCATACCCACCTACAACCTTGCAACCTTCTCCAAAACACCCACCTAAATCAGGATGAGTATAATCAATTCCTGTATCAATAATAGCAACTTTAATTCCTTCTCCAGTGATATAATTTCCTTGATTATCTTGTTGTAACCAAACATCATCTGCATTAATTAGTGGAACAGAAACATCTAAATTTGCTTTAACAATATAATTTTTCTCTAAATTAGAAAATATAAGCATTTCTTTTAATTCTTCTGCTTTTTCATTACTGATATCTAAACTCATACCATTAAACACATCATTATATTCGTATTCTATTTTACTATTATCTATGCCCAGATTATTTAATAAAGATTTGGTTAAAGAATGCTCCTGAATAAGTTTTTCTTTCTGTTCTTTTAATTCTATTCCTTTCTTTTTTATTGTCATCGCTCTTTGACTAACTTGTTTATCTAACATTATTTCCTTTTTAATCATAGAATCTGACGGAAGTTTAAGAATGTAACCAGCATATTCTGGTTCAGAACTAAGCAACTCTGCTTGGTTAATATCTGGAAAATCTTTGTTTATACTATTTTCAATATTCTTAACCGAAGGTGTCGGAATATTTCCTTTAAAAGCATCACCGCTCATATTTTGGTCGTCACATCCAGAAGAAATCACAATTATAACCAACAAAAGTATTACCACACTAATTTTTGTATTTACCATTTTATTATATATCTTAGAATTAGTAGTATATAAACATTCTCATAATACTTATTTGATAAAAGGAAAATTGGACTAGTAATTTACAATAGCGATTCGAGAAAAGACTATTTTTTATTAGTATCTTTTGTAATGTCTTCTGAGAATTCAATAACATAAATAAAAAATACTGCCTTGGAGTAAACTAAGTGAAATACATTTTGGGTTAAGCACAAAATTATCGTATTTCACGATTAAAATTTGGTCACATAGTGGTCAACAACCCTCCACAGTATAGAAAAAAATTCCATTCTGAACATGTCAAAATTAATATATACTAAAAAGACATAGAAAAGATTTTTAAAGTTTAAATAGCTCTATCTTAACATGATAGAAGTTGTCAAAGCAATTCTTGAAAAAAATGGAAAAATTCTTCTTATAAAAAGATCTTTGGATTCAAAATTTTTTCCAAATTTGTGGGATTTACCCGGTGGTAAAATAGAACCTGAAGAAGATTCTACAAGTGCTTTGGTTAGAGAAACAGAAGAAGAAACATCGTTGAAAATTAATTCTACTAAAAAACTTGGAGAATACCAAATTACTGAACAGGACATACCAATACATTTTCAAGTTTTCAAAGTGGAAACTTTTGAAGGAAGAGTTCAATTAAGTAAAGACCATACCGATTCAATTTGGATTTCTAAAACAGAAATGAATAACTATGAATTAGCACCAATTGTAAAATTATTCTTTAAGATTTTGTGAAATACTAGTTTTAACTTAATTAATTCAACTCAAATTGAAGTTAAGAAAAAGTTTATATATAATTTAAATTTAGCAATCAATGATGGTAAAAGAATTTTTCAAACTGAATTGGAAAAAAATAGTTTTAACAATTTTATTATTCTTTCTTACAAGCTTTATGATTTTTAGACTAACTTCAGTAGGTCTTCAAAACACGTTTGTTCCAATAGCAATGATGTTGGGATTTCCATTGTTTTTCTCATTTATGATAAGCTCATTCTTAATTATGGTAACTGGTTTAATAATAGAAGTTATTTGGCTATATATTATTTCTTGTGGTATAACAAAACTCATTACAATTATTAAAAGGGATGTATCTCTAATAAAATGGAATGCAAAAAAATCAATTATTTTAGTTTTCATTGCAGCGATCATATTTGTACTTTATGGTTTTTCTAATTTTGGAATAGGCGATGCTTTTATTCCAACTGCAGATGATAGTGGTGCATCAATTCAGGGCATTACAGATGTTGTTACTGCAAATAATAACTTTGCTATTGATCTTTATTCTCAGATAAATAACGAAACTAATGAAAATATATTTTTTTCTCCATGGAGCATATCTACTGCTGTAGCAATGGCATATGAAGGTGCAAGAGGAGAAACAGCCAATGAAATTCAAAATGTCTTTTATTTTCCTCAAGATAATGATGCGAGAAGAGCAGCTTATGCCCTGATGTTAAATACATTAAATAAAGCAAGTGGTAAATATAAACTTAATATGGCCAATGCGATATGGCTACAAGAAGATTATCCCTTTTTACAAGATTATAAAGATACTATTAAAAAGTATTATCTCGGTGAAATTCAGAATCTTGATTTTGTTAATAATCCTAGAGGTGCAAGTTCTGATATAAACAAGTGGGTTTCTAAACACACAGGCAACAAAATTAAAAATATTGTTTCACCAGATATGTTTAATAGTGAAAGTAGTGCAGTTCTAACAAATGCAATATATTTCAAAGGTAAATGGGAACACCAATTTGATAAAAAAGATACAAAACAAGAAGAGTTTACACTTGAATCAGGTTCAAAAATAAAAGTTCCAACAATGAAACTTACAGATAAAGAATTAAAGTTTAATTATGCAGAAGCTGATGGAGTTCAAATACTTGAAATGCCTTACAAAGGAGATAAAATATCCATGTTAGTTCTTCTTCCAAGAACAGAAATAGATCCTATGACTCAACAAATATTTGAAATGAAAGGACTTGAACCTCAAGAAAGTGATATACCTGAATTAGAATCAATACTAACTGAAGAAAAGCTTCAAGAATGGAGAAACAAACTCAAAGCTGAAACAGTTTATATTTACATGCCAAAATATACTTTTGAAACAACGTATTCATTATCAGATTACCTAAAAAGTATGGGAATGAATTTACCATTTGCTTGGCCAGGTGCAAATTTCTCTGGAATGGATGGAACAAATGATCTTTACATAGATAAAGTCTTACATAAAGCTTACATAGATGTTTATGAAGAAGGAACAGAAGCAGCTGCGGCAACAGTAATTAGTATGATTGCAATGAGTGCAATGCCCCAGTACATAGAATTTAGAGCAGACCATCCTTTTATATTCTTACTACAAGAAACAAAAACTGGCAATATTCTATTTATGGGAAAAGTCAATAGTCCTACTCAAAAATAATTATTTCTTTATTATTTATGACCTAAAACACCGAAAAGTATATAAACAAGTGTGCATTTCTAATGCACAACCGATACGTGTTATAAAATAAATAAGGTGATAAATATGATAATACACATTACAAATGAAAACTTTGAACAAGAAGTAATAAAATCAGATACCCCTGTCTTAATAGATTTTTGGGCGCCTTGGTGCGGACCTTGTAGAATGATGGGACCTGTTTTTGAAGAGTTAAGTAAAGAGATGACTAATATTAAATTTGTTAAAATTGATACTCAAGAAAATGAAGCATTAGCAAGACAATTTCAGATTCAAGGAATACCAACAGTAAGTTTAATGAAAGGAGAACAAGAAATAGATAGATTCTCAGGTTTTGCACCCAAGCCAATGTTAAAACAAAAGATTGAAGCGATGCTAAGTAAAATAAAAGAGTAATCAGGACCGAAAATGGTAGAAATAAAACTTGCTCAAAAAACATCTGCTCAAGAAGAATCTGAGAAAATTAATACAGATAGCTATGAAAAAAAAGAAATTAAAGAACCATATGATGTTTTTATTGTTGGTTCTGGACCTGCAGGATATACTTCAGGAATTTATTCTGCAAGATATAATTTGAAAACTCTAATCGTTGGAGAAGAACAAGGCGGACAAATGAATATAGATTACGATGTCGAGAACTATCCTGGATTTAGAAAAATTAAAGGTAGAAAATTAATGGAAAAAATAGATGCTCATGCTAGGGACTTGGGTGTTGAAGTCATTCTCGATAAAGTTGAAAGGGTAGAACAAGTTGAAGAATATCTTTTCAAAATAACTACAATGTTTTCTATATACTATAGTCATGGGGTTATTCTTGCACTTGGAACAAAGAGAAGAAAACTTAATGTTACAGGAGAAGATAAGTTTACTGCTAGAGGAGTTAGTTATTGTGCAACTTGTGATGGTGCTTTTTACAAAGATAAAATTGTTGCAGTTATTGGTGGTGGTGATTCTGCTTTTGCTTCTGCTTTAATATTATTACAACATGCAAAAAAGGTTTACATTATTCATCGTAGAGATGAATTCAGAGCAAAACCAGGATTGGTTGACGAAGTAAAAAATAATCCTAAAGTAGAATTTGTTATGAAGACAAATATTGTTGAAGTTGTTGGTAATAGTAATGTAGAAAAAATAATTACGGATAATCCTGATAAAAAAGAAATAATTCTTGATGGAATATTTATTGATGTTGGAACCATTCCTGCAGTTTCTTTAGCTAAAGAATTAGGTGTGAATGTTGATGAGCAGAGTTTTATTAAAGTTAATTCGCAACAAGAAACAAATATTAAAGGTATTTTTGCTGCAGGAGATATAACTACTGAATCAAATAAAACAAAACAAGTTATCGTGGCTGAAGCAGAAGGCGCTATTGCGTCTGAAAGTGCGTTTAAATATATTAGAGAATGTAGACAAAAGACTTTGTAATAGAATTACAAACTAAAACTAGGGGTAATTAAAATGGCAAATCACTTTGAAAATATGAACAAGCAATTGAATAAAGCTTTTTCTAAAATAGAAATAAGTAAAGAAGAAAAAGAAATATTAAGTAAACCGAAGGAAACTCTCGAGGTTAATTTTTCTATTAAAATGGATAATGGAAAAATAAAAACTTTCAATGCATTTAGATGCCATTATAATGATGCCCGAGGACCAACTAAAGGAGGAATTAGATTTCATCAAGAAGTTAGTAAAGAAGAAGTTGAAGCTCTAGCAGGTTGGATGACTTGGAAAACTGCCATTGTAAACATTCCTTTTGGTGGAGGAAAGGGAGGAATAATTGTTAATTCAAAAAAATTATCTAAAGATGAATTACAAAGATTGAGTAGAGCATATGTTAGAGCATTTCATAAGTTTATAGGTCCAGATATTGATGTTCCAGCACCAGATGTTTATACAACCCCTCAAATAATGGGCTGGATGATGGACGAGTTTAACATAATAACAGGAAAATATAGTCCTTCAGTAATTACAGGTAAACCAATTAACCTTGGAGGAAGTCAGGGGCGTGGAGATGCAACAGCTAAAGGGGGATTCTATGTTTTATTGCAAGCAATAGAAAAACTTGGATTAAAAAAACAAGATCTTAAGGTTGCAATTCAAGGTTTTGGAAATGCAGGAAGTCATCTTGCAAAAATGTTATTTGATGAAGGTATGAAAATAGTTGCAGTTTCAGATAGTCAAGGAGGAATTTATTCTGAAAAAGGATTTTCTCCTGAAAAAGTTCTTGAACACAAAATAAAAAACAGAAGTGTGATTAATTTTCCAAATACAAAAAATATAACTAATAACGAAATACTGGAATTAGATATTGATATTCTTGTTCCTGCCGCATTAAGCAATCAGTTAACTGAGGAAAATGCAGATAATGTCAATGCAAAAATAATATTAGAACTTGCCAATGGACCTACAACTCCTGAAGCAGATGAAATTTTCAAAGGGAAAAACATTTTACTCATCCCTGATATTCTTGCAAATGCAGGTGGAGTAACAGTAAGCTATTATGAATGGATTCAAAATAGAACTCAAGAGTATTGGGAACTAGATGATGTTTATAAAAAATTAAAAAAAGTAATGCAACAAAGTTTTAATATAGTTTATAACACCATGGAAAAAGAAAAAGTTGCTATGCGAACAGCAGCATATATTGTTGCAATACACAGGGTATTGGAAGCTGTTCGGAGCAAATATCAGTAAAAATGAATAAGAATAAAACTAAATGTGAATGTTGCTCTAAATTAAGTAACGAATTGCAAGAACTAATTAAATTTTCTTTTTCTCTTTCTAACCCTGAACTCAAAATGTTCTTAGAACTTTGTAAATGCAAAAGTGAACAATGTGCAAGAGATATTTCTAAGCGATTTAAACGAGATAGAAGCACCGTTCAAAAAATACTTATCAAACTTTACGAGAAAAAGATTGTTGAAAAGAAAAAGCTTATTCTCCAAGGAGGAGGATATAAATTTTATTATGTTCCAATAAACAAAGAAGAACTTAAGAAAAAATGTTCTCAAGTTATTAAGAATTGGAGTAAAAACTCTATAAAAATACTTTCCAATATGTGAGAAAGTCGGATGGTTAAAAGATATTAATTCTGAGTCAAAGTATGAGTATTCTCAGGCTTTCTATGCGATTCTAATTAAGAATTGAAAAAATGAATAAGTTTTATTCTAAATATAATTCAGAATTCTTAAAAGGAATTAGTGCAAGAATTACAGATTCGGAACAATGATATTCTCTAGTTATAAGATTATTAGTTAAACAACCAACTGCACCATTTTTTTGTTTAGAATTTGTATGACCAAAAACAATATCAACTGCATCACCAAGTTCTATATTTTTTTGAATAAGCTCATCAATTTTTTTAGGAAGAGGAACATTTCCGGTTCTTGATTTTCCTATAAGTTCTTTTGAAGAAATAACTATCCATGCAAAAACAAATAAAGTATCATTTAATTTATCGACTCCACCTTCTATACCCACCCAAAAATCTGCATTTGGAAATTGTATTTTTGCTTGTTCAGATCTACTTAATGCACCATTCAAAGTTTCTTCATCAGACATTGGTTGATCAGAAACATCAACAGAAACTGAGACTCCTTGAAATTCAAATGATTCTTCAGGAAACATCTTTTCAAACCCCGATTTAGTGGCATTTATTTTAACCGGATTTTTCGAAGCAACCATTACTTTTTTCATACTTTCAACAAAAAATAAGATTCTAATAAAAATGTTTGGTTTTTGTGATTAATAAACATAACCTCAACATAACGATTAAAAAAATATTTAAATGAAGTGAAGTCTGGTTAATTAATGCAGTTACCAAATTACAGAAATAGCATTGTAAACTTAACAAGCAGCATTATGCATTCTTTAGGCGTTAAAAACACTTATCCTCGTCTAAGAATTATTAATAATGATAAGTTAAAAAAGAAAACTAACATAGTACTAATAGTTCTTGATGGTGTAGGATATAATTATCTTAAGAAATACGGAAATGGCGGGCTTCTTAATAGTAATATAAAAGCAAAATTGACATCTGTTTTTCCATCTACTACTGCTTCAGCAATTCCTTGTTTTTTCACAGGTTTTCCCGCTCAACAAACTGCAATGACTGGTTGGAATGTATTTTTGAAAGAAATAGGTATGCAAGCAACAATTTTGCCAAGCATACCTAGAATAAATGGTGTTAAATTTAGTGATGTGAACGTAGATTTAAAAGAAATATACCCTAAAAAATCATTTTTGGATAAAATAAAAAGGGATGTATATTTAGTCACTGAAAAAAACATTGTTGATTCAGATTTTAATTTAAGAATGAATGGAAAATCTAAAGTTCTTACATACGATGGAAATTCATTAAATGGTTTTTTTCGACAAATAACAAAAGCGATAAAAAAGAAAAATAAAAAATATATTTATGCGTATTGGCCTTATTTTGATAAAACATGTCATAAACACGGAACTGAAGATAAGTTAACACTCGCACATTTTATTGAAATAGAAAGAAAGTTATCTTATTTTGTAAAAACTATAAAAGACACTAATACAACAATTATTATAACTGCAGATCACGGATTTACAAATGTCCCTAATAATAAATTAATAAAAGTTGATGATCATCCAAAACTTAAAGAATGTCTTGTAATGCCTTTAACAGGAGAAAAAAGAGTTGCATATGCTTATGTAAAACCTTTCAAAGTGAAGGATTTTGAAAATTATATAAAAACTAATCTCAAACATGCTTGTTGGCTTTACAAGAGCCAAGATCTTGTTGATAAAAACTTCTTTGGTCTTTACAAACCAGAACCAAAATTACTTGATAGAATCGGAGATTATACCCTAATAATGAAAGAACATTATGGAATAAAAGATCAAGTAATAAATCATCCTGATCATCCAACTCTTGGTCGTCATGGAGGAGTCAGCGAATCTGAAATGTTTGTTCCATTAGTTATGTTTGATGTTTGATAAAAACATAAGAGAATTATTCTTTATAATCGAATTCAAAACCCCCTGCCATTCACAAACGCACATATTTTCAAGGGTTTGTTTTAGATGATTTTCGAGTTGCTTATAATGCTCAGGCATTCTTTTAATTATTGTTATAATTACCGATTTAATTCTACCAGTAAAATCAAGGTTCTAATTTGTTGAACAAACTTGTTCCAATTATTCCAAGAATTATTAATAGTCCAATAATCACAGACACATCTAATAGTACTCCAAACTCTGATACTTGTATAAATGAAAACTTTAGTAAGTCAACACAATATGAAAATGGATTTATTCTAGCTATTATTTCTATTACAGGTGGAAAGTTTTCCAAAGGAAATAAAGCACCTGATAAAAAAAACATGGGCATGACTAAAAAATTTATTACCATTGGAAAAGAATGCATGTCATCGAATTTTGAAGCTAAACTTGTTCCTAAAATACTGAACATCAATGCTATCACAAACATAACAATTAAAGCCAAAGGAAAATAAAACCAGTTCGTTATTCGAAATCCAAATACAAAACTTAAGCCTAAAACAATTAAACCTTGAAATGTGCTTGTTGTTGCACCACCTAAACATCTACCAAATAATAAACTTGTTCTTGATACTGGCGCCACAAGTGTTTCTTTTAGAAAACCAAATTGTTTATCCCATATGAGAGACATTCCATTCATCACTGCGCTAAACAAAATAGTCATTCCTATTATTCCAGGTATTAAATATTGAAGATAATCTCCATTTCCTGCTTGAGAATACATTCCACCAATACCAAAATTAAAAGCTATGAGAAATAATATTGGTTGAGCTAATGATGCGAATATTCTCTGTTTTTTTCTTAAATACTCTTTTACTTGACGATCCCACATTACAGTTATTGCATCATTCATCTTCTTGACCTCGCAAATGTTTTCATTGTGCTTGAAGTATGTGAAATTTGATCTCGAATATCATACCCCGTCAATTTAAGAAATGCTTTTTCTAAAGAATCTGTTTTTGTTTTTTCTTTTATTTCTTTTAAAGTTCCTTGCATTAAAATCTTTCCTTTGTCGATTATGGCAATTTTTGTTGCAACTTTTTCTGCTTCATCAAGATTGTGAGTTGTAAAGAAAATAGTTATTCCTTCTTCTCTATTTATAGATTTTATATGTTTCCAAAGAAATGCCCTGGTTTGAACATCTAAACCCAGAGTTGGTTCATCTAAGAAAAGTAATTCAGGAGAGTGAATAAGTCCTCTAGCTATTTCTATTCTTCGTTTCATTCCGCCGGAAAACTTGTTTATTAAATCGTTTTTTCTATCTATTAAACCAACATAAGTTAAAAGCGATTCTATTCTTTTCTTTCTTTCGTTTTTTGGAACACCATATAAAACTGCATGATAATACATATTTTCATAAGCAGTCAAATCCTCATCCAAACTATGATCTTGAAATATAACCCCTATTGATCTTCTTACAGAATCTTTTTCTTTACTTGCATCAAATCCATTAACAAACATCGAACCAGCTGATGAAGCAAGAACTGTTGTTAACATTTTTATTGTTGTTGATTTTCCTGCACCATTAGGTCCGAGAAAAGCAAATATGTCCGCTTTATCAACTTCAAAACTTATATTATCAACAGCAATGAATTTTTTGAATTTTTTTGTTAGATTTTTTACAGTTATTACAGACATTTTTATCTCCACACACTTTTTTTAAATTTTTAATACAATCTATTAAAACTTTTTCTATTTCTGAATTATTGTTAGTATTATTACAAACCAAATAAATTACTTTCATAATCAAATAATTCTCATTATTATGGTTCTGATATAAATTAAAATTTTCAAATAATAAAGGAACATATTTTAATTTTTGATGAATATTATATTTTTCTTTAGAGATTTTATCTAAAAAAACACTGCCTTTTTTAGTTAATGAAAATATTCTTTTATTTCTTTGACCTATTGAATCTAATTTTATCAATTTTTCTGATTTCAAAGTATCCAAAAGGGGATATATTGTTCCTTTACTAGGATTAATATTATTATTAGTTTTGAATTTAATTTCTTTTATTATATCATATCCTGATTTGGAATTTTGTTTTATTGAATTCAAAACATAAAATTGAAATATACTAGTTAACTTATGTTTAAAAAGTACATTCGATTTAATCATAAAAAAATGAATAAGGAGTTATTTAAAAATATTACGAATTCGTACTATTCTAAAAACTGTCAAAACTCCGTGACCACGACAAAACAAAAATATACCTTTTGGTCATGCTAACGCTTAAATTCGATAGACTGGCGGCATGCTCGTTTCACAGGGGCCACTACCTATTGAGCACATTATATATTCACCCATTTCACTCATCCACAAGTCAATAAAAACAATAATTAAAATTATTGGTTATTACAATTAAAACAAGTTGTAATAGGTCAAGAGTATAGAATGTATTAATTTTTTACTGAAATCGTAAAAACAATAAGAACTAAATTAATTGATTAAAAATCTTATCAATCTTATTTTGGGTCCAACCAACTGATAACAATTTTTGTTTGATTTGAGCATCTGTAAATCCGCTTTTTCTTTCATCAGTAACATATAATTTTAAATCAGCATCTTTATCTACACTTGCCGTTTTAGTATCACTAATCATATGAGAATAGTTTAAATTCTGTAGTTTTCTTTTAACAACATCAGCATTATAACCTTTAGAAATAAGAGAGGAAAAAATTTGATTCTTATTCATACCTGCCAACAAAGCATTCTGAATAGAACTATCAATTTTGAGATTCGTATTATTTTTCAATTTTAATAAAGATATTTTTTTAAATTCACCCTCAACAATAAATCTGGCCCAACCAACACTTAGTAAAGACTTAATAATGCTTTGTTCTAGAACATTTCTGTCAAGTTCAAGAGAAATGTATTTATCTAATTTTTTAATGCTTTCTTGAGGATAATACTGTTTAGGCTGTTTGGAAGTCTGAGTCGTTCTGGTTAAATTAATTCCTGTTTCAACTTTCAGATTGTTAGTTGCATTACTATTATTATTATTACTATTATGTAATCTGTTCTGAGCATTTGATTCTGAAACATTATTCTTAGAGTTCCTAATATCTGTTTTTACTCTTTTTACAAGAATAATAACTGCATTACCCACGATTAAGACGCCTAAAATACCTACAACAATCCAAAAAATTGTACTATCAAATAACTTACTAAAAAACTCAATAATTCCTTGCCGTGATTCAATTTCTTCTGTAGACTGCTGATCTTCATCAGAGGTATTAGTATTATTAGTCCCTGCTTGAAGAGGAGGAATATCAGTTTCACAAGTACCACAATCTCTGGAACACGAAGAACAAGACTCTCCATTATTACAAATTCCATCACCACAGTAAAGACTAACTCCATTACCACAAGAACCGCAATCATCTGGACAGCTTTCGCAAGTCTCGCTAGAATCACAAACACCATCACCACAATAATAAAAGCTGCCGCCACCATTACCGCCGCCTCCGCCTCCACCTCCACAAGTACCACAATCAGCAGAACACGAAGAACAAGACTCATCAGCCTCACAAACGCTATTACCACAATAATCATCAGCAGAATAATAAGAAAAAGAAGAAACATTAAAATCTAAAACAGTACCATCATTAAAATTAACATCACAAACACCGCCACAAGCGACACCATTCCTAAAAACTTGAGGATTATTAAAATTAAGATTTTGTAATTGAATATTCGCATCAGAACCACTAACAAAAGGCATAGCAACAGAATCAACAGAAACAAAATTATTACTAACTTCAGCAAACAAATCCAAAGTAACGTTAGACATATTAAAAGAAGTATTCAAAAATTTAACAAACCCAATACCCTGAACACCTAAAGTCAAATTAGTAATATTAACAACTAAAACATCATCAAAATTAGAAGATAATTCATTATCAAAATCAATAGTATAAACAACACTTACATCAATCTCCTGACTCAGATTTTTTCTAGACTCACTATTACTCGCTTCAACATTAAAAGTATAAGTTTCACCTAATTCCAAATTAGTATTATTCCTTATCACACCACTAGAAAGATCAATCACAAACCTATCAAAATCATCACCAGACAAAAAATAACGTACACTTGAAGAACCAACAGCATCAACATCATAAACAAAATCCTCATAAAAAGTAACAACCTGATCAACAGGCTCAACAACCCAAGAAACAAAAGAACCATTCAAACTAAAATTAGTAAAATGATCAACAGCCACACTATAAAGATAATCACCATTATAAACAATATCGCCACAAGCAACACCACAAGGAACACCATTCATCAAAACAGAATTAAAATTACCTATTAAATTATTAAAATACAAATTAGCAGGAACTTGATTCCAAGACTCAACACCAACAACATCAATAAAATTAGGGGAAAAAACAAAATTATCATTCAAACTTAAAGCTCCCTCACCAACAACTGAAACATTATTAGGAATCGCCCACTTAACCCTTGCATTATCATTAAACCACACGAAACTATTACTACCTGTATCAACATCACAATTAGAACGAACACTAGAAGAATTCAACACCGAATTATAGAACATGTTATTAGAAGAACAATCTTGATCATTATTAAGAAAAACATCATCACTCTGTTTTGAAAACAAAAAGCTATTTTCTACAACACTAAAATTAGAATGGGAAAAAACAACACCCTCCGAACTATGCCCAGAAGTCACAATACTCGAATCCGCAATAACTCCATTATCAGAATCACTAAAATAAATACCATATGCGTCATCTTCATAAGTCACAACACTCGAATCCGCAACACTACCAAACTCAGAACGACCAAACTTAACACCATTCGCATGATTGCCTGAACTCACAACACTCGAATTCACAACACTACCAAACTCAGAAGAAGAAAAAAGAATACCCTCCGCATTAAAACCAAAAGTCAGAACACTACTATCAACAACAACACCATTAACAGAAGACAAAAAATGGACACCCCAAGAATCATCACCAGAAGTTGCAACACTCGAATCCGCAACAACACCATTAACAGAAGACCCAAAATAAACACTCTGCGCATCAGTGCCCAAAGTGACAACAATCGAATCCGCAACAACACCATTAACAGAAGACAAAAAACGGACACCCATTGCATTAGAACCAAAAGTCAGAACACTCGAACCCGCAACACTTGAGTAATCAGAATTATTAAAACAAACACCTTCAGAATGATCGCCAAAAGTCACAACACTACTATCAACAACACTTGAGTAATCAGAATTATAAAAACTAAATCCATAATCAGTAACAAGAAACTCATCACCTTCCAACTCAACAGTGCAATTCCTAAAAGAAACATTATTATACCCATTAACATAAAAAACTCTATTATAACCATTCATGCCAGAAGCATTAGCACTAACATTAAAACCGGCACAATCAACCACAACATCACTCGCGCTAACATTAACAACATTCTGATAATCCCCCTCACTAAAATCACAATCCAAATTCTCAGACATAGTATGAACGCCTGATTCATTAATATCCATACCGCAATAGAAGTTTTCAAGAAACGAAAGAATAGTAATATCCAAACTAAAATTAGTAAAATGAGACACATTAAACCAATACTCATCGCCAACATTACTAACAGGACCACAAACATCACCACAAGCAGCACCATCCATCAAAGGATTTAGAGTGCCAACAAAATTCAAATCATAAAAACTTAAATTGGCACTATGATTAAAACCTGAACTACCAAAAGCAGAAACATCCACATCAACCAAATTATTTTCTAAAGTAATACCTTGACCCAAACCAAAATGCACATCACCATTAAAAGAAACATTATTAGGAATCAACCACTCAACCCTAGCATCATCATCAAACCAAACAAAACTATTACTACCCGTATCAACATCGCAATCAGAACCAACACTAGAAGGATACAACTCAACATTCACAAAAGAAACATTAACAGGACAAACATTATTACTACTTCTAAAACTAACATCAAGATAATTAGAGGACAACAAACCATTCTTCACAAACCCATTATTAGAAGAATAAAAAACAATACTTGACGAACCAACCTCGTCGTAAGTCATAACACTACTATCAACAACACTACCAAACTCAGAATAATCAAAATAAACACCATTAGAATCATAACCAGAAGTCACAACACCACTATCAACAACACTACCAAACTCAGAATGGTAAAAATAAACACCATTTGTATTCGAAGCAAAAGTCACAACACTCGAATTAACAACACTGCCAAAATTAGAATAAAGAAAAATAAAAACAGAATTAACGTAAACATTATCAACACCATCAAACAAAACATTACAATTCCTAAAAGAAACATTATTATACCCATTAACATAAAAAACATAATTATCATAAATATTCATACCTGAAGCATTAGCAGTAATAGTAAAACCATTACAATCAACCACAACATCATTAGCAATGACATTAATAACTTTATTGCCAAAAGTGTCATCACTAAAATTACAATCCAAATTCTCAGACATCCTATGAACGCCAGAAGTATCAATACTCGCCCCACAATAAAACTCATCTTCAGGCTCTACCAATTCACCACTAAGACTAAAATTAGTAAAATGAGACACATTAAACCAATACTCA